>CAZDSH010000001.1:0-229239 GCA_964508195.1 uncultured Clostridiaceae bacterium
TATTATGCGGGTGTAAGCTCAGCTCCGGACAGCCTAATGCCTCCCACTTCCCACTTCCTACCTCCCATTTATAAGCATAGCTTCGCATCAGCCCCAAATGTGGCAAACAAAACGTCCCCTTGCCACACCAGCGTGTCATCCTGAGCGTAGCGAAGGATCTTATGTCTGCCTCCAAGAGGATTCTTCGGGCTTCGCCCTCTTAAATGACAAGTAAAGTAATATTATTAACACTTTATATATAGTATTCATATCGTTCATAATTTAGAAAGGAGACATTTAAAAACGTTATCGGATATTTTTTTCTAAGTATATTAAAAAGATCACTATACACAATAAAACCACCTGCTAAGTAGGTGGCTTTAACTGCGAAGGATATAATTTATCGTTTTGTTCGTCGTCGGCTTCTGGCGTCCCGTCCTTTGCCGTCGCTTTCCTTCCTAGGTAAAGCGTCTTTACGGGATAGGTTTATCCGGCCTTGCCTATCTATTTCGATAACCTTCACAAGTACCTCATCGCCGATGTTCAATACATCCTCCACCTTTTCCACCCTCCTGTGATCCAGCTTGGATATATGTATCATACCTTCTTTACCCGGGGCGATTTCGACAAAGGCGCCAAAGTTCATGATCCTGAGCACTTTGCCCATATAGAACTCGCCGACCTCCACGTCCTTTACGAGGGTTTCGATGATCTTTAACGCCTCTTCCCCGGATTCCCTATCCGGCGCGGCAATAAATACCCTTCCATCGTCCTCTATATCTATCTTGACGCCGGTTTCGTCTATTATCCTATTTATGATTCTGCCGCCGGGACCTATTATGTCGCGTATTTTTTCCGGATCGACGAGGGTCCTTATGATCTTAGGTGCGTAGGGCGATAGCTCTTCCCTAGGCTTTGAAATAACTTCGAGCATTTTTTGTAGTATATAAAGCCTCCCTAATCGTGCCTGCTCCAGGGCCTCTTTTAACACTTCACGCTTTAGGCCGAATACCTTTATATCCATTTGTACTGCGGTTATACCCTTTTCAGTACCGGCCACTTTGAAGTCCATGTCCCCTAAAAAGTCTTCCATACCCTGTATATCCGACAATATTTGTACCTTCCCCTCGTCCATCATAAGGCCCATAGCTATACCCGCCACTGGTGCCTTTATAGGTACGCCGGCATCCATTAGCGCAAGGGTACTCCCGCAGACGCTTGCCTGGGAAGAGGAACCGTTAGAACTCAGTATCTCCGAAACGAGGCGTATCGTATAAGGGAATTCTTCCTCGCTAGGTATAACCGGTTCGAGGGCCCTTTCCGCTAATGCGCCATGGCCTATTTCCCTGCGTCCGGGACCCCTTAAAAACCGCGTTTCACCTACGCTATAGGGCGGGAAATTGTAATGATGCATATATCTTTTAAACTCCTCAAGGCCTAGCCCGTCCAGTATTTGTACATCCCCCATAGCGCCTAGGGTAGCTATTGTAAGGGCCTGGGTCTGACCCCGGGTAAACAAACCGGAACCGTGGGCCCTGGGCAATAAACCCACTTCGCAGGCTATAGGCCTTATCTCATCGGGTTTCCTATCATCGGGTCTTTTGCTTTCTTCGAGGATCAGCCTTCGCACTTCTTCCCTTATGATGTTATACAATACATCGGATATTTGTGCAGCGTTTTCCGGATATTTTTCTTCAAAATATTCCAGGGTCTCTTCCTTAACCCGGTCTATATTTTCGTTCCGTTGCAGTTTTTCTATAGTTAGTATAGCGGAAACAAGTCGAGGTGTTGCATAATCCCTAACTTCCTTTTCTAGCTCCGGATCAATTTCTTCTATGTCTATATCCATTTTTTCTTTTCCTATTTCCGCTACGATCCCTTCTATAAACTGTACTATTTTTTTGATTTCCGAATGGCCGAACATAATAGCGTCAAGCATAACCCCTTCGGAAACTTCATTGGCTCCGGCCTCCACCATCATAACGGCATCCTTTGTTCCCGATACTATGAGGTTCAATATGCTTTGTTCTTTCTGTTCGATGGTGGGATTAAGTATTAACCCATCATCAATGAACCCAACCTCTACGGAACCTGTGGGCCCAAAGAACGGTATCGGCGATATGGAAAGGGCTACCGATGAGCCGATCATAGCTGCAATCTCCGGCGAATTATCCCGATCCACGGACAGGACGGTAGCTATAACCTGTACATCGTTCCTAAATCCTTCGGGGAATAGCGGTCTTAGGGGCCTATCGATCAACCGTGAAGTTAGTATTGCTTTCTCCGTAGGCCTTCCTTCTCTTTTTATAAATCCGCCGGGTATTTTTCCTACGGAGTATAATTTTTCTTCGTAGTCACAGCTTAGGGGAAAGAAGTCTATTCCTTCCCTGGGCTGTTCCGATGCTGTGGCCGTTACGAGTACGGCGGTGTCGCCATATCTTACTAATACTGATCCGCCGGCCTGTTCAGCCATTTTACCTGTTTCTATGACGAGTTCCCTTCCAGCTAATTGCAGGCTAAAAGTTTTCATATCATACAGTTTCTCCATGCTATACCTCCTAATCAAAAATATGGAGCGGTATAATCCGCCCCATTATTATTTCCTCAAGCCTAATTGCCCTATCAAGCTCCTGTATCTTTCTATATCCTTTTCCTTTAAATAATTCAGAAGTCCCCGTCTTTTACCTACCATTTTTAAGAGTCCCCGTCTTGAATGATGATCTTTTTTGTTAACCTTTAGATGTTCATTAAGTTGGTTTATTCTTTTCGTTAATATTGCAATTTGCACTTCTGGTGACCCGGTATCCTTTTCATGAATTTTGTACTCGTCTATTATTCGCTGTTTTTCCTCGTTAGCCAACATCATTTCACCTCCTTGGGTATTAGCCCCCTAAACCAAGTAAAAGGCCGGAGGTTCCTTTAACCTAGTCTAAGGTTCAAATAGCACTATAATAGTATCATAAGTATAATAGGTTTGTAAACATTAACCTGGGCGGTTTTGATACATTATTTAATTTATTTGGATTAATCTTCAAGACTTTTGATGTCCGATTCAATTTGTTTTTTTAATTCCTCCCTATTGCGAAACTTTTTCTCCTCCCTTATCCTTCCAAAAAATTCTATCGTTATATATAGACCGTATATATCTTCCCTCAGACCGTATATATAGGTTTCTATACTTAGGGTTTTATCGTCGTTAAAAGTAGGGTTTAATCCGATATTTGTTATGCTTTTATACCTCTTTGAACCTATTTGCGTACCTGTGGCATAAACCCCCCGGGCGGGACACAGCACCCCATCAGGCGGCCTAATATTCGCAGTAGGCGCACCTAACCCGTTACCCCGACCCTTACCCTTTATTATTTTTCCCGAGATTCTATAGTTCATGCCCAGGCATTGGTTTACCTTTTTTATATTGCCCTCTTTAAGCAGACGACGTACATAGCTACTACTTATCAGTTGGCCTTCCAGTCTTACGGGTTTTAAAACGTCTATATCTATTTTTTTATCTGCGGCATACTTTTTAAGAAGATAGGCGTCCCCTTTACCCCCTAATCCGAATCTATAGTTAAACCCCACTACACCGTACTTTAGATCATATTTTAACAAAAGATAATCGAAGAACTGTTTAGGTGTCATCTGGGATATCCCCCTATCAAAGGGAATCATCTCCACATGATCTACGCCGAGATCGCACAGCATCTTATACTTCTCCCGGGGTGGGTAAATCAATGGAATAGGGCGGTTTTTATTAATTACGTTTTGCGGATGTTCCTCGAAGGTGAGTACCATCGTTCTTAAGCCTAGTTTATCACTTTTCCTGCGCAACCTATTTATCAGTTTACGATGTCCTACATGTATACCATCAAAATAACCTAGGGTTATTCCCCAGCCAGTTGAGTTCATATATATTCCCCTTCATGTTTGTTCATTAAGCTCCTTCGGTGTCCTTGCGCCGGTTAGCATACATTTGAGTTTTATTCGTATATTTTCTCCATCCCTCGTACAGATGCCAAGCCCTATGAATATTTTGTTATAATATAGCCTTACTAATTGTCCCTGGGTAAAACCACTTATATCCGATAGGAAATTATGGGGATATAAAGGATTACCGTTTAGGAAATATTTCAGTGCATCCCCACGAACCGATGCCTTTTTTATATGATGTAACGGATAGTCAAGGGGCAATATTAACCCCGTAAAATCCTTATTCTTTGCCGCTATAATTAGCTCTTCCACGGTAACTGCATGTTCTAGGGTAAATGCTCCGGAAAGCAGCCGCACTAGGTAAGACATTATAGCACCATAACCGGATTTAACCCCCATATCATGGCATAACGTCCTTATATATGTACCCTTAGAACATTCTATGTCGATAATGGCCCTGTTAGGGGGAAAAAAATCTACTAAATCTATGGCGTATATCTCAATATTTCTTGGTTTTCGTTCAACTTCTAACCCTTTTCTAGCTAACTCGTATAATCTTCTGCCCCCCCGTTTTACTGCAGAATGCATAGGGGGTATCTGTTGCAAGGGCCCTAGAAACCCGCTAATTAGTTCCCTGATATCCTGTTCCGCCAATTCTGCAGGCACTTTACGCAAAATTTTGCCATAGCTGTCCTGTGTATCGGTTGTCGTACCAAAGGTTATCTCCGCTCTATACTTTCTTTTTGACTGTGTAACGAACTGGGATAGTTTTGTTCCCCTGCCGAGGCATACGGGTAACACACCGGCTGCACCGGGGTCAAGGGTACCGGTATGCCCCACTTTTTTCGCCCCGGTTAACATCTTTATTTTATTTATCGCCTGAAAGGACGTGGGTCCTGTAGGTTTTAAAAAATTTAAAAATCCATCCATGTTTTTTACCCATAACATTTCCCTATTTTTTTAACAAGCTTATTTATGGCATCCTCTATTGGACCTTTAGTCGTGTAACCCGAGGCTTTTTTATGACCACCGCCGCCGAAGGCCTTGGCGATGGATACAGTGTCTATATATTCGTTGGATCTAAGGCTTACCTTTATGTCGTCATCCTCTGCATCCCTTAGGAAAGCTGCGACTTCGATGCCTTCAATATCCCGGGCGAATTCGATTATGCCCTCTAAATCCTCTGTAGTGCACCCAGCCTCCTCCATCATCGATTCGGTTACGACCATGATAGCGGTCCTTCCGCCATGATGTATCTGGATTCCCTCTATTGCTTTACCCAATATCTTCGTCTGGGCCAGAGTCCTTAGATTAAAAATACGATTACAAATCCTATTTGCATCCACGCCGATGGCTATTAATTCGCCGGCGATACCATGGGTAACAGAGGTGGTGTTATCATACTTAAAACAACCGGTATCCGCAGCGATTGCCGTAAATATACATTCCGCCGTATCTAAGTTCAAATCCAAGCCCATTAGTTTAATAATACGGTGTATCAGTTCGCCTGTAGCCGCCGCGTTAGTATCTACAAGGTTTAGATTACCAAACATCGTATTGCTTATATGATGATCAATATTTAATACTAATTTTGCTCCGTGGTAATAGGACTTGCCACATCCGAGCCTTTCCAGGTCAGCACAATCCAATGCCACCAGTATATCCACGGCCTCAATCGTCCCTGAACAACTTTCCATAAGATGAAGCCCCGGTAAAAATGAATATTTCGCCGGCAGTTTATCGTTCCTCAGGATGACGACATCTTTGCCCAGTTCCTCCAGGGCAAGGCCTAAGGCTAAAGACGAGCCTAGGGCATCGCCATCGGGTTGCACATGGGTAATGATCCCTATGTTACTGCCCCCTTTGAGGCACTTTATTATATCAGTTAGTATCATTTTCTTTGCCGGTCCCCTCATTTTTCATTACTTTTTTTAATAGTTTATCAATATGGGAACTATATTCTATGGAATCATCCGCCATAAAACTGATCTCGGGGACGCCCCTTAATTTCAGCCTGCCGCCTAGCTCTCTTTTAACAAACCCCTTAGCCCTTTCCAGGCCTTCCAGTGCATCTTGTTTTTCTTTATCGCTACCTAATAGGCTGACATAGATCTTTGCATAGCTTAAATCCCTGCTAACCCGTACTTGGGTGATGCTTAAAAGTTCTGTTATTCTTGGGTCCTTTACGCCATTTCGCAGGATATCACTTACCTCCCGTTTTATCTCTTCAGAAAGTCTTTGGGCTCTCCTGTTCATAAAATCACCTTTCCTATCTCGGGATCTCCTGATCAACGAAACATTCCAGTATATCCCCTTCTTTTATATCATTGAAGGCTTCTACGCTTATCCCACATTCGTATCCCTGGGTAACTTCCCTTACGTCGTCCTTGAATCTTTTAAGGGATTCCAGCTTTCCTTCAAATACAACTATGCCGTCCCGAACTACCCTTATGCCGCTGTTACGTTGGATTTTGCCCTCTAGCACGTAACACCCTGCTATAGTACCTATAGCGGAAACTTTAAATAGCGCCCTAACTTCGGCTTTCCCGGCTACAACTTCCTTGTACTTCGGATCTAGCATCCCCTTTATTGCGGCCTCAAGGTCGTTTATCGCATCATAGATGATTCTGTAGGTCCTTATATCTACTTTTTCATGGTTTGCCATCTGTACCGCTTTGCTATCCGGCCTTACGTTAAAGCCGATCACTATAGCATTTGAAGCTGCTGCCAGCATTATATCCGTTTCGGTAATAGCACCAACGCCGCCATGTATAGATTTTATGCGCACCTCGTCGTTGCTGAGCTTTTCTATGGATTGTCTTAGCGCCTCTATCGACCCATGCACATCGGCTTTAACTATGATGTTAAGCTCCTTGACCTTGCCTTCCTTTATTTGGTCGAATAGATCCTCCAGGGTTATTCTCTTAGAGGATCTTAATAATGTATCACGGATCCTTTCCTTACGCTCCTGGGCTATGTGTCTTGCTGTTCTATCGTCCTCGGTTACTACGAGCATATCCCCCGCACCGGGCACCTCGGAAAGTCCGATGACTTCAACAGGTGTGGAGGGCCCTGCTTTTTGTATCCTCTTGCCATCATCATCAGCCATAGCACGGACCTTTCCGTAGGCGGCACCTACCACTATGGAGTCCCCTATCCTGAGGGTACCTTTTTGTACTAGTACTGTTGCAACAGGGCCCCTTCCTCGATCAAGCTTTGCTTCGACTACGACACCTACGGCATTCCTGTCGGGATTTGCCCTAAGGTCCTGTATATCCGCCACTAAGAGTATCATTTCCAGGAGATCGTCTATGCCCTCCCCCGTATGGGCGGACACTAATACCCCTACGGTATCGCCACCCCATTCTTCAAGGATGAGCCCCTGGTCTGCAAGCTCTTGTTTCACCCTGTCGGGGTTTGCAGAGGGTTTATCTATTTTATTAATTGCCACTATAAGGGACACATCGGCGGCCCGGACGTGGTTTATGGCTTCTATGGTCTGGGGCATAACACCGTCATCCGCGGCTACTACCAATACCGCTATATCCGTTACCTGGGCGCCCCTTGCCCTCATCGCAGTGAAGGCTTCATGACCCGGTGTATCCAGGAACACTATTTCCCTCTTTTCAATTTGGACCTTATACGCACCGATGTGCTGTGTTATGCCCCCTGCTTCTTCCTCCGTTACCTTCGTCTTTCTTATCCTATCAAGAAGCGACGTCTTTCCGTGGTCCACATGCCCCATTACGGTAACCACGGGGGATCTAGGTAACATCTTAGAAGGATCTTCCTTTTCCTCCGCTAGGTAATCCTCTTCTATATCGTATTCTTTTATTAGAACTTCGAACCCAAATTCCCTGCCTATATCAGCGGCAACACTGCCGTCTATATTTTGGTTAAGGCCTGCCATTATGCCAAGGGGTATAAGTTTTTTTATGATCTGGGTAGCCGGTACTTTAAGTATCGCAGCTAAACCGTTTACGGTGATCTTTTCATCTATTTCTACAACTTTTTTGTCCCTAGGTTTACTCTTTTTAACCATCACCCCGGGCTGACCCTTTTTATCAATACTTTTTTTTGCTCCCTCGGGTTTGGTTTTCGGTTTTTTTTGTTTCACGGAGCCCTTATCCTCTTCTCGCCCTTCTTTTAACAGTTCCTTTACGGTATTTGCTTCCTTTTCGTTTATGGTGCTCATATGACTTTTGATCTCAACGCCTAATTCGGACAATATTACCATTAACTCCTTACTTGACAGTTGTAATTGTTTTGCCAGTTCATACACCCTAATCCTTGCCATACCCTTCACCCCCTGCTATAATTCCTGTTACCTAACGCTTAACCTGGAAACCTTTGTTGTAATACATTCCGATTTCGATCCCGTAATTAAGGTAATTCCTCCTCTAGGAGCGTATAAATTTTTTCATCTATTTTTGTGCCAAGGGATCTCTCTAACCTTTTAGTTTTGCGGGCAATGTTTAAACACGTCTTATTGGGACATACGTATGCTCCCCTGCCCGATTTTTTGCCGGTTTTATCTATAGATATTTCCCCTTTTTTATTTTTAACTACCCTGATCATATCCCGTTTTGGTTTTAGCTGTTGACACCCGAGACATAAACGAATAGGCACTTTTTTAACTTTCAACGGCAATCACCTCTATTCGGTATCTTCAATAATCCCATTCGGCTCTATGCCATCCCCATCATCGTCGTCATCGTCATCGTTTCCAATATCCCCAGTTGATCCGGCATCGCCCCGGATACTTATATCCTGTTCGGCATCGCCTTTGGGATCGTTTTCAGTATCATCAATATCTTTTGCCGGCTCTATAATACCCTCGGTATCAGCGGCACTTTCTATTTGGTCTTCGCTTTTTATATCGATTCGCCAACCGGTAATCTTAGCCGCAAGCCTTGCGTTTTGGCCCTCTTTACCGATAGCTAAGGATAATTGATATTCTTTTACTACCACCGTAGCGGATTTTTGTTCCTCGTCGGTAGTTACCCCTAGTACCTTAGCGGGGCTTAAGGAGTTTGCAATAAACTCATTGACGTCATCGCTCCATTTGATAATATCTATTTTTTCGCCCCTTAGTTCATTTACTACTGATTGGACTCTGATGCCCTTAGGCCCGACACAGGCACCTACAGGATCAACGTTTGGATCCATAGAATGGACGGCAATCTTTGTTCTGGCCCCGGCTTCCCTAGCAATACCTTTTATTTGCACAAGGCCATTATGAATCTCCGGTACTTCTAGCTCGAACAACCTTTTAACAAGGCCCGGGTGCGTCCTTGAAACAATGATCTGTGGCCCCTTAGTCGTCTTTTTTACCTCGACTATGTAAACCCTTATTCTGTTTCCCGGCGAGTAATCCTCAGTATGTATCTGTTCAGCGGGGGGAAGTATAGCCTCCACCCTTCCAAGATCGATCATCACATTGTTTTTTTCCCATCTTTGGGTCATCCCGTTTATTAGTTCGTTTTCACGGTTTATGAATTCATCGTATATAATGCCTCTTTCCGCTTCCCGGATCCTCTGTACTACTACCTGTTTAGCCGTCTGAGCAGCTATACGGCCGAAATTTTTAGGCGTAACCTCTATGTCCACGATATCGCCTAATTCCGCTGTAGGCGATATTTTACCCGCATCCCGAAGGCTTATTTCAGTGAGATCGTTTTCCGGTTTTTCCATCACGGTCTTCTTAGAGAACACCCTTATATCACCGGTTTCCGCATCAATGTTTACATCCACATTATGGGATGAGCCGAAATGTTTTTTGTATGCGGAAACAAGGGCAGCCTCTATGGCCTCCTTCAGTACCTCCATGCCTATGCCTTTTTCTTTTTCTATTTGTTCCAAAGCCTGGATGAATTCTTGATTCATGTGCCTATGACCTCCCATTAAAACTTAAAAGTAAGCCGGGCGGAAGCAATCTTTTCTTTCTGGAAATGTAGTTCACCCTTTGGTGTATTAAGGGTAACAACTCCGTCCCTTAATCCCATTAGTATTCCATTGTATTTCTTTTTACCATCTATCGGCGAATAAAGTTTTATGTCTATTTCCCGTCCGGTAAAATGTTCATAATCCCGCTGGGTTTTTAACGGCCTTTCAACGCCGGGGGAAGATACTTCCAATATGTAGCTATGCTCAATAGGATCCGCATCATCGAGTGCATTGCTCAGTGCCTCACTTATCCTTTGACAATCATCCACCGTTACGCCGCCGTCCTTATCCACATATATCCTGAGGTACCAATTAGGCCCCTCCTTTACGTATTCAATATCCACAAGCTCACAGTCAGCCCCTTTTATAATGGGCATCGCCAATTCTTCTACGGTTTTTTGCAGCTTTGATTTTACCAACACGGTCCCTCCCCATGTATGTTATGTCAATAACCGATATTTTTATATTTCCATACATTTAACCTTATTATTCTAAGACTTTTGCCCCGTATAACAGCAAAGAGTGGGTTTTTACCCACTCCTGCCCCACAGGTATGCACTTTCTGACCAACAGTTTACCATATACTAAGGATTATTACAAGTCAAAAAAGCGAAATTTGGTTGGATTCTGGTAATAAGGCTAGACAACCATGGTTTTTCAGTATATCGATCACCGTACGGTTAACCCGCGCCCTATCCTGTAAATCCTCTACTGATATAAAGGGTCCCCTTTCCTTTGCCTTAATTATGTTCATTGCAGCATTTTCCCCAAGACCCTGTAACGCCGTTAATGGCGGAAGCAGTTTATCGTCCTTTATTAAGAAATTTAATCCGTCAGAATTATAAAGGTCCACGGGCAGAAATCCAAAGCCCCTATGGTACATCTCAAGGGCGACTTCTAAAATCGTTAGCTGGGATCTTTCCTTATTAGTTAAGGTGTTTCTTTTAGCCTCATATTTTTTAATAGTTTTTGTTACCGCTTCCTTACCCGCTACGATCAACTGTGCATCGAACTCCTTAGCCTTTATAGTAAAATATGCTGCATAAAATGCTAAGGGATGATGCACTTTATAGTAAGCTATTTTAAAGGCCATGGATACATAGGCTACTGCATGGGCCTTCGGAAACATATATTTTATCCTTTTACAAGAATCTATAAACCATTGGGGACAGCCTACTTTATCCATCGCCTCTACATCTTCGTTGCTGAGCCCTTTACCCTTCCGTACCTTTTCCATTATGGCGAAGGCCTTTACCGGTTTCATTCCCTTTTGTACAAGGGATATAAATATATCATCCCTTGTGGATATGACTTCTTTTAAGGTGGTAACACCTTTTTGGATAAGTTTTTGCGCATTGTTAAGCCATACGTTAGTGCCATGGGACAGGCCGCTAATCCTAACCAACTCCGCTATAGTAGTGGGTTTTGTATCCTGCAATATTTGTCGTACAAACCGTGTGCCGAACTCCGGAATACCTATGCTCCCCACCGGGCAGCCGATATCATCGGGTTCTATGCCAAGGGGTTCAGTAGAGCTGAATAATCCCATGGTCCTTTTATCGTCTAGGGTAATATTTTCCGGGTCCTTACCCGTCAGTTTATGTAACATCTTCAATATAGTAGGGTCATCATGGCCTAATATATCCAGCTTGAGCAATCTACCGCTTATGGCACGATAATCAAAATGGGTAGTTATAACCTTTGTATTCTGATCATTCGCCGGCCTTTGTACAGGTGTAAATCGGTGTATATCCATATCCCGGGGTACGATCATTATCCCACCGGGGTGCTGCCCCGTGGTCCTTTTAATGCCGGCACAACCCTGTACAAGGCGGTTTATTTCTGCGTTATGTACCGTTAATCCTCGCTCCTCGAGATAACCCTTCACGAAACCGTAGGCGGTCTTGTCCGCTAATGTGGAAATAGTACCTGCACGGTATACCTTTTCCTTGCCGAACAGTTCCTCAGCAAACCGGTGCGCCGTACTTTGGTATTCGCCTGAAAAGTTAAGGTCTATATCCGGTTCCTTATCCCCTTCAAGGCCCATAAAAACTTCGAAGGGAATATCAAAACCGTATTTATTAAGGGCTTTACCGCACTTCGGGCAATCTTTATCGGCAAGATCCGCCCCGGCTCCGACGCTGCCATCGACGAAGAAATGGGAATACTTACAGTTGCTGCATAAATAGTGGGGCGGCAATGGATTGACTTCGGTTATACCGCTCATGGTTGCTACAAGGGAAGAACCTACGGAGCCCCTGGAGCCTACTAAATAGCCATCTTTTTTTGATCTGGAAACCAATTTTTGTGCCGTAAAAAACATTACAGCATACCCATTATCTATAATAGCCCTAAGCTCTTTTTTAAGTCTCTCTTTGACTATACGGGGTAATGGCTCGCCGTAAAACCCTTTAGCCCGTTTCCAAAGGATCTCCTCGAGGTCCTCCGCAGCTCCGGGAATAGTAGGGGGATATGTTTTAAGGGGCACCGGTAGCAGGCCCCCCTCAATCCGGTTATTTATCTTATTAGGGTTTTTTATTACTATCTCCTTTGCAACATCCTCACCAAAATATTCGAATTCTTTAAGCATCTCCGAGGTAGTATGCAGGTACAACGACCCTTGGTTGTACGCGTCCTTTACGCCCTTGCCGACCATCACGATCTCTCTAAATACGCTATCCGTAGGATCGACAAAATGTACATCCCCCGTAGCTACCGTCGGTATTCCTAATTTTTTACCTATTTCATATACCTTTATATTTGCATTCTTTATTTCCTCAATACTTTTTACTGTGCCATTATTTATCATAAAACTATTATTCTCGAGGGGTTGCACCTCCAGATAATCGTAAAAGGACGCAATTTCTTCTAACTGTTTATCGCCTTTACCCCCTATAACCGCGCTATACAGTTCTCCGGCTTCACAGGCACTACCTACGAGCAATCCCTCCCTATTCTCCGCAAGAAGGCTTTTTGGTATCCTAGGCGTCTTATAAAAATAATCTATATGGGATTTGCTGACTAGGCGATACATATTGTTTAGGCCCCTTTGGTTTTGTGCAAGGAGTATAACGTGATAGGGCCTAAGCTTCTTTAGCATCTCCTTGAACCTAGGATCCTCCTTTGACAGCGGTTCCCTTAGCCCTTTATCCTTTTTGATACGTGTTATACATTTAATTAGTACCCTTGCAGTGGTCATGGCATCGTCCTTTGCTCTATGGGCCCTGTTTGTATCAATTTTTAGATGTGTCGCTAGGGCGGATAATTTATGGGACTTTAACCGGGGAAACAATCTCCTTGTGATAGCCAGGGTATCCACTACTTCGTTTTTTATTCTCAACCCCAAATCCGCGGCTACTACTTGCAAAAAACCTAGATCAAAGGGTGCGTTATGTGCTACTAGGACTCCATCATCTACGAAGTCCAAGAACCTAGGGATCACCTGTTCCGCCGATGGAGCACCTTTAACCATTTCATCGGTAATCCCCGTCAATTTTATAATTTCCATAGGTATAGGTATACCCGGGTTTATTAATGAATGAAACGAATCGGTTATTTCGCCATCCCTAACCCTTAGGGCCCCTATTTCGGTGATCTTGTCCCTTGTAGGGTTAAGACCCGTCGTTTCTATATCGAATACCACAAAGTGATCACAGTCCTCCCAGTTAAAAGTCGTCTGCCGGTTCAGATATATATCGTCTATTAAATACCCTTCTAGGCCGTAGATTACCTTTATACCGGCTTTTTGAGCCGCTTCATAGGCCTCGGGAAAGGCCTGAACTACGCCGTGATCAGTTATGGCAATGGCACTATGACCCCAGTTTGCAGCCTTTTGTATAAGTGCATCCACCGGCGCCACGCCGTCCAGGGCACTGAATCGCGTATGCGCATGCAACTCTATTCTCTTTTCGTCCTCATCATCGCATCTATGTTTTTGGGGTATTAAAAGGGCATCCCTTCCTATGATCGTTATATCCCTAACGTATTTATTATATTGGGCCTCACCCTTTATCCTAACCCTGTCGCCGATCTGGAACAGGGCCTCCGCCTTCACTTTGTCCGGCATACCAATAAAAAATCTACATTCTATGGTATCCTTATAATCAGTAACGCATAGGGATAGTAATAATGGATATCTCTTTGAACGTAGTTCCTTGATATCCAATTTACATATATCCCCTTCCACTATTACGGTATCAGTATCCTGTATTATTTCATTTATCGGTTTCGGTGTACCTTTAAAGGGTTTGCCAAGGATGGCTTTTATTTCAGAGGCATCCCCTTCATTTTGGATATGTCGGTTTACTATTTTTCTAACCTCTTTAATCTCTTCTTCCAGCACATTTTCCCTATGGAGTGCGCTATAGTCAGTCTTTCCGTCATTACTCAATTTTAAGCCTATAGATATATCTTTGCCGCTTAGTGCGCTTATAAGCCTTTGGGTGAAGGTTTTAAATCCGCGACTGTGGAGGGCTTGTATTGCTAATTCGTCACCTAGCTCAATAAAAAGGCGGCCCTTATCATCTAACTTATATGTACAGTCGCTGAGCCATGCCTTACAAGTAGGGTAGGTTCTATCCCAAAGGGAACAAAAAAAATCCCAATGACGATTAAGCAAAGTATCCAGGCTACAATCCTTGGCCGATTGTATTAATTCAATTTTTATATCTTTATTTTTTTTAAATTTTTTTGTTATTTCTTCTAGGGATGAATTTAACGTCGCCCCATGATTATAGTTATTATTCGTTATAATCAGTATCTCCGAAGTCTTTTCATTTACTAGTACCCTTTCGATTCCTTCCATCGTTGTGCCCATATATAAAACATAACCCCCTGAATAGTTAAGCCCAATGTTTTATAAGTTCTCCTATCCTAAAAATTATGTCATACTTACGGTTTGGTATAATCCGTATTATTGCTGTTTAAAGGTCATTACTTTCACTATATCCCCGTACATCTTCAGCCGTTCAGCAAGCCCGCGTATTATGCCGCGTTTTTCCTCCTTCATAGCATGGGATACATGCTTTAGCTGTACCTCTTTAATCCTTATATTGTTCTTTTTAACGTAACGAGTTAGGGCAACTTCTACGCCGTACCGACTTACTTCTAATCCGTTTATCTCCTTTAACAGTCCGCGTCTAATAGCCCTTTGTCCGGATAAAAAGGGTGCCACTTTCTGGGCTATATCTGTTGTTAGCCGCCCGTTTGCGAAAATGCCTATAGCCATATCGTAATCCCCTGAAAGGACCGGTTCCAAAAGGTTGTTTACGTCCCTTGGCTCGAACCCATAAAGGTCCGCATCCAGGAAAAGTATTACTTTAGATTGACAATTCCTTAGGCCTTTACATAGCGCTCCGCCTTTACCGAGGTTTTTATCATTTATTATAACCTTAACCCCCAACTCCTGGGCAATTTTCGCGGTGTTATCCTCCGAACCGTCGTCCACTACAATTATTTCGTCAACAAGGCTGGACTTTTTTACGGCTTCTAAAACGGACGGGATTCTTTCTTCTTCGTTGTATGCGGGGATTATCGCGGTCACTTCCATTAATATTTCCTCCCGAAACCATTATGTTTTACTGCCTTAAAACGACTGAACTTTTTAATAAGCCCTTGCGAAATAGGGTATCCTGCTAGCGGGCTTATCGCAGACTATACATGTACCTTTATTATTATTATTCTGTTCAAGGGGAATACACCGAATAGTTGCGCCGGTCTTTTCCTTTATGTAGGCCTCACATTCAGCGTCTTCGCACCATGCAGCCCTTATAAAACCCCTTTGGCTTTCGATAATTGAAATAAACGCATCCATATCCTTAGCCGTGCGTATATTTTCATTCCTGAAATTAAGGGCTTTTTTAAACATCCCCTGATGTACTTCCTCTAATAATGCATCAATTCTTTTCTTTAGCCCCTCCATGGGTAGGATTATTTTTTCGCCTGTATCACGCTTTACCGCTACTACTTGGTTTTTTTCAACGTCCCTAGGACCGATTTCCAGCCTTAGGGGTACGCCCTTTAATTCCCACTCGTTAAATTTCCAGCCGACGCTGTAAGTATCCCTGGAGTCTAATTCTATCCTATAATCTTGGGCTAGATCCTTAAAGAGCCTATCGGCCGTTTCCAGTACACCTTCTTTGTGCTGTGCGATAGGTATTAGCACTATTTGATAAGGAGCCACCTTCGGAGGCAGTATCAAACCACGGTCATCGCCGTGGACCATTATGATGCCCCCAATAAGCCTCGTAGATACTCCCCAGGACGTGGACCATACATATTTTAATTCGCCGTCCCTATCTAGATATTGTATATCAAAGACCTTTGCAAAGTGTTGGCCGAGGTTATGGGAGGTTCCCGCTTGGAGGGCTTTGCCGTCTAACATTAAAGCCTCCATGGAATATGTCATTTTGGCACCGGCAAATTTTTCCCTATCGGACTTTTCACCTGTAAGCATAGGGATGCCTAATATATTTTCCGCAAAATCCTTGTATATATTCAACATCTGCAGTGTTTCCGCCTGGGCCTCCTGTTCCGTCCTATGGGCGGTATGACCCTCCTGCCATAAAAATTCCGAGGTCCTCAAAAAGGGTCGAGTGCTCTTTTCCCATCTTACGACATTACACCATTGGTTATATAATATGGGCAAATCCCGGTAGGATTTTATCCATTTAGAGTACATGCTACATATTATTGCCTCGGAGGTGGGCCTTACGGCTATTCGTTCCGCTAGCTTTTCGTCACCGCCCTCGGTTACCCAAGCTACCTCCGGCGCAAACCCTTCAACGTGCTCCGCTTCTTTTTGGAGCAGGCTTTCAGGGATAAAGAGCGGGAAATAAGCATTCTTGTGGCCGGTAGCCTTCAACATTTTATCGAGTTCTTTTTGCATATTCTCCCAGAGGGCATAGCCGTAGGGTTTGATAACCATAAACCCCTTTACCGGAGCATAGTCCACAAGATCGGCTTTCCGTATAACATCGGTATACCATTGTGAGAAATCTTCTTCTTGCTTTGCGATTTGTGTTACAAAATCCTCTTGCCCCTTGCTCATATTTATACCCCTTTCAAAAATAAGATAAACCTTTATCCTCATGTACTAAAAATCCTCTACACGCATGCAACGTAACAACGGTTGGGGGTTATTGTTAGTATTTATCTATCTCCTCCATGAGGGCTTCTAATAGCTGATCCTCTTTAACGTTCTTTATTATCTTACCGTCCTTGAACACTATTCCCTTTCCATCGCCCCCGGCTATACCTAAATCCGCGTCCCGGGCTTCACCGGGGCCATTTACTGCACAGCCCATTATAGCAACCTTAAGGTTTTTTTCTATGGGTTCTACCATTTCAGTTACCTCTTCCACTAGCTCCCTAAGGTTAATGCGACATCGGCCACAGGTAGGACAGGAAATAATTTCTATAGTAGGTCTTTTATAAAGCCCCAGGGCCTTTAATATCTCTTTGCCCACCTCTACTTCCCGCATCGGCTGATCCGTTAGGGATACCCTTATAGTATCCCCGATACCTTTCATTAGCAGAAGCCCAATACCTATAGCCGATTTTACGGTACCGCCTAAAAACGTACCGGCCTCAGTAACGCCAACATGTAACGGATAATCTGTTCTATCCGATATAGCTCTGTAGGCCCTAACCGTTGTATTGACGTCGGAAGCTTTAAGGGATAATTTCATATTATAAAAATGCATGTTTTCTATGAGCCTTACATTTCTTAAAGCACTCTCTACGAGGGCCTCGGCACAGACCCCCTTGTATTTTCTAAGTATATCCTTTTCTAAAGAGCCGCCGTTTATCCCTATCCTTATAGGTATATCCTTTTGGGCTGCAGCCCTTACAATCCTCTCTATGCGCTGCGTCGAACCAATATTACCGGGGTTTATACGTAATGCATCAGCCCCGGCATCGATGGATTTCAGGGCGAGCTTATAATCAAAGTGTATGTCCGCTATAAGGGGTATAGATATTTTATCCTTAATATCGGCAATACATAACGCGGATTCCATGTCCGGCACCGCCACCCTGATTATGTCGCAGCCTTTTTTTTGTAATCCTAGTATTTGTTCAACCGTAGCCCTAACGTTACAGGTTTCAGTATCCGTCATTGATTGTATTGATATAGGGCTACCCCCGCCTATAGGTACATCCCCTACGTGTATTTTTTTCGTACTGCTTCCCATAAAACCCACGCTCCGTTTTTAAAATAACCCTGGCCTCGTTATATCCTTCCAGGTTATTAATATTATTAGCATCAATAAGAATACAAAGCCGATTAAATGTATAAGGCCCTCCTTCTCGAGGTCGACGGGTTTTCCGCGGATACCCTCTAGGACTAGGAAAGCTAACCTGCCGCCGTCTAACGCAGGGATAGGCAACAGGTTAATGACCCCCAGGTTAAGGCTCAAAAAAGCCGTTAGGGATAAAACATCTATTATACCGGTCTTTGTAGCCTGGTTCACCAGTTGGATAATCCCTACTGCGCCCATTATTTCATCCGGGGCGGCTCGGCCGGCTACTAATTGTCCCAGATAGCCTACCATAGCACCGATAACCTCTATGCTCTTCATAACGGCTAGGTAGATCGAGCCTAAGGGGTTTTTCCTTGATTGGGGTGTAATGCCTATCATTTTTTGTCCGGTATCGACGTTAACGATAGGGAACACTACGATACTAAGCACTTCATCCCCTCGTTCTACTAACACATTCATTTGTTCGGTTTTGGAAGCGGCTATAATGTTCTGCAACCTATCCCAGCTCTCTATCTTCTCGCCATCAATATATATTATTTTGTCCTTAGGCCGTAGACCCGCCTCCTCCGCGGGGTGATCCTTTATAACCGTATCTATAATGGTCGTAGGCGTTCCGATAATACAAAATATTATGCTTAAAGAAATTATCGCTAGCAAAATATTCATCATTGGCCCCGCCAATATTACACCGATCCTTCTTCCAAGGGATTTGCTGTTAAAGGAACCCTCCCCTTTGACCTTATCATCCTCACCTAACATCTTTACGTAACCGCCGATAGGGAATACACGGAGGGAGTATTCGGTCTCGTTGGAACCCCAGGATACCAGCTTTGGTCCCATGCCTATAGAAAACTCCTCCACTGTAATCCCCGCCCTTTTAGCGGCGATGAAATGTCCAAATTCATGGAAGAATATCATTAATGTAAATATGATTATAGATGTTATCGTAGTTATTATTGCCGGATTCAATACTTTCCACCTTCTTTTTTAATCATAGCATTAGCCTGTTCTCTACTCCATATATCCCAATGCAATATATCCTTTAAAATCAGCTTTTTTTGGACTGTATGCTTCTCCATGACCTTCTCCACTATTATAGGTATATAATTAAAGGGTATATCGCCCTTTAAAAAACGATCCACGGCGATCTCGTTAGCCCCGTTTAGTACAACGGGCATGGATCCGCCGGTCGCAAGGGCGTAATAGGCTAGCCCCAACGCCGGGAAAGTTTCCATGTCGGGTTTGAAAAATTCTAAACTACCCGCTGCCACGGGATCGTATTGCGGTAACCCCGTGGGTCTCCGGTCGGGATATGTAAGGGCGTATTGTATAGGTATCCGCATGTCCGGTACCCCTAATTGAGCTAAAACCGCACCGTCCGCCATCTCTACCATGGAATGTACTATGCTCTGGGGATGGACCAATACTTCAATTCTATCGGCCCCTAACCCAAACAGCCATCTCGCTTCTATAACTTCTAACCCTTTGTTCATAAGGGTTGCGGAATCTATAGAAATCTTTTTACCCATGTTCCAGTTAGGATGCTTTATGGCCTCACGGGGAGTTACATTTTTTAGCTCCTTGGAGGTTTTGCCTAAAAAAGGTCCGCCGGAGGCGGTGAGCAACAGTTTGCTTATTTGGGAGGTCGGCGTGTCACCGATACATTGGAATATAGCCGAATGTTCGCTGTCTACGGGTATTATTTTAACGCCTTTTTCCATAGCCCTATCCATTACTAATTTGCCGCCGGCAACGAGGGTTTCTTTATTGGCGAGGGCTATATCCTTCCCGGCCTCTATAGCCCTAAGGGTAGGTAAAAGCCCCGCTATGCCTACCATACCGTTTACGACTATATCGCAGCCGCTTTCAGTTATACATTTTAATATACCTTCCTCTCCGTCGAGGACTACGGTATCCCTATTATCGCCTAGGGCATTCCTCAGTCTTTGGGCATTTTCGTAATTTAAAAGGGCCACTATAGACGGTTTAGCCCGTCGTATCTGTTTTAGCATCAAACGGTCGTTTTCCTTGGCGGTAAGGGCAACGATTTTGTATTCCCTAGGCATAGCCGAGACTACTTGTAAAGTCTGGCGGCCTATAGATCCGGTGCTACCTAAAACTGCAATCTTTTTCAAGGTTATCCGACCCTTTCCGTTACCGTATTACCGGTAAACCTATTTCTATAATATAGTATATAACAGGTGTAGTAAACAATATACTGTCAAACCTATCTAAAATACCGCCATGACCGGGCATGAGCTTACCGAAGTCCTTTATATTGGCGTATCTCTTTAGCAGTGATGCGGCCAGGTCCCCCATCTGGGCCATAATACCGCCTATCAAGCTAATAGGTATAAGCCGTAAGTTATGCACCTTAAGCCCCGTTATCCTGTGCACAATAAGGCCAAATACAAGGGTACCTAAAACGCTACCAAAAATGCCACCTATTGCTCCTTCTACGGATTTTTTAGGACTTATCTCGGGACACAGTTTATGTTTGCCGAAGTTTATGCCTACGAAATAAGCGAAGGTATCCCCTATCCAAGCTATAATAAATACTAACCATATTATTATAGGCCCGTGGTCCATACTATATATAAGAAAAATCATGCTCATAAGCAACGAAACATAAATAAGCCCTAAAAGGGTTACGCCAAGGTCCAGTATACGTGCTTTGTTTTGGGCTATCATGGCTACGAAACATGTTAAGGTACAAAAAACCACCGCGGCGGTTACATAGGTCAGGGCGGCGTTGCTATAGACACCCATAGTTATATTTATAATAGCACCGGTTAATATCCCGATCATATAAAAGGGGCGTACATCCGTTGTATGGAATGTATTATAGAATTCCCATAGAGCTATCGTTGAAACCGCGGTAAGAACAATTAGCAGGATTTTCCCCCCTAGAGCGAGTACGGCTACTAACAAAGGTATTGCTAATAGGGCGCTGGATATCCTAGTCCGCATTATTGATCCCCCCATATCTTCTATCCCGCATTGAATAGTCCTTTAGCGCTTCTTCGAACATTTCTGGGGTAAAATCCGGCCAATAGCAATCAGAAAACCAAAGCTCGGAATAGGCTATCTGCCAAAGAAGGAAATTGCTAATCCTAAGTTCGCCGCTAGGCCTAATCAATAAATCGGGATGGGGTATCCCCTTTGTATAAAGGTAACCCTCGAAAAAATCCTTATCTATACTATGTATATTAGCTTTACCTGCGCATATATCCCTGGCTATATTTCTTACGGCCCTGATTATTTCGTCCTGCCCACCGTAATTAATAGCAACGCTGAGCACGGTACCGTCATTTTCTTTGGTCTCCGATACTGCTTTGTTTAATTCTTTTTCTATAGGGGCCTTAAGCCGGGAGGTATCCCCTAATATATTCAATTTTATGTTATTGCGTTTTAGCTCCCAAAGTTCATTTTTTAAATATTCCATCATTAAACTCATAAGGTTTTTTATCTCTAAATCCGGTCTTTTCCAGTTCTCCGTGGAGAAAGCATACAGAGTTAGATATTTAAGGCCTATATTACATGAATACTTTACGATTTCTTTCAGCGCCAGCACCCCGGCTCTGTGACCCATCTCCCTAGGCAACTTTCTCTTTTTGGCCCATCGTCCGTTCCCGTCCATTATTATTGCAACATGCCTTGGATAATTAGCCCTATGGTCCATTGTAATACCTCCACCGTAAAATACCCCCTGCCCAGGAGGTATTTAGCAAACAATTAATTCGATCAGCGTATTTTTATTCCTTTGATCTATTACCCTTTTTTGCCCCTTATCGTCCCTTTGTCCAAAATAAGCCCCGGTATTTGTTATGACCACGTTAGAAATTTTATGCGCACCAAGTATACGAAGAGCATCATCAACAGTATAACATATTAGCAACGGTACGCCCATTTTATATTTCCATTATTTCTGCTTCTTTTTTTTCTATAGCTTTGTCAATGGCTTCGATGTATTTGTCCGTTAACCTTTGTATTTCGTTTTGTGCCCTTTTTTCTTCGTCCTCTGTTAATTCGCTGTTCTTTTTCATGTTCTTGATTACATCGTTGGCGCTCCTACGTTCGTTACGGATGGATATTTTCGAGTTCTCACCATACTTTTTAATGAGTCTGACGAGTTCTACACGCCGTTCTTCAGTTAACTGGGGTATTACTAACCTTATTACCCTTCCATCGTTGTTAGGATTTAATCCCAAATCGGATTTTAGTATTTCCTTTTCAATGTTCTGTAAAGCATTATTGTCGTAAGGTTGTATCACCAAAAGTCTGGGCTCCGGTGCAGAAATGCCTGCAATCTGGTTTAATGGTGTGGGGGTACCATAATAATCTACGGTAATTTTGTCTAAAAGGCCCGGATTTGCCCTTCCCGCCCTCACCGTTGTCAATTCACCCTCTAATGCCTTCAAAGTGGCTTTCATATTGTTTTCGGCTGTATCGTAAATCTCCAGTTTCACTTTTAACTCCTCCCTAATATATTAAAGTTTTTTACGGCTGTTCCTCGTATCCCCGTTAGTATCCGATAGATGTCCCGATCTTTTCCCCTAGGATAACCTTTTTTATGTTATCCGAACTTTCAAGGCCAAACACTATTATCGGAATCCTATTGTCCATGCACAGGGAAATAGCGGTACTGTCCATAACCTTAAGCCCTAACCTTAATACGTCAAAGTAGTTTAGTTTATCAAATTTCTTTGCCTCTGGATTCGTCGCCGGATCGGAATCGTATACACCGTCCACTTTTTTAGCTAATAGTATTACCTCTGCATCAATTTCTGCTGCCCTAAGGGCGGCGGTTGTATCCGTTGAAAAGAACGGATTCCCAGTACCCGCCGCAAATATAACAACCCTCTTTTTTTCTAGGTGCCTAACGGCCCTCCTCCTTATATAGGGCTCCGCAATTTGCCGCATCTCTATGGCTGTTTGTACCCTCGTTGGGACTGCCCTCTCCTCGAGGGCATCTTGTAACGCCAATGCGTTTATTATAGTCGCCAACATACCCATGTGATCGGCGGTCGTTCTATCCATACCCTCACCGGATCTGCCGCGCCATATATTGCCGCCACCTACCACGATGGCTACCTCGACGCCCATTTCGACAACCTCTTTAATCTGGTGAGCTATCCTCGTTATAGTGCCAAAGTTTATGCCGAAACCCTTTGGCCCGGCTAATGCCTCTCCGCTAATTTTTAGAATTACCCTTTCGAATCGGGGGCCCGTCATCAAAATACCTCCATATATGCAGATTCTACTTCATTATATCAATGGGACACGGAAGTGTCCCATTGATATGTTGCCATGGATTGATCCTAACCCTTAGTCTGGGCTAATACTTCTTCAGCGAAGTTCTCTTCCCTCTTTTGCAGCCCTTCGCCCATTTCATATCGTACAAACCGCCTTATAGCTATATTTTCACCAGTTTTTGCAATTGTTTCCCTGAGGACCTGTTCAACAGACATCTCGGGGTCCTTTATATAGGGCTGTTCTAAAATACATATCTCCTTATAAAACTTTCCGATGCGCCCTTCAACCATTTTGTCCACTATATGTTCAGGTTTACCTTCATTTAAAGCCTGCTGCGTAAGTATGCGTTTTTCGTCCTTTATTACATCCGCCGGGACGTCTTCCCTGCGTACGTACAATGGTTTAGATGCGGCTACCTGCATAGCCATATTCCTTACGAAGGCTTTGAAATCGTCAGTTTTTGCTACGAAATCCGTTTCACAGTTCACCTCAATAAGCACCCCAATGCGGCCACCCGTATGTATATATGATTCCACCGTACCCTCGGCGGTAATCCTGCCAGCCTTTTTTGATGCGGCAGCAAGGCCCTTTTCCCTAAGCAAGTCTATAGCTTTTTCGATATTCCCTTCGGTCTTTTCCAGGGCCCTTTTACAATCCATCATCCCGGCGCCCGTTTTTCCCCGAAGCTCCTTTACCATTGCGGCTGTTACCATAGTTACTACCTCCTAAGCTTATTGTTAAAATAAAAAGGTAAGGGCGAACCCTCACCTTTAATTATCCTGTTCTTCGAGCTGTTCCCCTTGTTTTGCTTCGAGTACTGCATCTGCCAGTATGGAAGTTATCAGTTTAACGGATCTAATCGCATCATCGTTACCGGGAATAATATGATCTATTTCATCGGGGTCGCAATTCGTATCGACTATGCTGACTAGTGGTATCCCTAACTTTCTGGCTTCGGCCACGGCTATTCTTTCTTTACGGGAGTCCACCACATAAACCGCTCCGGGGAGCTCTTTCATATCCTTAATGCCCCCTAGGAACTTGCCCAGTTTTTCCCTTTCATGGTTCAGCTTTATGACCTCTTTTTTAGGCAAAAGGTCAAAGGTGCCGTCATCCTCCATTTTGTCGAGTTCGTGTAACCTGTCCACCCTTTTTCTTATGGTCTTAAAATTAGTCAACATCCCCCCTAGCCAACGTTGGTTGACGTAGGGCATCTCACAGCGGCTACTTTCTTCCCGGATGGATTCCTGGGCCTGTTTTTTTGTACCTACGAACAATATCTCTTTTCCCTCTGCTACTACGCTTTTTACGAACTCATAAGCGCTTTCAATCATTGTTACCGTCTTCTGAAGGTCAATTATATAGATGCCGTTCCGTTCGGTAAAAATGTATTTCGCCATTTTCGGGTTCCATCTTCTCGTTTGGTGACCGAAATGTACGCCGGCTTCTAGTAATTGCTTCATAGTCACTACTGCCATCTTTGCCACCTCCTATGGTTTTTAACCTCCACCCCCTACATTTGCTAGGATAATCCTAATTTTAGGACACCAACCCCAGCTTCAAGGGATGTGTGTTGTTTTATTGCCTCGTGTAGTATATCACAGTTCATGGGCATTAGCAACGATATTTCAAATTCCGTCATCGATCCCGGTAATTATCTTTATTATATCGTCCATAACAAGACCCTCCTGTATATTATGCGTCCCATAAGGAATACGTCTATCTAACCCTAACTCGATGAGCCTTTTATCAAAGGCATTTCTATCCTGTATAAGGCCCTTTTCAAACAATAGCTTTGCAACTTTATAGCTATCCGCTCCCTTAGGAATAACGATGGTCCTTATAATGGGTTGCGATTTTTCCGTGACGGGTTCTTCTTCTATTGCCTTTTTGATACTATCTTCCTTTCCCAGTACATAATCCGGTCCCTTTCCTTCGAAGGGAAGGCCCTGCGCTGATTTTCCTGCCTTCCCCGCTAGGATATCCTGTCCCTGGGTTGAGGGTATAATAAAATACGCCATAATAAGGCAGATCCCGAGGGCAAGGAATATAAATTTAAAGGCTCTCATTACTGGTTCCCACCCCTTTGCCGGCGAATTTTATTACAAGTTCCGTTTCACCTATACCTATGTCAAGCTCCTTTGCGATCTCTAAAACGGATTTTCCTTTGCGATGGAGCTCTAATATAGTACTCTTTTTACTCCATTGCTGTGGGGCTTCAGACAAGTCTTCTTCCTGCGTTGGCTCCGATATCGTTAGCACCTCATTGTATATCGTTAACATATTGTTATATTTTTTATCCAATTCGTCTACTACTGTAGCCGAAAGTTCGTTCAATTCGTCGATGAGTAATTCCGTCCGGGCGCTGGCCTGTTTTAGCTCCCTTATCTCGGCCTTATTTTTTAGTGCATCGCCTATGAACAATATTATTGATACAATAATAAACCCGATACCGGAAAAGAGTAGCCAATGATTCATCCTATACACCTCTATATCTTAATATCTATCCTACCGGACTGGATATTTTTCGTAGCTTTTTTTCTTTTTTCTTTTTTCTGATCCCGTTTTTTGTATCCTTTACTGTCCTTTTTTCCCTCATCATCGCGTATTATGGCGTGTTCGGCTTTTTGTGTATATTTTATTTGACGGTTTTCTATTTGGGTCCTCTGTTGTAAAACCTGGGCTTGTTGTTGTAGCTGCAGCCTTGTTTTGGCATCCCTAGGATACCTGCTCTGTGCTATTTCCGCACTTTTTTGTACGACAATCTGCATATCCACCGCTCTTACGGTCATAGAACCCCCCCTCCATTACTTCCCATAAGTACCTAGTTTTATTTCCCCTTCGGCCCTGTAAAAGGATACATATTCAAGGGTATCCCTTACGTGCATTTTAGAGCTGCCGATGGTAATCGTTGTACCGGCATGGACTACACCCTCTACGTTTATTCTACCTGTGGATATGGTATCCAGCTGTTCCTGCATACCCGCTAATTTCATCGTGTTTTGTCTTATATTTTCTTCGAGCTGGGACTTTAAGTTTAAACATTTTTGGAGCAATACCTTCCTATTTTCAGGCACATAGCCCGTCTTTGCGATCTTAGCCACCAGCTTAATATTGGACTCTACCTGCTGCAGGGACTTCTTTTCCTCTTCGATCTTTTTTATAAGATCATCAATCTTTGTCTTTAAACCGGGATCGACCCCTACTTCAATATGGGTGGCGGTAGCCATTGGCGAGCCGATGGTCTTTGCACGTATTTCCTTCCCGGCGGAGATGTTTCCGCCCACTAAAAGCCCCTTTCTGCCCTTTAGTTCAATGCTGGATTTACATCGTATAACGCTATGCATAATCGCTTCTGCAGTTATGCCGCCCTTAGCCTCTACTGTACAGTTTTCGATAAACCTAGAAACGAGGGTACCTTCACATATAAGTACGCCCCTGCCGCTGCCTTGGGCGCCCCTTTTGAGTATTATATCCCCTCCGGATACGAGTTTCGCCCCCTCGACGACCCCGTGCACTTCGATGTCCCCATCGGCGTGTATCTCAAAACCCGTGAGCACATTACCGCCGACCCTTACTTTACCTACGAACCTTATATTCCCCGTCGAATTGTCCACATTGCTGCGTACCTCGTATATCGGGTGAACATTAATCCTACCGTTTACAAAGTTTATCTGGCCATCCACCGCGGCTATTAGGCTAAGGTTATCAGCTGTAACTTCGGTGTTTTTGCCCTTAGGCAACCTTGCAATCGCACCGGCCTTGGCCTTAATCGGGTTACCTAATACGTCCTGCCCGTCCGTACCCTCGGTAGGGGGCACAAGACTTGCGAGGGTCTGTTTAGCTACAACATTTTCGATAAGATCCAGTTCACGGAAGTCTATGGAACCGTTTGCCCTGGTCTTCAATTCCCTTTTTTTGTTTATCTCTACCTTATAATCTACGTACCCATCCTCCCCGTTTATAGGCTCAACCGCTGTGGCAATGAGGACCGGTGTACCATAAATATTTTTTGTGATCATGTTCTCTATATTATTATAATTCAATCCGGCTACCACACCATTCTTATTGAGTATGGTCACAGCCCTATCCTTGGTAAGGGTATCGCCTCCGTTAGGAGGTATCATAACGGCATAGGCGGATTTATTATCTTTTTCAATATTAATTTCGAGGGTTGCCGGATGCTTTATTTCTTCTTGGGGGGGGGCGATCTTTATCGTTTCAGTATTTACTACATTTGCCGCTTCTATTATAGCCTCTTCATCTATATCCTTAACATCTTTATATTTTAGGTTTTCCCTTATGTCCTCGGCCCTAACACTCATTCCGTTGCCAACAGGCGGGTTCACTTTAACATAAACTCCGTCCTTTTTGTACAACACCCTGAAGTTGCCATCCACATTCGTAGGCATATTGTAAAGGGGAGATATCTCTACGACGAACTCTCCCTCCTCGCCTACGTCCTTCGCTCCGTCTGTACCCTTAATAAGATACACTTCCGCCGTGTCATAGGTGACACCGAAATGTCTAAGTCCTTTGTCCACTGCCTCCTGAAATGTTTTTCCCCTGAATATCATTTTTTAACACCCCCTATATAGTTAGGTCCGCCCTATGTGCTGAAAGGCAATTCTTCATACGTAAAACAGCCCTTGTATGTAATTGAGATATCCTGGATTCGGATACGTCTAATACTTTTCCAATTTCTTTATAGGTCAGCCCTTCGTAGTAATATAAAGTAATTATCAATCGTTCCCTTTCCGGCAGACCTTCTATCGCTTCCCTAAGGAGCCTTTTAGTCTCTTTGGCTTCCAACAGTTCATCCGGTTGTTTTACGTGGGTGTTCCTATTCTCCTCCCCCGATGGTATTGTTCTAACTTCCATATTGTTTTCCAATAACTCCTCTAATGACAGTATTGATAGCGCTCCTATATCCCCTAATGTCTTCAAAAATGTTGTCTTGTCTACGCCTATGTACTCTGCCACCTCGTCATCGGTAGGAGTTCTACTTAATTTTAACTCCAAGTCTTTATACGCACTTTCTATCTCTTTAGCTTTGTACCTGAGGGAACGGGGTGCCCAATCATTTTTTCTGAGGTGATCTATTATCGCCCCCCGTATTCTTAGCTGGGCATAGGTTTCAAATTTAATGTTCTTATTGATATCGAATTTATCTATTGCATCCATAAGGCCGAATATGCCATAGCTTATCAAGTCATCCATTTCTACGCTCCCCGTGCTTAACGTGCTTTTTAGACGACCTGCTACTATTTTAACCAACGGGATATAGCTGTTCATTAAAACATTTCTAAGGTCGCGACGATTATCTTTTTTATATTCGTCCCATAATTTTGCCTCATCCATATTAGCTAATCCCCCCACGGTTCTAATCCTCCTTCGATGAATCTATAACCGTAAACTTTAATTCTTCGAACTCCCCATCATCTTTTTGTCTTTTTTGTTCCGGGGCCGTATGTTTCCCTTCCTCCCTCGTTTTTGCTGTGTCCTTCTCAATACCGGCTAACACCTTTAAGAAACAAAAACCTAATATATAAAAACAAATAATTGCGGGTATGATCCTAAAAAGGGCCGTTAAAGGCGATACCCTTTTTATCACGCAAACAAGTATAGATATAATCAGGGCAATAGCCGAAAAATATAGCGGTATTATTTTGTTGTCATACATAATTCATCACCCTTATAACACGTTTGTTCCATGACCTATAGTCTTTATATTAAGGGCCCCGTTCTCCGAAAAAAACTTTATAGTTCTCCCGTAGTTACCCCCTACGTCCTCGGCGATTATATTCACCCTTTGCCTTTTTAGCTCTTCCTTCACCGCCCTTACATTCCGTTCACCGATTCTCATAAGCTCATTATCGGATTTAAAAGCGAACATCTGTGCACCACCGGCTATTTTGGCGGTTATAATGCTTTTGTTTGCTCCTAATCCTATCATATCATTGATTAGCATTTTAATCGCCGTATCTGCGAACTTAGCCTTGTTAGAGTTGTTTTTTATCTCCAGGCTTGAGGGGAGCATTATATGGGCCATTCCGATAATTTTTTCACGTCGTTCGTAGAGGCATATCCCTACACAGGATCCCAGTCCAAGGGTAACTAATACTGAAGGGTCCTTTGCAGCGGCGGCCTCCGCTATACCGATCTTTATGATTTTAACCGTCATAGTTCTGTTACTCCTAATTTATCCATAAGTTTAGCAAAGGATTCTATATCGGGGATCAATAAAAAGTTACCCTTTACATGTTTTTTCCCTTCGGAGAAGTGGGTTTCTATAAAAAGTACGCTATCCCCCATATAACCGAACTGTATAATGGGAACACTTAACACAGCACCCGCCATATCAATAGCGAGGGCGGGTACCGAAATTTTTATATCCATTCCGGTCATCGTAGATAGTGAGCTTATGTAGGACCCTGCTAATATATTCCCTATTTCTTCAAGGGCGGACAGATCCATTTCACCGAATTCGTCGGCCTCTCTAGGCACATCAAATAGCATATCCAAAAGCGATCTCGCACAATGTACCGGCAACAAAAACATAATTGTTCCCGTTATATCCCTCTCCATCCGGAAATAGATACCTGCTATCTCCGCTTCGGCACCGCCGAGTATCTCGCTAAGTTCTTTAAATTTCAAAATCCTCACCCGGGGTACCTCCATGGATACTTTCTTGTTCAGCATCTTTGAGAGGGCGGTTACCGCGTTCCCGGCTCCCACGCTTCCAAGTTCCTTAAGGGTTTCCATTTGCATAAAGCTCATGTTTTCGTAATCCATTGTCACGGCCCTCACTTCCAGTTGGTTAATTCGTGTTCAATAATTTTTCCAGATCCATCACTCCGATTATCCTTTCCCGAAACTTGATTATGCTCTTTATATAGTTATCCCCCTTGCCCCCGGCAAACTCCGTACCCGCGTCGATCAGGTCATCCTCTACGTCGATAACTTCCTTTGCGGTATCGGCGGTGATGCCTATTTCTATATCCTTTACGTTTATAATTATTATTCTGCTCTCGTCATCAAAGCCTTTGTCCTTTAGGCCAATTCGTTCCCTTGTATTGAATACAGGGATGACCTCACCCCTTAAATTTATAACCCCTTTTACGAAATCCCTGGCCCCGGGTACCGGGGTTATTTCGGTTATTTTTTCTATAGTCTTTACATTGTCTATTTCGATGGCAAACTCCCTGTCCCCTATCTTAAAGACAACGTACTGGATGATCGGCATGTTACCCACCCCTTGTATAATTATAAAAAAGGATTAATATCCAATATAAGTGATACCTTTCCATCGCCTAATATAGTAGCCCCGGCTATATACCGTATACCGGATAAGTATTTGCCCAGGGATTTAATTACTATTTCCTGTTGCCCTATTAGCCTATCCACTATGGCTCCAGCTAGTTTTTCGCCCTTTCTTACTACCACCATCGTCATCTCACCGTCGGTTTCGGTTTTATCTTTGAACCCCAGTTCCTGGGTAAGCCTAATAATAGGGAGGACTTTTCCCCTTAACAATACTGCTTCCTTATTCTGTACATTTTTTATGCCGGCCCTTTTTACGGTCACGATTTCCTTTATAGTATTTAAGGGTATAGCATAACATTGATCCGCTACGTTTACCAAAAGCGCCTGTATAATGGCCAGTGTCAAGGGCAATCTGATGATAAATTTACACCCTTGCCCCGGCCGGTTTTCTACTTCCATCGTCCCGCCTAGGCCCTCTATTTTCGTTTTTACCACATCAAGGCCCACGCCACGGCCGGAGAGGTCCGAGACTTTTCCTACGGTAGTAAATCCCGTTAAAAACGTTTGTTCGATTAATTCCTCCTCGCTGAAGGTCTCGATCTGCTGTTTTTCATAGCGCCCCATCTGTATTAATTTCTCTTTAATCCTTTTAGTATCAATGCCCTTGCCATCGTCCTCTACCTCTATCACCACTGTATTACCATCATGGAATGCCCTCAGCACAATCCTGCCCGCAGGTGTCTTGTTAAGTTTTTTCCGTTCCTCTATCGGTTCTATACCGTGATCTATTGAATTGCGTATAAGATGGATAAGGGGGTCTCCTATTTCGTCTATAACTGTCCTATCCACCTCGGTTTTTTCTCCGTACATCAGAAGCCTCGTATCCTTGCCTAGCTCCTTAGAAAGGTCCCTGACCATCCTGGGGAATCTGTTAAATATCCTTTCGATGGGTACCATCCTTACCTTCATAACGGCATCATGTAAGTTTGTAGTGATCCTTTCAAGGTATTCCAGCGTTTCATCGGAGCCCGCTCTTCCACGGTTATCCCTATCCTCTTCCAGACGCGTTTTAATTATTATAAGCTCGCTTACTAGATTCATCAAATTATCAAGCCTATCTATGTCCACCCGGACTGTTTTTCCCGTTATGCTTTTTATGCTCCGCTCCTTAACATAATCACCATCCTGGACTTCTTCAAAGTGTATGTCTTCCTTTTCTTCGGGTATATACACTTCCCGTACCTTTATTTCCTCTAACCCGGATATAGAATCCAAACTTTTTTCTATGTCCCCCTGATCCTTGCCGGTTATTATTACGAGCTTAATGGTGCGATCAAACTTCTCGTCCTCGATATCCTCTACCGACGGAACCGATTTGATAATATCCCCCTTCTTTTCTAGGGTATTAAATATTATGAAAGCCCTTGCGGATTTTAACATACAATCCTTATTAAGGCTTATCTCTATCATAAAACAATTATACCCCTGTTGGCGGGCCTTATTTATTACAAAAACCTCGTGATCGTCCATCTTTATATCCTGATGGGCCCCATCCTTTCCGGTATATTTCTTAGCCACCGATTCCTTTCCCTGCAGTTTGTGCAATCTCTTAATGAGGCTACTATTGTCCATATCCTGTTTTGGACCCTTCTTATCAATATTAGTAATGAACACCTGTAGCCTGTCCAGACATTCAAATAACAGATCTATTAGATCGGCATGCACCTTTAGTTTTTCCTTTCGTATCCCATCTAACAGGCTTTCCATTTCGTGTACTAACTCCGCTATCCCAATGAACCCCATGGTAGCCGCCATACCCTTTAAAGTGTGGGATACCCTGAATATTTCGTTAAGTGTATCCTTATCCCGGGGATGTTTTTCCAGTTGTAACAAGCCATCGCTAAGACTCTCTAAATGATCGGCAGCCTCCTCAAGGAATGTATCAAGGAACTGATTTGTGTCCATGTCTTTACACCTCCAGACCCTTAAGAATTTCTTCACCGATACTGTCCAGATCCACTATTTTATCAATAAGCCCTTTTTTTATGGCAGCTCCCGGCATACCGAATACGATGGAACTTTTTTTGTCTTGGGCTATAGCGAAGCTATCCCGTGTTTTTTTTAGCTTTGCCAGACCTGCCGAACCGTCGCTACCCATACCCGTCATGATCACGGCAATAGTTTTAAAGGTATGGATATTGCTCAGGGATTCGAATAATACGTCCACCGACGGTCTATGCCCTGAAACCACAGCCCCATCGTCTAACTTTACCGTATAGTCCCTTCCCCGGTTATTGTCTTCTACTCGCATATGATACCCCCCCGGCGCTATATAACAGTAGCCCGCCCTAACTTTTTCTCCATGCCGCGCTTCCTTAACGTTTAACCGGCATAAAGAATTCAGCCGTTGGGCGAAGGATTTCGTAAAGCCCGGGGGCATGTGCTGTACCACCATCACCGCCCCCGCGATATTCCCCGGTATAACCGGTAGTACTCGTTGTAATGCCTTTGGCCCGCCTGTGGACGAGCCTATGGCTACCATATACTTTATCGTGTCCCCGCATATTTTGTCCGTCGGCGATACCTTCAATATCGGTTTGACGCCGGGTTTATGTTTTTGTAGCTTTATCGTTGAAGCTACCATTATTTTTTGTTTAAGCTCCTCTGAAAACCTTGTTAAATCCTCCCCGGGGCCAATAGAGGGTTTTGTTATAAAATCCACTGCACCGATATCGAGGGATTGTATAGTTTCTATGGCCCCCCTTTTTGTATAACTGCTTATCATAATAACGGGGGTGGGCTTAGTTTCGATTATCGCCCTAAGGGCCTCTAAACCGTTCATACCAGGCATTTCTATATCCATAGTTACTACATCAATGTCCCTTTGATTTAATATTTCGAGGGCTTGGGCTCCGTTTCCTGCAGAGGCAACAACTTTTATTTTGCTACTACGAGCCAGGATGCTTTTTATGACCCTTTGCATAAAAGCGGAATCGTCCACTACGAGAACTTTAATTTCGGCCATTAGATCAGTCCTTTTCGTTTTAACTTACTCTGTTCTTTGAATATATATCCTATTATTTCGCTGCGCATTTTTTCATTTAGTCCTAAAAATTGAATACCTATTTCGTAGTTGTATTCCTTATTATATACGGCATTACTCCTTACTACCTTTGCTTTGATCGAGAACAGTTTGCCCTCTAATACCAGGCTACAAAATACGATACAGCCCTTTTCCAAATCCTTATCCGAGGCTAATCTCATACCCCCTGCACTTAAATCCAATGTACAACACTTAATGGTTTTCTTCCCATTTTCCGTAGAACAGTCTACATGCAAGAGAACTGGCAGGATTGTGCTAAGCCGATAATAGTCCCGCCTTTGGCTCTTTTTTAGCGGTGGGATTACACGTACTTTTAAACTTGGTATACGCCCGCCACTCCTACTGATGACCCGGCCTTTGAACTCGTAGATACCGTTTTCCTTATAGAACAAAATGTCTATTACTCCGCCGGGCCAAAGGGGTACTAATTTACCCCGTAGCATAGGCATTGCTATCGTAAGGATACCCCCATGGCAACCCCCTAACACCTGGCTTACCATCGAATATTGTTTTTTTGACTTTTTGTTTTTTGTTATAAGCAACTTCTCCCCTATGGTAACAGGAATATCCAATATCGGAGTCCCCCTCCCTTTAAATAAACATTTTACGAAGGTTTCATAGATGTGTACAACCTAGAGATAAAGCCCCTTAGTCCCTCGGACTTTTGCTTGTAATCCATATTATCCGCAATCCTTTGGGCAATTCTTTCTACATTTCTAGTAGCATCGCTTTTAGGAAAACCTATGGAAAAAGGAACCTGTAATTTTATAGCCCTGCTTACCGAAGGATCCCTTTTTAGGAAACCAAGGTTTTTAATTTCGGTGTTGATAAATTTATTAGCTGCGACATTTATTAACTTAAATGTATCCTCGGCCTCCTCGGGACTATCTGCAAAATTTGTAATTAACTTTACTTCGCAATCTTTATTGTTCAAACTTATTATCTTTAAAATGGCATAGGAATCGGTAATAGAAGTAGGCTCTGAATTAGTAACGATTATAACTTCCCTGGCAGCTAGAACGAACTCTATAACATTTCGTGAGATCCCTGCACCGGTATCCACTAGTATAAAATCAGCATAGCTATCCAAGGGAGATAAAATACTAAGCAGCCTATCAAGGTTTTGTCTGCTTAAGTAGGCCATTTCCATGATACCCGTACCGCCGGATAGAAACTTTATACCCATAGGCCCATCAGTCATAGCATCCGTTAGGCCCAGCCCCGAATTAATGATATCGTACATGCTATATTTAGGTACTATGCCTAACATCACTTCGACATTTGCTAGCCCCAGGTCTCCATCAATAATTACGACTTTGTAGCCGCATTTTACGAGCTGTATCGCGATATTTATAGTAATACTCGTTTTGCCTACGCCGCCCTTTCCGCTCGTTACGGCTATTAACCGTGCCTTTTTTTCGCTCTTTTTAGCGGAGCGATCTATTATGATCTCCGATTTTTCCCTAAGGCCCCTTACTATCCGTCTGAGTTTTTCTGCCTGGTCAGCAGTTGGGTTGGGTTTAACCATCGTTATTTACCTCCCATTTATCCTGCTATTTAGCGCTTAATATAAGCGTGGCCATTTTTTCTCCGTCTACCTTTTCTATATCGTCAGGCACATTTTGCCCTGTAGTTATGTAGGATAGGGGTTTGCCTGCCTTTACGGCGATATTGAGCACGATACCCCTTGAAATGTTCTCATCTACTTTGCTGATCAATATTCTGTAATCCTTCAAAAAACTATAGCTGGACATAATATCTAAAACATTTCTATAATTCGTTGTGGCGCTTATAACTAGGAACACTTGCTGGGTTTCTATCTCCCTTAACATCCTTTGCAGTTGCATAAGTCCCATCTTGTCCCTGTGGTTGCCCCCCGCCGTATCTATTAGTATAAGGTCCATATCCCTATAATCCTGCATTGTATCTACTATATCCTCAGCCTGGTAAATGACCTTTATAGGTATATTCATTATCTCGCTATAGGTTCGAAGTTGTTCTACCGCCGCTATGCGATACGTATCGAAGGTTATAATTCCTACCCTTTTTTCCAAAGCCACTGCATAATGTGCCGCAAGCTTTGCAAGGGTAGTAGTTTTACCGACCCCCGTAGGCCCTACAAGGGTAGCGACGGTGGCCCGTCCTTCGGATAGGGTTATAGGCCTTACTTCATTAAAGTAAGAGGAAATTTCCCGTTTAAACCTATATCGAAGATAGTCGTAATCATAATTGAAATCCAAGTTTAATTTTGACTTAACGCCGTCTATTACCATCTTGATTATCTCGGGGTCGGTATCATTATTTCTCATCAACGTATAATAGGGGATGAGAATATCCGGCACCCCTCGGTTCCGGGCCTCATCGGGTAATCCGCTTACTATAACGTCCATAGCCGATTTAATGTAATCAACCTTCTGTTCCAAGGCACGGTACCCATTGCTCATTATCTGTGCAGTTATTCTAGGCTCCGGTTTTGTTTCCCGCTTTGTATCGTCTATGGCGGCTACGATCTCATATAATGGCTTTTTGAACATCCCCGTTAGCCCCTTACCAGGTTTTATTTTCCTACGATTCAATATAACTGCGTTACTCCCCATTTCCTCCTTGACCCTACCTAGGGCCTCTTCTACCGTCGGCCCCACGTACCTTTTTACCTTCATTATGCGCTCACCATCCCCATGGATTGAATTTCTATACCGGGCTCTAACTCGTTATAGGATAATACTACTAACCCCGGTGCAAATTGTTCGGTAAGCCTCCTGAAATACAATCTCACCATCGGCGAGGTCAGCACTATAGGCTGTTCACCTAATTCGTTGAATGCTTCTATATGCTTCGAAAGGCTGTTCATTATTTTATTCGTTATAGAGGGATCCAAGGTAAGATAGCTACCTTGTTCAGTTTGTTGCACCGAATCCATTATCCTATCCTCCAGGTCCTGGTCTAAGGTCACAACCTTCGCCCTCTCACCGGAAACAAATTTTTTCGATATAGTCCTTACTAGAGATTGTCTTACATACTCTGTTAACATATCGGGATCCCGGGTTATCGGCGCATAATCCGCCAACGTCTCGAAGATGGTTACTAAATCCCTTATGGATATGCCCTCCTTTAATAGGTTAGCTAATACTTTTTGTACTTCACCGAAGGACATCTGCTTAGGAATAAGCTCCTCTACAAGGGTGGGATAATTCTCCTTTAGGTTATCCGCCAATTTCTTTACTTCCTGCCGGCCCAACAGCTCATGGACATGGGCCTTTATTATCTCCGTAAGGTGAGTGGATATAACCGTAGGCGGATCCACTACGGTATAGCCTAACAGTTCAGCCTTTTCCCTTTCGTCCTCTTTGATCCATTTAGCCGGCAACCCGAAGGCGGGCTCAGTAGTCTTCGTCCCATCTATTTCCCCCGTAGCGGTCCCCGGATCCATAGCGAGGAAACCGTCCATTACCAGCTCACCATCGGAAACCTCTATACCCTTTATCTTGATCCGATATTGACTTGGGCTGAGCTGTATATTGTCCCTTAGACGTATTATTGGAACTACCATACCAAGTTCTAAGGCTATTTGCCTTCTTATCATAACAACCCTGTCTAGGAGGTCGCCCCCTTGGTTGACATCGGCGAGGGGTATTATCCCATAGCCGAACTCTACTTCTATGGGGTCCACATGTAACAGGCCCATAACATTTTCCGGTTTTCTCATCTCCTCTATATACGTCGGTTCCGGTTCTTTTTCCCCTTCGGCCTCCCTTATCCTTGCGGCCCTCCTTATTGCATTACCCGATAGGGCCAGTATTGATGCCAGGGTATACAAAGGTATCTGGGGTAGTGCCGGAACAAGGCCCAGGGCCGCTAGTAGGCCCGCGGATAGAAACATAACCCGGGGATGGGCAAAAAGCTGATGCGTAACCTCGCTCCCTAAATTCCCCTCTGAAGCAGTTTTAGTTACTATTATTCCCGCGGAGGTGGATATCAAAAGTGCCGGAATCTGGCTTACTAGTCCGTCTCCTACTGTAAGTAGCGTATAGGCCGACAGCGCACTTTGAAAATCCATTCCCCTTTGTACTATACCGATTACGAGGCCGCCGCTGATATTTATAAGGGTAATTATTATGCCGGCGATGGCATCGCCCTTTACGAATTTGCTAGCACCGTCCATGGCACCATAAAAGTCCGCCGCCTTTTCGATATTACGCCTTCTTTCCCTGGCCACGGATTCGTTTATAAGTCCGGCGTTTAAATCCGCATCTATAGCCATCTGTTTGCCGGGCATCGCATCTAATGTAAACCTGGCGGCAACTTCGGCAACCCTTTCGGCGCCCTTCGTTATTACAATAAACTGAATTATTATGATGATCAGAAATATAATAAATCCTACGACGGCGTTGCCGCTTACAACAAAATCACCGAAGGCCCTTATAACGTGCCCTGCATCCCCGTCCCTCAGTATAAGCCTTGTTGAGGATATGTTAAGGGATAACCTCAGCAATGTGGTAATAAGTAAAAGGGACGGAAATATGGAAAACTGTAACGGTTCACTGATATACATGGATATAAGCAATATAATAAGGGAAAGGGAAATATTCATCGTAAGAAGGAAATCAAGCATACCTGAAGGCAGCGGGATTATTATTATTATTACTATAGATACAACTACGATAGCTATAAACATGTCTCCAAATTTCATATACATACACCCCATAGATCTTAAGTGTTTTTGTTCACGCTATAAACGAAGGCCAGCACCTCGGCTACTGCCTGATAAAGGGCAGGGGGTATCATATCGCCTATTTCGGTAGTATCATATAAACCCCTTGCCAGCTCCGGATTTTCTACCGTATATACGTCATTTTCCTTAGCTAATTCTTTGATCCTAAGGGCGATTAAGTTTTTGCCCTTTGCTAATACGTAGGGTGCTTTCGCTTTATCCGGATCATATTTTAAGGCCACTGCGAAATGTGTAGGGTTCGTAATCACGACATCGGCCTTCGGTATATCGGCCATCATCCTTCGCATGGATATTTGCCTTTGTTTTTCCTTTATTTTAGCTTTAACCTGCGGATTACCCTCCATCTGTTTATATTCTTCTTTGATCTCGTGCTTTGTCATCATTATACTTTTTTCGTATTCGTACCTTTGGTAGTAATAATCCATTATCGCCAACACCAAAAGTATAGCCCCGGCATAGATACCCGCCTGTATCATCGTAAAACCTATAGTTTTTGATAGCTCGATAACTTCCATGTCCAGCATCATCGGCAGGCCTTCGTACCTATTGATCAAGAATTTATACATAAGGCACCCGATAATGGATACCTTCAACAGGGATTTTACAAGCTGCGCTAAGGAACGGCGGGAAAATATTCTTTTAAGCCCCTCTACGGGGTTTAATCTGCCTAGCTTTGGTTCCAAAGTCTTTGTGGTAAACACGAACCCCACCTGTAAATAGCTCGTTAAAAGCCCGATAAACAAAGCACTCCCTGCGATAGGAGCCAGGGATTTTAGGTACTCCGCAGCACTTATGGATATAAGGTTTTTTATGCCCTCTACGGAGAACATCCCGTCCTCAACACCCATTGAAAGGATTCGTGCCGTATGATTTTTTAAATTTCCCAGGATAAAAGTTGCACAGATATAGAGCATAGAAAAACATCCTATCAAGACTAAGGCTGAATTGAGCTCCTTACTCTGGGGGATGTTACCCCTTTCCCGGGCATCCCTTCTTTTTTTTGGGGTGGCTTTTTCCGTTTTTTCTTCGGCGAAGAGCTGTAGGTCTATAAAATAATCCATCGGACTATACCTCTCCCCCCATACTAAAGCCGTAACAATATTTTGTATATACTATCTGCGGTATTATGAAATATAACGTCCATGATAATAGTGAAAACCGGAAGCATAATCATCATTGTAAATAATCCTATTATAATCTTAAGGGGCATTCCCACCATAAACACGTTCATCTGGGGCATTGTCCTTGCCAGTATGCCTAGGGCCACTTCAGTAAGGAATATCGCAGCCACTACCGGGGCGCTTATTTTGAAACCTATTATAAAAGTATCCCTAAGCATAGTAACAAACTCCGCTACCGTTTCTTCGGAAATATGCATATTCCCTATAGGTACTACATCGAAACTTTGTGCCAGGGCTTTAATGAGCATTAGATGACCGTCCATGGATATAAACGCAACGAGGGTAAATATATATAAAAAATTGCCCATTATCGGAACTTGTGTACTCGTCTGCGGGTCCAGTACGTTTACGATGCCAAACCCCGTTTTCATGTCTATTATTTGACCTGCGAAATATAGGGAAGAAAATATTACATGAGTCACAAAACCTATTATAAGTCCCACTATTATCTCCTTTATAATAAACAACGTAAGGATTGACAGATCACCCATCGGGTCATGATTAAGCTCCATGGTGGGTAACAGTACAATACTTAACATGAAGGCCAGCCCTACTTTAAAAGTTGCCGGTATATTTCTTCGACCGAATATCGGTGTTATGACAAATATTGCTGAACATCGTGCAAGGATAAGTAAAAAGACTTCGAACTTTACAACGAGTAGAGCAAAAGTGTTTAGCATGGCACTCCTTTAAAATACGAACGAATTTATACTGCTGAACAGCCGTGTAGTAAAATCTAAAATAACCCCTAACATCCATGGACCAAATACGACTATAGAGAACAATACTGCAAGTATCTTAGGTATAAAAGTCAGGGTCGGCTCCTGTATCTGGGTGGTAGCCTGAAATATACTAACCACAAGCCCGACTAACAGTGCTAAACCCAATATAGGCGCTGCAATCAATATTATTGTGTACAATGCCTCCTGAGCAATGTCAAGTACTAGCCCTTCCGCCACGGTCCCCCTCCTATCTGAACCCTGTAACCAGGGACTGTACGATTAAATTCCATCCGTCTACCATTATAAAAAGTAATATTTTAAAGGGTAGCGATACCATAATAGGGGGTAACATCATCATCCCCATGGACATAAGAGTGCTTGCTACGACCATGTCTATCACTAAAAAGGGTACGAATAACATAAAACCCATCTGGAAAGCGGTCTTTAACTCACTAATGACGAAGGCCGGTATAAGAACGCTGTTTTGTACTTCACCTAGGTCGTCTATACTCCCCCGGGCGTCGGAGAGGTTCAAAAAAAGTGCCAGATCCTTTTGTCGCGTCTGCCTTAGCATAAAATTCCTAAGGGGTTGTGCAGCCCTTTCGACGGCCTCCTCGAAGCCTATTTCTTCCTCCATATAAGGCGCAAAGGCATTTTCGTTTATGTCCGCAATAACCGGAGACATTACAAACAATGTAAGGAATAAAGCGAGGCCTATAAGCACCTGATTAGGCGGCGTTTGTTGCGTCGCCAATGCATTCCGGATAAAGGATAACACTATAATTATCCTTGTAAAGCCGGTAGTCATAATGAGTATCGCCGGCGCAAGGCTCAAAACCGTAAGCAGAAACAATATTTGCAGGCTCAGTGCCACATCCTCCGGCGTTTCCGCCGGTTGCATATCCAATCCGATCTTTGGTATAGGCATCTCCGGCGCGGCTAGGGCAATGCTATGTAACATTCCAAGGGCTATTAACGTGCATACCAATACTATAGATATTCTTTTAATCATCTGTCCCATCACCGCCGTGTCTTGGTCTACGAAACAGCCCGAATAATCCCGATCCCTTAGATTTATGTACCCCGTAATCCCTTAGATAATCCTTAAGGGTGTCCTCTGTTCCAAGATCCTCTTTAAACCCGTCTAATTCCTTTATAAGCTCTATATTATTATTAGAACAGGATAACAACAAGTACGCATCTTCAACCTTTATAATTATAAGGCTTTTATCGCCACCTATATGGAGGCTATCTATTACACGCATGTACCTCCCGGCATTAACCGCAACCCTTTTGCCCAGGACCCTCGTAGTGTAGTAGGCCAGAAGCACTATTATTCCGAATACTATTACAAAGTACAGCACCTTCAAAAGTATTGAGACTAAACCGCTCATTTGCGCACCGCCCTGTTATATTACCTTATTAACCGCCTCCAACACCCTCTCAGGTTGGAAGGGTTTTACTATAAAATCTTTAGCCCCCGCTTGTATAGCCTCTATTACCATGGCCTGTTGTCCCATAGCCGAACATATTACTATAGTTGCATCGGCATCCTCGGCTACTATCTTCTTAACGGCTTCTATTCCATCCATCTCCGGCATAATGATGTCCATTATAACGAGATCCGGTTCTAATTCTGCATACTTTTCCACGGCCTTTACCCCATTTTCCGCCTCGCCTACTATTTCAAATCCGTTTTTGCCTAATATATCCTTTATCATCATCCTCATAAAAGCGGCATCATCGACTATCAATACTCGTTTAGCCATACAATACTCCCCCCCTTTAACGGTTACTTGAAATACTATCTATTCTTTTTGCCGGATGGACTATATCTGTGATCCTAACACCAAAATTTTCGTCTATTACGACTACTTCCCCCTTTGCAATAAATTTCCCGTTTACGAGAAGCTCCACTGGTTCCCCTGCCAGTTTATCGAGTTCGACTATAGTGTCTACGCCGAACTCCAGTATCTCCCTTATCTGTTTTTTTGTCCTTCCTAGCTCCACAGTCACGTTTAAGGGTACATCTAATATCAAATCAATATTTTCCTTTTCAGTATGTACGGGCGTATCATCAAAATTTTTAAGGCTTACGGGTTGTATTTTAACCGGTTGCTTATTGATGGCCTCTTTCACCGGTTCGGGCTCCTGTTCTGCTATTTCTTCCCGGATGTTCCCGAGGACGCTCTCAATCTCCTGTAGGTCCTCGTCTATAGAATATTCCTCCTCCTCGGCACCTTTGTTCATAAGGCTTCTTACCATTGATTTAGAGAACTGTATCGGAAGCAGTTGCATTATTTCGCTATCGATCAACTCCCCTACTACCATTTTAAAGGATACTCGCACGAATTGTTTGTTCTGTCTAAAGAATTCAATATCCTTATAATCCTCGCCCAAATCCACTACAATGGATTCCGGAGGGGATATGCTAATCGGTTTATCCAGCATAGTGGACAGGGATGTAGAGGCGGAACCGATCATCTGGTTCATAGCTTCACTTACCGCGCTTACTGTTAGCTCGTTCATGTCCTCCGCCGGGTTAGTACCGTCACCTCCCATCATCAGGTCGGCGATTATACTTGCATCGCTTTCCTTTAACAATAAAAGGTTCGTACCCTCAATGCCATCGGTGTACCAAATATTTACGGCTAAAAAGGGTATAGGATAATCCGAAGCGATTTGATCGATGTCCACTATTTCCACCGTTGGTGTCGTAATCGTTACTTTATTCCCTAAAAGTGCGAACAAAGTAGTAGCCGAAGTACCCATACTGATGTTTCCTATTTCGCCTAGGGCGTCCTTCTCCTCCGGTGTTAAAACTTCGGATTCCTGCCCTTCATCTGCGGTTTTCCCTAACAAATTATCAATTTCCTCCCTGGAGAGCATCTCATCCATTTTATACATCTCCCCTCCTCATAATGTCTACAATCTTAACTGCAACTTTGTTTTTTTTCAAGCCCGGTTTAACACCGAATACCAGCTTATTGTCCACGTACATGTCCAGGGGCTGTTCGCAAGTTTTACCTAAACGCAATACGTCCCCTCGCTGTAGTTGACTAAACTCGCCTATGGTTAAAGAGCACTCCCCAAGGACAACCCTTAGGAGAACACTGGCCCTTTCTATTCGTTTTTCTAAGAGATCCGCATCCCCCTCACCCTGTTTATCGCTAGAGGCCGTGAACCAGAACCTAGTGGATATCTTGTCCACTATAGGCTCTACCGTAAGATGGGGAACGGCGATATTGACCATCCCTTCGGTATCGCCTATTTTAACCCGCATAGTTATAAGGGCTATTATCTCGTTAGGCGACATGATCTGCACGAATTGGGAGTTTGTTTCGAGTTTCGTAATCCTAGGCGACAGCTCAATTACGTTTTCCCAGGGTTCTTCTAACAAAGCCACTATTTTATCTAAAAGGTTTCGCATTATGCTCTCTTCGATCTCCGTTAAATTACGTGCTTTCACCTCGCCGACGCCATAGCCCCCTAAAACCCTGTCTATTATGAAATAAGTAAGGGTGGGATTTATTTCAAATATTATATTTCCCGATAGGGGTTTAACGTCGCATAGAGCCAATAAAGTTGGATTGGATAAAGAATTAGTAAATTCGTAATAAGTAAGCTGTTCCACGGTCATAAGCTCTACCGTTACATAACTCCTTAGATACCCCGATAGGAACGTCGATACTAACCTTGCATAATTCTCGTGGATCATCTCGAGAGTCCTTAGCTGATCCTTTGCAAACTTATCCGGCCGCCTAAAATCATAGACCCTTATTTTTTTTTCTGTCTTTTCCTGCACTACTTCCTCCGCATCCAGCTCCCCTGTGCTCAGGGCCTTTAAAAGGTTATCAATTTCTGATTGGGTAAGAACGTCAGCCATTACTTCCCCCCCCTCTAATGTACAACTATATCGTCTATATATATATTAATAATACTGGTATCGCCGTACAGGGACCTATAACAGTTTAGTATCTCCCTCTCTAGTGCCTTCTTTCCCGCGGTGCCCTCTGTATCCTCTACGGTTTTGTCCCTGAGTATGTCCAGTACCTTGCTTCGTGCTTCGGGCTTTCTTTGTTCCATTTTGTATAATAGTTCCTTATCCTCCCGTACCTCCGCTTGGAAGTCCAGGGATATAATGCTCCTCGTTCCCTTAAGATTCGTCTGGTACTTATTTCCCTCGGGCACTATTATAGTCTTAAATTCGCCGGCGGTTTCAGCATTCACCCCGATCGGGGTTCCGTTACCTACTATCATAAGAACAGCTACGGCTACTAGTACCCCCGTTAATACAATTGATAATACTATAACAAAAAGAGTTTTCCCCTTCATAGCGCCACCTCATTATAATTAGGTTCGTTTAACTCAAAACTACTTCTTAGTATAACAACATCCACCCTTCGGTTCATCTGCCGGTTCTCCGCCGTATCGTTATCAATTATGGGATGGTATTCGCCGTAGCCCGCTGCAGACAATCTAACGGGCGGAATCCCTACGTTCTCCACAAAAAACTTTACTACGTTGACGGCCCTAGCGGTGGACAGCTCCCAGTTAGAGGGATACATAGGCGTGTTCATGGGCACATTGTCCGTATGCCCTTCTACCCTTATGGAACGTTCATTTTGCTTTAATATCTCGCCGATGCTTTGTACTATTATCTCCGCATCCTCCCTTATAAAGGCCTTACCGGAATCGAATAAAACCTGGTCCTTAAACCTTATTAAAAGGCCCCTTTCCTCGACGCCCAGCACTATCGTCGCCTCAAGGCCGCTTTCCTTTATGTAATCGCCAAGTTGTTCTATAAGCCATTCCATGCTATCGGTGTCCCGGGGATCTTTAAATAACAGGTCGCTTTGTAAGGCCTGGCTAATGTGATAGTCTTCGTCTATGGTTTTTCCGCTATCCAGGATGCCTAAAGACCCCTGGAAGGACATTATAATCATTTCGAATTTCTTCGCATCTATGACGGAAAATGAAAATAACAAAACGAATAGACAAAGGAGCAATGTCACAAGATCGCTGTATGTGGTCATCCAGGTATTATCGTTCGATTCGTTTTTTGCCTTATTCGGTCGCTCCCGCATAGGCCTCTTCACCGCTTTCTTTCTCCTTAGCCTCCTTAGCCTTTTGCCTTAGCTTAGGTGATAGGAAGGCAATGAGTTTTTCTTCTATAATCCTCGGATTTTCGCCGGCTTGGATCGATAACATGCCCTCAATTAAAATCTCTTTGAGCAATATTTCCTCGCCGCTTCGCACTTTAAGTTTCCGTGCCATGGGCAAAAAGAATAGATATGCGAGGATCGCACCGTAGAACGTAGTGATCAGTGCTACGGCCATATTAGGTCCCACGGAGGACGGGTCCTCCAGGGTCTTTAGCATATTAATGAGCCCTATAAGGGTCCCTATCATGCCGAAGGCCGGCGATAGCGCCCCTAGGGTTTCAAAAAGGCTTTGACCGGTGCTGTGCCTTTCTTCAATGAAATATAGCTCCGTCTCCAATATATTCCGCACAAGTTCCGGATCAGTACCGTCCACTATGAGAAGTATACCCTTTTTTAGGAAGTCATCATTAAGCTCCATGATCGCTTCTTCTAGGGCCAGAAGGCCTTCCCTTCGAGCTACGTTGGCCAGCTCGATTATTCTGTCAATAGCCTGGTCTGCGTCTAAATCCTTACCGAAGAATATATGCCTTACGCTGCGTAGCGTATCTAATAGCTTTGGCATTGGGAAACTTATTAAAGTAGCTGCGATGGTACCTCCTACGGTTATCATTATTGATGCGCTATCATAATAGGACCCTAAAGAACCCTTCGTCATGATCCCTATTATCAGGAAAGCAACCCCTAGTATGATCCCCATAAAGGTTGAAATATCCATAGCCACACCTCTTTTCCTATTGTCTAAAACCTGTTGGTTTTCTGTTTGTATTCGATGACTTTATCTATTAACTGTTCTATACTTTCCTGTACCACTACCTTTTTGCCGGATATAAGGGAGATAACCGTATCCGGCGTCTCCTCGGCAAATTCGATCTGCTCGGCGTTTATTACGAATTCTTTACCCTTTAACCGCGTAACCTTTATCATTTTTATTCAATCCTCCCCGCCCCTCTTTTTAGCGGGGGCAATGGATCCCTAAGGGCCATAACCCCCGCCGTACTTCGTTATCTCTTAAGATTTACAAGCTCTTGGAGCATCTCGTCGGAGGTGGTTATTATCCTCGAATTTGCCTGGAAACCCCTTTGGGTTATTATCATGTCTGTAAACTCCTTAGAGATATCCACATTAGACATCTCCAGGGATGTGGGGTTAATGGTACCTCGGCCACGGTCCCCGGCCCTGCCGACGGACGGTTGACCGGAGTTCGGCGTTTGGACAAACAAATTATTGCCCACCTTCTGAAGTCCCGAGGGATTGTTAAAGGAAGCAAGGGCAATCCTCCCTAGGGTCTTTTGTTTGCCGTTTGTAAACACGCCGGTGGCTACCCCCGAGGCGTCGAAGTTAAAGGTTTCTAGGCTGCCCAGGGCATAGCCGTCCACCTCTAGGGGGTCTACGCCGGATTCCGAGGCGAACTGTCGTATACCGGATATGTCTATGGTTATATCCTCGGGTACTGTATCATCATCGGCGGGGATAGTAAAGGATGTAATAGAAGTCTCATCAAGCCTTCCGTTTTCGAAGACTATATCGCCATCAGGATCTATATCTATATCTTCCACGGTACCACCGTTGGGTAGCGTGATCTTAACCTTTGATATTTCCCATTTGTCACCGTCCGTTTTTTTAAACTCGAATGTCAGCTTATTCTTTCTACCTAGTTCGTCGTATATCTCCGTTTCAAAGGGAACACTGCCATCTTCATCCGTATCCGCATCGAGGTTTCCTATTATCTTTATAGCATTTGTGGCCTTAGGGGGCATCTGCATCCCCTCGGGTATTTGCATCGTACTAGGGGATATAGTGGTATCCATATTGCCGTCCTCATCGGCCATCCAGCCTAACACCCTTAGGCCGTTACCGTTTACGATGTTGCCCTCGGTATCCCTAATGAAATTCCCCGCCCTTGTAAACTTAGGCGCCGTGCCATCGGATACGACGAAGAAACCATTCCCCTCTATAGCGAGGTCCAAGGGATAGCCCGTGGATTCTATGCTACCCCTTGTATGTAGCGTATCTATAGAGGCAAGGCTAATGCCTAGGCCTATCTGCTGCGGGTTCGTACCGCCTCTGCCGCCCTCCGGCGCTCCGGCACCCTTTAATGTTTCGCTAAATATCTCCTGAAACGTCGCCCGGGACGATTTATAACCTACGGTATTGACGTTTGATATATTGTTTCCTATTACGTCCATCCTCGATTGGTGTGATCTCAGGCCAGAAACCCCTGAGAACAATGAACGCATCATAATACTTGACCTCCTTTATCATTGAAGCTGTAATGCTCTCCGTCTATCGTTCGGGAAAGCTGTGCCCCCTTTTTGAAGGTCCGGCTACACGATTACAGCTCCGTCTATATTCGTAAAAACCCTATCCCTTAGGGTATCGCTTTTAGCTGCGGTAACCACCGTAGTGCTTTTAACGTTTACCACGAAGGCGGTATCGTCCATAAGCACGAGGGTATCCCGCACACCTTTTTGTCTTGCCCTTTCTACGGCCATACTAAGCCTTTGTACCTGTTCATTGTCCAGCCTTATATCCCGGGCCATCATCCGCACCCGGGCATGTTTCGATAGGGATATGCCCCTTTGGTCCTGTACCCTTTCGAGTACCCCTTGGAAGCTTTGCCCTGGCTTTGTACTCTGTTGAACCCGTTGTCCCCGGGGGCCGATCCGGTTTATATTTGATACTTTATTGTTGTTTATAGGTTTTATACCGTCCATGGGTTTTGTTTCCCCCCTATTTGCCCGGATATTTTTATTTTACCACTTCGAACTGTACTACTTCGTCCATATACAGGGTTTCTTCATTTATTTCCATCAATACCCTACCCTCTTTAAAGGATACCTTCTCCACTACGCCTTCGATGATCCGGTTATCCCCCGTCCTTTCAACAACAGCGGTGACCTCCTTACCTAGTAGGTTCATGGCCTGAAAGTTCTGCTGTACGATAAGGTTGTTGTTCATGCTGACAAGGGCCTGAAAGTTATCATAAAGCCCCGCATCTAGTGCCTGTATCATCTCTGTGAAACCCTCTTTGAAACCCGTGTTAAGGTTTTGCATCTGTTCAAGGCTGCTGAACTGTGCCATCTGAGCCAAGAACTCCTTATCGTTTACGGGGTTTAACGGATCCTGGTTCCTTAGCTGGTTTACTAATAGCTGTAAGAAGGCATCCTTGCCCATCGCGTCCTGTTCCAGTATTGCCGTGCTGTATCTATTGTTATAGTTACTCTCTGCCATTATAGCGTTTGTTTGCACCGTTTCCACCTCCCTAGGCTAATAATTCGATAGTGCCTTCACCCCTTAGGAATATATAATCCTTTTTTTCATCTTCCTCCTCGTAGGAGCCAAGGTCCTGCCGTCCATGGAAGCCCTGCCTGAAGTTTTCGGTAAACTGTTGCTGGTTGTACCCGCCGCCCATATTTATATGGAATTTACCTAGGGCTATACCTTGCTGTTCCAGATTTTCCTGTAGCCTTTCGATGTTTGCCCGTAAAAGATCCCGGGCTTCACTGTTTTGTACTATAACCCTGCCATTTAAAACGCCATCGGCTACGGTTAGGCTAACCCTGAGCCTGCCAAGGCTCTCCGGTTTTAGCTGTATGCTTATTTCCGTCATCTCCGGCTTTTCCCGGTTAAGTACTACCTTTACCCTCTCCGCGATCTCGTTTGCAATGTTAAAGCCTACTGTATCGGCATTACCCTTCGGGGTCTGCGCTCCATGGCTGTGGTGGGCTTCCCCGGCTTCTGTTACAGGTACCATCGGTGTATCCTTTCCAAGGCCCCTTGGCGTCCTATCCGCAACGGATTCAATCTTTGGCCCCCCGTCCCTTTGGGTTCTATTCACTATAGGATCGTTACGGCCGTTACTTGGCTTCAAAAAGCTTTCGCCCTCTTCCTTCGCAAACGGATGCTCCTTCGGCGTATCTTCTCCGATAACCCCTTCGTTATGGAACGCCCTTTTCGTGACGGGCTTTTCTCCGAAACTGTTTTGGGATACCTTTTCGTCTTCAACAGAGAAACCATAGTTTCCAGGGCCGTCGGTCCCGTCCCGTTGTGCTCTGTCTATCGGCCCCTTTACAAAATCCGGTTCCCGTTCTTCCCCGGGGATACCTCCCTCCGATGGCGGGACATCCTCAGCGTCCTCCTTTGGATAGATAACCCCATGGGCTGTAATGGTCTCCTTTTTTAGTACATGATTGAACATCCCTCCGAGGGTCCGGGGCAGTATTATATCCCCGTCGTCAGTAAGACCCGTAATAGCCGAGGGGCCGAAGGGATTCACATCCCCCATATCCTCGGGCTGTAATCCTGCGGCGTTTTCCCCCGGGACTATACCGATACCGCCGGCTGTCCAAAGGAGCACCCCTAGGCCGTTGTGTAAACATCCTGTTTCGGATCCCGCTTTTTTTTCTTTTTCGGATACTTCGGCGTCACCCTTATCGTCATCGTCGGCTGTGCCTTCATCTATAAGCTCCCTTAACACATCCCGGAAATCGGTATCCGTGGCCTTTGTACACCGTCCCGAAGGTTTTGTTGATTCTGTCGGCATCGTCTCCATCACTGCTAAAATTTCCGTTGTTTGCATATATTCACCCCCCTTCTATTAATGGTTTATATACAGGGGTTTTATAGAAAAACCCCGTACTACCTTCATTGTTCTACGGACATCGCCTCTATGAGCCTGGCTGCCCGCCTTGGGTCCATAGTAGCTAATATATCTGAACATTTTTGTTCTTTCATGTTTCGCAGTATATTCAGTATAAGTCGGTTATCAGCGATATTTTCCAGTATTTTTACTGCCTCCTGGGCATCCATCTTTTCGTAATACGTCACCAATTCCTGTATATTTTTAACCTTTGTATCTAGTCTTTGTTGTAGCTCCTCTATTATCTCCCTCTGTCCCTCCAACTCTTTTTCCTTTTCCTTTAGCTGTTGATCCCAAAGCATAAGGCTATTTGCCAGCTCGTCCAGGTTAAGCCGCTGCTCCTCTAGGGCCCTTTTCATATCCTGTAACTCTTCCTTCTCCTGCTCTAAGGGTGATTTAGGCTCCTCCATCCTATCGAATAAACTACTCGTTACGGGGATAGAGGCTAGGATATTGTTAACCCTAACGCCCATGCCTACCAGATTAAAGGCTATACAAAGCCCGACGATAAGTACGATGGCCGTCAGCGTTATAATGATCCACTTTTTCTTACCACCGCCCTTTGAAGTAGCTCCGCCCTTTTTAATGTTCGTCATAGTTACCTCCTACAGGGTCCCCCTCCTATTATTAACAAGGTCATCGATTTGTTTTTCTAATTTTTTCGATAGGGAATAGGCAAACCGTTCATAGTGTTTGTTTTTTAATCTATCTAACATTTCCTTGTCCCGGGATGCCTCTATAAGGACCTCCCGGCACTTATCCACTTCTTTCTCCTGGACCGATACATTATCTATCTGTTTATTGATAAAAACCTTTAGGTTCTCTATGTACCTATAACTTTGGGCCAAGTATTCCACATTAACGCCTTCGGCACTTTTTTCGCCCATTATATATGCAGCGGTATCCCTTTCCTTTTGCAACGCGTTAAGGCTTTCTATCTCCCGTCTCAACCGGGACTTATGTTCCGTTAGCTCCTCCGCCCTTTGGTCCTTTATATGGCCCCTGTAATCTAATACCCTTTGTAATTTAAAATTAAAATTATTCCTCATAAGCCATAAGCACCCCTTAATCCAACAATGTCATTAAACGGTTAATGGTGTCCTTAAAACTTGCCCTTTCATATATGCCCTGTTTCAAAAAATCCTTTATGTCCCCTATCTTATTCAGTGCATAGTCTATATCCGCATTGGAACCTTCGTTATATGCGCCTATATTTATAAGGTCCTCCGCTTCCCTATATGTAGAAACGACATTTTTTATCCTTTGGGCATATTCTAAGTGCTCTTTTTGTATAATATCCGGCATCACCCTGCTGATGCTTTGTAATATATCCACCGCGGGGAAATGGTTTTTGTTTGCAAGACCCCGGGATAGTACAATGTGCCCGTCTAATATCCCCCTAGCGGAATCCGCTATAGGCTCATTCAGATCATCCCCGTCCACTAACACAGAGTACAATGCGGTTATAGAGCCCTCCGCTGCTGTTCCGGTCCTTTCGAGTAATTGGGGGAGGGCCGCAAAAACCGAAGGGGTATAACCCCGGGTAACGGGGGGCTCGCCTATTGCAAGGCCTACCTCCCTTTGGGCTAATGCGAATCGTGTAAGGGAATCCATCATAAGTAGCACGTCCTTGCCTAAGGTCCTGAAATATTCGGCTACGGCGGTGACCAATTGTGCACTTTTTAGCCGTACTAAAGCTGGCTGATCCGAAGTAGCTACGATTACGACGGACCTTTTGAGGCCCTCATCCCCTAGGGCATTTTCTAAAAACTCCCGAACTTCCCTACCCCTTTCGCCGATAAGCCCTATAACATTTATATCCGCGGATGTGTTACGGGAAATCATGCCTAAAAGTATACTTTTGCCTACACCACTGCCGGAAAATATACCAACCCTTTGCCCTTTACCGCAGGTTAAAAGCCCGTCTATTGATTTAATACCCAGCTCCAGCACCTCGTTAATCCTTTTCCTCTCAAGGGGGTTCGGCGGCGGATTCGTCACGGGGAAAAGGGAATTAAATTTAAGGGGTCCCAGCCCATCTATAGGCGTACCGAGGCCGTTTAATACACGGCCTAGCATACCTTCTCCCACGGGAACTTTTAGCGTATCCCCCGTGGCTATTACGTCACTCCCCGGCCCTATGCCCTCCATATCCCCTAGGGGCATTAAAAGAACTATATTGTCTCTAAAGCCTACAACCTCCGCCTTTATCGGCCTTTCGTCCCTAGCGGAGAATATATGACACACCTCACCTATATTAACCGGCGGCCCTATGGCTTCTATAGTAAGGCCTACCACTTTGTTTACTTTGCCGCTATACCTTAGCGTATCCGTTTTATATAATAGTTCGCTATATTTATCCAGGGATATATTACTCATGATTTAAAAGCCCCTTAAAGATCTTTTCAATCCTGTCCAGTTGTACCTCTACACCTGATGCTATATTACCTGCACCGGTTTCCAGTACACAACTGCCCCGGGGCATTGCTTCCTGGGCGACAATATTTAACCGGGTTATACCGTCCATCTTGCTCAGAAGCCTTTGCCTGGAGCTCTCTACCAGTTCATAATCCTCCGGCGATACCTTTACTGTTACTTCTCCGGAGTAGGTACATTTTTTTAGTGCCTTCCTAACAAGGCCCGTTATTGCCTCGGGGTTAGTTTTTATTTCATGATCCAATACCTTTTTAGATATTTCGACCACAAGCCGAACTATTTCATGTTCCGCCTCCTTAACCATGCGCTCTTTATTTTGTAGTGCCCTTTTTTTTATATCCAACGCTTCTTTTATATTTTCATCGACGGCGGAAAGACCCTGTTGACGACCTTTTTCGTGTCCCCGGGCAAATCCCTCTTTTTCGCCGTCGCTGTATCCTTTGTTCCTGCCCTCCTCGTATCCTTCTTGGTAGCCCTTCTGCTTCGCTTCCCTTTCTGCTTTTTTGCTCCCGAGTATAGCATTGCTCATTATTTCCGCGGCCCTTACCCTAGCGTTCTCTATAATGTCTCCCCTATTTTCCTCGCTTTGGTGCAAGTTTTGTACCGTCTGCATATCCTCTGCGTCCCCGTTATCGGAGGGTCTATCTTCCGCCTTTTTCCCGGGTTCCGCGTCTATCCTAAGGGGTTCCCCTATAATTATGGAGTCTTTTTTATAGAGTCTAGACAATTATTTCGTCCCCTCCCCCTCTGGATATTACTATTTCGCCGGCCTCCTCTAGCCTTCTTATAGTATTTACGATCTTCTGCTGTGCCTCCTCAACATCCCTAAGCCTTACCGGTCCCATATACTGTATGTCCTCGACTATCATCTCCGTTAACCGTTTGGACATATTGTCATATATAACGCTGGCAACCTCCTCGTTAGCACCCTTAAGGGCTGTAGCAAGTACATCGTTTTCCACTTCACGTAAGAACCGTTGTATGGATCTATTGTCGAGGGTAATAATATCTTCGAACACGAACATCCTTTTCTTTATCTCTTCGGCTAGTTCGATATCCTCCACTTCAAGGGTCTCCATGATATTCTTCTCCGTACCCCTATCGACAGAGTTTAGTATGTTTACGATACTCTGTAAACCCCCCGCTGACGTATAATCATGGGTAACTAATGAGGATATTTGTTTTTCCAGTACACCCTCCACCTGTCTTATTATATCCGGTGAAGTCCGGTCCATAGTAGCTATACGCTTTGCAACATCCGCCTGTTTCTCCGGCGGCAAGCCCGATAGGATCGCTCCGGCTTGCTGGGCATTGAGGTATGCGAGAACAAGGGACGTCGTCTGGGGGTGTTCGTTCTGTATAAAGTTAAGCACTTGACTCGGGTCCGCTTTTCGGACAAAATCGAAGGGCCGTACCTGTAAATAGGAAGTAAGCCTGTTCACTATATCAAGGGCTTTTTGTTCCCCCAGGGCTTTTTCTAGTATATCCTTCGCATACTCTATACCGCCTTCGGAGATGTACTCCTGGGCGATGCATATTTCATAAAACTCGTCGATTACTTTGCCCTTTACCTCGGGATCAACCTTCCTCACGTTAGCAATCTCCAGCGTAAGCTCTTCGATTTCCTCATCGGTTAGATGTTTAAAAACCTTCGCGGAAGTAACGGGACCAAGGGCGATTAATAGTATCGCCGCTTTTTCCTTCCCCGTAGGGGTGCCTTTATGTCTTATCATAATATCCCTCACCTACTCCTCTTTAAGCCAGGTCTTTAAAAGCTGCGCCGCAAGCTCAGGTTTTTTGTCTATAAACCTTTCTACTTGTTTACGTGCCCCCCTTAGATCCTCAGAGAGTTCGATATCCTCTATATCGTCGGTTATTTCTGCATCGAACTGGGCAGCTAACATCTCTTCCCTGGCAACCTTCCTTCTACGTGATATTATCATATAAATCACTAGACCAGCGATTAGCAGTATGCCTATGCTTGCGAGGAATGTATAGTACTTCATCCTCTCCGTCCGCTGTCTTTCTTCAAAGCCCCGGGCTATACTTGCGGCCAGGCTCGTATCAAAGGGCATGGACCGTACCTGAACTAACCGGCTTTCGATGCCCACCGCCGCTGCAACTATGTCCGATACATTATCCGCATCGGCCTGGGTGAACTCCTCGGCAAGATCCGTGCTGTTTATCAAAACCGCTACCGTTAAATCCTGAATCTGGCCCTGGGCCTTTATTATTTCTTCCTTTATCTCGTTCAGCTCATAATTTATAGTACTGCTTACCATATCGTATTTAGAATCCCCATGGTCCACCTGGGCATAGCTCGTTATTCCTTCGATATTGCTATCGGTCCCCGGTACACCGCCGGAGCCGGCGTTCTGGGCGTGTTCCTCCAACTCCTGGATACTCCTTATAAGGCCTTCTTCTTCCCCCGGTATCGGGGGCTCAAACCGGACTATGTTTGTAATATGGCTATCGTAGTCCAGTTTTAGGCTGATCCTTACGTCTACGTTATCCTTGCCGTAGGCGGTTTCTAGGAACCTTCTAACACTGTTTTGCATCCTCTCCTGGATACCCTGCTCTATTTCGAGGCGGCCTAGGAGCTGCCCCCTCTGTGTATCGTACTCTGTGGACAGTTCCCTACCCGTTTGGTCAATGATGGATATATTATCCTTAGTAAGGCCCTTTACGCTTTTAGAGACAAACTGCAATATACCCTCAATCCGGTTATGGTCGAGCTCCACTCCGGCTTGCAATTTTATGAGTATCCCGGCACTGGATTCGTAATCGTTATCCCCTAATGCAAAAACGCTGTCCCCCGGGATATAAAGGTTAACCTGGGAGTATTCTACTCCCTCTATAGTTTCTATGGCCTGGGCTATAGCGTGCTCCTGGCCTAGGCGTATTCTTTCCCTTCTTTCCAGATCCGTAGTACCTAACTTTGTACTATCAAGGGCGTCTATTAAACTAAACCCGCTTCGGGGTAGCCCCTCGGTAGCTAACTGCATCCTAAGCTTATTGACCTCTTTCTTAGGAACCAATATACTGGAACTAACATCATCTAACTTCCATTTGATTTTGTATTCGTTTAACTTTTCCGTTATAACCCCTGCATCCTCCAGGCTAAGTTGATTATACAGGGGCGCTAATTCCGGCCTTGATGTGAAAAAAACTAATAAAGCTATACTAATGATAAATATTATAGCAAAGATACCCAGCCTTATTTTCTGGTTCTTGTCCCTCCCTTGCCAGAATTCGTTCATTTGGTCCCTTATTTTCTGCAGGGTTTTTCCCAAAACCGTCACCCCATTTTCCTACAGTCCTTAAGTTAATGTCCTATACCTGCATCCTCATAATTTCTTGGTACGCTTCTATTATTTTATTTCTTATCTGTAGCGTAAATTGTAATGCAATCTCTGCTTTTTCCGTATCAATGACTACTTGGTGGAGATTTTGTATATCCCCCGTTGCCAATTTTACGGCGGATATATCCGATTGTTTTTGTAACGTATCCAGTTGGCCTAGGGCCTTCGCCAGTTGTTTGGCAAACCCATGCCCTTCCGTTGTTTTCTCCAAAATGGGGTTTAGGGAACCTACAGGGTTTATACCTTCGATCCTCATCTATACCTACCTCCCTATCTCCAAAGCCTTTTGGGCTATCCCCTTAGTAACATTGATGGCCGTGACATTAGCCTCGTATGCCCTGGCAGCGGAGATCAAGTTCACCATCTCTATAACGGCTTCTACGTTAGGCATCAGTACATAACCCTCTCCATCGGCATCGGGATGGCCCGGGTCGTAGGTCCTTTTGAAGGGCGTTTTGTCATCTATTATCCCCTTTACTTTCACGCCGCCACTTTTTTGCAAAAAACTTTGGCTATTTTGTGAAAGCAACTGTGAAAAGGGTACGCTATTACAATCCTCCTCGAAGACCACTACCTGCCTTCTATAGGGTAGCCCGTTCTCCGTCCTTGTCGTATCAACATTTGCAATGTTCTTTGCTATCACGTCCATACGTAGCCTTTGGGCCGTTAATCCCGTAGCATTTATGTTTATTGCTTTAAATATACCCATAATATTACCTCCTACCCTCGTTAATCACAGTTTTTAACCTGGACAGTTTTGCTGATAGCTGATCCGCTAACGCCTGGTATTTAATCGCATTGTTTGCAAGGTTTGCATTTTGTACGTCTATGTCTACATTATTTCCATCTAGCCTTGTACTCGTACTCCTATCCCTTTTGATACGAGGGGTTATTGAACCTAAGTCATTGCCGCCTAGGGAAAAATGTTTGGGATTAGTGGTTTGTATGTTAACATTCCTCGCCTGGATAGCCTTTTTTAATATACCCTCGAAATCTAACTCGTAGGCCTTATAACCAGGGGTATCTACATTTGCAATATTCCTTGATATTAAATTGTTCTTTAGCCAGGCAGCATCTAAGGATTTTTGGAGTACTGTTAAGACGTGTTCCTCCTTTAGCATAATACTCACCTCCATCGGCCTAACGGATATACCTTAATTTGTAATATGGTTTTTAAGCAATAATAGTCCTATTAAAAAGATTTTTTTAAAAAAAAATCCATTATCGAATAACGGCAAAGGATAGGAATACTGCTTACTTTTATAGCAGTTTATCCGGCAACCCGGCTGCCGTAGTATAGTAAATACCTTAGGCCCGTAGTTTTGCGCCCCCATTTTTAAATAGGTTAGCCTTTATCGAATTACGATATATTTTAGCATATACTTCTATAAAGTTTACCTGATTCCTCCTTTTTTACGTTAATATTTTTTATTATTTCATTATACGCCTTTTCCCACCAAAAACCCTTATAGTAAGGCCCTAAAAATCTAGGACCTTACTATAAGGAAGTAATTTATCACGGGGTTCGCGCCTTAGTTTTGTTAGTGGACGTATCTTTGTAATTCTGACACTTTTCGTTTAAACATACTAGATTCTCGTCCTTTTTGCCCCTTGTTTCCCAAAGCTGCTCCTTACATAGATCACATTTTTTATCCGATGGTCTATGCCATGTCATGAAATCGCATTTAGGATAATTGCTACACCCATAGAATATGCGCCCTCTTTTAGTCCTCTTTATTACTACATCACCGCCGCACTTTGGGCACTTTACTCCAACCTTTTCGAGGAAGGGTTTAGTGTTTCTACACTGGGGAAACCCTGGGCAGGCCAAAAATTTGCCGTATCTACCGTGTTTTATAATCATATTTTTACCACATAGTTCACATATCTCATCGGTCTTAGTTTCTTCGATTTCGATCTTTTCCATGCTCTTTTCCGCCTGCTCTATCATCGTCTCTAGGGGCCTATAAAAATCCTCCACAACTTTTTGCCACCGGATGCCCTTCTCCTCTATTTCATCGAGTTTTTCCTCCATTTCCGCCGTAAAGTCTACATCAACAATATCCTTAAAGTATTCGGTCATGACCTCGTTAACAACCTTACCTAGATATGTCGGTACCAGGGACCTTTTATCCTTTTCTACGTATCCCCGTTGGAGGACCGTTGATATCACCGGGGCATAGGTACTGGGTCGCCCGATACCGTCATCCTCTAGGGATTTTATAAGGGAGGCCTCTGTATACCTTGCAGGGGGCTTTGTGAAATATTGCTTATCCTCTAGTTTTTTAGTTTTGAGTTCATCTTTAACGTTTAAGGGCGGTATAATGTCCTGATCTTTTTTCGAATCCTCTCCTAACACCTCCAGGAAACCTTTAAATATAAGGGTTACACCCGAGGCTCTAAAAAGATAATCGTTACATTCGATGCTAAGGCTCTGTGTATCATACCGGGCATCACTCATCTGGGATGCAACGAACCGTTTCCAAATCATATTATATATTTTGAATTGGTCCGATGTCAGGGATTCTTTAATACTCTCCGGCGTCTTCGTTACCATGGTTGGCCTTATAGCCTCATGGGCGTCCTGGGTCCTTTTTTTGCCCCTGAAGTACCGATGCTTGTCGGGCATAAAATCCTTTCCCCATTTTTCGCCTATAAACTCTCGCACCTGATTCAATGCGGTCTCCGATATCCTTACGGAATCAGTTCTCATATAAGTTATAAGTCCCTCGGTTCCTATACCCTTTATATCCACACCCTCGTATAGCTGCTGGGCTGCTGCCATAGTCCTTCTTACGGTAAAACCCAGCCTATTATGCGCATCCTGCTGCAGGCTACTCGTCGTATAGGGTGGGTTCGGCCTACGGGATTTTTTGCCCCTCTTTATGTCCGATACTACAAATCGTCCGCCCTTTATAGCTTTTAGTACCTCCGCCATCTCCTCCTTCGTGGAGATGTTTAGTTTGTTTCCCTTATGGGAATGGAGCTCTACCTTGAAGCTGTTTTTTTTGTTATCCTTGTACAAATGCGCAAAAAGTCGCCAGTACTCCTCGGGCACAAAGCTATCTATTTGGGCTTCGCGATCGCATATAAGTTTAAGGGCCACCGACTGTACCCTACCGGCGCTAAGGCCTTTCCTTACCTTTTTCCATAGTAAAGGACTTATCCCGTAACCTAACAAGCGGTCAACGATCCTACGAGCTTGTTGGGCCTCTACTAACCTATTATCTATGGGCCTTGGATTTTTAACGGCTTTTTTTATTGCGTCCTTTGTTATTTCATTGAACTCTATCCTACAAGGGGATTCCATATCTAAGTTTAAGGCATAGGCAAGGTGCCATGAGATAGCCTCGCCCTCCCTGTCCGGGTCTGTTGCAAGGAGTACCTTATCCGCTTCTTTTGCCCTTTTTTTAATCCTGTTCAGTATAGGACCCTTGCCCCTTATTGTAATAAACTTAGGTTCAAAATCTTTTTCCTTATCCACCCCCATTTGACTCTTCGGCAGGTCTCGGATATGTCCCATAGAGGCCTCTACTTTGTAGCTTCTACCTAGGAATTTTTTAATGGTCTTTGCTTTAGCAGGGGATTCTACTATTACAAGACATTTTGTCAATTAACTGCACCTCCGTCATTCAATGATTATGAAATAGTTTCCGGGCAATCTCTGTATATAGCCCTCCGCCTCTAGATAAGTAAGCTGGGTGTTCAATTCAGATATCTTAAGGGAGCTTTCGGCTAGTAGCTCTTCAATATGAATTGGCTGTGACCCTATAAATTCTAATATTTTAAATTCCGTCTTAGATGCGATGTTACTATTATTATTTGTGCGAAGTATTGTATCCTTGCTAACTATATTTTTCAGCGTTACTGCGGGGAATTCTTCGAGGATGTCCTCTACATCCTTTACAATCTTAGCCCCTTGCTTTATCAGATCATTCGTGCCGGCACTCGTGGCACTGTTTATATTTCCGGGTACAGCAAATACTTCACGGTTTTGTTCCAAAGCAAAATCCGCGGTAATAAGTGCCCCACTCCTTTCAGAGGCCTCCACTACAACTACCCCTAGGGACAGCCCACTTATCAGCCTATTTCTGGCGGGGAAGTTACCCCTTAAAGGACTCGTCCCCAGCGGATATTCGCTCACGAGCAACCCGTCTTTAGGGATGTCCTTCATAAGTTGGAAATTCTCCCGGGGGTACACTATGTCTAATCCATTGCCCATCACCGCTATGGTGGCACCGCCTACGGATAACGCACCTTTATGCGCATAGCTGTCGATACCCCTAGCCAGGCCGCTTACTATTACTAATCCGGTCCTCGCTAACTGCCCCGCCAGCTTAAAAGCTATTTTTTTTCCGTAATAACTAGCGTTCCTTGAGCCGACAATAGCTATACAATTTCCCTTTAGAAGGTTTTGGTTACCCTTTGTATAAAGGAGATAGGGTGGGTTATATATTTCCCTCAACAGATCGGGATAATGCTCCGAAGATAGGGATACAGTCGATATATTATGCCTTTTAAGGTTATCCATGTTCCATTTTAGCCTTTTTTCGTTCTTACTTGCGGTTATCATATTACATAGCCCTGCATCTATGCCCTTAACTTTCCTTAGGGCATCCCCTCGGGCATCCCAAACTGATTTTGCGGAACCAAAATGTTCGATGAGCCGTTTTATTCGAATGCCGCCTAAATGCTTTATCCCCGATAGCCAAACCAAATATTTATCCTGTTCCATAATATACTATCCCCCCTTGTGTATCAGTTGCTAATTCTGTATTGAAGTGCTTCGGCAATATCTTGGGTTGTTACATGTTCCCTGTTGGCAAGATCGGCTATGGTTCTAGCTACCTTCAACACTTTTACGTAGCCCCTTGCACTTAGATCGAACTTTTTATACGTCCTGTTCAAAAAATCCATAGCCTTCGCATTTATGTTACAACATTTATCAATATCCCCTATGGATAACTGGGAATTGTACATAATGTTTTTTCCCTTCAATCTATTATACTGAATCTTCCGGGCCCTAAGCACCCTTTCCTTTATCTGTGCCGATGGGACGCCGCTGTCCCTTTGTTCAAGGTCCTCTATAGGCACCCGGGATACCTCTACGTGCAGATCAATCCTATCCATTAACGGTCCGGAAATCCTTCCGAAGTATCTTTGTATATCCCTCGGCGAGCACCGGCACTCCCGGATGGGATCGCTATAATAGCCGCAGGGACAAGGGTTAGCACTGGCGGCTAACAAAAATTTAGCCGGGAAGGAAAAGGTTGCACTTATCCTCGAAACGGTTATTATTTCGTTTTCCACGGGCTGACGGAGGGCCTCTAGGACTCTTCGTGGAAACTCCGGTAGCTCGTCTAGGAACAAAACACCCTGATGGGCGAGGCTGATCTCTCCGGGTTTAGGTACGCTGCCGCCGCCTACTAATGAAGCCGCAGAGATAGTATGGTGGGGCGCTCTAAAGGGGGGATTTTTTATCGCTGATTTGCCCTTAAGCTTACCCGCAATGCTATATATCTTGGTCACCTCTAGGGACTGTTCATCGTTAAGATCCGGCAGTATCGTGGGCAACCTTTTAACGAGCATTGTTTTGCCCGAACCCGGCGGCCCTATAAGTATAATGTTGTGCATCCCCGCTGCGGCTATTTCCAGGGCCCTTTTTACGTTCTCCTGGCCCCTTACATCAATAAAATCAATCCCCCCCTGGGCAACATCTTCCTCCGGCTTTTCAGCGGGTATATAACCCTTATATTGATCGGGGTTTTCCAAAAAGTTTACCGTATCCCTAAGGGTCTTTACCCCGATGATCTCCATCCCCTTAGCGATAGATGCCTCTTTTGCATTATCCCGGGGCAGTACAATCCTTTTAAAGCCCATTTCCCTAAGCGTAATAGCCATAGTCAATATTCCCTTTACGCCTTTAATCTGGCCGCCTAGGGATAGCTCGCCTATAAAAGCCGTATCCTCCATAGACAGGGCGGGCAAAACCTGCCCCGAGGATAGCAAAATCCCCAGGGCTATTGGTAAATCATAAAAAGCCCCCTCTTTTCGTATATCCGCTGGGGCCATATTAACAGTTATTCTGTTTGAAGGAAACTCCATCCCGGAATTCTTAATAGCGGACCTTACCCTTTCCTTTGATTCGCTTACAGAGGCATCGGGCAGCCCCACGATTGAGCAGGTGGGTAGCCCCCTGGATATAAAGGTTTCGACTTCGACACAGAAACCCTCTAGACCGAAAAAGCAGCAACTGTATATTTTGGACAACAATGGGATCACCTCGTTACCAATTCCATATTATAGCATCAATAGGTCTATTATAACAACCTAAATTTTTTGTCCCATACTTACCCCTTATAAAATAAAATATATAGCACCTATATCACGGCATCAAAGGCACCCTTTAGGAGGCGTATTTCCTTTATACCGCTTTTCCGTAGCATTATTTCTACTACATCGAAGCGTACTTGCTCATAAAAGATTCTGTTTCGGTGTAAATAGGACAGGGCCACCCTTGTAAGCCTCCGTTGTTTGGCATGGTTAACAGCCTCAGCGGGGGTACCGTATCGTATACTGCGCCGGGTCTTTACCTCTATGAAAGCGAGTACATCCCTATCGAGGGCTATTATATCAATCTCCCCCTGTTTATCCCTATAGTTAACCTTTACTATTTCGTAGCCCATATCCTTAAGATATTGAACTGCAGCCCCTTCGCCGGATTTGCCTATGGATTTATTGCACATCATGGGCCCTCATCCCCTTTTTTATGATCAAGCCAATATACAAAGGAAAGTATTTCTGCGACTACCTCGTAAAGCTCTGGCGGTATTTCCTTTCCTATTCCCAATGTACCTAGCTTTATAGCAAGATCCTTTTTTGCATAAAGGGGCACCCCGGCATTGGCGGCTATCTCTATTATCCTATCGGCTAAAGGTCCTTCACCGTAGGCGGACACCCTGGGGGCCCTATCACCGCCGCTGTATTTTAAAGATGCTGCAATCCGTTTATTGGTCATTGGTTTACACCTTCAGATCAATAATTTTATCGCCGGCCCACGGCCTTTTTGTTGTGTTGCTATAAAACTCTATAGGGCCTACATTAAAGCCTAATTTTTTTAGGCCGTGCTCCAGAATATCTACATCCCCTTCGATGAGCTTCGTTATTTCTCTATCCCTGACGAAGAATTTGCATTTAATATTTTTTTGTTCGATTTTTACGTGTATTTTTATATCCCCTAGATTTAACGTACCGGTATCAATCTCCAGTCCAAGGGTTTCGTTTTTGGTATTTTCATTATTCCCTTTACCCCTATCCTTTTTAATGAAACAACTTTTAAATTCTTCGCCTAGAAGGAAGTGCAAAATACAAATATTTTGATCCCTAAGGATCTCCTCTAAAAGGGCTGCCCTCTGTAATAATAATTCCTTTGCAGCCCATTGGCGAGGATTGTTCCCTTTGATCTCTTTGGCTTTGTTCAATATATTTTTTATATTAACGGGCTTTAACCTAGGCGGTCTATCCCCGACAATTTCCCTTTTAAATGATGTGCCCTTTGCAGTCGGTTTTCTCGGAAGTATATCCCCGGGGGATACATCCCTAGAAAACATCTTAGCCTTTCTTCCATCGTCGCCTTCATTGCTATCCCTCAGGGGGTCCGTGTTCTGTTGTTTTCCCCGCGATATACGCATATCATCGGTCTTCCCATAAAGGAATTTCAACAATGCCTCCGGGAATCCTTTATTTTCCCGTAGGTTTTTCACTAGTACGAGGTTTGTAAGGTTTATTTTGAACCCATGTTTCACTAAGTTTATTATGTCCTTTACATCGACCTTTGTAAGGTCCCCTAGGAGCATACTAAATTTTTCGCATTCTGTAACGTCGCCATAGGCCTTTCCTTTAAATCCGTCAAAAAACCACTTTGCCAGCTCATCTATAGGCATATCAATCGCGTCTAAGGGTGCCGGTATAGAGGAGTCTAAGGGGGGTGCGGCCCTATGTAGTATAAAGTGTATATGTTTTAATGTCCTTTGTACGGTTTCGGCATTTTCCGAGGTAACGGGCAAACCCCTTTGAACCATTTCATGAATTATAGCTTTATCCCCGGTATAGGGCCAAATACCGTACTTTTCCCCGAGGCCGAGCCGGGGCTCGAAGGCCCTGTCTTCCTCTGCAAAAAGTGTAAGCTCTATCCTTGTTCCCGCTATTTCTTTAACCTGTAACTTTACGATCTGACCTGCCTTTAAATCCAAATCCGCCAGTATCCTCGCTCTAATTGTCCTGCTATCGGCTAACAAAAGGAGCAGATCTTTGTCCTCGGCCTTTAGTATTTCAGCCTCAAAAATATCCCCTACCCCCGGGAACGAAATATTATCCATTGCCTTTGTAATAAATTCTGCCGTAATAGATTTTAGTTCCATTTGGCCTGCCTCCGGATATTTTCTAAAAAGGTATCCCGGTGTACGGGACACGGTCCGTGTTTTAGAAGCGCTAACCGATGTTCCTCTGTTCCATAGCCTTTATTCCGCCGGAAATTGTACTTAGGGTAACGATAATCTAAAAAGTTCATATACCTATCCCTGACCACTTTTGCTATTATACTTGCAGCGGCGATGGATAGGCATTTGTCATCACCCTTTATTATACTTTTTTGGTACACATCACAGCGGGGTAGCTTTAAGGCATCGAGTAATAAACAATCGGGTTTTATCGTTAACCTTTTAAGTGCTATGTAAACGGCCTTATACGTAGCCCTTAGTATATTTATTCTGTCGATTTCTCTATTGTCCGCCATCCCGATACCGTAGGCCACGGCCTCCTTCGTTATACGATGATACAGTTCTTCCCTTATCCCGGGGGATATTTGTTTTGAATCCCTTATCCCCGGTATAAAAAGATCCCCGGGTAGTATAACCGCTGCGGCAACCACCGGCCCGGAAAGGGGTCCACGGCCCGCTTCATCTATGCCTGCTATTGCATTAAACCCTTCCCGGCGCAGATCATTTTCGATACCTTTCATCCTATTGATCCTCTCGGCCTCAAGGGTTTTTTTCCTAAGGGTGTTTTGTATCCCCTTGCCGAGGGCCCTTACCCCAGTACGCCTATCGGAAAGCAATTCGGGAATAAGTGCGTATTGATCCTCCCTGTCCAACGCCTTTATATAGGCCTTAATCTGTCCTATAGTTTTCTTTAACACTAAACCCATCACCCCTTTCCTTTTCTTATCTCCACTATCATGACATAGAACATATATGCTTTATTTGGTGTAGGTCTCCGGCGTCTCAAGGGATATAGGTCCTAATTTTCCAGCCCTAAAATCCTCTAATAATATATTTGCAGCCCTTAGGGTATCGGTCTTGCCACCCTTCAAAACACAACCCCTCTTTTTCGCTATAAGATTTAGCACATCATAGGGGATATCTACGGATTGGGGTACCCCGTAATATCTTTCCAGTATATGGGGATCAATATGTATAAGCCTCTCTATTAGCTCCAGGGATAGGCCTTCGATATTTAATATTTCAGATTTTATTGATCCCGTTAGGGCTAGGTTTATACCTATAATCCTTTCTTCGAATTTAGGCCACAATACCCCCGGCGTGTCCAGAAGGTCTGCGGTCTTCGCAATCCTTATCCATTGCCTACCCCTCGTAACCCCCGGTTTATTGCCGGTTTTCGCGCCGGTCCTTCCGGTTATACGGTTTATAAGTGAGGATTTGCCCACGTTAGGTATACCCGCTACCATCAACCGAACAGGCCTCGCCCTCCTGCCCTGACGACGTAATTTTTTATGTAGATCCCCTCCCAGGGTTTCAACCTTTTTTAGTAGTTCACGAATGCCGTCCCCCTTTATCGAATTAATGGCTACAGCGTGCAGGGATCGCTCCTTAAAATATTCGATCCAAAGTAGCGTACACTGCATATCGGCGAGGTCCTTTTTGTTAAGGGTTATTATCCTTTTGGACTGGGGTATTAGCTTTGTAAGTTCGGGATTACTGCTTGAATAGGGTATCCTTGCATCCAGCAGCTCTATTACAAAATCCGCCGCCTTAATATCATTTTTTATTTGATTTAGTGCCCTGGCCATGTGACCGGGGAACCATTGTATATCCATAATCTATATGCGCCCCTTTATTTGATCTTTGATAGGGGTAGCGGCCACATTCTAATAATAGCCTCCCCCCTAATATTGTCCAGGGGTACAAAACCCACATCTGCAAACCGGCTATCCCTGCTATCATTCCTGTTATCCCCCATTACAAATACCGTTCCCCGTGGTACCACTACCTCGGAATAATCCCCTAGGGGCCTTTCGTTGATATAGGGTTCATTTAGTTCAACGCCATTTATATATACACGATGATTACGGACCTCTACTCTATCGCCTTCCGTTCCTATTACCCTTTTTATAAATATAAGGGACGGATCCGCGGGATATTTAAACACCACTATATCCCCGTGCCGGGGTCCATCAAGTCTATAGCCTATTTTGTTTACGGCTAACCTATCCCTATCCCTTAGGGTAGGCATCATCGATGATCCGTCCACCAATACCGTTTCAAATATAAAGGCTTTGATTATAACTGCTAGAATTAACGCTATTATTATGGATTCTATCCATTCCCTCCCCTGGCTTTTAGAGCTTGAAGCCATCAAAAACCCTCCTACTTTATGTTACAGAATTGATACGGTTATATTACGAATCCTATACTACTGCCTTTGAATTAAGATTAAAACAAAATATGGGACTGTTGTCAGCCCCATAATGTCCCTTATCTTCTTTCTTTCACCCTGGCGGCTTTACCTATCCTATCCCGTAGGTAGTAAAGTTTCGCCCTTCTAGCCCTTCCCTTTCTAATTACTTCTATATCATCCACTTTAGGAGAATGTAAAAGAAAGGTTCTTTCAACGCCCACGCCGTAGGAAACCCTCCTTACAGTAAAGGTTTCGTTTATGCCACCATTTTGTCTTTTTATTACGATACCTTCAAAGGCCTGTATCCTTTCCCTACTACCCTCTTTGATTTTCACGTATACCCGTACGGTATCACCTATTCGGAACTGGGGTATTTCTTTCTTAAGCTGTTCATCTTCAATCATTTTAATGAGATCCATTTTGTACCTCCTTCCCTGTCGGCCTTCGTATCCTTTTTTGGAAAGAAACCGAATACCTATTACGCCAAATGCTATTATAGCATAGGAAAAGCTCTGTCACAATGAAGCCTATCTTAATTTTTAGAGCCCATTTCCGTCCCTTTATAACCCCGTTTATTTAAGGAGGTCCGGCCTTAGGACCCTTGTAATTTCTATGGCCTTTTCCCTTCTCCATTTTTCGATATTTTGATGGTTACCGGTAAGCAATACCTCGGGTACTTTCATACCTTGAAATTCCGCAGGTCGCGTGTACTGGGGGTACTCCAACAGTCCATCGGCAAAGGATTCTTCTTTAAGGGATTCCGGGCTCCCTACTACTCCGGGAAGCAGTCGTGTTACAGCGTCCACTATTGCCATGGCGGGTATTTCGCCGCCGGTGAGAATATAATCACCTATGGATATCTCCTCATGAATCATATTATCGATTATCCTTTGATCAACCCCCTCATAGCGACCACATACAATAATAAGGTGGTTTATTTTGCTTAAGGAAAGGGCCTTATCCTGATCGAAGGGTCTACCCCTCGGACTCGTTAATATTATACGAGGGTCAGTATCCTCTTTCTTTAGCGCATTGATGGCATAATACAACGGTTCCGCCATCATTATCATACCGGCACCACCGCCATAGGGATAATCGTCCACCCTTTTGTGCCTATCCCGGGAAAAATCCCTTATATTTACCGGATTAATCGCCACTAAACCCCTATCTATAGCCCTACCCAATACGCCGCCCTCAAAAACTTTATTAAACATCTCCGGAAAAAGGGTAAGGATATCAATTTTCATTCTATCAGCCCCTCGGGCAACTGTATATCTATAACTTTGGATGCTATATCTATACGCTTTACTATTGATTTAATCGCCGGTATAAGTATTTCCCCTTTTTCTCCCTCGACCACGTATACATCATTAGCACCGGTAGGCAGTACATCCTTTACGTTGCCTAATAATTCATTGCGCTCTGTATAAACTTTGCAACCTATTACGTCGAACACATAAAAATGCCCCTCCTGTAATGGTGCGAGATTAGCCCTGTCTACCTCTAAATATTTGGCCTTAAACCCTATTACCGAATCTATTTCGTCGTAATGTCTAAACTTTAGCGCGATGTACCTGCCTCCCTTATAGGCCCGTCTTTTTTCTACATCCATGGCTAACCTATGGCCGTCGATATCTATATAACACCTTTCGAGGCTATTAAATCGGTTTGGTATATTGCTCAGAGGGAGGACCTTAAGTTCACCTTTTATACCTAGGGTGTTTACAATATATCCAATTTTATAATAATCCATCGGTAAACCACCCCATCGGTTTGGTAAGAAATTATGACCCTTCATCACGATCTGTTATTCTACTATATCCACTGTTACCCTTTCGTTTAATTTCGTCGCTGAGGCCTTTACTATAGTCCTTATGGCCTTTGCAATTCTCCCTTTCTTGCCTATGACCCTGCCCATATCCTCTGGACATACCTTCAGCTCTACAATTATCGATCGTCCCTTATTCGCCTGTTTTACTTCAACCATCTCAGGATGATCCACGAGGGATCGGGCAATGAATTCGACTAATTCTACCATAGCCTACACCTCCGGTTATTCCTCGTTACCAGTTTCATCAGGTTTATCGTACATCCCTTCGGATTTGAACAATGCCCTTACGGTATTCGAGGGTTTAGCACCTTTTTTGAGCCATTCCATAGCCTTCTCCTGATTTATTTTAACCTCTTTTGGCTGGGATATAGGATCATAATACCCTAATTCCTCTATGAACCTCCCATCCCTGGGGGACCTAATATCGGTTACCACTATTCTATAAAAGGGCCTTTTTTTTGCCCCCATCCTCCTTAGACGTATCTTTACCGCCATTATTTCACCTCCCTGCACAAATTAGTATTTATCTATGATTACATAAAGGGGAACCCCGGTCTTCCTTGTTTTAGACCCCTTTCCATGCCGGCAAACTGTTTCATCAGTTTTTTCGTCTGTTCAAATTGCTTTAGGAGTCTGTTCACCCTTTGAACTTTAGTGCCGCTGCCCATAGCGATCCTCCTACGCCTGCTGGCGTTTATTATGGATGGATTTCTCTTTTCCGCCGGGGTCATGGACTTTATTATAGCCTCTATTTGGAGTAATTCCCTTTCGTCTACTTTCATAGGCCCCATCTGCCTGGATTTCATGCCGGGTATCATACCCATTATCTGTTCGAGGGGGCCCATTTTCTTTAGCTGGTTTAGCTGTTCGAGGAAATCCTCTAATGTAAACTGTTGTCTCCTTAGCTTTTTGGTAAGTTCTATCGCCTTTTTCTGATCAAAGCTCTCTTCCGCCCTCTCTATAAGGGTAAGCACATCACCCATTCCTAATATTCGGGATGCCATACGATCGGGGTAAAACAGCTCTATGTCCTCAGGTTTTTCGCCGGTACCGGCAAATATAATCGGTTTACCGGTAACGGCCTTTACCGATAATGCCGCGCCTCCCCGGGCGTCCCCATCGAGCTTTGTTAGGAATACGCCGTCTATACCTAGGCTATCGTTAAATCCTTTAGCCACGTTAACCGCATCCTGTCCCGTCATAGCGTCTACGACGAGGAGTGTTTCGTCAGGTTTTATCGCATCCCTCATGGTTTTTAACTCTGTCATGAGGGTATCGTCTATGTGCAAACGGCCGGCGGTATCAATGATGACTACATCGTTGCCCTTTCTTTTGGCCTCGGCCAGGCCAGCCCTGGCAATATCCGCGGGCATCCCTTTGTCACCCATAGAAAATACTGGAATATCAGCACTATCACCGACGATATGAAGTTGCTTTATCGCCGCGGGCCTGTACGTATCGCAGGCCACTAAAATAGGGTTTTTGTTGTTATGTTTTTTGAAATATTTTGCTATCTTCGCTGCGGCGGTAGTCTTACCCGCCCCCTGTAGACCTACGAGCATCACTTTTGTAATGCCTGTTGAGGAAAAGACCGGTTTACTCGGGGTACCCCCCATGAGCTCCGTAAGCTGTTCTTTTACTATTTTTATCACCTGCTGCCCCGGGGTTAGGCTCTCCATTACTGTGCTGTCCATTGCACCTTCGGATACTTTTTTTATAAAGTCTTTGACTACCAAAAAATTCACATCCGCCTCTAACAGCGCAAGTCTTATTTCCCTCATACCCTCCTTAATATCCTTCTCCGATAGCTTGCCCTTGCTCCTAAAACGTTTAAAAGCGAATTGTAGCTTTTCCGTTAACCCTTCGAAGGCCATCTCTGTTAACCCTCCCCGTCAGCCCACAGCCCCTGGAATGCTATGGGAGTCGTTTTTGTACTATAGATGCATTATATATCGTTGTATCAACATCCTTATTTCCCTAAGCTCCTTTGCCAGGCTCACCTCTCCTAGGTCCTCACTGAGGATTTTTATTGTTTTATCAAGCCGGCTTGCAATGTCCGGCCATTCTTTACGCTCTTTATGAAATCTTTCCACCAAGCCTAGGTTGTCCTCCATCCTAGCGAGCTGCCGTTGTGCCCTTTTTAAATTATCGTAAACTGCCTGCCGGCTTATATTTAGCAACTCGCCTATCTCCGATAACGAATAATCCTTCATATAATAATATTCGATAACTTCCTGTTGCCTTTGTGTCAATATTTTGCTGTAAAAATCATAAAGGAGCGTCATCTCAAGGAGCCTTTTATCCATGGGTTTATCATCCTAATAGGCCTGTAAAGGCAATATACTTTACAGGCCTATTTTACAATACTGTTATCCCAATGTCAACTATCAATATTAACCTAAAAGCGCATCGGCGAAAATGTCCCGATCGAAGGGGCACAGATCATCTATACCTTCCCCCAGGCCTATGTATTCTATGGGAATATCTAATTCGTTTTTTATTGCCAGCACGATACCACCCTTTGCGCTACCGTCTAATTTAGTGAGTATTATACCGGTAATATCCGCAACATTTTTAAACATCTTGGCCTGGGTAAGTGCATTTTGACCCGTTGTCGCATCCAGCACGAGGTAGGTCTTTTTTATACAGTCTGCGGCCTCTTTATTTATTATCCTTTGTATTTTTTTGAGCTCCTCCATAAGGTTTTTCCGGCTATGGAGCCTACCGGCAGTATCACAGATAACAATCGGTGTGCCCCTGGCCTTTGCAGCATTTAGCGTATCGAAAACCACCGCGGCGGGGTCTGCACCCTCCCGATGTTTTATGACCTTTGCACCGGACTTTTCGGCCCAGGCCTCCAGTTGTTCCGTCGCCGCGGCCCTAAAGGTGTCCGCAGCAGCAATGAGTACATCTTTACCCTTTTGCGTATAAAGTGCCGCCAATTTACCTACAGATGTGGTTTTTCCTACGCCGTTTACACCCACTATCAGCAACACTGTTGGTAAACCCTCATCAGTGCCTGAAACGCAGGTATCATCTTTAAGCATTTCTTTTATTATATCCTTTAGTTCTTCCCTAACTTTTTCGCCGGTTATAGTCCTATCCCGGCGCATCCTTTCATCTAGTGTCTCTATTATTTTAAGGCCGGTGCTTACGCCTACATCCGCGGTAATTAGCACCTCCTCCAGTTCTTCTAACATCTCCGCATCCGTTCCTTTACTGAAGGATAGGACTCTATCCATCCTTCTTTTGATACCCTCCCTGCTTTTTCTAAGGCCCTCCATAAACTTTGGAATGAGCCCCACCCGTTCCTTTGGCATACTTTTGATCATCCTCCTAGCTCACCATATCCTCAAGCTTTATTGAAACCAACTTTGAAACGCCCTTTTCTTCCATAGTAACGCCGTACAAATTATTCGCAATCTCTATAGTACCCTTTCTATGGGTTATAACGACAAATTGTATATCCGAAGACAGTTTTTTTAAAAACGCACTAAATCTTTGGACATTGGTATCGTCAAGGGCGGATTCTATTTCGTCTAGAATACAAAAAGGTGACGGTTTTACCGATAGTATTGCAAAGAGCAGGGCTATGGCAGTGAGGGCTTTTTCACCCCCGGATAGGAGCGAAAGGTGTTGAAGTTTTTTACCCGGCGGTTGGGCTATTATATTGATCCCCGCTTCCAACATGTTATCATCGTCAGCAAGGTTCACCTGCGCCTTACCGCCGCCGAACAGCTCTCGGAATATTCTGCCGAAGCTGTCGTTTATGATAGAAAATTGTTTTGAAAATTGTTCTTCCATGGCACTCTGCATCTCGTTAATTATTTGGTTAAGGGCGCCTTTAGCATCCTCTAAATCCTTCCGTTGTGATGTGAGAAAGTCAAACCTGTCCTTTACCTTTTTGTACTCCTCAATGGCATTTAAATTTATATTACCAAAGCTCCTTAGCTTAGATTTAAGCCTTTTTATTCTGTTACGGGCAGCTTTTTCGTCCTCTATTTCATGTTGGTAGTCAAGGGCCTGTATACGGGTAACTTCGTAATCGTTCCACATCCTATCATGGAAACTGTTAAGCTCCATATCCAATTTTGCCAATTGCATCTCATCCCCGTGCAACAACCTTTCTAATTCCGTTATTTTTTTATCCGTTTCTTTGCTCTCCTGTTCCCTTTCCTTTAATTGTTGTATATAGTTCGTTTTTAGTTGTCCCAACCTCGCTATTTCGACGTTATTGTTATCGGTTTTTATGATAAGGGTTTTGATATTTTGATCGATAGAATTTGCCTCATTTTCTATTCGTTTTATATTGGCCCTGTTTTCCCTTATCCTTTCCTGCTTGTTCAACAAAGAAGATTGTAGCCGTCCTAGGGACAAAAGCGTCCTTTGGAAACTTTCTTCCATATTTTCTAACCTTTGTTCCATCTTTGCCACTTCAACACGGCGGAGGGTTATCTGTTGTTTAATATTTTCACGATTTCGCTTCATCTCAGAATTTTCTTTCTGTAGCGTCTGTACTATTTCCTGTTCTTTTTTTACTTCTATTTCCTTACTTTTTATAATCCTATCAATGCTATCCATCTCTTTTTGCATCCCGTAGTACTCTGCTTCTAGCTCCATCTTTTCCGTTTCCAAACGGGATTTAACGGCACCTTTCTCTAGGAGCTCTTTGTTGTTCGATTCTAACATTTCCTCCAGTTTAATACACTGCAGCTCCAGCTCATGATACCTTTGTGTCGTTTTAACTAGACTATGATTAACCGCCCTTTCCGTAGCACAGAGGCTATGTAGCGATGTTTCTAGTTTGTTTACCGTATCCCCATTATATTTAACGGCTTCCTTTAGGGATTTTATTTCCCTTTTCCGTTGCAAAAGACCGGTCTCCTTACGGAAGTTACTTCCTCCCGTTATAGAACCCCCGGCATTTATCACATCCCCATCCATCGTCACAATTTTAAAGGCATAACCATAAACCCTTGCTATATTTATACCGTTATCCAAGGAATCCACAACTATTACCCTACCGAGTAGATTAGCTATAATATTTCGTATTTTTTTAGAACAGCCCACAAGATCAGGGGCGGAGCCTATACTTCCTTTCATATCCAACGCTTTCTTTTCTTTTTCGGAAAGGTATCTAGGTTGTATAGAGTTTACGGGCAAAAAAGTTGCCCGCCCCAACTTGTTCGATTTTAAGTGCTCAATCGCTCTTTTGGCATCCCCTTCGGTATCAGTAATTATACTTTGTAGACTATACCCCAGAGCAATTTCTATAGCCCTTTCCAGGCCGTCCTTTACTTCTATAAGCCCGCCTACGGGACCTATTATGCCCCTTGAAAAATTATTATCTTTGTCGCAGGCTGTCATTAACGCTTTAACGCTCCTTGAATAGCCCTCGTGCTCGTCCTCCATCTGCATAAGAAGTTTTAACTTCGATCTATCAGAGTTTAAGATTGAACTAACCTTTTTTAGTTTTCGTTCTAGATTGGCTCGTTCTGTGGCATGGGCACGCATTTTCCTTTGGAGCTCCTTTTTAATGTCCGTCTGTTCCCCTAATTCTGCTGTGATAGCATCGTATTCATTCCTATAGTTTGTATCTTTATCCCTTAGCCCTTCTATTTGTGTGGCTATATTATCTATCTCCCCCAGCAGTTTAACCTTACGCCTATATGCAGCTTCCCTAAGGGCCCTTAGATTATTCTTTTCGTTATTCTTATCGGAGATAAAGTTAAGGCCTTCCCTTATCCTAGCCTGCATAGCCTCGGCCCTTTCCTGTTCTTTTCCTACCTGAAACCCTAAATAATCTAAATTAACCTGGAAGGAGTTAATTATCTTATTTTTGTCCTTTAACTGCGCCTCCATATCCCTAATGCTCTGTTCCAGGCCTTCCTTTTCCCCCTTAGCTACGGCAATATCCCCTTCTATGCTTTCAAGTTCCCTCGTATGCATATTAATGCTATCCTCTTCGCTTTGTATCCTTTGTTTTAATACTTTTATTTCACCTTTTTTTATCTCCATCAAGTTAAGATTTTTAAACATATTCTCTTGATTCTCTTTAAGTTCTTCCTCCGTTTGCATAATTCTATTTTCCAGCATGGCGATATCCGTCTCCAAGCGGGTTTTGGCCTTCGTCCTGTCGGTGATACTGTCTCGAAGGCTCTCAAGACGTTGTAAAATGTTCTCCTTTTGTCTGTTAAGTTTCTCAATAGCCTTTACGAACATGCTAAGTTCAAGTCCCTTAAGCTCGGCCTTTACCGCTTTGTAGGACTTCGCTATTTCACTTTGCCTAGCTAAGGGGTCTATTTGTTTTTGTAATTCCTCTATAATATCCCCTAACCTTAACAAATTTTCCTTCGTCTTTATAAGTTTCCTTTCGGCGTCCTCTTTCCTAGTCTTATATTTTACTATCCCCGCCGCCTCTTCAAAAACTCTGCGCCTATCCTCGGCCCTTGAGCTTAATATTTCGTCTATTCTACCCTGGCCAATTATCGAATAGCCCTCCTTGCCTATACCCGTATCCATAAACAACTCGTTTATATCCTTTAACCTGCAACCGGTTTTATTGAGGTAGTATTCACTTTCACCGGACCGATATACTCTCCTTGTAACCGCTACCTCTGAATACTCTATAGGCAAAAAATTATCGTTGTTGTCAAGGATTATGGAGACTTCGGCAAAACCTAGGGCCCTTCTGCCGTCGGTTCCGGAAAATATCACATCCTCCATCCTGTTACCCCTTAGTACTTTGGCGCTTTGTTCCCCCAGCACCCACCTTACTCCGTCGGCAATATTACTTTTACCGCTACCGTTAGGGCCAACTATTGCGCCGATACCCTGATCGAACTGTAGCTTAATTTTATCGGCGAAGGATTTAAAACCCTTTATTTCGATACTCTTAAGATACATGGTACATACCTCCGGTCTATGGGCTGCATTAGCGGACACCCTTTTCAATGACACGTAAATAATCCGTTTCTATTAGGTCCCTGTCACCCCTCAGGCGCAACACGTTCCCCTTAAGGGTTTCATCCGTCATCGTTTTAATGTATAAACCCGGGTACATTTCCCTTAGGGTTTTAATGTTTGCTTTGTTTATCCCCTGTAGCGTGGACAAGCATCGCGGGTTAACCGTAAGGATAAGCCCCCGGGATAGGTCCATTCCCCTTTGTTCAATTATCTTAACAATAACCTTTAACACGAGCTTCGCGTCCACCAGTTGCCTAAAAGACGGATGAAAAGGCCCTGCTATTACTTCCGCCCCCTCGCTTATCAAGTCGGTAGGTTGTAGGCCCATCCTTATAATTTTTATTCTTTCCTTAATAAATATTTCCGTAAGCCGGACACAGATATCTATCGCTCCATGCAATGGTAATGGGGTATAAGCCCCGCTTTTATAAAGAGTTTCCATCTTCGTACCCCTTATAACTAATGCCGGGTATATTCTAACGAAATCCGGTTCCAGGGCACAGATTTCTGTAGCGGTATTAAGCTCTGTAATTTCGTAGGAGCCGGGTAATCCTATCATCATCTGCAATCCTAGCTTAAATCCATGATTTTTTATCAACTTCGAGGATTTTACTACGTCCGCTGCGACATGTCCCCTTTGGCTTAGAGCGAGTACCTTATTGTCCATGGATTGTACACCAAGCTCTACCGTATCCACACCAAAAGCCTTTAGATCATGGAGAATTTTTTTGTTGATATAATCCGGCCGCGTTGAAAGCCTTATACCGTCTATTAGGCCTGCCATCTTTGCGTTATATGCCTCATTTAAAAGTGCCCTTTGCATATCCATTGGAATCCCGGTAAAGCTACCGCCGAAAAAGGCTATTTCGATCCTTCTTGTTTTATCATGAAAAGTGGAGATGTATTCCTTTACCGTGGGTAAAATTTCTCCGGGGGTAACAGGCTTTTCTTGGCCCGTTATCTTGTTCTGACTACAAAAAACGCATGCATGGGGACAACCTATATGGGGTACAAAGAAGGGTATTATATAGCGTTTATCTGTCATGTTTAATCCCTAAGCCTTTCCAAGGCGATTCCGGCGGCTTTTTGTTCCGCCTCCTTTTTACTTTTACCCGTACCTTCGCCGTAGAGTTTGTTATTAATATAAACCCCTACATGAAAGGTTTTATCGTGATCTGGCCCGTGCTGTGATATGACTTTATATTCAACGATGTTATCCCCGGAGGCCTGAATATCTTCCTGAAGCATAGTTTTACTGTCTACGTTAAAATTATTTTCTATTAATTGGGATAACTTCCCTTCTATATACCGAATTATGAGGGTCTTAGCCCTGAAATACCCGCCGTCCAAATACACAGCCCCTATTACCGCTTCAAAGGCATCTGCGAGGACAGAGGGCCTTTCTCCGCCGCCACACATCTCCTCGCCCTTGCCCATCCGCAAAAAATTGCCCAACTTTAAATCGGCCCCATGGGTCCCTAGGGCCTGGCCCATTACTAGGGATGCCCGCATCTTGGTCAGTACGCCCTCGGAACACCCCTCGAATTTATTGTACAGGTATTCACTGGCAACCATTTGCAGTACGGCATCCCCTAAAAATTCAAGCCTCTCATTGTACTCATCCCTCGCCATATTCTTTTCGTTAGCATAAGAACTATGGGTAAGGGCAGCATTTAACAGTTTAATATCCTTAAATTTATACCCAAGCCTTTTTTGTAGCGTTTTAAGGCCGCGTAGTCTGGCATCATCCATAACAGAAACCGGCACCCTTTCTTAGGTTAGATCCTTCGTATGAGTTTATTATAGCATATTCTTCTACCTAAAGAGAATAGGGTCTAATCGCGGAACCTTTTAAAACAGACACTTGCATTATGTCCGCCGAATCCTAAAGAGTTGGATACGGCGTATTCTATATCACATTTATTAGCCTTGTTAGGCGTATAATTTAAATCGCAATCGGAATCGGGTGTTTCATAATTCATTGTAGGCGGAATAACGCCTTCGTTAAGGGCCAACACCGATGCAATAGCCTCTATACCCCCTGCTGCTCCTAACAAGTGTCCTGTAACGGACTTCGTGGAACTTATGGCCAAATTATAGGCATGTTTGCCAAACACCTCTTTTATCGCTTCGGTTTCGGACTTATCGTTATACTTCGTAGATGTTCCGTGGGCATTTATATAGCCCACCATCTGCGGCTGTATTTTAGCATCGGCCAGAACATTTTTCATCGCAGCGGCAGCACCGACTCCACCGGGTACAGGGGCTGTTATATGGTGGGCATCGGCGGTCATACCATAGCCTACAATCTCTGCATAAATATTAGCATCCCTTTTAAGGGCATGTTCAAGTTCCTCTAGTATTAGTATCCCCGCACCCTCCCCTATTACAAAGCCGTCCCGATCCCCATCGAAGGGCCTGCTGGCACTGCCTGGATCATTGTTCCGCGTTGACAGGGCCCGCATCGAACAAAAACCTGCTACGGCTATAGGGGTTATGGCGGCCTCCGTACCACCGGTAACGATCATATCGGCATCGCCCCGCTGTATTATTTTAAAGGCGTCCCCTATAGCATTAGTACCCGAGGCACAGGCCGTTACAACGGTTTCGTTAGGCCCCTTCGCCCCGATAGTTATTGCTATCCGCCCCGCGGCCATATTTGAAATCATCATGGGTATAAAGAAGGGACTTATCCTAGAGGGTCCCCGCTTTAAAAGTACCCCGAATTGTTTCTCTAAAGTCTCAATACCGCCGATACCCGAACCTAGGATCACCCCTAGCCTGCCCTGGTCAACGTTATCCGGGTTTATACGACCGTCCTCTATGGCCATCCTCGTCCCGGCGACAGCGTATTGGGTAAACGTATCCATACGCCTCGCTTCTTTTTTATCCATGAAATCGCTAGGCTCAAACCCTTTGACCTCAGCGGCTATCGTACTGTCGAATCCCTTCGTATCAAATTTTGATATAGTATCTACTCCGGTTATGCCCTTAGTTATAGCATCCCAAAACGCATGTCTCCCAAGTCCGACGGGAGTTACCGCCCCTAATCCGGTAACCACTACTCGCTTTCCCAATCCGGTGACCTCCCATCAACCGTATTTTTAATATATGTTAACAGATCAATAAGATCCGCGCTATATCCTAGAAAGTCCCGATTTCAATCGGGACCCTCGGGTCTAGCTATTATTCTTTATGTATTCTACAGCGTCCCCGATAGTGGTGATCTTCTCCGCATCCTCATCGGGAATCTCCAGATCGAATTCTTCTTCTAATGCCATAATAAGCTCAACAAGGTCTAAAGAATCCGCCCCTAAATCTTCAATAAACTGGGCATCGTTGACTACTTCTTCCTCGTCTACGCCTAACTGTTCCGATATTATCTCCTTAACCTTTTCAAGTATCATCTTGTCACCTCCTCCTAAGCCCTCGTTATGAAATATATATTAAATATATTACATAACAATTCCCCCGTCAACGGCAATTATTTCGCCTGTAATGTATGAAGCGAGATCGCTGCTTAAAAACGCCGCAAGCCAGGCTACGTCCTCGGGCGTACCCGCCCTTTTGAGGGCTATGGCCCTAAGCATATTCTCCCTTAAATCCCGGGGCAACTTATCGGTCATATCCGTTTGTATAAACCCCGGGGCTATTGCATTAACGGTGACTCCACGGCTACCAAGTTCCTTCGCCGCTGCCTTCGTAAAGCCTATTATCCCCGCCTTAGAAGCACAATAATTAGTCTGGCCGGCGTTTCCGGATATACCGACTACCGAGGATATGTTCACTATTCTTCCCCACCTTTGTTTTATCATAACCCTGGCCGCGGCTTTAGTACAATTGAATACTCCCTTAAGGTTCGTACTTATTACACTGTCCCAATCTTCTTCTTTCATGCGTATGAGCAGCCCATCCCGGGTTATACCGGCACAGTTTACCAGTATGTCCAATGTGCCGAACCTCTCCACCGCAGCCTTTATAAGACCCTTTGTTTTGACTGCATCGGCAACATCGGCGGCTATTGATACCGCTATACCACCGCTTTCGTTTATCAGGTTAGCTGTTTCCTCCGCGGCCTTGGCGTTACTTGTATAGTTAACGACAACCTTCGCTCCAAGCTTTGCTAAGGTTATCGTTATAGCCCGACCGATACCCCTTGAACCACCGGTAACTACAGCGGTTTTCCCCTCTAGCTTAAACATTTTACCCCCTCCAATACCCCCAGCGCATCCCGAAGGGTTTCTAAATTTTCGATGTTCATAACCTTTGCCCCCCTATGTATCTTTTTAATGAAATTCGACAGCGTTTTACCCGGCCCGATTTCCACAAAGGTATCCGCTCCCAAGGCTATCATCCTTTTCACGCTTTCTTCCCATAGTACAGGGTTGCTCACTTGCTTTATGAGATTATGTTTTATATCATCGCTACAGGTTTCCTCCATGGCGGTTACATTCGCAATTACCGGTATTGAAGCATCTTTAACTATAATCCTTTCTAATTCTTTTTTAAGCTTGCCCTCAACGGGTTTTAAAAGGCTACAATGGAAAGGTGCGCTAACGGGCAATATTACGGCCCTTCTTGCCCCCATTTCCTTTGCAATGTCTACGGCCAATGCTACGGCTTTCTTTTCACCGGAGATAGCGACCTGACATGCACAGTTATAATTAGCCGGCTCCACTGTTCCCGCTATTGAAGCCTTGTAACAGCACTCTTCAACCTTTTCTTTATCAAGGCCTATGATCGCTGCCATTGTACCGGTGTCAAGGGGCACAGCCCTTTGCATATATCTGCCCCTTTTCTGTACTATTTTAACTGCATCATCAAAATCCATGGAACCTGCGGCGACCAGTGCTGAGTATTCGCCTAGGCTAAGTCCCGCTGCCATATCAGGTTTTATTCCGTGTTTCTTAAGCTGCATAAGGATTGCTACGCTCAATGTAAGTATAGCCGGCTGCGTGATCTCCGTTTCCATCAGTTTTTCATCGGGGCCTTCGAATATAATCTCTTTAAGACCAAACCCCAGGGCATCATCGGCCCTTTTAAATACCTTTTCCGACAGCGGCAAGTTTTCATACAATTCCTTACCCATACCTATATACTGTGCTCCTTGCCCCGGAAATATAAATGCAACTAGACCCATAACTTCCTCCCTAAAATATTTCCCGAAATTTTTATAACTTCCTCCGCTTCCCTTAGGATATCTTCCATTATTTTATTTACAGGCTTTATATCCCCTATAAGCCCGGCAATTTGCCCGCTCATAACGGAACCGTCTTTAATGTTACCTTCCACCACCGCTTCCCGTAACTTACCCGCTCCTAATCTTTCTAATTTTTCCGCCGGCGCACCCTGGGCCTCTAATTTTTCGAAGGCCCGGGTCAGCCTATTTCTAAGACACCTTACAGGATGGCCCGTACTTTCGCCTGTTATTATTGCATCCCTGTCCCTGGCCTTTAAAAGAGCGTCTTTATAGTTTTGGTGTACAGTACACTCTGTCGAACATACAAATCGCGTACCCATCTGCACCCCCTCGGCACCTAGGGCTAGAATCGCAACTAACCCCCTGCCATCGGCTACACCGCCAGCACCTATAACAGGAATGTCCACCGCATCCACTACCTGGGGCACAAGGCACATAGTGGTCAGTTTGCCTACATGTCCACCGGCTTCGGTGCCCTCGGCTATAAGGGCATCGGCACCGACTAATTCCATACGCTTTGCAAGGGCTACGCTGGGTACTACGGGAATGACCTTTGCACCCATAGCCTTTAAAGGTCCTATATATTTGCCGGGGTTCCCGGCACCGGTGGTCACAACCCTGATTTCATGCCTTATTATTACCTCTATGACCTCATCCACGAAGGGGGATAATAACATCACATTAACTCCAAAGGGCTTATCCGTAAGCTCTTTTGTTTTTAATATTTCATTTTCCACTACATCCCCGGGGGCATTCCCCGTGCCTATGATCCCGAGGCCTCCGGCCTCGGAAACCGCTGCTACAAGCCCAGCGGTAGCTATCCATGCCATACCCCCCTGAAGGATTGGACGCTCTATGCCCAATATTTCGCATATCCTAGTATGTATCACTTATATCCCTCCCATTCCAAGCCTATATCAGCGGTCCCAATTAATCGCACAGGAGCCCCAAGTAAGCCCTGCCCCGAAACCAACTAGCACTATATTGTCGCCACCCTTAATAAGCCCCCTCGTTCGTGCCTCATCCAAGGCCACGGGTATAGAGGCCGAGGACATGTTGCCATATTTATCCAAGTTAACGAATATCCTGTCGTTATCTATTTTAAGCCTTTTAACGGCGGATTCCACTATTCGCCTATTTGCCTGATGGGGCACAATAAGATCAATATCTTTGAGGGTTAAACCGGCCTTTTTCAAAACGCCGAGGGTGGCCCTTGGCATAATGTTTACGGCAAATTTATAAACTTCGCCGCCATCCATATGTATGAAATGTTTGCCGGATTTAACGGTATCCACGGTGGCGGGCATTCTGGAGCCGCCGGCGGGGAGCGTTAGAACTTCTCCCTTCCAACCCTCTGCACCTAAAAGGGAGGCGAGTATACCCGTACCTTTTTCAACTTTACTTAGCACCGCGGCCCCTGCACCATCACCGAACAGGACGCAGGTGTTTCTATCCTCCCAATTGCATATCTTAGTAAGGGTTTCAGCTCCTATTACCAGTACAATTTTTGCATCACCGGTGGAAATAAACTTTTCCCCCAGGGAAAGGCCGTATATAAACCCCGTACATGCGGCCTGTACATCAAAGGCGAAGGCATTTCTAGCACCAAGGTTAGATTGGACTATACAGGCCGTCGACGGGAAAGCCATGTCCGGTGTTGCTGTAGCTACAATTATCCCATCTATCTCTTTTTCAGAAACCTCTGCATCGTTCATTGCCTTTAACGCCGCCGCCGTGGCTAAATCCGAAGTAGCAGTATTGGAATCGCTTATCCTTCGTTCTGAAATACCCGTGCGGCTCTTTATCCATTCATCGCTGGTATCTACCATTTTCTCCAAATCAAAATTTGTTAATATTTTTGTCGGTAAATGCCTACCTGTTCCAATTATGCCAACGGATTCTACAGTTCTAATCATCGTTATCCTCCAATTGTATATGGGCACTTATTTTTGATTCTATACCTTCATCTATAAACTTTATTGCTTGCATTATTGCATTTTCTATAGCAAGGGCATCGGAACTGCCATGGGCCTTTATACAGCCGCCTTTTATACCGAGGAAGGGTGCACCGCCGTACTGTTTATAATCGAGGGTATCTTTAATCCTAGTGAGCCCGGGTTTTAACATAAGGGCCGCCATCTTTGTAAGGGTATTTGCGGTAAACTCCTCTTTAAGCTGTGCAAACAACGACATTGCCAGACCTTCAGTAAGTTTTAATATAACATTACCGACAAAACCGTCACAAACTAACACGTCGGCTACCCCGCTTAGTGCGTCCCGGGCTTCTATATTGCCTATAAAATTAAGGGAAGACTTTTTAAGCAGCCTGTAGGCATCCTTTGTAAGAATATTTCCTTTGCTCTTTTCAATACCAATATTTATAAGGGCAACCTTAGGGGATTCTATATCCATTATGCCCTCCATATAGGCAGAACCCATGAACCCGAACTGTAAAAGATTTATCGGCTTACACTCAGCGTTGGCCCCTGCATCTATAAGCATAACGCCACCGCCCTCTGTAGTGGGCAATATCGGGGCTAAGGCCGGGCGGTCTATACCTTTGATCCTACCTACGCGGAGCAAAGCCCCTGCCAGAAGGGCTCCCGTGTTACCCGCGGAAATAAAAGCATCGGCCTGCCCGTTCCTAACCTTTTGTAGGCCTACTACCATTGAGGAATCTTTTTTCTTTTTAATCGCCTCAACCGGCGCATCGTCCCCTTGGATTACTTCGTCTGTGTGTTGTATTTCTATTCTTTGGGTTTTATATCCTTTAAGAGCATCCTCAATATCCTCGCCCTTACCGAGGAGCAAAAGTTTTAGCCTTTCATTCCTATGCAGTGCCCCTACGCATCCTTTAACGATCTCCAAGGGTGCATTATCGCCACCCATAGCATCGACGGCTATTATCATTATAATATCCCTCCTACCCTACGCCTCTAGGGCTACTAGAATAAATTTACCCCGAAACATTTCCTGCATTTTGTGCTTAATTTTTACCCATACAAAAAATTTGTTACCCCTTCTTCTTGTAACCTTTGCCTGGGCGATGAGTTTTTGGCCCGAACGTACCGGATGCTTATATTTTATGTTCGCCACTCCTATAAGGGCGACATTTGCATCTATTACCGCTATTGCAAGGGATTCCGCTTGGGCATATATGAACTGTCCGCGGACTATATTAGTCTTTTCGAAGGCCATTGAACTATCGGTCTCCAACATAGATATGCCCCGTTCGCCGAGGTCCACGTCTAATAGCTCACCGACGATTTCTTTGCCGGATATAGTTCTGACCTTTGCGTATGTACCCTCCGCCACATTTTTTATCCTTTCACGGAGCTCCGGTATTCCAAGCTCCATCCTATCAAGTCTGATGGTATGTATGCTGACCTTAAAATACTCGCTTAACTCTTCGTCGGTTAAAAAGGGATCCTTTTTAATCTCTTCAGACAGGGCCCTTTGCCTTTCCTTTTTATTCTTGCCCCTATACCTTCCCATAAAAAACCCCTCCCTCTCCTATACGGTCCAACAGTACATTGATGGCCTTTATCCGGGGCTATCATTATGACTTGGGCATATCACCTGATACTAACATTAAGTATACATTATGTTTTTTATTAAATCAATGAAAATTTCCATAAAAAATCAAGGGACCCGCCATAGCCCTTGTTCCATTTGGGCTTAGGCGAACCCCTTTATGCAGATAACTTCGTGTACATAACACAGAATCTTAACTACATATATATTCCCCGGCATCTATATATCCCCCTAGGAGGTTAAGGTATTCTTCCCCCTCTAGGGACAATCTGGTGCCCTTAGGTCCCCTGTGGATCACCACTAAACCGTATTGCGCCAATATACCTAACCTGTTTCGTATCATCTGTTCCGTCATCTTTATCCGACCTTTACAACGCTGGGCGATACCCTTTCTGCTAAGGTAAACATCCCCCCTATCCTTTGCGTTTTTAAGTACCCCGAGGATCGTAGCCAACTCCTCCAGGGGCATTTCCCCCTCTATGGCCCTTATCACTTTCTCCCGGCGCATAAACCTATCCTTCGGCGCAAAGGGTAAATCCTTACTCCTTACAGGACCGTCGCCTACGATATGGTATAGATATTCGATTACGTTTTCCAATTCACGAATATTACCCGGCCAATCGTATTCCATAAATTCTTCCATAGCTTCCTCGCTTATTTCCATCGCCTCCCCCTTCGGAAACTTTTCGAGCATCTTTTCTATAAGTAGTGGTATATCTTCTTTATGTTCCCTTAGAGGCGGTATCCGTATAGGCAGCACCTTTAACCTATAGAACAGATCCTCCCTGAACTCTCCGGCACTGACAAGTTCTTCGAGGTTTTTGTTTGTAGCCGCGATGATCCTTACGTCGATGGGAATAATTTTAGTGCCGCCGATGCGCAATACCTCTTTTTCCTGTAAGACCCTTAATAACCTTGCCTGTATTTTTAGGGAAGCATCCCCTATTTCATCGAGGAAAATGGTTCCCTTATGGGCCTGCTCGAATAACCCCGCGTGTCCGCCCTTCCTCGCCCCGGTAAAGGCGCCTTCCTCGTAGCCAAAGAGTTCGCTTTCTAGAAGGTTTTCCGGGAGCGCTGCAAAACTCACCGCTACGAAGGGCCCGTATTGCTTGCCCGAGGCCTTGTGTATAGCATGGGCGAAAAGTTCCTTACCGATGCCGCTTTCGCCGAGTAAGAGCAAAGTGGAATTGCTCCTTGCCAATTTTCGCGCGATCTCCTTCGTTTCGACTATTTGTTTACTCTTGCCCACTATATTTGAAAACCCATATTTAGAGGTATGGCCCCTTTTCATCAGATTCGCCCTTACTATATTCTCCATTTCAATTATTTCTGATAAGTCCTTAAATGTTATAATAACCCCGTTATTGACATCGTTTTTTATAATAGGCATCATCGTAAGGAGTATTTTTTTGCCCATTATTTCGTGTACTTTTCTATAAAGGCCGAAATTTTTACCCAAAAGGGCCTTCGCTTCAAAGTCCAATATATCGTCTAAATTTATTTCACCGACGTTTTTTTCGCCCTTTTCCGAAAACAACTTATTTGCATTCTCATTGCTAAACATAACATTGCCGTCGCTGTCTATACCCACTATTCCGTCGTTTATGACGTTGAGTATTGTATGTAATTGTTTCATTATATTATCATTCGTTTCAAGGGCCTTTACCACTTTTTTGCCGGAATAAACGAAATCCTGTAAAAACCTGGCGGACAATAGGTTTGTCCTTTCATCGAGTATATCGAGCTTTATCATTATTTCGGTAATAGTAGTAAGATCTATTTTGCTAAAGCTTAAATCTATTATATTTTCCACATATTCGGGGACCATGTGGATCTCCCCCGTAGTTATTGCGTAATCCGCATGTTGGGTAAACCTCTGCCCCGGGTAATAGGGATACATCCTTATATGGTTTATACCCAGCTCCTCAAGGAGGGATATGGAGTTTTCCGCAAGGTATTTATTCACATCGACAAATAGCACGTCCTCCCCCTGGGGTATGCGGAGCACGTCTTCGAGTTTTGAATGGTTCAAAGATCTCCGGGCTACGAGTATTTCCGCCCGGGGGTCTATATATTTTAACGCTGTCTCTTTGAGGTATTCATGACATATAAGTACGAGGGTGTCGTAGATCTTTTCCTCGATACCCTCTAGGATAGAGTATCCCTTTATCGCAACCTCGGGTCCTAAAAGATTAGTCAACTGGTTGATCACATTTTCTTTATGCTTTTCAGAACGGGTTATTATGGATAATCCAAATCGTGTAACATCTTGCATTTACTGTTTCACCTCCTTCCTTCTATATTATACCAGAGAGTTAACCGGTTTTAAAGGGTTTTAAAAAAATAACCTTTAAGACCCAATAAAGCGTTCAGCCCCGTGGAAATTAACTCCATGAACCTTTGGTTTATTATACCCTATTTTACTTATACGACCTATTCTACGTATCCCTGTATGCCTAGGCCGTGTTTCCATAATGAATGTTTATAATCCATCCCCTTGAATGTTTCTCAAAAGTATCCCTATACATTAATTGGCACGAGTATTGCACATTTACTAAGTTGCTGATCAGCAAACCTAAATAAGGTAAGGGATTCGTTAACGAAGGTTTAACGTTTTTATCGCTTTTTAAAAAAACTTTCCGTATTCTTAGGTCGCGGTATAGCTTTGTTTAACCGATGCCCGGGGAGCCCGTTATTTCGGACTTTAACCTTTAATAATACGGAAATGAGCATAACATTGTAAATGCGTTATATATATAAATAGTAGAATTTTTATCTAGATTAGGAGGTTAAAAGATGGAAAATTCAAAATTAAGCTCAAGGGAAATATCCCTTCAAAGGGCGGATGTTTTAAAGAGTCGTATAGATCCTTATCTTGAAGCAAAGTTAGACATTCACTCCGGCTTGGATCAAAAAGATGAAATAAGGGCAAGGCAGGCTAGGATTAAAGAGATTATGGGCGCTAGCGAAGATCAGTGGAACGACTGGAATTGGCAAATAGATAACCGGGTAACGGATTCCGATACCCTTGCCAAATTTCTTGAACTAACTACTAAACAAAAGAAGGATATTGATGCTGTAGCAGCGAAGTTTAGATGGGCTATTTCCCCATACTTTCTATCTTTGATAGAACCTAGCGGGAATCATTATGAGCATCCTATATACTTGCAGTCCGTTCCCACGGGTCTGGAGCTCGTAGAAGGTATCGGTAGCGCAGATCCCATGGCTGAAGAGTTTACGAACCCTGCACCCTGCATTACCCGCCGGTATCCCGACAGATTGATTATAAACGTTACGAACCAGTGCGGAATGTACTGTCGCCACTGTCAAAGGAGAAGGAATATCGGAGAAGTGGATGCACCACAACCTAAGGAGAAGCTGCAGGCGGCCGTAGATTATATTAGAAACACGCCGGAGATCAGGGACGTACTTATAACCGGCGGCGATCCTTTCACCTTCTCCGACGAGATGCTAGATTGGCTCCTTGGCGAACTTGATAGTATTCCCCACCTTGATTTTAAAAGAATTGGCACAAGGATGCCCGTTACATTACCCCAAAGGGTAACGCCAGAACTTTGTGATATGCTCAAAACACATCATCCTTTATTCATAAACTTACAATTTAACAGTCCTATGGAAGTATCCGAGGATTCCTTAAAGGCCTGCGAAATGTTAGCCGATGCAGGGATACCCTTAGGGAACCAGGCAGTGCTTCTAAGGGGCGTAAACGATCATCCCTTTGTGATGAAAAAGCTATGCCAAGAGCTGTTAAAGGCACGGGTAAGGCCGTACTATATATTCCACGCCAAGGGTGTAGTGGGGACTCTACACTTTAGGACTAGCGTAGATATAGGCATAGAAATTATGGAACATCTAAGGGGTTATACCTCGGGGCTTGCTATTCCGACGTTCATCGTAAATGCCCCAGAGGGTAAGGGCAAAACGCCTATGCTACCCGAATACGTTATCTCCCATGGCAGGGATACCATCACTATAAGGACCTGGGAAGGCGAAATAATAGAGTATCCAAACAAAGATGCCGATGTAGAGTACGAATAAAATTATCAGGATAAACATACATCAATATGCTCCAGGTACAGTCTAAATAAAAACTATTTTTGGTAATATATATATACCAAAAAATAAATTAAGGGGGTATATTCATGAGAAAAAGACTAGCATTGTTGTTAGTGCTCCTATTTGCGTTTTCTACTATACTGGTAGGATGCACTACACCAGCAGACACCAATGGGGAAGATGATGCACCGGCGCCGGTCCAAAAGCAACAGATCTCCATATTAACCGGTTCTACCGGCGGTACGTACTTCGCTTTAGGCGGGGCCATGGCCAATACTTGGAATGAATACCTAGATAATGTACAGGTGACGGGCCAACCCAGCGGCGCATCCGTGGAGAACATTAACCGTCTCCATGCCGGCGAGGTAGAGCTTGGTATGTCTATGAACAACATTGCCGACGATGCCTGGAACGGGGTAGGCGCCTTCCCGGGGGAACAACGGGGTTTTAGGACTATAGGCGTTATTTATCCCGAGGTTTATCAGGGCGTAGCTATTAAAGGGTCTGGCATTAAAACCCTCGAGGATGTAAAGGGTAAAAGAGTAGCCGTAGGCCCTGTTGGGAGCGGTACAGTAGTGATGACCGAGACTGTGTTCAATGAAGCGGGCATGTCCTTTGATGATGTAAAAGCAAACTATGACGGCTTTGGCGATGCTGCCAGCAAGATGAAGGATGGACACTTAGATGCGGCCTTCAACGTATTAGCAGTTCCCGCCGCAGCGATACTGGATATACAATCGGATCGTGAAATAGAAATAATCGAAATAGGCGATGATCTATACGAAAAAGTTAACGCTAAGTTCCCCTATTTCAGCCAATATGTGATACCCGCTGGAACCTATGGGAATGAAGAGGACAAATTAACGGTAAACTGTGTTGCTGCATTGTACGCGTCCCCGGATATGTCCGAGGATTTGGCCTATGACATAACGAAGGTATGGTTTGAGAAAACTGCCCATACCGCGGCAGCCCACGGTGCAGCCCAGTGGCTTGCAGACGAACTCGCCGCAGGGAATAAGGACGTCATGCTCGATGGCATAACGACGCCGCTACATGTCGGGGCCTATAAGTATTTCAAAGACATAGGCGTAGACGTCCCGGATATGATTAAACCTATTGATTAATCAATAAGGGATGAAGGCCGGGAACCGTACAGTCCCCGGCCTTCATAATTAATATAATATTACATAGCCTTAAATGTAAAAGTAACGCCTAATTTATTTTTTTGGTTTTCATAGGAGATTCCTCTAGGTAATTTTAACATAGGAGGTAGGAATATGGCGGAAAGGCAGAAAGATGACAGCATTATATTAGACGAAATTAAACTGGATGAAGAAAAATCCGAAGAGATTTTAGCTAAATACGATCGGGAATTCGATTTCAGAAGGCTTAGCGGGCCCTTAGAGAAATTCGTTTTTTTATGTGCGGTTGCTTGGTCCTTGGCCCAACTTTACACTGCGGCCTTCGGCGTTTTCCCTTCAACATTACAAAGGGCACCCCACGTAGGTATCGCCCTTGTACTTATTTATATATTGTACCCGGCTAAAAGGGGCAGCAAAAACAATAAAGTACCGTGGTACGATTTTGTATTTGCCTTCCTAGGTGTTGTAGTCTCTTCGTACCATGTGATTTATTATAAAGAGCTAGTTTGGCGTGCAGGGGTTTACACTACAACGGATATGGTAATAAGCGTTATTGCCGTCTTATTGATAATAGAAGCAACTAGAAGAATGGCTGGACCGGTCATCGTTTCCCTAGCATCCTTTTTCCTGCTCTATGCGTATTTCGGCGATTATTTTCCATCCTTTATGGCCCATCACGGCCTAACTTTAAAGAGAATAGTAATATTCCAATGGATAAGCACCGAGGGTATTTTAGGTATACCCATTCAAGTATCATCGACCTTTATATTCCTTTTTATGCTTTTTGCGACCTTTTTAAAGAAAAGCGGCATTGGGGATTGGATGACGGAAATAGCCGTAGGATTAACGGGCGGCGCTATCGGCGGGCCTGCTAAGGCCGCGGTAATAGCAAGCGCAGCCCAGGGTACGATCTCCGGTAGCTCTGTTGCCAATACTGTAGGTACTGGCTCCGTTACGATTCCCCTTATGAAGAGCATCGGCTACCGTAAAGAGTTCGCCGGTGCCGTTGAAGCAGCGGCCTCTACAGGCGGCCAGCTTATGCCCCCTATAATGGGCGCTGCAGCATTTATTATGGTGGAGTTTCTTAATATCCCCTACAGAACGATCGCTATTTCAGCGGCGATACCCGCAGCCCTTTATTTTACGGGGATATTTATAACGGTGCATTTAGAGGCAAAAAAGGCAGGCCTTTTAGGTATACCTAAAGAACGACTGCCGGATTGGAAACAGCTCGTTAAGAAAAAATGGTTCCTTGCCACGCCGATAGCGGGTATTGTCTACCTCTTGGTCAAGGGATACACTCCGATGCTGGCTGCTTTTTATGCCATTATACTGTGTATCGCTGCGTCAATGATATTGAAAGAAACCCGTATGTCAATAATGGATATTATTTCGGCCCTAGAGGAGGGGGCCAAGTCCGCCCTCCCGGTAGTTGTAGCCTGTGCCACTGCGGGTATAATAGTAGGCATAGTTACGTTGACGGGCCTAGGCATGAAGATGTCCGGCGGCCTTGTAAGATTAGCCGGAGGCAATGTCTACCTAACTATGCTCTTTACGATGATAGGTTCGCTGATACTAGGTATGGGCGTTCCCACTACGGCAAACTATATCATCCAAGCAACGGTTTCGGCGCCGGCGTTAATGGTCCTAGGGGTTCCGCCCTTAGCGGCCCATTTGTTTGTGTTCTATTTCGGTATAGTGGCGGATATTACTCCCCCTGTAGCCCTGGCAGCCTTCGCCGGTTCGGGGATAGCCCAATCGGACCCTTTAAAGACTGGATTCGAGGCCTTTAAACTGGGTTTTGCCGCATATTTAGTGCCCTATATATTTGCCCTATCCCCTATCCTTGTATTGATAAGACCGGAAGGGCTTTCAACATGGGGCTTTGCCTTTAGCGTAATCCTCGCAATCGGTACTGCACTTATAGGTATGCTATGTATAGGCGGTTCGACTACTAATTATTTTGTAACCAATGACAAATGGTATGAACGTGTCCTACTCCTTATTGCAGGGGTTACTTTGATACACCCGAGCTTCCATACAGACCTGTTCGGAGCCGTTGTGTTAGCTGGGGTTTGGTTCCTGCAAACAAGCCGGGTAAAAAAAAGGGCGGCAGCGGAAAAAAGCATATAAACGAGTATATAGCTTTGGATTAAATACAAAACCATTAGATATAAAAATAGTAACGGTTAAACCGTTACTATTTTTATGTTCACTCAGTTTTTAGCACTTCCTTGCCCTTGTAATAACCGCATGTGCGGCACATCCTATGGGGCATCATAGCTTCATGGCATTGCGGGCATACGATCAACCCGGGCTTTTTTATCTTCCATTGGGCTAACCTATGATTTCTCCTCGATTTTGACGTTTTCCTTTTTGGTACCGCCATAATAACACCTCCTCGAGCCTACTACTGCTACTCCAGCAACTTTTTAAGCTTTTCCATCCTTGGATCGATCCCCTCATGCCTACAGTCGCATTGCGTCGTGTTCCTATCGCCACCACAAATGGGACAAAGACCTTTACAATCCTCGCTACACAATACCTTTATAGGTAGTTCCAATAGAATACTTTCTTTTACCGGTACATTAAGGTCTATTCTGTCACCACGGATGGGCAAAACATCCTCACCTTCCCCGGTTTCGCTATACATTTGGCTAAAGGCCGTACTAAGGGGATACTTAACAGTACGAAGGCACCTTGAACATTGGAGGATAACCTCTGTTTGCACCTCACCTCGGATCAAAAACACATTATCATTTCTTTCGATACTGCCCTTTACATTTATAGGGCTACTAAAACTTATGTTTTCACCGCCGCTGTCAATACATCCGATGTTCTCCTTAAGTTCAAAGGACACACGACCACTGTCATCACTTTTTAAGTTTTTAATATACATTATCATCGTTAGCACTCTCCATAGCCAACAGATTTTATTATATAAAGTGGCCTTTTATTTGTCAAGATCGCGCCATTACCCTATTTCCCTAATTGTATCCCTGGCTATCATCAGCTCTTCGTTCGTGGGAATAACTATCGCTTTTACCGCACAGTCATGCTTACTTATGATTGCCTCCTCAGCCCTAACATTGTTGGCCTTTTTATCCAGTTCCAGGCCGAGGTATTCTAGGCCGGTGCACAATTTCTCCCTCATCGTAATAGAGTTCTCTCCTAGACCCGCTGTAAACACTATAACGTCTACCCCGTTCATAACCGCTGCATAGGAGCCTATGAACTTTTTAACCTTGTATGCAAAGACGTCAATAGCCAAGGCCGCCCTTTTGTTGCCCTTTGCCGCGGCCTCCTCTAGGTCACGGAAATCACTGCTCACGCCAGATATGCCTAAAACGCCGGAGCTTTTATTTAATATATTATTAACTTCTTCTATTGTCAACTGTTCCTTTTCCATAAGGAATGCGATTATCGCAGGATCAATGCTCCCACATCGGGTTCCCATGGCAAGCCCCTCTAAAGGCGTAAATCCCATACTGGTTTCTACGGATTTACCGTTCTTTACCGCCGTTATGCTGGCACCGTTCCCTAAATGGCATGTTATTATCCTAAGATCCTCCAGGGGTTTACCGAGGATCTCAGCAGCCCTTTCAGCTACGTACTTATGGGAAGTCCCATGGAAACCGTATTTACGCACACCGTATTTTTTATAGTATTCGTAGGGAATGGGATAAATATATGCATAATCCGGAATAGTATGGTGATAAGCCGTATCAAAGGTACCGGCCATCGGTATCCCGGGCATGAGCTGTCGGCAGGCCTCTATGCCCATAATATTAGGCGGGTTATGTAGGGGTGCCAAATCCGCACATTCCCTTAGCGTATCCATAACCTCCTGCGTAATCCTAACGGAACCGGAGAATTTTTCCCCGCCATGAACAACTCTATGGCCTACAGCGGATATATCGCTCGTGTCTTTTATTACTCCATCTTTTTTGTCCGTTAATACATCGGTTATGACTTTAAGTGCAGCCTTATGATCGGCCATCGCAGTTTCGATTATTATTTCATCTTTATCGGCGGCTTGGTGCTTTAATCTTGACCCTTCTATGCCGATTCTTTCTGCTAATCCACGGGCCATCACGCTTTCATGTTCCATGTCCAGCAATTGATATTTTACAGAAGAACTGCCGCAGTTCACTACTAAGACTTTCATTTTTTCTCCTCCCTATAAGTTCAATGATTGACTCTATATAGTTTTCTTCACAACTTACAAATATCCTGCAAAATACATTAAAATAATGTGTATAATGAAGTGGGGGATACATTAAATAACAAGACTTACGTTAAAACCTTAGTTTAAGCCATGGTTTACGGCTATTAATAATATCCTTAAGGGGAGATGTGAATACTTTGAAAGTGTTAGGCATAATAGCTGAATACAATCCATTCCATAACGGCCATTTATATCATTTAAGAAGATCCATTGAGATGACCGGCGCAACCCATACCGTAGCCGTCATGAGCGGTAATTTTGTCCAAAGGGGCGAACCGGCGATCATAAACAAGTGGGCCCGGGCGGAGATGGCAATAAAATCCGGCGTTGACCTCGTAATAGAGCTGCCCACAGTATACGCCTGCAGGAGCGCCGAGGGCTTTGCATTAGGCGCATTAAGTATACTTAACGGCCTCGGTACCATAGATACCCTTTGTTTTGGCAGTGAAGCCGGTAACCTTAGGGAGCTTGAATACGTAGCCCATATACTATACGATGAGCCCGGGGATTATAGGGTGTATTTACGAGATTACCTTTCCCGGGGGTACAGTTATCCTTCGGCTAGGTCCGCAGCCTTGGAAAGATATTTAGACCCCCGGGCTAAAAACCTTATAGCTTTATTAAATTCGCCGAACAACATATTGGCGATAGAATACCTAAAGGCTATTAAGGCGCTACGTAGCAATGTTTACCCCTATACGATAAAACGATACGCCGCGGGATACCATTCACGATCCCTTCGTTCAAATATCGCCGGCGCAACAGCAATTCGAAGGGAAATTATAAAAAGAGGCACCATTATAGGAACGATAAAAAAAACTATGCCCGCTGTTTGCCTAACCGTATTAAACAGAGAATTATCTATGGGGCGGGGCCCTTTATACCACGACCTATTTAGTATGCCATGTATAGCCCTTATAAGAAGGCTTGGCGCAAAAGCCTTAACACAGTTCCCTGAAGTCGTTGAGGGCCTTGAAAACAGAATATATTCTGCAGCGATGAGGGAGGTAACCCTTTCCGGTATATTAGATCGGATAAAGACTAAACGGTACACCCATACACGCCTTAGGAGGATTGTAACTTATATACTCCTTGATATAACCGAGGACCTTATAAGTTGCCTTAGGGCACATAAAAACCCCGTCTATGCAAGGGTTCTAGCATTAAACGAAAAGGGCGGGGATATTCTAAGCAAGGCCAAAACTACATCGAGAATACCTATTATAACTAAGTTCGCTAACCATGGTTTCGCCGAAGATGATCCTTTATTGAAAATATTACAAAAAGAAATTCTGGCAACAGATCTATATGTACTAGGCTATGCTAACGACAGATATTCCTCCGCCGGCCAAGATTTTGTAACCAGCCCCCTTTTTTACCCGGGACCAAACCAATAGTAAGCCTTTCCATTACCTCCATAGCCGCTTTTCTACCGGCGTGGATACATTTTTCAACCTGATTAAAGGTTACGGGGTTTATATCCTTAAGATAGGGGTTTATTATGATATCGGCCTCCATATCCCTTAGCATCATTATTTCATTTTGAAGTATATCTATACTTCGGATTATCACATCATAAATACTTCCCATATCCTTGTTCTCTATCCAGGAGCCTAGGTTAACGCCTAGGGTATAATCCGCACCCATACCCTTTAAAAGACTAACGGGAACGGGGTCCACAAGGCCGCCATCGGCAAGGATACACCCGTCTAGCTCAAGGGGCGCTATTATCCCCGGCACGGCGACGCTCGCCCTTACAGCTTTGTAAACATAGCCTTGATCAAATATGACCCTTTCGCCGGTGCAAAGATTAGTCGCCACTATTTTTAAAGGTTTTTCTAATTCATCAAAGGTTTTGTTGTTCGTGAGTTTCTTAATAAGTTGTTCCAGCTTATGCCCCTGTATAAGGCCTTTTTTAGGCACGGAAATATCTATCCAGTCCCAGGGTTCTAAGTCCACCGCTAGATCAATGATCTCAACAATTGGAATACCGCTGCAGTATAGCGCCCCTATTAGCGCACCTATGCTGCAGCCGGCAATAAATCCAACTTCTATTTCTTTTTCTTCAAGGGCTTGTAATACTCCTAAATGGGCAAACCCGCGGGCGGCCCCCGCGCCTAATGCCAGGCCTAATTTTTTGCGCATTATAGGTTCCCCTCCCGAATTATTCATATTAAAGAAAGGCATTAAATATATTATTATAGCGTGCTGATAAATATTTCCTCCATGCGCCGACTCACTGTTAACACAGGGCCTCCGTTAGAAACAAAGGATGTCGGGTTACAGGGCCCAAGGGGGATAATCCCCGCTTTTATATGGTTGCAAATACGTATATATATATCGGCAGCTTGAAATAATAAGGAGTACAGCCTATGTTAAATGTATCCTTGATTTATATTGCCCTAACGCCCCTTATTATTGTTATTACATCTAATTATACTAAACTAAACTCCCCGGGGCCAAAAAAAAATAAAATAGATGAACTGTCCATTTTCCTTTTGGCTTCCCTTGTATCCCTATTTGTAATAGGTATCATTTGCTATCCAAAGGAGTGTTATCAAGCCGCCGTAGACGGCGTTAATACCTGGATAAACATAGTGCTTCCAGCGTTACTTCCCTTCTTTGTCGGTGCCGAGCTTTTAATAGGGCTCGGTGTAATCAATTTAATCGGTATAATGTTGGAACCTATAATACGTCCCTTGTTCAAGGCCCCTGGCTCCGCAGCCTTTGTTTTTGTAATGAGCATGTTTTCCGGGTATCCCGTGGGAGTAAAATTGACCTGTGACCTTCGAAATAATAAAATGTGTACCCGGGCCGAAGCTCAAAGAATGCTCGCGTTTTGTAGCACCTCGGGCCCGTTATTCATAATGGGTGCAGTCGCCGTAGGGATGTTCGGCAACCCTTCAGCCGGCGTTATAATCGCCGTATCCCATTACCTGTCCGCCACGGCCCTTGGCATCCTTGTAGGACTTCTCTTCAGTAAGGGACATTACAAAAAACAAATCCCCCTAAAGGGTACATGTATCCGAAGTGCGATAAAGACGATGCTGGATAAGAGAAAGCTGGACCCTAGACCCTTCGGCGTCCTATGGGGGGATGCGGTAAAGGATAGCGTAAACGCCCTTCTTATCATAGGCGGCTTTATTATAATATTTTCTGTTATTATCCAGTTGTTTCATACTACGGGAATACTATATTTCCTTTCAATGCCCATTGAAAACTTTTTCGGCAAAAGAGCCCTCCCCCGGGGCCTTATACAGCCCGTCCTCAGCGGTTTTTTGGAAATAACCCTGGGAAGCAGGCAAATTTCTGAACTGAAAACCCTGCCCTTCGTTTACGCAGTTTGTTCCCTAAGTCTTATAATAGGGTGGAGTGGACTGTCTATCCATGCCCAGGCATTAAGTTTTATAAGTAAAACTGATCTAAACCCGTTTCTTTATATGCTCTCAAAATTGTTTCACGGCATCCTAGGTTGTTTAATATCCTATGCATTATGCCTAATATTTCTACCGGGAGGGTACCGAAACGTATTTTTGCCGGTCTACAGCATACCCCGGCCTTACACGTTTTCACAGGGGCTAACCTTTTCAATAGTAGCTTTTTTCGTGGTATCCCTTTCGACTATGGCCATAGGCATACTCCAGGGGACCCTGGGAAAACTTTTTTTAAGGGAAAAATAATGGTATCAACTTCTCAAATTCTTTATCTCTTCCCTGTTTTCCTTTATCAGTTCGATGTACTCATAAAACTGTCCTTCTAACTGAGCCAACAGGTTGTCCGCGTATTCCTTTGTGCCTACTCTTATTTCCCGGGCGTTTTTTTTAGCGCTTTCTATTATTTCCTCACCTTGTATATAGGCCCTACGGGTTATCTCGCTCTCCTCCACCATAGTTTTAATATGTACTTCTGTCTCCTTTAGCATAAGCTCCGCTTCTTTTTGTGCCTCTATTAAAATCCTATTCCTTTCTTCCTTTATCCAATTTGCCTGTTTTATCTCTTCGGGTAAAATATCCCTTATGGAATCAATTATACCCAGGGCGTTTTCCCTATCCAACATCACCTTATCGGAGAACGGTACACTCACCCCCGCCTGTATAAACTTTTCTAGCTCCCCTAAAAGCCCATTGATATCCATACTATCTACCCCCTCGGACATGGAACATTATTGGTTCTTTTCAAGTAATTTATTGACTACATAATCCGGCACCAGCTCATTGACACAACCGCCTAACCTAGACACTTCCTTTACTAAGCTGGAGCTTAGAAACGAATATTCGCTACTTGTCATCATAAAAACGGTCTCTACATTCTTATTAAGTTTTCTATTCATTAGTGCCATCTGCAACTCATATTCGAAATCCGATACGGCCCGCAATCCCTTCACGACGGCATTGGCGCCCCTTCGATCCACATAATGGATTAAAAGACCGGAAAAGCCGTCCACTTCGACATTTTTCATGTTAACGGTGGCCTGCCTTATCATATCTATTCTTTCTTCGGTATTAAACAGAGGTGTTTTTAACGGATTATTCAGAACGGCTACTATTACATTATCAAAAAGTTTCGAAGCCCTGTCTATAATATCAATGTGCCCGTAGGTAATTGGATCAAAGCTCCCTGGATATACTGCTGTTTTCATTTTTATCCCCCTTGGTAAATATGCTAATTGCGGTACCGCCGTACTTTTTATTCTTTACGGGTATGAACCCGTAACAAATATTATTTAAATTAATCGAGACAGGGTGTTCTATTATTGAATACCCCCCATCACTAATAATATCATACTTATCGATTAAAAATAGGATCCTATCGTACAGATTTTCCCTATGGGGTGGGTCTACGAATATCAAATCAAAGGTCCTTTTAGTCCCCCTGAACCGCCGTAACGCTTCTAGGGCGTCTATGAACAGAACCTCGCTTTTATCCTTAAAGCCTGTAATGCTAATGTTCCTTTCTAGCACTTTTAAGGCTTTATAATCCTTTTCTACAAAGGTAGCTGATCGCGCGCCTCTACTCAAAGCTTCAAGCCCTAGGCTACCCGTCCCTGCAAACAAATCCAATACTATAGAACCTTGTATTACAGGCCCTACTATGCTAAATACCGCTTCCTTAACCCTACCGGCCGTTGGTCTTATCGTAGCGGTCTTAGGCGACATTAACCTCATTCCTTTAGCATTTCCCGCTATAATTCTCAATCTTATCCCCTCACACTATGTTATTTTAGCATAAATATTATATTTAAACAAAATATTTATATATGGTCCTATATTATATTTATATCTTAAAAAAGGGAAGAACCCTAAGGTCCTTCCCTTTTATATTTATAAGAACTACTTGCCAGCCATTTGTCTTTGTGCCTGTTCGATCATCTGTCTTACCATATTTCCTCCGATATGTCCCGCTTCCCTGGAGGTAAGGTCACCATTGTAGCCTTTTTTCAGGTTAACACCTACTTGATTTGCCACCTCGAATTTCATCTGTTCAAGGGCAGCCCTTGCTTCGGGTATAACATTTTGTTTACTGCTTCTTGGCACTTGTGTGTCACCTCCTATTAGCCTTTGTGACATTAATTTAACCATTAGAAATTAATTTAAACTAGTAATTATTTCTCCAAACCCTTCAAAAATACAAATTAATAATCGAACCTAAAAGGAACGGAAAATTCCGTTCCTTTTAAATGAAATTTTATTTACCAATCATTTGTTTTTGTACCTGTTCTATCATTTGTTTTACCATGAACCCGCCGATGGATCCCGCATCCTTTGCAGTCATATCACCATTATATCCGTCCTTAAGGTTAACCCCTATCTGGGAAGCCACTTCGAATTTCATCTTATCAAGGGCTTGTCTGGCCTCGGGATAAAGCGTCCTTTTGCTGCTACCGGAGCTACCCCCGGTGCTGCCGCCGCCCCTGCCTATCCATCCTGTTAAACCATCCAAAAAGGTTCACCTCCTATTCACCTGTTCTAATTATATTCTGTGCAGGAATATATATTTTAAACTAGTAATTATTGTTGGGTATATTTTATATAACGTCGGTGAGATCGCTAATCCTATTGAAGGTGTCCTTAATATCGCTAATTAACCCTTTCCAACAATGTTTTTTTAGTATTTCCCCTTTGTCTAGAAGATGAAAGGCAGCAGATTGAACAGCCTTTAACACCTCTATATCCCGGGGCAACCTAGCGATATGAAACTCCGGCAGACCATGTTGTTTCGTTCCATAGAACTCTCCGGGCCCCCTTAACTGCAAATCCCTTTCGGAGATATAAAATCCGTCCCTAGATCCTTTTAACACTTTCATCCTATCATAGGCCCTTTTGCCCAGGCCGTTATTTATCAAAATACAATAGGACTGATCCTCGCCCCTTCCCACCCTACCCCGTAGTTGATGCAACTGAGCAAGGCCAAACCTTTCGGCATTTTCCACTATCAGTATATTTGCATTAGGGACATCCACGCCTACCTCCACAACGGTGGTTGATACCAGTAGATCGATTCTACCGTTACTGAAATCCCTCATTATTCTTTCCTTTGTATCCCCATCCATTCGCCCGTGCAATAGCCCTATTTTATATTTGTCGGCATACATAGTTACAAGTTCCCTATAGGTACGCATAGCGGATCTTGCATCTATAGAATCAGTATCTTCGATCAAAGAACATATAACGTAGGCCTGAAAACCCTTTGCAAGTTGCTCCCCCACAAACCCGTAAGCCCTGAGCCTTTCCCTTTCACTTATAACATAGGTCTTCGTCCCTACCCTGCCCGGTGGCATCTCATCTATTATAGATAGATCCATATCGCCATATAGTATCATAGCCAAAGAACGGGGTATTGGCGTTGCGGTCATCACAAGGACGTCCGGGGTTTTTCCCTTTTTCGCTAGGGTGAACCTTTGTCGGACGCCGAACCGATGCTGTTCATCGGTAATAACCAGCCCTAAGTTTTTGAACCCTATGCCCCCTTGTATGAGGGAATGGGTACCTATTATTATATCCGCGGTTCCATTGTACACGCTATCATAAACCCTATCCCTATGGGACGCCGTACAACTGCCCGTTAACAGCTCCACCTTTAAACCCATTGGACATAAAAGGTTTTTTAGCGTCTTAAAATGCTGTTCCGCCAGTATTTCCGTAGGCACCATTAAAGCCCCTTGGAACCCGTTCTGGGCCGCTTTCACCAAGGCCAGGGCCGCAATGACAGTTTTGCCCGAGGCCACATCACCCTGCAAAAGCCTATTCATCTTTTTACAGCCTTCCATATCGGCCTTAACCTCCGCCCATACCCTTCTTTGTGCTTCCGTAAGGCTAAAGGGTAGCGCATCTAAAAGCGCCCTCTCTCCGGGTACCGGCGAAAGGGCTATTCCCTCCCCTTGGTGTTCCTGTTCCTTCTTTACGAGCAAAAGCCCGAACTGTAGCACAAAGAGTTCTTCGAAAACCAGCCGATATCTGGCCTTTTTTAGGCTTTCCATATCATCGGGAAAATGTATATTTTTTATACAAAACCCTATATATTCTAAACCGTATTCATCCCTGAAGTCCCCGGGGAATATATCGCGGGGATCTTTTAAAAAAATGGCCAATGCCCTGGAGATCATGCGTTCAAAATCGCCGGACCCGAGCTTACCCCTCTTTGAATAGATCGGCGTTATACTGCCCCTGTACCCATCCTCTCCGGCCATGGCCTCGGTAATATGGGGGTTTTGTATCTGTAGCGTCCCCCTATGCCTTACTACGCTGCCGAAAAAGTTATATTCTTTGTTAAGCATAAGGGTCCTCGCACTGTAAGGATTATTGAACCATACTGCAAAACCCCTGGCAGTGTCGTCGGCTATTGGTACCCGTGTCAGCCTAAGGCCGTTTCTAAGCTGTTGTGTCCTGGGTTTGCCGAGCACCTTAGCCCTTATGCCGATCCTTTGGCCATGGGAAAGGGCGGCCATCCTAAGGCCACGGGTTCTGTCCTCGTAATCCCTCGGGAAATAGTATAACAGATCCCTTATCGTCTCTATACCCGCTGCCTTTAAGTATTGCTGTTTTTTGGGGCCTACACCCTTTAAAACGGAAACCGGCTGTTTAAGCGTATCCACAGTTTCACCTCGTTAGTAAGTGTTCCTATTCTACGGAGATAATATAATAATACACCGGTTGTCCCCCATAATGTATATCTATCTCATAATCCTCCATTTCACGTTGCAACCTGCTAGCGAAGTCCGTTGCCCGTTCCTTTGTTATTTCCTTACCGTAAAAAATTGTAATAACGTCGCTTTCTACCGTCTTAAGGGATGAAACCAGTTCAAAGGCAACCTGTTCTATGTCCTTTCCCTTAGCCCGGATCTCATCCTTAACTATACCGATTATGTCGCCCTCCTGCATTACGATACCATTAAACGTCGAATCCCTAACTGCATAGGTGATATGTCCGGTCTTTACTGTTTCAATGATAGCCTTCATATCATCGAAATTTTCCTCTGCGCTACATGTCGAGTTAAAAGCGATCATAGCCGTTATACCCTGGGGCATCGAACGGGAAGGTATTACAAATATATTCTTATCCGATAATTCCTTAGCCTGATTTGCCGATAATATAATGTTACCGTTGTTCGGCAATATAAATATATTTTTTGCCCATAGCCCATCGACGGCCTTTAAAATATCATGGGTGCTGGGATTCATAGTTTGCCCGCCCTGGATTATGCTATCGACGCCAAGGCTTTTAAATATTTCTACAAATCCATCCCCCATTGCAACACTAATAAAGCCGAATTCCTTTTGTTTTATCTCTTTTTCTATAGTCGACCGATGTTGTTCCTTCATATTTTCTATCTTGATGCGCGATAATTCACCAAGTCTGAGCCCCTCCTCTAACACTTTACCGGGCCGATTTGTATGAATATGCACCTTTATCACATTGCTATCTCCCACTACTAATGTACAGTCCCCAAGGGTGCTATATGCTTTTTTTAGCTGCTCCGCATCTCCCTTAGGGTTTTTTATAACGAATTCCGTACAATAGGGAAATTCTAAATCCGTATCTTCCGTCATGTCCGCCGTAGTTTCCTCCGTAATGACGGGAACATATCTCCCCTGATCCTTTAGGGTTATCTCTTCCCCCCTTAGGGCCTCTAAAAAGCCAATAAGTATAAATACGAAGCCTTTACCCCCCGCATCAACCACCCCCGCCTGGGCTAATACATCTAACATTTCAGGCGTTCTTTCCAAGGTAGACGCGCAACACTTTATTATTTCGTCTAAAAATTCGTCGAAATTTTTAACGCTACCGCTTATTTCTTTGGCCCTATCAGCCCCCTCCCTGGCCACGGTCAATATCGTGCCCTCCGTAGGCTTCATAACGGCTCTGTAGGCCGTTTCAACGCCCTCGCCGAGGCCTAGAGCGAAGTCCTCTGTATTCATTTTTTTATTGCGTTTTAATTTCGATGCAAAACCCCTAAAAAGCTGTGATAATATCACCCCAGAGTTTCCCCTTGCGCCCATGAGCGAACCGTTTGCCACCGCTTCCACAACATCACATACTTGTTCCCTTTTTAATATATTTAGTTCCTGGACAGCGGAGAACATAGTAAGAGACATGTTAGTACCGGTATCACCGTCCGGGACCGGAAAAACATTTAGGGAATCTACCAGTTCTTTATTGTTATCCAGCGTATTTGCAGCGTTTAAAAACATCCTTTTTAACATAGAACCATCAATCACTATTTCTTTGCTCAACTTATGTCCCCCCTTATGCTCTTATGCCCGGACACCTTTTACATTTACATTGACTCTTTTAACCTCCGTGCCGGTCATCGTCTCTACGGAATACTTTACTTTGTCTATAATATTCTGAGCGATGGCCGATATTTTTGTACCAAACTTTACAACTATGTACAGGTCAATTATTAAGGCGTCTTCTTCTATGTGCACTTTAACACCTTTGCTTAGATGTTCTTTTTTTAAAAGTTTTACTATCCCATCGGTACTTCCCCTTGACGCCATTCCTACAAGCCCGTAACATTCCATGGTAGCAATCCCGGCAATATTTGCAAGGACATCATCGCCGATAAATATACTACCAAAATTATTATCAATTTTAGCCGTCACAATATAACCTCCTAATCAATGATAGGATATTTATATTTTATAATATACCGATTTGTTTTACAACAAACCGTCCTTTGATTTTAGTATTATATTATTGCCAATAATTATGTTGTATGTTAAAATGAATATGTTTTAACAACGCGAGGAGGTGTTCCTATGGCATCTGTATGTTACATTTGTGAGCGAAAACGCCAGGCCGGTAACAAAATAAGCCATTCAAATAGACATTCAAGGCGGCGTTGGAAGCCTAATATAAAAAGAGTAAAGGCAATAGTAGATGGTAGTCCCAGAAGTATTTATGTTTGCACGAAATGCCTTCGGTCAGGTAAAGTTGTACGATCGATATAGTATACAAAAACGTGCGGGGTACGCTCCCCCGACACGTTTTTTATTTTTATTGTTTATATACGATTAATTTTTAGGTTTAATCCGGAATAATTTTCTTAGGAATGTTCTTAAAAATTTAGGCGGTTTCATTACAAATATTCTCATACCTGCACCCCCAATAGAATAATTAACTAGCCAAAACTTTGCAGCCCACGAAAATAAGAGCAATACTCGCCCCCAACAACCAACACCATGCAGGTAATATGAGGCTGCATATAACACCGAGCACAAACGCAAGAACCAGTAAACTTCCCATACTTTTCTTTCTAAAACCCGGCACGTCTGTTCACCCCCGCTACCCGCCGGACACCCTAAAGTATGCAGCCGGAGTCGGCGGCGGCGGAAACCTATCCGACACATACCATCACCGTCCTAACATAGGAAAAGACGATATAAGGTATAAATAAGGACACCCATTAATATGGCAAGGGTTATGTACCACACCCATAAGGGTATAAACACAACTATTGCCAGCACTCCTATCGCAATTGCCATTAACCCTAACATCTTTCTTATACGGGTTCTCCTTCGCAAGCCCTCCTCCCCCTTATAATGCAATATATACGTCTAATTTTTCGCAAAATAAAAGCTCCCCTAATACTATGGTATTCAGGGGGCTCCCCAATTGACACTAATATTTGTATATTTCTAATCCCTTGGCTTTATTACTATTAACCATCCCTCTTTGAAATCTATGCGGCCCCGTTCTTCGATGAGCACATTGCTTATACCCCTTGTGCTTTCCATTTTAAGAGTAAAGTCCCTAAGGGGGTATTTAAAACCCTTTAATGTTAGGCCGCGTACGGCCCCGTTATATGGTATAAGGGAAACAGTCGAGCCCTTCCCTTTTATTGTAGTACCTTCTTTTATTATTGTTATTCTATTATGCTCATTTATTATTTCCCCCGTTGCATTTTTGTCAGCTATAAACATAAGTAAATTGAGGTTAGCTATAGTATGATCTAACCGTGTACCGATAGCCCCAAGGAGCAGTATATGCCGTGCACCCTCTCTAAGGGCATATTCAACGGCCAACTGGGTATCGGTTTTATCCTTTTCCGATGGGTACTCGATTATCTTTATACCCCTTAATGTTTCGTCGTTTTTCCTCTTATAGGAATCAAAATCCCCTATTATAACCTGGGGCGTTATATCCATTCTCCGTGCATGTAGCATACCACCATCGGCACAAATAACTAAGCTGCAATCCTTTAAAAGATCCCGATGGAATTGGGGGTCCTCTAAGCTTCCGTAGGAAATAATCGCTGCCTTCATTTATTTTTCCCCCTCTGCTTTGAACAGCTCTTTAAATTGTATCACTTTTTGTTCCACTGACGGCGCGTTATAAATAGAGGATCCAGCTACTAGTACAGTAGCCCCAGCCCTTATCAGGGTCCTTGTATTCCCTAAGTCCACGCCCCCGTCCACTTCTATTTCAAAGGAATAGCCCCTGTCCCTTTTTAACCCTTCAAGCCAGGCTATTTTATCTAAAGCTGCGGGTATGAACTGCTGGCCGCCAAAACCCGGGTTAACGGCCATAACTAGTACAAGATCCAACTCCGGTAACATATATTCGAGTACCCCCGGAGGTGTTGCCGGGTTTATGGATATCCCTGCCTTTTTGCCCAATCCCTTTATGTTGGATACAGTTTTATGTATATGGCTACAGGCTTCCCAGTGCACGGTAATTATATCAGCCCCCGCCATTACAAAATCCTTTATATACCTATCGGCATTTTCAATCATCAAATGTACGTCAAAGGGAATATCGGAAATCCCCCTGAGGCACTTTATAACCCCGGGGCCTATCGTGATGTTGGGTACGAAATGGCCATCCATGACGTCTATATGCAACCAATCCGCCCCCGCCCTCTCAACCTTTATTATTTCGTCCCCTAATCGTGCAAAGTCCGCTGAGAGCAGGGATGGGGCCAGTTTAATCATACTTTCTCCTCCTCCCCCGTCGTAATTCTTCTAACAATACTATGTAATTATTATACCGAAAAAGTGCTATCTTCCCTTCTTGTACCGCATTTTTTATGGCACAACCTGGTTCATTTATATGCGTACACCCGACATATTTACATTCGCCGGCGAGGGTTACAAATTCTTTGTACAGGCTGCCAAATTCCTTTTCTTCTATATCCCCTAGAGCTTTTTGTGTGCTTAGGTCTAATGAGCTAAAACCCGGAGTATCCACTACCATCCCACCAAAATCCAAATCCAGCAATTTCGTATGGCGGGTAATATGTCTACCCCTCTTTAGTCTATCGCTTATTTCACCAACCCTTAGATCTAATCCGGGTTGTAATGTATTAATTATACTGCTTTTACCCACCCCTGACATGCCGGCGAACACCGAAATCTTTTCCCTGAGGGCCTCCTTTAAATCTTCTATGCCCCGCCCGGTTTTAGTACTAGTGCAAAGTACTTTGTAACCGGCACGCCGATACGCGTCGGTAATATTTTTAACCCCGCCTTCCTCGCTGAGGTCCATCTTATTTAAACATATAATACCCTTTATATTATTTATATGGGCTAGTATCAACAACCGGTCCGCCAACAACAGATCAGGCTTAGGTTTTTTTACTGCGATGACCACTACACATTGCTGCACATTGGCTACACTGGGCCTCAACAACAGGCTGTGCCTTGGCAATATCTCGTAAATAATTCCTTGGGATGTGCTATCGCCTATAAGGGAGACCAGCACTAAGTCCCCCACTATGGGGGTTTTTTTATTCTTTCTAAAGAGTCCCCTGGGTTTACATTCGATAAGACCTATGGAGGTATTTACATAGTAGAAGCCCCCTATCCCTTTCATGATTCTACCTTCGATCATCCTATTCCTCCCTGCTAAAGTTTACAACCTCATCGCTTTTTATAACATCATCAAATAGAACTACGATCCTTGCCTCGCCCTTCCCCGTTACGGCTATTTTTAGGGGGCTCTCATCGGCATCGTGCCTCATTTGGTATTCTATTTCCTCCGTATCCCCCTGATACTTTTTGACGGTTACTTTAACATTTCTACTATGTTCCGGTAAATTTATTGTTAACATCTTTGTTCCCTCTGTCAACGGCGGCGGGTCCTCTTTTTTACCCGTGCTCACCCATAGACCGATAGAAGCCCCCTCCTCGACGACGGTGTTCGGCGGTATACTCTGGCTAATAACGTAACCCTTAGGTATAACATCGCTCTCCTGGGGATACGTATCCGCCAGCACCATCCCCGCATTCTGTATATCAGTTTTTGCTGTCTGTAGATCTAGGCCCACCACCGGAGGTACGAGGATCTGCTGTATTTTCGGGCCTGAACTTATAATCAAATCCACTGGAGTACCCTCGTCAACCATTATCCCCGGTTCAGGATCCTGATCTATTACCACACCTACGGTTATCCTCTCACTGGAACGAGTGTCTATATACCCTTCTATAAGCCCTTTTTGCCTTAATTCCGCTAGGGCTTCAGCAGAATCTTTATTGCGCAAATAAGGCACTTTAGTTTTTTCAGGACCGAGGCTTAATATTACCAATACAGGGTTACTGACCTTGTTTTCTGTACCTTCGCTAGGATATTGCTTTATTACCGTTCCCGCTTCATACTTGGGACTGTGCTGTCTTTCCCTTATCTCCATTGTAAGGCCTGCATCCTTTAAATCCTTTTCGGCCTCTTCTTGGGTCTTACCGACTATACCCGGTACCTTCACCACGTCTACGGCTAATAATCCCTGAATCAGCTTACTACCGCCATATCCTATACCTACTAGAGCTAGCAGTACCACTATCGCTACAATAACGGCCCTTTTTCCCCTACCATTTTTGCTATCCCTGCCTACCTTTTTACGGTTCCTTCGCTCACTCCTAGCACTTCTATCCCCTAGGGCAGGCATTATTATGGTGGGGCTTGTTTCCTCGTCTACATCAGGGCTTTTGAATACTATTCCGTTGTTGTCCATAAAGGCCTCAAGATCGGCTAACATTTCTATAGCGGTTTCATATCGATTTGCCGGTTCTTTTTGCGTAGCTTTCATTACTATCTGTTCAAGGCCCGGGGGGATACCCTCTATTAGATCCGCCGGCGGAATCACCGTCTCCTGTATATGTTTTAGGGCTATAGATATAGGGCTTTCCCCTTCGAAGGGCACCTTGCCCGTTACCATCTCATATAACACTATCCCTAGGGAATACAAATCAGATTTCTCGTCGATGTATCCCCCCCGGGCCTGTTCCGGAGAAAAATAATGTACTGAACCTATTACGCTCCCGGTATTTGTTACTGTAGAACTCGTAACAGCCCGGGCGATACCAAAGTCCGTAACCTTAGCGATACCCTCCCTCGTCACGAGTATATTATGGGGTTTTATATCCCTGTGCACTATATGGTTTTCGTGGGCATGCACGAGGGCTTTACATATCTGTTTAGCTATATCCGTTGCATGGGCGGGGGTCAACCTCCTTTTATTCCTTATAAGTTGTTTAAGGGTTTCGCCCTCTATATACTCCATTACAATATAGTGCGTATCTCCGTCAATGCCCACATCATATATATTAACTATATTTTGGTGGGATAGACTAGCCGCTGCCTGGGATTCCTGCCTGAACTTCTTTATAAAGCTCTCATCACTTACAAACTCCGGCCTTAGTATCTTTACCGCAACGTATCTATTTAGCAGGCTACACCTCGCCTTATAAACGATAGACATGCCGCCGCTACCCACCTTCTCCACCAACTCGTATCTATTGCCAAGGATTCGGCCGATCATGAGCTCCACCTCACCTTCACTACTATTGCCGTTATATTATCCCTTCCGCCCTTCATATTTGCCTCGTCTACTAACATCTTTGTTATGATCCGAGGCTCTTCATCTATGCTACAGATCCCTACTATCTCCTTCAGATTAAGCATGTTTGTAAGACCGTCGGTACAAAGGAGCAACGTATCCCCTTCCCATAGGTTTTCCGTATTAAGCTCCATATCTAATTCCATATCTACACCTAAAGCCTTTGTTATTATATTTTTTTGCGGATGACAGTTACCTTCTTCAGGGGAAATGCTACCATTTTTTATTAGCTGGGCCACTAAGGAATGGTCTTCTGTAAGTTTACGGCACTTTCCGTTTCGCATCAGGTACATCCTACTATCACCGATATGGCCTATATACACCTTTTTATCCTCGATCATAGCCATAGTAAGGGTTGTACCCATCCCTCTAAGGCCCATGTCCACCATAGCTAGGTTGTATATAACGCTGTTAGCCTCTATTATAGCATCCCTTATCATGACGAGCCTATTATTGATGTATTGCGGATCCTTAAAATTATTTTCTATAAAGGATTTAACGGTATCAACAGCGATCCTGCTTGCAACTTCGCCGCCATTGTGCCCGCCCATACCATCGGCTACGATGTATAGATACGGTGCACCAAAATCCCTTGAACAGTGATAACTGTCTTGATTCATTGCCCTTTGTAAACCTATGTCGGTAGCAGCTCCGGCCTTCATAAGCCTACCCCCTACTTTCGAATATTTTCATCCCCTACGTATCCCGCCCTAAGTTGTCCACAGGCCCCTGATATATCCCTGCCCATACCGCGTCTTACGGTTACCGTGATACCCCTTTCCCTTAACAGGGTTTCAAAGGTTTTTATCCCGTTTGCACCGGGCTGTTTGTACGGAAAACCCTCCGTCGGGTTTATGGGAATAAGATTAACATTGCATAGCATTCCCTCTAAAAGGTTCGCAAGCCTTATAGCATCCCCGGGATGGGCATTTAATCCGTCTATGAGGGCATACTCAAAGGTAACCCTTCTGCCAATACGCTTTATAAAATATTCACAGGCCTGTAATATTTCTTTTATTTTATATTTTTTTGCCACGGGCATCAAGGCAAAACGCGTTGTATCATCCGCTGCGTGTAGTGAAAGGGAAAGATTTATAGGGAGCCCCAGGTCAGCCAGTTCAATAATTTCCGGTACCAAACCGCAGGTGGATAATGTAATGCGCCTTAGTCCGATGCCTAAACCTTCCTCCAAGTTTGCGCTACGGATAAAAGAAATAACGTTTTCGAAATTGTCCAAGGGCTCGCCGCTACCCATTATCACTACATTGGAGATTCTGTCCCCGGTATCCCGATGTACCGTTAATATTTGGGCGAGTATTTCGCCCCCTGTAAGGTTTCGTATTAAACCGTTTTTTGTCGAAGCGCAGAAGCTACATCCCATACGGCAACCTACCTGGCTTGATACACAAACCGTTGTACCGAATTTATAAACGAGGCGTACGGTTTCTATTATACTCCCGTCTTTATATTTTAACAGGTACTTTATAGTATCATCGAATTTTGATATGGATTTTTTAATTATCCCGGGCATGCCTGTTAAAAATTCCTTCGATAGTTGTCTTTGTAATCCCTCGGGTAGGTTTTTCATCTGTTCAAAATCGCTAACACCCTTATAAAGCCAGTCCCAGATCTGTTTACCCCTATATTCGGGATGTCCGAGGCTATGGGCAACCTGTTTAAGCCCCTTTATATCCAAGTCCAGCAAAATATTTCGTTCCATATATCCACCTTCCGTTAATTATACAACAAATACTTGTGTTATAATATATCCATATTATAACACATATGCAAAGATACTACCCTTCGTCGGAGGGACCACATATTATTAACAAAAAGATTGAGCCCTTTATAGGGTCCTTTAAAATTTAAGTTTTTTGTACTCGTTTTAGTTTACATATAAAAAACCCGTCGGTTCCATGTACGTTCGGAAAGAGCTGTAAATACCCCTTTTTCGCATTCCCCTTGGCCAACTTATCAGGCAATGCCCTAGAAAAATCCCACAATCTGTATCCGGGCTCTCCATGTAAAAAGTCCTCTATGACATCCTGATTCTCCCAAGGCATTATCGTACAAGTACAGTACAAAAGGTATCCGCCGGGCTTTACGTAAGTAGCGGCATTTTTTAGTATTCTTTTTTGTATCTTAGCCAATTCCTTATAGTGCGCCCTTTTTTTGTTCCATTTTATATCCGGTTTTCTTCTTATTACACCGAGACCTGAACAGGGTGCGTCTACTAACACCTTATCACCTTTGCCCTCGAGGGATGGATCGTGCCTAAGGGCGTCATGGATTTCTGTTTCTATACATCGGATACCAAGCCTTTTATAGTTATCCCTAACCAGATTCAATTTATTTTTACTTATATCCCTAGCTATAATATTACCGGAATCCCCCATAAGCTGTGCCGCGTAAGTTGCCTTACCCCCCGGTGCGCTACAGAGATCTATAATTAGTTCACCGGGTTTAGGATCGAGGGCCTTTATTGCGAGCATAGAGCTTTCGTCCTGGACGTAAAACAATCCATCCCTATAGGCATCACTTATAAAAAGGCCTAATCCGTTCTTCACAAAAAGCGCATCATCGCAATACATACCGTGTTCTGTATGGATATCCCGGCTTGCCAGGTTGTCCATAAGACGCTGCCTATTCGTTTTTAATGTGTTTACCCGTAACGTCATCCTTGGGATTACATTGTTAGCCTTACAAAGATCCTCGGTAAACCCTCGGCCGAATATCTTTATCCAATCGTCTACCATCCATCTGGCATGGGAATATTTTATGCTAATATATGAAGAAGGTTCCTTCTCCTTTGATGGCAGTCTTATCCTTTCCGGGAACCTTACTATACTGCGCAAAATACCGTTAACAAAACCCGAGGCCCTAGGGCCGGCAATCTCCTTCGTCAGTTCTACCCCCTCGTACACTACGGCAAAATCCGGCACTTTATCTAAAAATAGTAGTTGAAACACCGATAACCGCAATATATTGCGAATAGGTTCTGATATGTTATCCCTTTTGATATTTGAAAAGGTTTCTATCACCCAGTCTAAATATAGCTTATTTTCTAAAACACCGTATACAATACGCGTAATAAGGGCCCTGTCCTTAGGCGGAAATTCCTTCAAGGAAAAGGCCCTGTCTAATAGGACATTGGGATAAGTACTGTGTCCTATAGTTCTTTGGATTATATTTAATGCTGTCTTCCTCGGGTTATTTTTCAATTTTACTCCCCCACGGTCCCTATTTTCTCCTATTAGCCAACATTATAAACCTAAGGAGCTGTAGTACCGCAGTTAAGGCCGCTGCTACATAGGTAAGGGCCGCTGCACTTAATACCTTTTTAGCCGGTCCTATCTCTTCTCCGGCTAATATCCCGTTATCGGTTAGCATAACTATTGCCCTTTTACTGGCGTTAAGTTCTACCGGCAGGGTAATAATTTGAAACAATACGACAACCGTAAAGAATATTATGCCAATCTGCATAAGTTCAAACCACCTCATTAAAAGGCCGATCATAATAAAAATCCAGGACATGCTAGAACCAAATCCAGCTATCGGCGCGATGGTATTCCTTATAGAAAGGGGTATATATCCTACGGAATGTTGTACCGCATGCCCCGCTTCATGGGCCGCTACCCCTAGGGCAGCTATTGAGGTGCTATTATGCACCGAATCCGATAGCCTAAGCACACGATTTCTCGGGTCGTAATGGTCCGTTAAATTACCCCTTACCCTTTCTATCCTCACGTTACCCAAACCCTTTGAATCCAGTATAATCCTTGCAACATTGCTGGCGGTATAACCTTTCCTGCCGGCTACCCTCGAATACCTTTGAAATGTACTGCTTATCTTTGTCTGAGCGTACAACGAAAAGAGTATTGCCGGTATCAATAGTATAAAGGTTGAATCCAGGCTAAATAACATTAATGTTCCCTCCCTTCGACAAAAAAGTTTATAGCCCTTTCAACTTCGGCTACGTCTACATCGGTGTTATAACAAGGCCCGTAGGGCCTTTTATTCAATATTCCTATAACCGGTAACCCGTGGGCATCCCGTATACCGCTACTTAGATCGTTTTCGCAGGCTACCGCCACTACTGCCTTAGGCCTTACATCCCTTATTACTTTCCTTGCTAGGGTGCCTCCGGGCACTATTTTCATATTTACGCCGGTCCTTTTACCTAGCCTTACTAGGTCCGCTATTTTACATTTACCGCAACCTACACAATTATTGATATCCCCGGTTATCCGATGTTTACAACTACTGTTTTGTAGACAATGGGGCAAAAGTAACAATATATCCCCGGGCTTAAAGCGTGTATCCCCAGCATAGACCGTTCTATTGTTTATATGGGCATAGGCCCTTTGGATCTTGACACGGTCAAAGCCCACAAATCTCCCCAGGGCCATAATGGGTATGAGCACTTTGCTTAGCAACTTCATGGCCATCCTACCGGAAAATACACTGTTCCTTCGTCGAGAATAAAGCATTATAACCGAAATAAGCGTAACCGTTGTAACGAGTACAGTTAAAACCATTAAAAGGAGTAACGAAATCACAGCTAGTTTTTTAAGTAGCTGTGATTGCTTTATGAACAAATAGTTCATCGCTATTATCGCAACAAGACTTAAGAGTTGTATGAGAACTAGAGGTTTGATTAATGCACCCCTGTCCTCGATCATATCTTTTTCATAATACATATCGCTATTCACCTAATACGCTGCCTAAGTTTATAGTGTTACCCCTTAGATGTTCTTCCACGGTCATCCTTCGGGCGGAGGGCATTTGTATCTCCGTGACCAAAAGTTTTCCTCTGCCGGTTTGAATAATGAGACCTTTTTTGGTTATTTCCAATATCTTACCAGGGATGCCTTTACCATTATCATCGAGTATCTTTGCAACCCATATTTTCATCCTTTGGCGCCGGTAAAGGGTATAACATCCCGGCCATGGGTTCGTACCCCTTACTAAGTTATAAATGTTCCTGGCATCATCATCCCAGCTAACCTTACCCACATCCTTATTGAGGGGCGGTGCGTAGGTCGCTTTGCTATGGTCCTGGGGCCTAGGATTCAAACTATTGGTTTTTATACCTTTAAGCGTATCGATCAATAGCTCTGCACCCATTATCGCCAGCCTATCATGGAGCTCTCCTGCAGTTTCGTAGCTATCTATTTTAGTAGATTTTTGGAGAAGTATATCGCCGGTATCCATGCCCTCATCCATGTGCATAGTCGTAACGCCGCTTTCTTTTTCCCCTGCTATTATGCATCTATTTATGGGGGCAGCGCCTCTGTATTTAGGTAATAATGATGCGTGCACATTTATACAGCCTAATCTCGGTAACTCCAATATTTCCTTCGGCAATATCTGTCCATAGGCGACTACCGCTATTATATCCGGCTTTAAAGCTACCAAAGCTTCAATAGTCTTAAGGGATTTAACCCTTTCCGGTTGCAGTACGTTTATTCCATGTTCTAATGCCTTCAGTTTAACGGGTGTCGGCTGTAATCTCTTACCCCGGCCCTTCGGCCGATCCGGTTGGGTTATAGCCGTACTTACGTTATACCCGTTTTTTATAAGTTTATCAAGGCTTTCCACAGCAAAGGCCGGCGTCCCCATAAAGACTATGTTCAAAGTTCTCCCTCGCTTTCCGGAATCGATCTATCTATGAATAATATCCCATTGAGGTGATCCATCTCATGGCATAATACCCTGGCTAATAGCCCTTCCCCTTCTAGAATTATCTCTTCGCCCTTTTTGTTAAGACCCTTTACCCTAACCCAACATGGTCTTTCTACCTTCCCGGCCCGGCCTGGTACGCTAAGGCAGCCCTCAACCATTGTTTCTTTGCCCTTTGCCTCTAGGAGCTGTGGGTTAATAAGTTCGATAGGCCCCTCACCGATATCCGCTACTATCACTGATCGCAAAACGCCTACCTGCGGTGCCGCAAGACCTATACCCTCGGCGTCTTTCATAGTTTCTATCATATCATCAAGTAATGTAATTATTCTATCATTTATCTTGCCCACTTTCCTGGTTTTTTTTCTGAGGATTGGGTCCCCTTCCAGTCTTATATTCCTTATAGCCATCCTGTTCCTCCTATTTATTCGAAGGGCCATCGCTGCTAAGGTCTCTATTCGTGGAAACCCGTCCCTTAGCTAAGATTAATAGGATCCACATCTATAATGACGCTTAACCCTCGCAACGATCCCTTTAATAATTCGAGTTTAGCACGCCGTAACGTCTCTGTTATCCCTTCCAAGATCGGCGCTTTAATTATTACTTGCCACCGATAACGGTCCTTTATTTTAGAATGCATAGCTTGGGACGGGCCGAACAATTCGTATTGCAGGCCCTTAATTTTTTTAAACCCTCTGTTGAGTTTATTATATAAAGTGTTAGCGCCATCGGCAACTTCCTTTTGATTTTTACCGGATATTATTATGTTTATTAGCCTTTCATAGGGGGGATAACCGAAATTCTTTCTTATTTCCGTTTCCTGTTGGAAAAAATCCCTATAATTTTGTCTTTCCGTCGCAATAATACTGTAATGTCCGGGGTTATAGGTCTGAATGATCACCCTGCCGGGTTTGGTACCTCTACCTGCCCTCCCGGACACCTGTGTCAGTAATTGGAATGTCCGTTCCGAGGCCCTAAAATCCGGTAGGTTCAGCGAAAAGTCCGCTAGTATCACCCCTACTAGGGTAACGCCGGAGAAATCCAACCCCTTAGTAACCATCTGCGTGCCTAACAAGATATCCGCCCCGTGATCTTTAAATCTCTTAAGTATATTAAAATGGGCACCCTTTCGCCGTGTAGTATCCATATCCATTCGCAATATTCGGGCACCTTGAAAGCTATCCGTTACAGCTTTTTCTAGCTTTTCTGTCCCCGCCCCTAGGTGCCTGATCTTATCACTACCGCATACCTCACACCGAGTAGGGGGTTTCCGTTTATAGCCGCAATAATGGCAAATAAGGGAATTCTCCCTGCGATGATACGTCATGGATATGTCACATTTTTTACACTTTACGACATTGCCGCAGTTCCTACAACTTATTACAACGGAATAGCCCCTCCGGTTTAAGAACAAAATAGCCTGTTGTCTGTTATCGAGGGCCTTCGTTATCTCTTCAGAAAGTCTTTTACTAAATATAGAACGGTTACCTTCTTTAAGCTCTTGACGCATATCCACTATTTCTACCGTCGGCAGTTCACCGCCCCCTACCCGTTCCTTCAACTGCACAAAGCCTATATCGCCCGTAACCGCCCTGTGATATGTTTCCATAGAGGGCGTAGCGGAACCTAGTACGAGTAGCCCACCATGATCGCGACACCTTTTGGCCGCTACATTATGGGTTACGTACCTAGGTGCATTTTCTGACTTATAAGTGTGTTCATGTTCCTCATCAATAATTATAAGCCCAATATTGTCAAAGGGTGCAAATACCGCTGATCTGGCCCCAATAACGATATCATAGCGCCCTTTCAAGATGCCCTCCCACTGGTCGTAGCCCTCACCGTCGGATAATCTGCTATGTATAAGGGCCGCTTTACCGCCAAAGCGTTTATGATACCATTCCATCATCTGGGGCGTCAGGGAAATCTCCGGCACTAAAACTATAACCTGTTTACCGGCTTCTATCGTTTCGCCGATGAGCCGCAGATATACTTCGGTTTTGCCGCTGCCGGTAATGCCGTGTAACAATACCTCAGTAATACCCCCCTTGTACATGTCCTTTATAGATTTTAAAACTTCCCTTTGCGAGGCACTTAAATGCTCTACCCTGTCCTGGATAATACCCGTTGCAAGCTCCGGGGATCTTATGACCCTTTTATCATATATCTTTAAAAAACCCCTCTTTTCTAGGGAACGCAGGGATTGTAAGCTGCATCCGGTTTTGTCCATAAGCGTACCACAACATACCTCATCCAGGGCCTCCTGTTCGAAAAAAGATATAACAGCCCTCATCCTGGCTGCGTGTTTCGGCAATGGTTCCTCAATGTCTCCGTACACCCTGCGGGCCCATAATCGGTATTTACCGGACCTTTTCAGGCTTCTTGCGGTCTTTATCCCAGGGGGCATAACACACCGTATAGCTTCAAACCAGGTACATAAATATTCATCCCTCATCCATTTTGCAAGTTCGACTATCTCCTCGGGGAGTATAGGCTCTGCATCTACTCGCCTTAAAATGGGTTTTATATTATTTATATGATCCGGACATCCTTCTGAAAGGGCTACCACAAGACCCTCCACATGATTATTAGCTGGGCCAAAGGGCACTGTCACCCTTGAGCCCTTAAAAATTTTGTCTACTAATTGATCCGGTATAATATAATGAAAAGGCATATCTATAAGGGGGCTTGGATTGTTGACTACTACCTGGGCGTACATTTCAATGCTTTCCTCCCTTCTATATCAGGGGGATAAGATAGAAGTCATACCGTGCGATTAATCCCCTTTGTTTAGCAACAAAACAACTTTATCTAAAATTATATCCGCCATCTTGGACTTGTTCATAGGCTCCAACCTCTCTGCCTCGCCCTCGGCGTTAACTATATACCCCCCGTTTAAATCGCTACCAAAGCCAATACCTTCTTCGGTAATATCGTTTGCGACAATGAGATCTAAATTTTTATAGTGGAGTTTTTCCCTAGCATGCTCTATAAGATCAGCACTTTCCGCCGCAAATCCTACGAGTATACGGTTTTTCTTTATGTTACCTAGTTCCAGAAGAATATCGGGATTCCTAACCAATTCTACGGACATCCTATCTGCGCTCTTTTTAATCTTCTGTGGCGAAACCTCAGCGGGCCGATAATCCGAAACCGCTGCGGTTTTTATAACGACGTCGCAGGATGAAAACCTTCGCAAAACTTCATCGTACATATCCATAGCGCTTATAACGGGTACAAACTCCGCCGATGGTGGCGGCAAAATATGCGTAGGCCCGCTTATAAGTATAACCTGGGCACCCCTTTTAATCGCTGCATCCGCAATAGAATAGCCCATTTTGCCCGAGGATGCATTCGAAAAAAACCTAACGGGATCAAGGCTTTCCCGGGTAGGCCCTGCGGTAACCATAACGATCCTATCCTGTAAATCCTTACTCCGCGCTTTAAACCCTTCTAAATATTCTACAATAGCCTGAGGTTCCTCCATTCTACCCGTACCCTTATCGCCGCAGGCGAGATTTCCCTCCGCCGGGCCGAAGAATGTGTACCCGTATCGGCCCAAACTTTCTATATTGCGCTGTAGAACCGGGTTGTTATACATATTAGTATTCATAGCGGGGACTATTATTACCTTAGCCCTCGTAGCCATAACAGTAGTAGTAAGCAGGTCATCGGCTATACCCGTAGCGGCCTTCCCTATAAAATTAGCAGTTGCCGGGGCTATTATCATGTATTCGGCCCATTGTGCAAGAAATATATGGCTTATTCTTTGGTCCATGGTTTCAGCAAACATATCAACTATAACATCATCGGCGGATAGGCTACTGAACGTTAAAGGTGCGATAAACTCTGTTGCGTTTTTTGTCATTATCACTTTAACCTGAGCGCCTTTTTTCCTAAGCCGACTTACAAGGTCCGCGCTTTTATAAGCGGAAATGCCGCCGCATATACCCACTACTACTTTAGTATCCTTAAGCAAATTCTAACCTCCTCGTTATTTTATGCCATCCTTTGTACGTATGTATCCTATCTTGCCCTCCTCTATTTCCTTTATAGCCATAGTTACACTTTTTATGTCGCCGTTTTCTTCCTTATCCTGATTCTCCCGGTTAAGCTGCCTTGCCCTTTTAGCTATTAATGCTACTAGAGTGTACCTACTGTCCACCCTTTTTAATAATGAATTCACCGAAGGATATAACAATTCTTTTACCTCCCTATTTGCCTATATATTTCATTTTAAACCTGTCCACCCTACACTTTTCCGCTGTTATTATTGAACACAATTTGTTTGCAGCAATTTTAACATGATCATTTATTATATAATAATTATACCTCGATACGTAGTTGATCTCCTTATAAGCGGCTTCGAACCTCCGCATAATTTCCTTCGCACCCTCGGTACCTCGCTTCGTTATCCTTGATCTGAGCTCTTCCATCGACGGGGGCAATATAAAAATAAAAACCCCTTCTTTATACTTCTCCTTAACTTGGAGTGCACCCTGTATATCTATTTCAAGTAGTACGTCCCTACCTTTTTGTATGTTTTCCTCTACGAAGTCCCTGGGTGTCCCATAATAATTGCCATAAACCTTTGCGTATTCTATAAATCCGTTCCTTTTTATTAGATCTAGGAATTCATCCCGGGACACAAAGGAATAATTCTTTCCGTTAACTTCACCTGCCCTAGGTGGTCGCGTCGTTTTAGATACAGAAACTATTATATCCTTTTGCATCTTTAACAACTCTTTACAGATAGTTCCTTTACCCGCACCGGATGGCCCGGACACGACCACGAGCAGGCCCTTATCCTTCATGCTCATACATTATCTACCGTGTCATCGGAAGTATCCTTCGAGGTTAACCTATGGGCAACGGTTTCCGGCTGAACCGCTGATAGGATTATATGATCGCTGTCCGTGACGATAACAGCCCTAGTCCTCCTACCGTAAGTAGCATCTATTAGCATATTCCGTTCCTTCGCATCCTGGATAATCCTTTTTATAGGCGCCGATTCCGGACTCACTATTGCAATAAGCCTATTTGCGGAAACAACATTTCCAAAACCTATATTAATGAGTTTCATGGTCCCCTTAGCCTCCCTATTCGATATTTTGTATTTGTTCCCTCACCTGTTCGAGCTGAGATTTTATGCCGATAACAGCCTTAGATATATGCAAGTCATTAGCCTTTGAACCAATCGTGTTGACCTCCCTTAACATCTCCTGCGCCAGAAAATCCAATTCCCTACCCATAACACCACCCAGACCGAATATATGACGCATCTGGGAGATATGGCTCCCTAGCCTGACAATCTCTTCGTCTATATTGCTCCTATCCGCGAAGATCAATACCTCCTGATAAATCCTATCGTCATCGAGGTTAACGCCTCCGGCCAGTTCTTTCAATCTTTTGTCCAGACGTTCACGGTATTCATCCACTATAAACCCTGCCCTTTTTTCTATTTCTGATACCTCTTTATCTATGATTTCTAGTTTTAAAAGTATATCCCTTTTAAGGTTTTCGCCCTCTTGACTGCGCATACTGATCAGTAAATCCAAGGCCTGCTCCAATGCATGGGATAATCTCTCCCACAATGCTTCTTCGTTTACTTTACCCGGGCTTACCGTAATAACCTCTGGAAATGTAGCAATCAATGAAAAGGGTATATCCCCTTCGTAGTTTAGACTCCGACCCAATTCTTTTAAAGCGCCGTTATAATGTAGGGCTAATTTGTCGTTTAGTTTTATATCCGGTTCCCAAAGTCCCCATACATCGTAGGAGATATAAACGTCTACCCTGCCCCTGGATACGCGTGTTTTTATATGACGCCTTATTTTATCATCTAAAAAAGAAAGATGCCTTGAGGTCTTTATGTTTATATCGCTGTATCTATGGTTAACCGTTCGTATTTCTACTAAAATCGCTGCATCCTCCGCCCTATACTCCCCTCTACCAAAGCCCGTCATACTGCTGACCCCTTGCATATTTGCTATCCTCTCCTTCTTTCTATGTCAGACTAAAGCCCCTTAAACAATATAAGTATTATCCCATAGTATATATTCCTTATCCCTTAATCTAACACATTTCTTAAACTTTTCAAAGCCTAAATTTCGCCGCGATCCTACGTTGTAGTTTTATTTTCCCCGTAGCAAGTGCTATACTAAATATAATGTGTTGATAATAATTCATTGATTCTAGACGTCTTATTTTATTAGTGTTTCAAATACGATGGCACATGAACCCCCGGGGATGACACCCCCGCCGATATACAGTTTCAAAATAGTTTCGAATGGGTTGCAACGGATTGTTCCCTTAACAAAAAATATAGTAGGTGATAAAATGGCTTTCGATGGTTATACTATGAAATGTCTTACGATGGAATTAAAAAATAGCCTTATAAACGGACGCATAGAGAGGATATACCAACCGCGTTCGGATATGCTTTTGTTGCACTTACACACGCCAAAGGGCCGTGGGAAATTACTTTTGTCCGCTAACCCTTCAAATCCACGGCTGCACCTAACCCTTAAAGGAGTCCATAATAATGAACATCCAGGGCACCCGCCGATGCTATGTATGCTTTTAAGGAAACATTTAAGCGGGGGAATCATTATATCAATAGAACAATACGGCATGGATCGGGTCCTGGAATTTCGTATATTGGTTGCAGGCCAATTAGGGGAAAGGACCGAAAAACGTCTTATATGTGAAATAATGGGTAGGCATAGCAACGTTATATTACTGGACCAGGAAGGTGTAGTAATCGATTCGGTAAAAAGGGTAACTGCCCAGATGAGCTCCTATAGGCATATATTCCCCGGTGTAAAGTATAAGCTCCCGCCGTCACAGTCTAAGCTGAACATATCCACGGCGGATGTATCGGATTTAGAAAAAGCCCTTATAGCGCACAAGGGCTGTCGAGCCGCCAGGGCCGTGTCTGACGCCTTTGAGGGTATCGGGAAGGTCCTTGCAACGGAATTATGCGCAAGGAGCGATATAGATCCTAAGGAGCCCCTAGGGGAGACCTCGGTATCCGACCTCGCTCACGGGGTCCACGAACTGGCAAAAACCCTTAATAGCGGGGACTTTTACCCCGTCATATATTATAGGGGTAATGACGTTTTCGATTTTTCCCCCGTGCCCCTTACCCATCTAGGCCTTACCTATGAAGCTAAACCCAGTATAAACGTAATGTTAGATGATTTTTTTAACGAAAAAACCGAAGCTGAGACATTTAAGCGTGAACGTGAGCACCTATTGAAAACGGTAGAGGGGCTTAGGGATAAAAATTCTAAAAAATTAACCAATAGGCTTCAGGAACTACAGGATGCTACCACGAAGGAAAATTATAGGCTCTATGGTGAGCTCATTATAGCAAACCTGTACCGTTTGGATACGAAGGTTAGCTCTGTAACCCTCGAGGACTATACACAACCGGATTTACCCCTCGTTAAAATTAAACTGGATCCAAACATTACACCCCTCCAAAACGCTAACCGGTTTTTTAAAGAATATAACCGCGCGAAAAGGACGGTGCGCAATCTAAAAAAATTAGTTCATCAAACTAAGGGGGAAATAACCTATTTAGAAAGCATAATCTACAGCATAGAAAGCTGTACACACCTCGACGAGCTATCGGAGATACGTCTGGAATTAGAAAAGGGTAAATACTTAAAGCATGCGGGATCAACTAAAAAACGAAAACCTAAACCCGGGGCAGGTCCCTTTGCCTATCGGTCTAAGGATGGCTTTACCATATACGTAGGACGGAATAATCGTCAAAACGATTATTTGATACAAAGGCTCGCCAAAAAGGACGATCTATGGCTGCATACTAAGGACATACCGGGTTCCCACGTATTAATAAAGAGCGAAGGTAAAAAAGTTCCGAAGGATACCCTTTATCAGGGGGCGCTTTTAGCGGCATACCACAGTAAGGCACACCAATCGGGTAGCGTCCCCGTAGATTATACACTGGTAAAGCATGTATCCAAACCCACCGGCGCAAAACCGGGGTTCGTTGTTTATAAGAATCAAAAAACGTTGTTCGTAACACCGGACCGGGATATAGTAGCTACTATAGAAAAGCTAAAGACATAGAAACTAAGCCTATAACTGATCTATAACCCCTTTGAAGTGTTTAGGTACCTTTGAGCGGAATTCCATATATTCGCCCTTTTCCGGATGGACAAATCCTAGGACTGCGGCATGGAGCATAAGATTTGTTGCGCCTAGGACGCCGGGCCTGCCGTATTTAGTGTCCCCAACTATGGGATGACCTATATACTGCATGTGTACCCTAATTTGATGCGTCCTACCCGTTTCCAACTTCACCTCAACGAGGGTATATCCCTGGAAACGTTTTATAACACTAAAATGGGACAGAGCATGCCTAGAATTTCTGGCAGTTACGGCCATCTTCTTCCTGTTAACCGGGTGCCGACCTATAGGCGCGTCTATTGTCCCTCGATCTTCACGTAATATTCCCCGAACTAAAGCTATATATCTTCGGTTTACGCTATGCCTTTTAAATTGCGCTATGAGGGCTTTATAAGCCTTTTCATCCTTTGCCACGACTAGAAGTCCCGTCGTATCCTTATCCAATCTATGTACTATACCCGGCCGAATCGTACCATCAACCTGCGGTAAACTATCGTAACGATACAAAAGTGCGTTCACTAACGTGCCGGAACTATTACCCGGCGCGGGATGTACAGTCATACCCGCGGGTTTATTTATAACGAGTAGCCAATTGTCCTCGTACACAATATTCAAAGGAATATCAGCAGCCTCTACCTTGGCATCCTGGGGCTTTGGTATTGTTACCGATACCCTATCACCCGTTTTTACCCTATAGCTATTTTTAGACGGTTTCCCGTTAACCCTTATAAAGGCTTCCCTTACTAAGCCCTGTATAAAGGAACGGGAATAATCATACATATTTCCTATTAAGAATCTGTCTAATCTAGAATCGTTATCCTTTTCCTGAACAGTTATTTCGAAGGCATCTATCATTTTATGCCCTCACCCTTTACTAATACGCGGTATCCTAATAATATTGAACCTATTACTATACAACTATCAGCGATATTAAATACCGGCCATACCCTAAAATCCAAAAAATCCACAACGTAGCCCAGCATAACCCTGTCCATGAGATTGCCCAGGGCACCACCTAATATAAGGGCTATGGACAGTCTCATAAAATCGCCGGCGTATCGCAACGTCCACATTAAATATATAAGAAACGCTGCTGTTAGCACAATAACGGGTATAAATAACCAGTTTGCCCCTTGGAACATGCCGAAGGCTGCGCCGGTGTTCTGTACATAGGTTAGATGGAATACACCCTCAATCAACGGCACTGATCCGAGGGGCGCCAGGTACCTTTGGCATAGGAACTTAGAAAACCTGTCTATAATTATCGCCAATACAACGACCCATGTCATAGAATACCCCCCTGAAGATTTACTTAGTAATATTAAGATTCTATCATAAATCTCGACGGCTTAAAACATGCTACCCAACCCCTTCTAATCATCATAGAGTTTATTTTTGTAGTAACGGTTACTTATTCTATCTATATCCTCTACTAACCCTGCGGGTATCTCATCCCATACATCCTGATCGTCCCCGGTGCTATTGCTGGGATCGTCCTCCCTGCGGTTATATCTGGCCACCGCCTGCCAGCTATCCTCTCCGTCGAACATAGTCTGTTTTTCCATGTCCTCTCCCCTAGTGTTGTAGGGATAGCTAAGCACTTCCTCCTCCACGGGTCTTTTTCCCATAATCCTTTCCCTGGGCGGTTCCGTGCCCTTTGAACATTCCGTACATAATTCGGCCTCGGGTTGCACCTTTAGCCTCTCCTTTGCAATCATTACACCACAATAGGCACAGATCCCATACTTTCCTTTTTCTATACGGTCTAGGGCTCTGTCCATTTGTGCGATACTATGCATTTTCTGTTTTTTTAATGCAATATTTTTATCCCTTTCGTAGGTCTCGCTACCAATATCCGCCGGATGGTTATCATAGATTGATAACTCCTTTGTATACTCCCGTAATGAACCCTCTAATTCGGTATCCCATATTTTATCCAATGTCTTTATAGCTTCTTCTCTATTCCGTTCTAATTTTTCTTTAAAAAAGTTAAGCGTTTTAGCGTCCATCCATTCATATCCTCCTATTTTCACATGCTCCGATTTACGAGCTTTATAAGTTCTGCGATAAACCCGCCTATAAATGGCAGGTTAAGCATCACCAGCCTCCTTAAAATTAATATGGCTACGGCCCCCAATACGGAAAACCCTACAGCTAAGCCGAGGCCCCTGGCCAGCCCTGCGACAAAGTTTAAAAATAACATTTTCCTTGGGTTTTCCATCAAATTAACGTATTCCATTATCTTAGATTTTTCTAAGCTCCTTGATAGGTTTTGCATCCCTTCCTCTAGCCTTTCCATTGATTTGTTTTCCTTTGTCATAGACCTGCCCCCCTTTAGATTAATTTCCCCATAGGTTTAATAACTGATACATAGGCAAAAAAGAAAGCACCTAAAAAAGGTGCCCCTTTTTGATCTTCGGTCATTCCTACATATCATGCAGGATTTTGTTCGTTATTGGATATTCCCGGCACATCTTTCACATATGCTGGGGTGTTCCTTTACGTTTCCTACTGTCGTACTAAAATTCCAGCATCTTTCGCACTTGTGTCCCTCGGCGTGATTAACCATAAGGCTTAAACTTTCCAACTCCTCGCCCTTGATAGCCCCTTGGCCCGCTTCTTCACCGGGCGGGTTAACCTTTACCTGGGAAACTATAAATAAGGAAGGCAGCTCCTTCTCTAAGGGTTTCAAGAATTTGTAAAGCTCATCGTCCGTATAAAGTTCTATTTTAGAATCCAAAGAATGACCGATTACCTTGTCAGCTCTGGCCTTTTCCAGTGCTCTTCCCACCTCGTACCTGATTTCTAATATTTTTTGATACTTCGTTTCTAATTCCTTATTCAAAAGTGCCGGTTCAGGCTCCGGGAATTCAACTAGTTGGACGCTGGCCGGTCTAGAGGCTGCATCCCCGGGCATATATCGCCATATTTCTTCTGCGGTGAAGGACAAAACCGGTGCCACAAGCCGTACAAGTTTTGATAATAACCGATATATCACCGTCTGCGCCGCCCTTCTTTCTAGCGAATCCCCTTTACAGGTGTACAGCCTATCTTTTATTACGTCGAGATAGAAGTTGCTCATGTCCACTACACAAAAATGATGCATCGCATAAAACAGTATATGAAATTCGTATTCCCTATAAGCGTCTACTACCTTTTCCAGCAATTTCTCTCCCTTATGAAGGGCCCATTTATCTAAATCGGCTAAATCGTCGTATTCGACCATATCCCTATCGGGGTCAAAATCGTACAGATTGCCTAACATAAACCGCGCGGTATTCCTTATCTTTCTATAGACCTCAGATAATTGTTTCAATATCCGGGGGGATATACGTATATCCGTTTGATAATCCGCTGAGGCAACCCATAATCTTAATATATCTGCGCCGTACTCTTTTATAACATCCATGGGATCTATGCCGTTACCTAGGGATTTGGACATTTTTCGTCCTTCGCCGTCTACTACAAATCCATGGGTTAACACTTCACGATAGGGTGCTTTTCCTCTAGTAGCCACTGCGGTTAATAGCGACGATTGGAACCATCCCCTGTGTTGGTCGCTACCCTCTAGGTACATAGTAGAGGGCCATTCCAAATCCGGCCATGTTTCCAATACTGCGGCATGACTCGAACCTGAATCGAACCACACATCCATAGTGTCTGTCTCTTTCCTAAAATTGTTTGCACCACAATGTTCGCATTTGATATCTTCAGGGAGTATATCCTTTGCTTCTTTTTTAAACCATGCATCGGAACCCTCTGCAGCGAACAAATCCCTTACGGCGTGGATAGTATCGTCATTTATTATATGGTGACCACATTCGTTGCAATAGAATATGGGAATAGGCACTCCCCATACCCTTTGCCGTGAGATACACCAATCATCCCTATCCCTTACCATATTGCTTATTCTTTCCTCTCCCCAATGGGGTATCCATTTTACATTTCCTATAGCTGCAAGGGCTTCATCCTTAAAGCTCTCCACCGACGCGAACCATTGCTCCGTAGCCCTGAATATAACCGGCCCTTTGCAGCGCCAACAATGGGGATAAGAGTGCGTCATGCTAGAATGGGCAAACATAGCACCTATCTCCACAAGATCTTCAACTATCACATCGTTAGCCTTTGCATAGTACATCCCTTGGTATTTACCCGCCGATTCAGTGAAATACCCTTTATCATCCACTGGATTCAAAGCTGATAGCCCGTACTTCATCCCGATTAAGAAGTCCTCTTCACCGTGTCCCGGCGCAGTATGCACGCATCCGGTACCCTGCTCCAACGTAACATGGTCCCCTAATATTACAATTGAGTCCCTTTCTATAAAGGGATGCTTGCAGATTAACCCTTCAAGCTGCTTTCCGGCAAACTCAGCCAGTACCTTGTAATCATCAAACTTACCTAATTCCTTAATCTCTTCGGCCTTATCCTTAGCCACAACATAATAGGCATCCCCCATCTCCATCAAAATATATTGGAAATTTTCATTAAGGGCGATTGCAAGGTTAGCGGGTAGCGTCCAGGGCGTTGTAGTCCAAATCATAACATAGGCTCTACTAAGATCGTCTATCAAACCGTTAAACAATCCCTTGTCATCGGATACAGGGAAGTTAACGTATATTGAGTGGGTCCTATGATCGCTATATTCTATCTCCGCCTCGGCTAGGGCTGTTTCGCAGCTAGGGCACCAGTACACCGGTCTTAAACCCTTATAGATATAACCCTTTTTAGCCATTTCGCCGAACACTTCTATCTGTTTTGCCTCAAACTGCGGTTTAAGCGTAAGGTAAGGGTTATCCCAATCGCCTCTGACCCCCAACCGTTTGAACTGACCCCTTTGTTTATCCATATATTTAAGCGCATAATCCCGACATAGTTGCCTGAACCCTACTACGGTTTTATCGTGTCTGTTTATACCTAAGGATTTTATTACTTGGGTTTCTATAGGCAGCCCATGGGTATCCCATCCGGGTACATAGGGACAATGATAGCCGTCCATTGATTTGCTTTTTATTATAATATCCTTCAATATTTTGTTAAGGGTTTGCCCTAGGTGTATATCACCATTAGCATAGGGAGGGCCGTCATGTAATATGAATTTTTTATTACCTTTTTGTTTTTGAAGGTTCTTCTTATAAACGTTTTCCTTCTCCCAAAAGTCTATGATTTCCGGTTCCTTTACAGGCAAGTTAGCCCTCATCGGAAACTTTGTTTTTGGTAAATTTAATGTTTTCCCATAGTCCATTCGTTACCACCTCAATCGTTTTTTTAGAAAATAAAAAAGTCCCTTTATATATAAAGGGACGGGCATCGCCCGCGGTACCACCCTGTTTGGCTGTAATACCCGCTTTATTTTAGCTATTGTATCGGATAGCACCGGCGGGGCTTACTGTTTATACCTTTCAGCCCGCTGCTCACGAGGGATTTTCACTATTATACGTTACCACATCCCACCATACCTGTGGCTCTCTGTCAACGGTTTAATAGATACTCTTCTCGATCATCGCTACTTCTACTGTATATTTGTGTTACGAAGATTATAATATAAGCTGCGCTATTAGTCAATAAAATATTATTCATCCTCTAGTTGATCACAAAGGGTCACTACCGCCTCAAGCTGAGCCTCTAATAAAGTTTTAAACCTAGTCCGGAATATGTACATTTGCCTTTTTGTCTCCTGGTACTGCTGTTCTACGTCCATTATTTTCTCGTTAGCCCTCTCGAGGATTTTTTGTGCCTCCCCCTCCGCTTGCTTAATTATTAATTCACCTTTTTCGTAGGCGTTCTTTGTAGCCTCCTCGGCGGTATTCTGCGCAAGTATAAGGGCGTTCTGGAGGGATTCTTCCATATCATTGTAATGTTTAATCTTATCCTCCAGAATCTGTATCCTATCCTTAAGGTTTGCATTTTCCCTATAAAGGGCCTCATAGTCCTCCGTCAATCTATCTAAAAACTCATCCACTTCGTTTTCGTCGAACCCTCTCATTCTCTTGCTAAATTGTTTGTTCTGTATTTCAAGGGGCGTGATCATGTTTTCACCTCCAGGTATTTATAAACAGGCCCACTACATAATAGGCTAGGGGCTGCGCTAAAAGCCTTATAAAAAGTAATGCCAATATAGGCGAAAAATCCATCATACCGCCTCCGATAGGAGTCCTTTCCATAAGCCTCCTAAAGGGCAATAAAATCGGCTCTGTGATACCGTACACGGCCCTAGTAATAGGGCTCCCGTAACCCGGCGATATCCATGATAGTATTATCCTTATAAAAATTAATAGCTCAATAAAGCTGAAAAAATACCCAAGGGAAACTCTTAACAACCAACCTAGCTGATCCATTGCTGACCTCCTTTTGTACGACGGGGATAGCCCTTCTCCATGCTTATTTTTGCCATTTAAAGGCCATTCTATCCCTGTTAAGCTCGTCCTTTAGATCCTCGGAAATTTCTACATTGCTGGGGGCCGCAACGAATATACCCCCGGATATTTTGTACAAATCACCGTCCAATCCATACACCGCACCACTTAGAAAATCAAGTATCCTGCGCGCTGTTTCCCTTTCAAGTTTTTCTAAATTTATTATAACCGGTTTCCTGTTTTTTAAATTATCGCATATTTCCGTTGTCTGGTCAAAGGTTGTCGGCTGAAATATCACCATTTTAACCTGGGATGCGGTGCGTATATCCACTATCCTGCCTCTCCTACTCGGCACGGAATATACTTCCTCATCCTCCCCCGGCCACTGTTCCTCTGTTTCGACATCTGCTAGACCCATAAAACTCATTATCCTATCCCATAGGCCCTTTTCCATTCTGATTCCTCCCCTAAGGCTATCCCCTTAATCCGAATATCCCTGTCCCAACCCTTATAATGTTTGCGCCCTCCTCTATAGCAACTTCAAAATCCCCTGTCATGCCCATTGACAGGTATTCCATTTCTACGCCCTCGTATTTTTGGGCCTTTAGATCTTCGAATATTTCCTTTGATTTTGCAAATATCGGCCTAACCCTTTCAGCGTTATCAGTAAAGGGGGCTATTGTCATAAGACCCCTTATACATACATTGTCCAAAACTCCAATACGTTGTACGAGATCGTGGACCCCTTTAGGCGCTACCCCAAATTTACTCGCTTCGCCGGAAACATTTATTTGGATTAGAACATCGACACTTTTATTTATCCTTTGGGCCCTTTTGTTTATTTCTTTAGCCAGAGCCATTGTATCTACCGAATGTATTAAAGAAACCTTGTCTACGATATATTTTACCTTATTCCTTTGCAAATGTCCTATCATGTGCCATTCCTGGACATAATCCTTGAGGACAGTATACTTTTCCATAAGTTCCTGTACTCTGTTTTCGCCAATAGAAGTTATCCCAATATCTACCGCATCCTTTATATTTGCAACGTTTATCGTCTTTGTAACGGCTACGAGCCTAATATCCCCTTTATCCCTGCCGGATTTCAAAGCCGCCGCCTCTATTCTTTCATTAATTGATTTTAAATTGTCCCTTATACCCATAGTTGATCACCTATTCCTTTCTCAATACAACCTTATCATACATTTTTATACCCGGCGGTGATTCTGATTTTTCTACTACTGCATTAATGTCATCATGACCCTTTATTACTACTCCTTTTTCAATAGTCTTGTCAGCATCTAGTACCTCCACCATGTACATTCCATCCTTTTTAGTTATTGCTGAAAGGGGCACCACAAGGCCGCTGTATTTGCCTTTGACCACCGTAAGGTCTACACTTCGCCCTTCGTACAGAGCCGGGAAGAAGTCCCTCGATTGAAATGTTACAATTGTATCATCTGTACCATCATCCTGTGGGGTTATATTTTCTACCCTGGCCCTTATATTGCTACTTTCCTCGCCGGCGATATCCAGGGTAACGACGGAACCCTCCTTCAAATCCTTAACGAAATCTATATTTAAACTGCAAACCAAATACCACAAATGATTATTTACGATCTTCATAACGGGATCCCCAGCCTTTAACCCCTTTGAAAAATTGATGGTTTTCGCTTTCGCCCCGGCTACCTCCGATGGTACTATTTCGCTAATATTATCGGGGCATAATACCTCTTCATATCCGTCTAAAGAATAAACCGGTACCCCGGCAAAGGGTGCATTAGCGTATTTAATGCCGCCCTCTATCAGCGCACTTAATTCCTCTTCCTTACGCGTCAGTTGCTGTTTTTCAACTTGTACGGGATCCGAAGCAATATTATAATTTATCCGCCTTGACAACCTTTCTTTTTCATAATAGACCATGGTCAGGTTGCCGCTATCTATTAAAAAAGCTATATTAGACAGTACATCATCAATGGTTCCATCCCTTTCTTCGGACAAAGTATGCTCATCCCCGGGGGTTTGTAATGTCGCTAACCTTTCCTTCGTCCTATTATATTTATCGACGAGGGCCCCGTCGATTTTACTATCCCTTATTTCGAACAATCGCGTGTTAACAGGTACGCGTATATTTTCCTTAACGATATAGGTTACATCCCCCGAAATAGGTGCCCTTATTACCTTTTCGTCCCGCACTATTATTCCTGTAGTCCTTTCGGCGATCATTATATCGCCATACGCTACTAAAGCGGTATCCGGCGCTTTATTTCTAAGGCCCGTTACGATTCTTGCTATTATGGCCATAAATATTATAAGAATTATAAACCTTATATAGCCCCTTCTTCTTTTAGTCTGTTGTTTTTTATCCCCCATGACGTCACTCTCCGTTTATAACATCAATGTATAATTCTTCATCCTTCGCCATTTTCCTGCCACGGAATTCTTTATTGTAAATTCTGTCCTCGATACACGACAAAAAAGGTACACCCCCCGGGTGCATCCTTTTCGCTCTGTACCGGGAACGTGTACCTTCTTTACTGAACTAATTTGCTCTGTTAATATTTTAATAATTCAATCAAAATAGTTTTTGCCCATCTCGGATAATAGTCTGTAGCTTTCAACTAATTGTACGGCTAACATCACTTTCTCGCCGCTATACTCCGCTATAAGGTCTGTAAACCCATCATCCTTCCTGTCATAGACCTCTTTGAGCAGCGGATTGCTTTCTATTTTGAATTTTATGCCTTTGAGTACATCCCTCGCCTCTGACGCAGATAATACCATATCCTTCGTGTTCACACCCAAACTGAATACCCCCTTGCAATAGTTTCCAGCACCTTTTAAATTATACATAGGGCCTGGAATTCCTCTTGTAATTATATACAAAATTATTGCAATTTATGATATAAAAAGACTTAAGGTAGGCTTATACGTTCTAAATATCAATTTATAAATACATTCCCAGGCTTTGTTGACCATATATTGGATTATATAGGAAACAAGCAAAAACCGGTTGAATCTAACGATGAAATGTGTTATATTATTAGATGTCGTCGAGGTACCTGGGTGTGGCGCAGCTTGGTAGCGCGCTTGAATGGGGTTCAAGAGGTCGGAGGTTCAAATCCTCTCACCCAGACCAGTATAAAACATATAAAGGCCGCTTATCCCTGTAGATAAGCGGCTTTTGCTATTATAAATTTAAAACTACGTTGTGTTTGACCATATGAAAGGTTATATCCATAATTGACATCATTTTTGCTGATATATATTTTTACATTCAGTTTCCTTTACAAAGGCTGAACTTATAAGGGATACCAAAACCGCCAAAGCGCACAATGTCAGGGCCTTCGTGTAAGCGACCTGGGGATAAATCCTTACGCCGTCTATTATGCGGCCGGACCAATTTAAATCAAGCACGTAACCCATAAGGGGTTGCAATAAGGACGGGCCTAATAAACCACCTATGTTTAGAACGCCCACAGCCATCCCGGAAATGTGGGGCGGGTTAACTTCCTTTGCCAGTGCCCAGGTAACAATATATCCTGTAGAGGAGAACCCTAACAAAAACAAAAGGGGATAAAGAACGCCTATAGGCGGTTTACCGCCGTTCCATAGTATCAATATTAACCATAGACCTAAATTTATAGCACATAGTCCTATAAGGGGCTTTTTTCTTTTTCCTATTTTATCGGAAACAGTACCCGTGGTAAAAGCGCCAACCATTACTCCTAGGGTAACAATCATTATATAGGACGACGCTTTTATTTTGTCCAACCCATAGACCGCCATAATATATGGTACACCCCACATGCCTCTGAAGGATAGTATCGCCCCGGAAAGCCCCGCATAGATTAAAAGACCCACCCAAGACAATTTATTCGCCGTTATGATTTTTATGCTTTCTAATATTTTTATTTCCTTAGCGGAGGTTTTTACGTCTTTGTTTCCCGTACCCGTTAATGCCGGTAGCCCGATATCCTCGGGATTGTTTCTCACTAGGGTATAATTTAGTACTGCTACTACAAGGGAGATAGCCCCAATACCTAAAAACACAGTTCTCCAGCCTAAATTCATCACTGCCAGGGCTAAGGGGATACCCGCTAACAGTCCCCCGGTATTGCCTAGGAACGCAGTGAGCCCTGATATTGTGCCGAATTCACTTTCCTTGAACCATTGGGATTGAACCTTTAATATAGCCACGAATACTACTGATACGCCGAGCCCTACTAAAAACCTGCCTAAGTAGGCCGTTGCTAGGCCTTTAGCCAGCCCGAATATCACCGAACCCGTACCTGCTATTAGGGTGCCGGTACTTACGGTTATCCTAGCACCCAGGGTATCCGCCAAAATCCCCGTAGGTAGTTGCATGAACATGTAGACATAGAAAAATATTGCCCCGAGATTACCAAGGGCCGCTCCGGTAACACCGAATTCGGCCATGAGATTATCCGCCACCACTCCCACCGCTATGCGATGGAAAAATACGATTATATAAGCGAGGCATACAGCCCCCCATACCAGCCACCGATACCCATACTTCTTTGTCGTATAAGACCTGCTTTGCAAGACCTTTCCCCCTTACCCCTTCGTTCCTTATTAGTACGATATTTTCATGCGTTCCATAGCCCTATTGAAGAAATCCTTTTCGCCAAAATTGCCGGATTTTAATACTAAGCCTACATCATCCCTATGCTCAGGAATTAATATCGGGATACCGGGGGATACGGTTTCCCCTATGGAAAAGACGTTATAGCCCAGCCCCTTCAATACGGCCCCGGAGGTTTCTCCTCCGGCTATGATTATTCTACTATAACCCTTTTCAACTGCCCTTTGACCTATCTTTGCAAAGGTATCCTCGATTAGGACGGATACCCTATCATGGTTTATCCGTGCTTTAACACGGTCTATATCCCCATCAAAACTGTATACTAGTACGTCTTCATCCCCATTGCTAGAAATATGCTCCCATAGATCCTCTAATCTTTGTTCGCCCTTTAACAGTTTCTCAGGAACTATTTTAACGGCATAACCACCTTTTTTTATATAATCATTGATTTGGCCTACAGTAGTAACTGAACAACTACCCGATAAAATGATTCCTTTGCCGTCCTTCGTCCCTTGCACACGTTTCCCATGTTTTACTGTGGTTGTGCCGTACTTTCTGGCCAATTCATAGGCGAGCCCGGAACTTCCCGTCAGTAACGGTAAATCCCCAAATAGATCAATGAGCCTTCCGGCATGATTTTCGTTATAATGGTCCGGGATCAGATAAAAATGATCCCTTACCCTTTTATCAATATTATTGATAATACCCTTGATACTGTTCCTATCTTTATTTATCATCCTATCAGTAAATACGTAGGATTTGTACTTGCCCTGGGACCTCATCAATTCAGGTATACTAGCCGACCACATAGGTGTCAGGGGATGATCCTTCATAGGGCTTTTGTTAAGGGGAACCCCGTCTACATATAAAAGGCCCTTCTTAACCTCCCGGCCGTTAACGGGCAACCCCGGGGAAACAACAGTATACTTGATGTCGAAGGTTTCAAGTAAAGCATCGATCACTGGGCCTATATTCCCCGTTTTTGTTGAATTAAAAGTAGAACAGTATTTAAAGAACAACTGGCCGCATCCCAAAGATTTTAATCCTTTGAACGCATCTAAGGATTTCCGAACAGCTATTTCCGGCTCATCGGTCCTGGTTTTAAGTGCTATTACAATGCACTGAACGTCTTTCCCCGGTTTAAAGTCATCCCTTAGTATACCGTTTACTAGGATAACGTTAAGCCCCCCGAGGGAGAAAAATGAGGCAATATCACTTGCACCGGTAAAATCATCCGCAACGCATCCGATTACCAGGCTGTTTTTATATCCTGTTTTCATTGTACTCCGTCCGCCTTTACTCCTTTATTCGACCCGGAACAGTTACTAAAAAGCTAACTTGTTTATATATTAGAACCCATAGATGACCGCGGATATTCTGCATCCGCCTGTCGGAACAAATTTAAACAGCGTCTTCCATCGCCGTCTAGATCCTTTGTATGGGCCTCTATGCTCATAGTTTTATCATAGCCCCCGGCCTTGGCATCGTGTATCAGCCGTTTTAAAAGGGGATAATCCACCTTTTTTAAATAACCCCGGGAATAGTTTTCTAGGTTTGTGCTTATATGCAAATGCTTTACATAGGGCATCGCGTAGGAAAGATCGTAAAGGTCTTCACCCATCACCATAGCATGATAATAGTCTAGCACTATATAAAGATTTGGCAATTCCAGTTCCTTTACTAGCTCCACTGCCTCGGGGGTAGTGTTAATATAATCGCAGGCATACTTATGAACCGCTTCCAACAGTACTCTTATCCCCTTTGGCTCAGCTACCTCGCATACAATAGCGAGGGACTCCTTCAACTGTTTTCGGGCTTCATCCAGGGGGAAGGCTACTGGCAACCTTCGTGCCGCCGGTGCCCCGATGCCTATGTTTTTGATACCTAGGGCATAGCCCCTATTACATATCCCGTCAGCGTATTTTCTTGTCCTCTCCCTATCGTAACCCGGGCCAATCATGGGAACGTGGGCATCACAATAATCGTTGAATCCATAACAAGGGAATCCTTCCCTGTGGTACAAACCTCGGAAGGCCGAAAACTCTCGGTCTGATAGGCCCATGATTTGCCTACCCGATAGTTCAATGTAATCAAAGCCGATCTCTTTTATTCCTAGATAATTTTTCGTCGTGCCGCAACATCCAAACTCCATTTTTATAGCCCCCATGCGTATTCAAGGTTTTTTATATGCTCTTTTTCGCTAATCCCTGGCCATCTTTTTGCGCGCTATTGCCCGTAATTACTTCCCCTGTTATTTATATAGGCACTTCGATATCTGCAGAAAATCCCTATCGCGTTTTTTGATAGCCTTTTCCGCCTTTCCCTCAGCATAGCTATAAAACCCTCTACCGCTTTTAGTACCGTGATCCCCGGCCTTTACCAAATCAGTAAGCAGTTTCTGCGGTTCCTTTACATCGCTTAGATCGTCGAACAGATAGTCCGCAATGTTCTTAAATACGTCGAGGCCGCCTAGATCCGCGATCTCGAAGGGACCCAGGCAAGCGTATCGCATGCCTAAGCCGTATTTAAATACATCATCCACATCCTCCGTCGATGCAATACCGCTTTCCACAATATGCATTGCTTCCCGTAAAACACAAAACTGTAACCGGTTTAAGATAAAGCCCCGGGCTTCTTTTTTAAGAATAACGGGCTTTTTACCGATTTTAGTCGCTATATCGGCAATTAACTGGATAGTTTTCCCGTCGGTTTTGGCCCCGTGTATGATTTCAACTAGGGGAACGATATGGGGTGGGTTCACCCAGTGCATACCCCCAAACCGCTCCGGCTTTTTCACGGCCTCGGCTATCTTCGTAATGGAAAGGCCCGATGTATTAGTAGTTAGAACTGCGGATAACGGGGCGAGTGTTGAAACCATTGCCCAAAAAGAAAGCTTTGTCTCCAAATCCTCTACTATAGCCTCTATAACAAAATCTGCATCTCTAAAACAGTCCAAATCCTTAGAAAACCTTATCCTTTCCCTAAGTTCCATGGATTCATCGCGGCTGATATCCCCTTCTTTAATGGAGACATCTTGGTTGATAGCTATTGATTTTCGCCCCTTTTCCAGGCTGTTTTCAGATCTGCCGTAGAGAGTCACACAATATCCTCCCTTTGCAAAGATCTGGGCTATTGAAGCCCCCATAGTGCCGGTGCCGGCGATGACTATCCTGTTTATATCCCCTAGTTCCATACAAATCTCCTCCTCAAAAACACCGGTATACGCTTTGCAATTTTTATAATTCCGATAGCGGTTATCCCTTAAAGATGCCATTATTATAATGTAATTGAAACAAATTCAACAATCTCTTATTTTTTATAACGCTTACCGGTATTAAAAAACATATCTCCACGACCCCCGGCAGACGACAGATATAAGTTGTTCCCGTGATCGTCGCCCTTACGAGGACCTCCTCGGTGCCCATACCGGTAAAGAAGGCCGCCCGTTCAACTGCACATTGGATAGCATCGTTAAGATTGTCCCCTGTCCCGATAACGCTAATAGGATAAAAGGTATCATCAATCTCCGCATCCCCTATCCTATGGGCTATTTCGTTTACCCTTTCCATCTCTTCCATCGAAAAGGGCTTTGCGAGAAATGGTATATCCTCCTTCGACGGCAACAATATAGGTCCTTTTATTGAAAGGGCCTTTATTAAATGGACGGTTATCGTTACCTTTGCACTGACATCCGTGGTATGTCCCGCCAGTTCGCCGTCCCCTTGCATCCCGTGCACATCCCCGACAAAAACTCCGCCGCCTTTTATCTTTACCGGTGCTAATAGGATACTCCCTTCCCTAAGCCTGGGGCTGTCCACATGGCTATCGGTACACGCCTCCCCTAGGCCCCCATTGTCCTGTACACCTTTGAAATGTTCCATAGCCAGCCTGCGTATACTGTCCCCGGCATTGCTGTTGCTAGGCATATCTATTTCAGGAACAGTTCCGATATTGCCTACAAAGGGGCGGCACCGGGCAGGTAAACCGCTAATATCGGCGGCAGCTATATGCAAGGACGAATGTTGACGGGCCTCCTTGGGCAACCCTGCGTAGTTGCTGTATTGTTTTGCTATATCCTGTGCCGCCCCCTTAGAAACCGTCAACCCCATTGTCTTGTTTTCATCAAATAACATGGTAAAGCCGTAGGTCATATTAAAAGGAGCTGCAGCGGCCCCACAATTATCGCATTTTATAGCATCTGTACCGGTCCCCTCCACATGGGTGCCAGGGTTTAGAATACCGCAACCGGGGCAAAGGCTCTCGGAAAAAGGATTCTTATTATATCTTTCGGGTATGAGTTCGTGAACTCCTGAACACGATGCTTCCGACATTATTTCAATCCCTTTAACGTGCAACGCCAAAACATCGCCTGCTTCGGCCCCCTTTACTTCAAGGGGCCAGGTGACCTCATGCCCGGCCCCGACGGAGGGCGTTATCATCGGCCCCCAACAACCGGGGGCAGTATAACATACCAACGTTGTACCGCTTTCGATCGGCCCAAGCATCCTAAGGGATGGCCCGATTTTATCAGTTTGTTTAGAAATGTTCGTCACTTTGTTCAATGTTCTGCCTCCTAAATGCTCGGTTGATTGCTCAGATCATTACCTATAACCGTAGAATATAGTATTACCCCATAGATTTATCCTGAAGTCCTTTTTAGACCTCCTCCGCTTTTTTACGCTCCTTTTTATATGCGTAGAAAGCAGTAAATATTGATATAGCAGCTAACACAAGGAACAAAACAGAAAAGGGCCTTGTGACAAAAATACTTAAGCTGCCGTTAGATAAAACCAGAGCTTGGCGCAGGGAACTTTCCAAAGTCGGTGTCAGAACCATTGAAATTATTAATGGGGCCTGGGGAAATTCAAACTTTTGCATAAAATATCCTAAAATGCTCCCCAAAAACATTACCCACACACTGTATAGATTATTCCCGTACACATAAGAACCAACAATACACATAGGAGCAACCACTGCGAACAGAATATGTTTTGGAATATCTATAATTCTTACAAAAAGTTTAATGGCGATCTTTGCTATAGCAAACAATAACACCCCTGTAAGGAGCATTCCGATAAATATGGCGTACACCGTTGGGCCGGACTTTTGGAACACTAGGGGACCTGGTGTAAGCCCCGCCAACATAAACCCTCCCAACAATATAGCCGTCGTCGCATCACCGGGTATCCCAAGGGCGATCATTGGTATAAGGGCCGAGCCGCATACTGCATTATTAGCCGCTTCCGGTGCTGCAACACCTTCATAAAAGCCCGTACCGTACTTTTCCGGATGTTTAGATGTCTTCTGGGCCAACCCGTAAGCGGCAAAGGCGGAGGCCGTTGCCCCTATGCCAGGGAGGGCACCGAAAACAGAACCTATTATTGCTGACTGTGCTAGCAGTTTGCGTATCGAAAAGAATTCTTTGAAGGATAACCTAGAATTTGTAATATCTTTCTCGTCAGCGGTAATCGATGAATGTAAATCCTTTTTCATACCCCGTTCTATCTGGATATATACTTCAGACATTGCAAACAGACCGATTAACAACGGTATATATGGTATCCCTTCTACCAGATATTGCTGCCCAAAAGTAAATCTTAAAGTGCCAAGCATTGGATCGAGTCCCACGGTAGCCAAAAGTATCCCAAAAACGGCCACAATCAATCCCTTTGTTATGGACTTCCCCGATATAGCCGCTACAATAGTTAAGGATAACAGGATCAACGAAAAGTATTCCGCCGGACCAAACTTCAACGCCAGCCTAGCGATAGGTTCAGCGAACAAAATCAATAGGATTATGCCAAAGGCGTCCCCGGCAACTGAAGCGTATATAGCCGTATCCAGCGCCTTCCCAGCCTGACCGTTCTTTGCCATTTTATATCCGTCTAATACCGTGGCAGCCGCGGCGGGTGTTCCCGGTGCATTAATAAGAATCGATGATATGGAACCGCCGTATATGCCGCCGCGATATAATCCGATTAACAGCATCATAGATAAGACCGGCGGCAGGTAATAGGTTATAGGCAACAAAATTACGATGGCCATAGATGCGCCTAGTCCCGGTATAGCACCGAGTATAATGCCCCCGGTAATGCCTAACGCTGCGAATGCGAAATTTTCCCATCTAAATAGAAGTACTAAAGCCTTTGCGATTACTCCTAGCATATTATTCCTCCGTTCTTTTTTCTACATCTGAGGACCGCTGTGTATAGAGCGGATGTATTTTAATCCCTATTAACCCTGTTTTTATACTATCGTTAAAATTCCGTTTCTAGGGCAACGGAACACGCATTAAATAGAAAAACACATAATAAACCATTCCGGTAGAAATCCCCGGGATAAGAATTAACCGTTTCCATTTACGCTCACCGTTTATCACCATAATAAGGGCTATTAAAGCGATGGTTACTATAATATAAGAGATCCTTCCCATAAATAAAATTGATAGCGCTGTCACTGCCATACAAAGGATCATGCGCCATTGATCCTGCGTCAGGCCACCTTTTCTTTCCCCTTTATTTTCTCGGTCCCCGGGCTCCTCCTTCGAAACCGTGGGCTTTTCAATTATAAGGAACAGTGACAAAACCGCTAGGCCTATTACGCATATCGATGGCAAAAACCTCGGCCCCATTAACATAGAATAGTTTTTTGGCACTTGGATATTATTTGGCATTACGTAAAAATAAAATAGAACAGATAGCACAAATAAACTGAAGCCGAAAACAACGTTAGGACGTTTCAGTATGTCTTTGTTCATGCCCTTTCACCCCCCTATGGGCATGTGCGCCCACAAGAACCTTGCGGGCGCACATGTTCTTAGTATTGTTGTTGCTATTCGATCATCCCAATTTCCTTTAACACCGTTGCATATTTTTCGTATTCCGATTTAACAAATTCATAGGTTGCGTCGCCCTCCATAAATGCAGGGGCGATCATCATGCTGCTCATCGCCTTTAGGAAGGTTTCGTCATTCATCGCTTCTTCGAAGGCATCCTGAAGCTTATTGCGTACCTCCTTGGGCAGTCCCTTAGGCGCAACTATCGTCAAAAACGCAGGGGCATCAACGGGATACCCGAGCTCCCGAAGGGTTTTTATTTCCGGTAGATCCGGGCTGGCCTCTGAAGAAAGAATAGCTAGCACCCGCAGGTTTCCGGACTCCACATGGGGCATGTCCTCTCCGGCGAAGGCACCGAAGTTTACGTGTCCGCCAAGGAGACCTGCCACTGATTTCGCACCATCGCCAAAGGGTACAGCTTCCCATTGTACATCTTCATGTTTGCCTAACTGCTCAACGGCAAGCATGGGGGATGAGCCCGGCGTGGAAACACCGTATTTAAGTTTGCCGGGGTTCTCCTTGGCAAAGGCTACCAATTCATCAACGGATGTAAAGGGAGAATCCGCGGGTACAGACAGGGTATAGACATAAACACCGTAACGACAGATAAAATCAAAATCTCCGATGGGATTATAGGGCACTTCCCTCAGGTGGGGAGCGGTAGCCCCTGCTGAAGAAACCATCACACCGAGGGTGTATCCATCGGCCTTCGATTTTGCAATAGCCGATAGGCCCACGGCGGATGCGCCCCCTTCTCTGTTTTCCACCGCAACAGGCTGTCCCAAAACTTTACCGACTGCCTCTACTAGCGGGCGAACTGTGAGATCCGTAGAACCGCCAGCACCGGTAGGACAAATAAATTGTATCGCTTTTTCCGGGAATGGGTTCTCCTTCTCCCCCTGCCCCCCCGGAGCCGGAGCTGTAGACGTACACCCAATTAAACCAATGCTAATAACAGATACCAGTAACAACAATAACCAGGTTTTTTTATACATATTAATCCTCCCTCATTTTGATATCATATATAATCATCCCATATTGTTTCCATTGCTATTGTTTCTGTTGTTGCTTTTTATTTTTCCCATGAAGCGAGTCCCTTAGTACGTTGAAAGTAGTTAAATACTCCGGAAGTTTACCCCTACCTAGCAATTAAAGCCCCTTCTTCATGTCCTCTAATTGTTGTTTAAAGGCCCGTAGCATTAAGGATGCATCACAGGGGGATCCTGTTATCATACTAGCTCCGGCATCGATCAATTCCTTTGCTGTCCGGTTATAAGCGGAATGGCCTGCGGGTATCCCTAGCTTAACGGAGGTATCCATGGCCTTTGCCTTTGAAAAAATACCATCTATTGTTTCCGCTACCTTCGGATGATCCAATTCACCGAGTACGTCTAAGGATCTAGATAGGTCCGCGGGCCCTATAAATGCAAAGTCAAGCCCCTCAACCGTTAAGATATCTTCTACCATCTGCGCAGATGCGCTATCTTCAATCATTGTGCCAACTAAAATATCCTCATTTGAAATACGGATGTGTTCCTTAAAGGGCACCGTCGAGTAATCAGCGGCCCTGGAGCCGGTAAATATACCGCGGTTACCATAGGGACGATAATATACAGCATCTATCAGCTTTTCGACGTCCTCCCTGTCCTTAGTACGGGGTATCATTATACCCTGCACCCCGGTTTCGAGCACCCTTAGGATGGTCTTCGAGTTGTTCTCCGGTACCCTTACCATCGTTGTAATGCCTGTGGCGTCCCCGGCCCTGACCATTTCCTGGACCAACTGCAACGAAAAAGTTGAATGTTCCATATCAATAATAATGTAATCAAATCCTGCATAGGCCGCCACTTCTATCATGGTAGGATCGGAAAAACCTAGCCCTGCAAAGGTTCCGAATATTGGTTTGCCTGCATCTAACATTGTTTTTGCTTTGTTTTTTTTCATCTTAGTTTTATCCCCTTCCATTGATCTTTTAGTGGTTTGATCGCTTGTTTCATAACTCGCTCCTTTTATGGTTGATGCCCCTAGGCCCTTTGGGATGATTCTTGTTATCCTTTTAGATTTTTCAGTTAACCGCTATAACCCATCTTTGTAGATATTTTATGTGAATATTCGGTAATCAGTTTTTCAAATCTTTTGATCTTATCATCATCGAATGTATGTTTAAGCCCCGCTATGGCCATCCCGGCCACAGCCTTTCCCCGATGATCGAATATCGGTGCGCCGAAGGCTAGGACACCTATATCCACCTCCTCATCACTAACAGAGTACCCATGTTTTTGTATGGTCTTAATCTGGGATAACAATTCGTCAACGGATAATGTCTTGTGCGTAAAGGAATCATGTCTCATATCCGTTATTATTTCCTTTATATCCGCCGGGTCTAGATGGGCGAATAGAGCCTTTGCTGCAGCGCCGCCATAGAATGGGGCGATTTTCCCTATATCACAATAAAAACGTACATTTTCCCGTCCATCCACACGATCTATGAATATAAAATTATTTTTTGTCCTTATGCCTAATGTTACGGTTTCGCCACAGAGATAGGCCAATTCCTTAATAATCGGGTGGGCTACCTCGCGTAAATCCAAATCCTTTAAAATAAAATTACCTAATTCAAGTAACCCAAAACTTAGTCTGTACTTCCTAGTTTCGGGGTTTTGTTCCACGAGGTTCCTTTCCTTTAAAGAATATAAAATCCTATAGACTGTCCCCTTATTTATCCCTGTTAATTTACTGATTTGGTTTAGTCCTATTTCCCTACAATTATGATCCTTCCATACAAAAAGTATGTTTAGAACATTGTTAGCCGAGGTAAGTGGTTTCAACACCTCACCCCCTCGTATGTATGGTTACATATAGCAACCACTGGTTATTTTTCTACGTTTTGATTTAATTATAGTCCAATTTTCATTCGTTGTCAATTAAATAAGTTTTGCATTGTCATACAAAGCCCCTTTGGAAATAAAAAAAGGACCCCTTAAAGGTCCCCAATAGCTTAAAGTATTATACAGATTAGTCCGCCGCTACCCTCATTGACTATCCTTTGTAATGTAAGCTGTAGCTTATCCCGGGCATCGTCGGGCATCTTTAGCAGTTTATTTTGCAATTGTTCCCGTACCAGATCGTATAAAGATTTGCCGAATATGTTCGATTCCCATAATTTCGATGGGTCGTTTTCGAATTCCGAGATCAAATAATTGAGCAATTCTTCGCTCTGTTTCTCCGTACCTACTAGGGGAGATACCTCGGTCTTTATATCGGCCCTTATCATATGTATTGAGGGGGAGCTCGCCCTTAACTTAACGCCGAACCTACTGCCCTGTTTAAAAATTTCCGGCTCCTCGAGGATCAATTCGTCAAGCTTCGGTGATACGACACCGTAACCCTCCTCCCAAACATCCTTTAAAGCCGAGGCAACCCTGTCATATTGTTTTTTAGCCTCAGACAGTTCACCTACAAGACCCAATAGCTGATGCTCGCTTTCCAGGGGGTAATCGGTAATTTCTTCGATTATGTTATAAAATAATCCCGCCTCGGTTTCAATCCTAATATGCACAATTCCTTCCCCTAGGTTTATATTTTCAAATTCCGACCTTTTAGCGAAATCATACGCGTCGAGGGCCTTCGGTATTCCCTCGGTATCCTTTAACCTTTTTATATCAGCGGTACTTGATTGAACCGCCTTTATTATCCCCTGCCTGAGCCAGTGATCAAAATCCAGGCCCTCTATCCATTGGGGTAGATCTATATGTATTTCAGTAACCGGGAATTCGAACAATACCCTTTCCAGTATATAATGAACATCGTCCATGGACATATTCATACAATCTACTACACATACGGGTACTTCGTATTTTGCTTCCAAGGACTCCGCTATATTCCTGGTTTCCTCCGCCCTGGGATGGGTACTGTTTAAAAGTATTACGAAGGGTTTGTTCAGATCCTTTAACTCCTTTACAACCCTTTCCTCCGCCTGTATATAGTTTTGCCTGGGTATCTCGGTAATGGAGCCGTCAGTAGTTACCAAAAACCCTATAGTCGAATGATCGTTTATTACTTTCCTTGTGCCTAGCTCCGCAGCCTCCTCAAAGGGAATCTTGTTTTCGAACCAAGGCGTTGATACCATCCTGGGCATTTCGTTCTCTAAATGCCCTATAGCTCCTTTTACCATATAGCCGACACAATCCACTAGCCTCACGCGGAACCTCGCATTGTCCTTTAATACTATTTCGACGGCTTCATTAGGTACGAACTTAGGCTCGGTAGTGGAAATAGTACGCCCCGCCCCGCTTTGCGGCAGCTCATCCTTAGCCCTTTCCTTTATATAGGGATTATCTATATTCGGTAGTACCAATAAATCCATAAACCTTTTGATGAACGTGGATTTACCTGTCCGTACGGGCCCCACTATTCCAATATAAATATCCCCCTGGGTTCGTTCTGCTATGTCTTTATATATATTGAATTCTTCCACGTCTTTATCCCCCCTTTTTACTTAATGGAACATGCCTTAACATTATATATATATGAGGGGAAAACCGTATTATTACTAAAAAAAATACGTCCCCCACGCCCCCTGGACCGCCACCTATTTCAGATTAAAAAAAAACAAAAAACCCCGGGGTAGGATCCGCCCGGGATTTTATGTAGAATCTGATCCTTTACCAGCCTTCGGCAATTTCTTCAGTCTCATGGGTTTTACTCCTTAGCATCAGATTTTCTACGGATTTTTTTACGTCACCCTTTTTAAATAAAACGCTATATATCTCCCTAGTTATGGGCATATCTATATCATGAAGTTCTGAAAGTTTGTAGGCGGCCTCAGTAGCCCTTATGCCCTCTACTACCATGTGTGTACCCCCTAATACTTCATCAAGGGGCTTACCTTCGCCTATCTGTATACCGGCCCTTCTATTACGACTATGCATACTGGTACAGGTAACTATAAGGTCCCCTATACCGGTAAGACCTGCAAAGGTTGAAGCCTTGGCCCCCATCTTTACGCCTAACCTTGCTATTTCTACTATTCCCCTAGTCATAATAGCTGCCTTAGTATTGTCGCCGTACCCTAGGCCGTCTGAGATCCCCGCGCCTAAAGCGATTACGTTTTTTAATGCGCCGCCTATTTCGACCCCTATTATATCGGGGTTAGTATAGACTCTGAATGTCGGGGCCATAAATAGATCCTGTACGTATTCCGCCATTCCCCGTTCCCTGGAGGCAACAGCCACCGTTGTCGGCATACCCTTTCCAACCTCCTCTGCATGGCTTGGCCCGGACACAGTAGCTACACTGTTTTTTGGAAAGGTTCCCTTTATGATCTCCGACATACGTTTAAGGGTATCTGTATCCAACCCCTTAGCTACGTTGATTAGCCTTTGTTTTGGTTCGATCAAGGGGTCCAGCACCTTTATGACATCCTTTAATCCATGGGAGGGAACGGCAAACACGATAGCCTCGCATCCCCTGATACTTCCCTTTATATCACCTATCGGGTTAATGTTTTTACCCAGCTTAACCCCGGGTAAATATGTTGTATTTTCCCCGGTTTTTTTTATCTTCTCTAAAAGGTCCCTATTACGAACCCATAGATTTAATTCTATACCTTTGCCGTCGAGCACCGTAGCAAGGGCAGTGCCCCAACTTCCGGCGCCTAATATTGCAATTTTTGTATTCATAATAAACTATTCCCCCTTTTTTGATGTGAATTTTATCGTAATCTTCGATTCCCGGCCCCTTAGTAACCTTTTTATATTATCTTTATGCCGTAACAGGGCAAACACGCTTATGGCCCCAGAAAATATTATCATCTCCCGGGAGGATTTAAAGAATATTACGAGTACTGGATAGAGCAGCGCACAGCTAATTGATGCCAAGGATACGTACCGGGTTATTATTATTATAAGTACACCGATAGTAAGCACTATAGCCGCCACCCTTATATCCAAGCTAAAAAGCACCCCTAGGGAAGTAGCTATCCCCTTACCCCCCTTAAATTTGAGTACGAAGGGCCAGTTGTGACCGCACACCGCCGCTGTTCCAGCTAGGATAGTGCTTATATCGCCGCCCCCTATATGTCTGCCTACGATTACCGCCATTACCCCTTTGAGGATGTCTATGGCAAAGGCAAAGGCCGCGGGCTTGCTACCCAGTACCCTGTTCACGTTCGTCGCACCGGCGTTTTTGCTCCCATGTTCCCTTATATCTATGCCCCCTACGATTTTGCCTATTATGTATGCTCCATTTACGTTTCCGAGTAAATACCCTAAAAGAACTGATACTGCCAGACCCATAGATTAGCCCCCTTTATTCATTCTTTTCCCTTACTGCTATTCTGATCGGCGTTCCGTTAAAATCGAAGGCTTCGCGAAATTGGTTTTCGATGTAACGAAGATAGGAAAAGTGCATCAGCTTGTTGTCATTAACAAATAGTGCAAAGGAAGGGGGTTTGATATCGAACTGGGTACCATAGAAAATCTTAAGCCTTCTGCCTTTGTCTGAAGGCGGTTGATTTATAAGCGTTGCCTCCCCTAAAACTTCGTTTAACACCCCCGTGGTAATCCGCCGCATTGCATTTAGATTTACTTCTTCTACTAATTTTAGAATCCTATTTACCCTTTGCCCGGTTTTGGCGGATATGAACAGGATAGGTGCATAGTCTATAAATGCGAGCTTAGTCCTTATATTGTTTCTATACTCCTTAGTACCCTTACTTTTTTCTCTATAGATATCCCATTTGTTAATCGCTATTATACAAGCCTTGCCTTCTTTTTGTATGTGTCCCGCTATTTTTGTATCCTGCTCCGTCGGCCCTTCACAGGCATCTATCACTAAAATGCTGACATCGCTCCTTGTAACCGCTGTCAATGCCCTTAGGACGCTATATTTTTCGATAACTCCGTCTATTCGACTCTTCCTCCTTATACCTGCAGTATCTATAAATATATATTTCTTCCCATCGGCAATAAAGGGCGTATCTACTGCATCCCTTGTAGTACCGGGTACATCGCTTACTATGACCCTATCTTCACCGAGGATTTTGTTTAGAAGCGATGATTTACCCACATTAGGCTTGCCTAATATAGCAACCCTTGTTATATCCTCGGCTTTTGTTTCGGCTTCCCTATCCGGAAATTTTGACGCTATCTCGTCCAATAAATCCCCAAGGCCTAGCTGTTGTTCCGCGGATATAGGTATAGGTTTTCCTAGACCAAGGTTATAAAATTCGTATACGTATTCTTCCCATCGTTTAGAATCCACCTTATTACATACCAGTATTATCGGTTTCAAGGATTTCCTTAAAACGTCCGCTACCTCATGATCAGTTGACGTTATACCCTCCCTTGCATCAACCATAAACAAAATAATATCTGCGGTATCTATTGCAATTTGTGATTGGATCCGCATTTGTTCGAATATAGGATCTTCCTTCGCAAATTCAATGCCCCCTGTATCTATTAACGTAAATTCGTGGTTTAGCCACCCCACATCGGCGTATATTCTATCCCGTGTTATGCCGGGGATGGCCTCTACTATAGAAATTCTTTTACCTGCTATTTTATTAAAAAACGTGGATTTGCCTACGTTTGGCCTTCCCACTATAGCCACTATCGGTTTTGCCATCACAAACCCCCCAGGATTAATTTTTCCAACAATATCCCACCATCGACGGGACATGCTCTTACCTCTACATCGAGGGCTTCTTTTACCATGGATATGGTTATATCGTCAAGGAATACTTCTTCCCCGGCCCTCAACATATTCTTAGGTATGATCAATTTTTTTCCTAATTCCTTGTCCCTTAACTGAGCGATTAAATCGTTGCCTGTAACAAGGCCGGATACGTTTATAGTTTCGCCGAAGAATTTATTCGATATTGGATACACGGATATATTCCTGTGTCCCGTCTTTTTCTCGGCCTTTTCGATGAGGCGTTTTATAAAATCCGCTGCAGCAACCCCTGTTGCAATGGAAATCCTATCTCGTTTCCTATAACCGTAGGACGCTCCGTTAAACATATCATTAAACTGTTTTTCAAATAAGGACATCATACCTATACCATTTTCCAACTGCGGAAAATCCCCATAGGTTTCGTAATGCGGTATCGGTAGTTTAGCCTTTAGATATAATTCGTCAGCGGCGTACACAACCCTGCTTTTGCACCTTTGATAGAAAGATCTTTGCCACTTATTTATAATATCTATGGCATAGACGGCGCCCCTGGCGTCAAGGGGTCTTAATGGAAAAAGTCCCTCCCTATATCTGGTGATGCCAACAGGCACTACGCCAATGCTTTTTATGTTATGCCCTAGATTAAACAAATCCCTTAGCGTCCTATCAAGCTCAATCCCGTCGTTTATCCCGGGGCACAACACTATCTGGCAGTTTAACGCTAGTCCATTTTGTGAAAATGTGTCCAATATTCTAAGTCCTTTATCGGCCCTTGGGTTCCTTAGCATCCGTACCCTTAAATCCGGGTCCGTGGTATGCACCGATACGTTTAGCGGGCTTATTCTATATTTTATTATCCTATCTATATCCGATGATCTTAAATTAGTCAATGATATAAAATTGCCCTGTAAGAACGAAAGCCTCAAATCATCATCCTTAAAATAAAGGCTCTCCCTCATCCCTTGGGGCAACTGATCTATAAAACAAAATATACATTTATTCGCACAGCTTTTCTCAGGACTCATAAGTTCCGTTTCGAATACAAGTCCCAAGTCCTCGTAGGGTTCCTTATCTATCTCTAATAGCCACTCCTCGCCGGAGACCTTTTTGATAAGTACCTCTATGTAATAATCATTTATCACGTACCTATATTCTAAAATGTCCTCTATAGGATCACCGTTAATACTAAGCAGCATATCCCCCGTTGAGACGCCTGATTCCTCCGCAATGCTACCCTCTTTAACCGTCGTTATCCGATGGGCTTTTGTCATATTTATTACCTCCGCCTACTACCTGATGCTAGTATTATATCATAATAATGTTTTAGATTATATGTGTAACTATTATCCCATACCTTTGTAATATAACAAAGGGATTTTGCTCCTTTAGACGAATGCAAAATCCCTAACTGTCTTAATATAATGTAATTGGAACGGCTTTACCTGCCTCGATCCCTTTTATCTTCATTTTCGGAGGACAGATTAAACTCCCTTGTTATAAAACCCTTAACCTTAGAGAATATCTCCCTGTCGCCGGTACTTATAAATAAAAACCCGATACCGCCTAATAAGACGATGCCTATAAGCCAGGCTATACCCGATTTAGAACCTTTGCCGCTTTTTTTGACGCCCGGTTCGACTGTACCCTGTTTTGTACTTTCGCCATATAAGGCCTTAGTGACTATACCGGCAAAGATCTTTGCACCATTTTCCGCCCTTTCCCTAGTGTGCTCATGACTTCCGAACTCGAACAACAGCATCCTTGGTGCAAGGTCCTGGTTGTAGTTTCCCTTTGCATAGAATATATCCCTGACAAAACCGGCATTAGTCTTATCGGAGACAGCTTTAATCTTGCGGGCCAATTCCTCATTGGCCTTTATATTTTGATTTTGCCTGCCTAAAACAATCCTTACCCGGGCTACCGGCGTATCATCTATAGTGGCGATATAATGTTCCTTAGGTATGGCATCCCTGTGGACATCAAATAGCGCATCGGGCCTTTGTTGAAGCAGTTTTATCGCCGTTCGCCTAGATCGTATATAGGAATTAGCGTCATGGGGCTCGTGGGGCGTTTTATTAATAATGGCCTTTACTCCATGCTTTTCGAAACCCTTTTTGAAGGCCTCCCCTACTTTCATTATGCCGCCGTTCCCTGGTTTACTGTCAGTACCGTCGGAGGGTACGTAGGACTCGGCGCTATGACTGAAATATAGGGCTACCTTTTTTTCTTTTTCAGCGGTCTGCATCGCTTCCGTAACGAGCATTTCATCTATTACCGGCATTTTTATATCCTCTATAAAACGTGCGTATGCCTTCTTTTGATCCCGGTCCGCCTCTAAGACCTCGTACATTTTGTTATCGGTACTGTGGTACTTGTCCCCTACGTCTACTTCCCAGGACGTGGCAAATATTTCGTCCCCCGTACCCTGTTCAAAGACGATATAATATTCCCTATTACTGTGTTCATTGCCAACGGTATCAGCGCGGATCGTTATACCCATCGTTAACAGCATTATAATAATAGGTACTAATATACGTTTTTTAATCCCCATCCCTATCGCCGCCGTTTCTTGGTATACTGTCTCTAGTTTTTACGAATTCACCCTTATCGAAGACCATATCCTTTTTATCGGTACCCCCCTGCAATTTCTCCCGCGTTTCGCCTATAACCTCGGCTAACACTACGGCAAATATACCGGCTATCACGGTGGCGTCAAAGGCGCCGGCCCCGCCAAAAACTGTCTTTCCGGGGCTTTTAGTAAAACCGTTAACTAAGGCCTGGGCCAGATCACTTAAAATAATAGCCATAATGCCTGCTATGAAGGCCGCCCTCCTAGACCTGCCTAGCAAATACGCTATGCCACCGCCTATCAGCGCATAAAGATAATTGTAGGTCATAAACTGGTTCTCCTCGGGCCCCGCCGGTAAAACCTTGCTCAAGCCATACACCACGGCCCCTGATGCAATAGCTGCAACGACGGCCCTCGTCCTTTCTTCAGCGGTCCCGGCCTTTATAAACAGATACACCGCCAGGGCTATAGGTATAATCGCTCCTCCTACGTTAATGGAAACATTTTTGTTTATGCCTATATCCGGTATAAAGGTACCCACCAGCATCGCGACGATAACCGCTAGGGCACCGCCGTCGGTAAGCCTTAATCTGTCCAATACCCTATGGCCGACCCCTAAAAGGATAAGCACCGATACGAGTACCAATATTACCAATCCAACGGGCATTTTATCACCTCATTTTTGTGTTTCTTAATATTTAGATTTCCCTTTGCAAAAATAATCTATTCATTTCCCAGAACATTTGAACGCATTGAAGTGATATACTACATACTTTTTCTTTTAAAATACAATTTAAAAACCCGGCGCCCTTTGGCCACCGGGTAGTAGTTTTCCCTTCCTGCTTTTTTTAGCCCCTGCCCCCCTCCAGCCCTATAAAGGCCGCTAGGCTGCCGGTATCCCTTCCCTCTCCTCTATAAGAATAAAATAGGCCTGGATTACACCTTGTACATAGCCCGCTATCAGTAATATTTTCTTCTTTTACACCGGCTTTACATAAAATCCTTTTATTCGTCTGTTGCAGATCGAGGAGGTATTTATCCTTGCCAAGATATCTCGTAACCTCCTGCCAATGTTTAAAGTTTCGTCTAAGTTCGTCTATAACCGGCCCATCCACTTCATAACAATCCTTACAGATAGAGGGCCCTATCCCAACTAATATATCCCTAGGTTCCGTATTGAAGGCATCCTCCATTTTCATTACCGTCTTTTTTGCAATACCGGATATCGTTCCCTTCCATCCGGCATGGGCTAAACCAATTGCCGGACTTTTCGGATCTAAAAAATAAAGGGGTACACAGTCTGCGTGGAATGTCACGAGGGTAAGGCCCCCTTGAGCCGTTATAAATCCGTCGGTATTTCTTATATCCGAGGCGCGCCATATCCCTTTACCCCTATCCTTTGTATCTACTTCCTTTATAGTCGTGCCATGCACCTGATGCGCCAGTATTAGCCCTTCTACATCAACCCCCGTTACATCGCAAAGCCGTTTAAAGTTACGGATCCTCTCCCTCCTAAGGCCTACCTTTGGAGGGCCTAGACTTAGTTCTATCGGTCCGCCCCTTTCCTTTATGCCTCCAACCCTTGTGCTGAACAGGTGTCTCACAAGGCCCGTATTGTCGAAGGAAGGTATCGTGAAGTATGTAAGGCCGTTTACATCATGCCTTCTAAACGTCATCGGAATCCTCCATATTTCTTTCCTTTTCCTTTTCCAATAGCCTGCTAAGCTCCTCCATAAATGTATTTATATCCTTAAACTGCCGGTATACCGATGCGAACCTAACATAGGCCACTTCGTCCAACTCTTCTAACTCGGCCATTATTATCTCCCCTATGGTCTTGCTGGTTATCTCCTTTTCGGGCATACTGTATAGTTTTTTCTCTATCTCATCTACAAGATTATTTATCTCCTCCATGGCTATGGGCCTCTTTTCCATGGCCTTTATTATGCCGCCTAAAATCTTTTCCCTATTAAAATGTTCCCTCCTACCATCCTTTTTGACCACCATAAGGGGGAGACGATCCAACTTTTCGTAGGTAGTAAACCGTCTATTGCATTTAGTGCATTCCCTCCTACGCCTTATAATAAAACCCTCATCGGTAGGCCGAGAATCCACTACCTTTGAATCGAGATTGCCGCAAAATGGACATTTCATACACTTTTTCCCCTCCCCTTGGCCTATATGAATTATATTACAATAATTCAACATTTTCTAGGGAGTATGACTTATTTCTAAATCTATGGTTTCTTTAAATTCTACGAGGATTACATCTATACCGATATGTACTATATCCTCCCAGGGTATCAACATGTCCTTTTCCCTGTTAAAAAGCCCAAAAAACCTATCCGGCCCTGGGATAATTATAGCCTCCACTTTACCCTCCTCTAAGTTTACCTCCATATCCGATATCAGCCCTAGATTCCTACCTTCCTTTAACGTGACCACTTCTTTTTCCGCCAGGTCCGATGTCTTTATCATGTAATACACCGCCTTAATATTCTTTTTTTAATGGGATATAATTTTATTAACACTTTATATATATGTGGGACAAGGGGTATTTATGCAAAACAAAGGACCTGCAACCGTAGCCACAGATCCTTTACATATGCTTTTTCATGTGATTTAATGCGGACTTTTCTAGTCGTGATACCTGGGCCTGGGAAATACCGATTTCCTTCGCCACTTCCATCTGGGTTCTGCCTTCGAAAAAACGTAAGTTCAATATCAGTTTTTCCCTTTCGTTTAATTTTCGCATAGCTTCCCGTAGGGCTATTCCTTCCATCCACACTTCATCTGCGTTCTTTTCATCCTTCACCTGATCCATAACGTATATGGCATCCCCGCTGTCATGGTATATCGGTTCAAATAATGATACGGGATCCTGTATAGCATCCAGGGCGAATACTACCTCCTCCCTAGGCATATCTAACTCTTTGGATATCTCAGATATAGTGGGTTCCTTTGAATGTTTATGGATGAGTTGATCCCGTACCTGTAATGCTCTGTATGCGATATCCCGCAAAGATCTACTCACCCTTATGGAATTATTATCCCTTAGATACCTTCGTATCTCGCCTATTATCATGGGAACAGCATAGGTGGAAAACTTAACATTCTGACTTAAATCAAAATTATCTATGGCTTTAATGAGGCCGACGCAACCTACTTGAAACAAATCGTCGAGGTATTCTCCACGGTTGCTAAACCTTTGGATGACGCTTAATACTAACCTAAGGTTACCCTTGATAAACTCCTCCCGGGCGCTTTTATCCCCCTTATGCATCCTTGCAAAAAGGGCCCTCATTTCCTTATTGGTAAGCACCGGAAGCTTTGATGTGTTTACTCCGCATATTTCCACTTTGTTTATATACATTGCATCAGCCTTCTTTCTTCCAGCCACTAACATCTGTGATTATTCCACTGCCCGGATGCTTTTATACATAAAAAAACTGCCTACTTAGGTGGCAGTTTTTTCTTATACGGCATATTCGGAAAATAGGTTTATACCATTCTACTGATCTCCTTTTTTAACCTTTTTATTATCCTTTTTTCGAGCCGGGAAATATAGGATTGGGATATGCCTAAAAGGTCCGCTACTTCCTTTTGTGTACGTTCTTGGCCACCGCCTAACCCAAACCTAAGCTTCATTATCCGTTTCTCCCGTTCGTTTAATTTCTTCATCGCAAGGCCTAACAGTTCCCTATCCACTTCCTTTTCCAGGCATCTATAAATAATATCGTTTTCTGTGCCTAGTATATCCGAAAGCAGAAGTTCATTCCCATCCCAGTCCACGTTAAGGGGTTCATCGAAGGATATCTCCGCTTTAAGTTTATTGTTCCTCCTTATATACATGAGTATCTCGTTTTCTATGCACCTTGATGCGTAGGTAGCAAGTTTTATATTCTTACCCGGATCAAAGGTGTTCACAGCCTTTATAAGACCAATAGTCCCTATAGATATTAGATCCTCAACGCACAGGCCGGTATTTTCGAACTTCCTCGCTATATACACAACTAACCTAAGATTACGTTCGATTAGTATAGTCTGTACGGATTTCTCCCCATCTTTCAGCTTTGACACCAAATGTTTCTCCTCATCGATTGTAAGGGGCGGGGGTAATACTTCGCTACCTCCTATATAGAATATCCGTGCCGGCGGTGAAAGCCCTAATCGATGAAAAAGTTTTATTAAATAGATCCTAACAACAAATCTGTATCGGCGTGTCATCATCTTCACATCCTCCCCCCTTGTCTTATCAATACCGGGTTTAGCAATGCCGTATACTCTTCGTTCTCCGATAGGGGTTTGGAATAGATCGCCACTATTACATTTTGCATATACCGGTTTCCTACGGTTACTCCGTCGGCCTTGAAACCTAACAACATTCCCTTTTCCTTCCCTAAGGAACAAAAGGGTATGAGCCTTAGTCTAGATGACCAATCCGCCTTTTTAAAACCATCGTATACGCTTTCTAGGTCCTCCTCATGGTTTTGTTCGTATATCTCCCTTATGCTTTCATGGAGCAGCCCCTTTATTACGGAATACTGCACCACTATTACGGGATAATTTGTAATAGGATCGAAAAGTTCGTTACCTGTATCCAAAAGCCCCATCGCTTCTACGGATTTATCCCCGACGTTTATCTTAAGGTCATAGTAAAGGGACATCTTCTCCAGATAACTGTAAAGGGGCATAAGGCACAGCCTTATTATCGCTGTAGTAACGACACCGGCGCCTATTGTTACCGATAGGGGAATACCCCTAATGAGGAATACGCCGCCGGCGTTCACAATACTTGTATTAGTAAAATAAAAAAGCCCGAAGACCGCGCCACCTAGGATAAAAGAAATGAGGTAAAATACCGATAATTGTTTTAAAAATTCTCTAAACCGTGAAGGAGTGAAGGCTATTATTATAATGAGCAACGATAAAAGTACCTTCATTACTGAACTATGCAATATTTTATACCCGGGAAAGAATATAAACAATGCATAAAGCGCCCCCACTATGGAAGCGATGAACATTTTAAACCTACCGGCATGCATCTTTAAAGTAATAGACGTTAACCAAAGTATAAGGTAATTTATAATAATATTTTCTAAAAGTAGCATGTCCGCATAAATTTCCATATTAACCCCCGTCATGAATATAATCGAACAAAGCCGGCCCATATTATAATTACTATTCGCCAGCTCTGGTCAGTATGTTCATTATATATCACGGGGGCTAAAAACTTTGTCACTTGTTGAACGGTCATCATTAAAAAAAAGCAAACTATATACTTTCAAAACATCCCATAGGACCTGCCCTTTTTTTTATTTTATGCTTCTTTTCTTACGCAGGAAAGTGGGCACATCTAAATCTATGCCTTCATAACCGCCAAACAAACTGTCCTCTGTCCTTTTTTCCATTCCTTTTTTAATAGTCTTCTTAGGCTTATCATCGCTAAATCCCGTCGCGATAACGGTTATTCGTATTTCATCCTTAAGGTTTTCGTCTATAACCGCGCCGAATATTATATTTGCATCGGCATCCGCCGACTGAGATACGAGTTCCGCCGCCTCGTTTACTTCGAACAGCCCTAGGTTGGAACCGCCGGTGATGTTCAATAGGACACCCTTAGCACCCTCTATAGAGGTTTCTAATAATGGACTTTGGATTGCCTGTTTTGCCGCCTCCGCAGCCCGGTTTTCGCCATTGGAACAGCCTATCCCCATATGGGCCATCCCGGTGTTAAGCATTATCGTTTTAACATCGGCAAAGTCCAAATTAACAAGCCCGGGTACTGCAATAAGATCCGAGATACCCTGCACACCCTGCCGCAGCACATCATCGGCAATGGTAAAGGCCTCTATAATAGAGGTCCTTTTTTCGGATATCTGCAATAACCTATCGTTAGGGATAATAACCAAGGTATCGACCTTTTCCTTAAGCTCCTTTATACCTTCATTGGCATGTAATGCCCTTTTACGTCCTTCGAATGTAAAGGGCTTTGTAACGATCCCCACAGTCAATATGCCGAGCTGTCTAGCGATGTCCGCAATTATCGGGGTAGCCCCCGTCCCCGTGCCGCCGCCCATACCGGCGGTTATGAATACCATATCTGAACCCTGTAATAAATTATGTATGATTTCCCTACTCTCCTCTGCGGCCTTTTGGCCTATTTCCGGGTTAGCCCCGGCTCCTAAGCCCTTTGTCAGCTTTTCGCCAATTTGCACCTTATGGGAGGCATTCGATAACAAGAGGGCTTGCCTATCGGTGTTAACCGCTATAAAATCTACCCCTTTTAACCTCGCATCAATCATCCTGTTAACAGCGTTACTGCCACCGCCGCCAACGCCAATTACTTTGATTACCGCAAATTGATTGTTCTCTAAATCAAACTCCAGCATAGCCATTATCCCCTTCCTTTAATCGGCATTCCAACCAAGTCTTCAACCTAAAGGAAACGCAAAATATTTAGAAGTATTCATCTAAAAAGTCCTTCAGCCGGTTTAATACGTTACCTTTTTGTCTCTGCCTTGCTCTTGACCTACCGAATAGTGTAACATTCTTAGTGACCCCTTCTATTTCACCGGGATAATAATGTTTTCTACCTGCCAGATACTTTATTATACCTACCCCTGACGAATATACCGGGGAACTTACCCCTATATATTCAGGTATACCTATTCTGACGGGCAATCCCGTTACTTCCTGCGCAACCTCTTTACTTCCCTTAAGGAAACTTACCCCACCGCCGGTTATTACCACGCCGGAGGCCAGCCTTGTCTTTATGCCGCTTTTTATTATCTCACGGTTTACTAGGAAAAATATCTCGTAGACCCTCGCTTCGACGATCTCACAAAAATCCTCTATGCTTATTTGTCGTTCGCTGTCATCGGAAATCCCCCTAACGAGTACGGTGTCCTGTTGCGCATATTCAGGCTTTATAACACCGTACTGTTTTTTTAAGCTTTCCGCCTCGCTAAAGTTAATGCGCAATCCAACGGCTAAATCATTCGTAACGCTGTAACCACCGACGGGAATGAACCCGGCCCCCTTTAATACGCCGCCTTCGAAAATCGAATACTCCGTCTTACCCGCTCCCACATCAATTACTAATACCCCGAGCTCCTTTTCATCCTTACTAAGTAACACTTCACCCAGAGCCAGGGGCTCTGCAACTATACCCTCTATATTAAGATCCGCCCGTTCTACGCTTCTAATCAGGTTTCGAAGGGTAGTGCTGTTGCATGCAATTATGCTGGCATCTATTTCGAGCCTTGTCCCAAACATGCCCACAGGATCACGAATACCATCGTACCCGTCCACTATAAACTGTAGGGGCACAATATCTATTATTTCCTTCTCCGGGGGTAGTGCAAATATCCTCGCAGCCTTCATAACCCTTTCTACATCCTCGTCGGTTATCTCTCCATCCTCCGCTGTAACCGCTATTACACCCCTATTTTCATATAGCGTTATATGGCCGCCGGATATGTTTATAAACACTGAACCCACTTCCATACCCGCCATGTGTTGGAGCTGGTCCATCGCCTGTTTGACCGCTGATGCTGTGCTTTCTATATCGACTACGACGCCCTTTTTGACACCATTATTGGGACTAATCCCAACACCTAGTATCTGAACGCCGCCGGAACCCGACTTTGCCAAAACCGCACTTATCTTTGACGTCCCTATATCCAAACCGGCAATAATGCTATCCATATCCCGCTGCCCCCCTTAGGCTTATCCTTTCACCAAACATTACGGCTTAATAATAGATTTCAATTTTAGCTTTGCCCCTTACTTCATTAATCTATGGCAAACGCCTTTGTTTACGAATCCTCGCCTATATTAAATATACGACGTCGGATTGTGGCAAAGTTCTGGAACAGCCTCGTACCGAAGACTACAACCGCCGCAAGGTATATAGGCACACCTAACCTGTCCCCGATATAGGCTAAGGAAGCCGCAAGGATTGCATTGCCGAAAAAACCCGTTATAAATACATCGCTATCGAAGTCATCCTCGAGGAATGCCCTTATACCTCCGAATACTGAATCCAAAGCCGCAAGGATAGCCACAGAAAGGTACGCAGAGTACGCTACCGGTACATTAATTGGAAAGAATAATCCTAACAATACCCCTAAAGCAAGTCCAACAAGTGCCAATATCAATTTATTCACCCTTTTATTGTAATTTTACATATTTAAAGCTCATAGCCCCTGTATATCCGGGAACGATTAATTCTTCCTTCCGTTCAATGTTCACCTGCAGCCCGTAATATTCCAAGAGATCGAGGTAACCGCTCCCATAATCGTTCATATAACCGTAGAGGTTGTTCGGCTCACCTATTGCCACGATTGTATAGGGCGGTGCATATCTGACGGTATTAATATTTATAGTCGGCCCCCCGCATCGTATCTCGGTATTAAACATTATCCTTTGACCGTTAATCGCAATAGCCTCGGCCCCCGCCGCCTTAAGCTCTGAGACGATTGCCAGGATATCCTCATCGTGTATCAACAAAAGATTAGGATCATTATCTCCTATGATCTCCCAGCTACTATCGTCTAGCAATATCTCAATGCCCGGCCCCGTAACCTCCGTAAGCCCCGCTAGCATCTCCGCCTGGGTTAACTGCTGTTCTAAGACTTCGTTAAGGTTACCCTGTTCGTCCATTGCCTTTTTGTATTCTTCGTTCCTGGCCCTTAGACCGATGTACTGCTTATGTAGGCCATCTATTTCGGACAGGGTATTGTGCAGATCATTCTCAAGTTGCGGTACCGTCTCGGGGCTTATTAGCCCTATCCCTTCCTGGGGTATTTTAAACTGAACTGTGAGGGTAAGCCCTAATAGCAGTGCCCCTAAGAACATCACACCATTTTTAAACAGTTTTTTCATACGGCCTCCCCCTATTTGCTAACGGGCTTTGCATATTTAAATTCAAGGACTTTGCTATACCGGGGCACGAACATATCCTGTTCTTTTTTTATGTTCACAGAAATTCCGTAATAATCGAGCTCCTCGACTATACCGCCCTTTAGTTTTAGCGCAGCCTCTAGCGTCTGGGGATCACCGATAGCCTTAAATACGAAGGGAGGAGCAAATCTCTGGTAGTTTATGTTTATATGGGAGCCCGCAAGCCTTATTTCCGTCATCGCTATTACTCGCTGATCGTTAATAGATACGGCTTCGGCTCCGGCGGAGTTCAGCTCGTTTAGCACCTTAAGGAGCTTATCATAATGTATATAAAACACGTTAAACTCCTGATCAAAGTGCGCCTCGGAAAGGGTGACTATAATACCGGGCCCCTCTACATCTGTGAGCCCAGCCAACAGTCTGGCCTTTTCTAAATCACTTTTCATCCCTTCGGCTATTACGCTCACCTTAGCGGCGGATTCCTCGTATTCCGATATCCTGTTTTCGTATTCCCGAATCTGCTGCAAAAGGGTATCCCTTTGGGCCCTTGCATCCTTAAGCTCCTTCGCAAGCTCCTGGGCCCTCTGTACCGAGAGTATACCCCCATAATCCTGCACATTCCTGAATTGGAGGGCTAACATTAACCCCAGGGCTAAGCACACTATGCCTATTGAAAGCTGTGCCTTAATCCTTCTCACATTTCATCCTCCTATTTCTACCAAGGCCTGAAGAAGGCCTTTTCCCCGCGGGAGACATCTATTTCCCCGCCCACATCCTGGGGATAAAGCTTTTCCAGTATGGTATTGCTGAACTCTAGTTTATAGCTTAGCTCACGTATATCCCCTACCCCTAGGACAAACCTATCCCCTAGCCTTATAACGATATCCTGCAAATCCATCACATCAACTTCTATTGGCGAGTACTGAGAAATACTTTTTTTAATATATTTAGAAATATATATAATTTTATCGTATTCAATATTATTATCAATACCTAAAACCTTTTCCGATTGGAAATCCCTTACTTTTATACCGTTAAACACGGGTAATTCCTCGATAGGTAGCTGCGAAGTTGCGCTTATAACCCTAGCTTCATCGTCTACAAGGAGGTAACTGCCCATATAGGGTATGTATCCTACAAGATTCCTTTCCTTTATATTTATTATTATCTCCCGTGGCATCTTTCTTTTTATATCGGCCTCCATTATAAAGGGGTGCCCCTTTAGCCTTTCCGCTACATCCTTTGTATTTATCCTTAAAATATTCATCCCCGGGCCGATATGGGCGTATTCTATTATTTCGTCATGGCTGATAAGCTCGTTGCCCTGTACCGTAACATTGGAAATACAAAAGAAACTTGTCCCCATAATGAGCAAAGACCCTAATATAACAGCGAACAGGAGGAGCAATATAATAATACCCCTTTTATGAGTCCCTTTTTTGTTCCTTCGCATTTTCTTCCTCTCCCCGTATCGTCGTAATCTCCGCGCCTAAACATCTTAACTTATGCCCGAGATCTTCGTACCCCCTATCAATATGTTCAACGCCCTCCACCTCGGTAACCCCATCCGCTATTAAACCCGCTAACACTAGCGCGGCACCCCCCCTTAGATCCTTTGCCGTTACCTGGGCGCCGCTTAATCCGGTCACGCCCCTTACTACGGCTATCCGGCCGTCTACCTTTATATCCGCCCCTAGTTTTAAAAGTTCGTCTATATGACGATATCGGTTTTCGAATATAGTCTCAACGAATATACTCGTACCTGAAGCGGTACACATAGTCGCCATTAACTGTGGCTGTGCATCGGTGGGAAACCCGGGGTGTGGCAATGTTCTAACGAGATCGACGGCCTTTAACCTTTTTGGTGCGATCAATCTTAAATTATTGCGGTTTGTCTTTATAATGCATCCGCTTTCCTTTAGTTTATCAATAATCGGATGCACGTGCTCTATTATAACCCCCCCTAAGGTTATTTTTCCGCCGGTTAAAGCTGCAGCGGCCATGTACGTCCCCGCTGCTATACGATCCGATATAACCTTATATTTACAACCCTTGAGCTTCCTTACTCCCTCTATCCTTATCACGGAATTGCCTGCACCGTACACCTTTGCACCCATTGCATTTAAAAAACCCTGTAAATCGACTATCTCCGGCTCCTTAGCCGCATTCCTTATTATGGTTTCGCCCTTTGCCAAAACCGCCGCAAGCATGATATTCTCCGTGGCCCCGACGCTGGGATAATCAAGCTGTATCTCCGTTCCCCTAAGGTCCTCACCTATGCAGATTATTTGGCCGTGCAGTTCCGCCTTTGCACCTAATTGGCGCAATCCCTTAAGGTGCAGATCAATAGGCCTTACACCAATGGCACAACCACCAGGATAACTGGTCGTAACCCTTCCCATTCTGCCTAACAGAGAACCTAGCAGTATTATAGATGATCGCATTTTTTTTACCAATGCAGTGGGTATCTTGTTTGAAGTGATATCAGAGGAATCAATCATAACGGTTCGATCCCGGTATTCCACATAACACCCCAGATTACTTAGTATCTCTAGCATTGTAACCACATCATTAAGTGCAGGCACGTTCTCTATTATATTAATGTCCCCATTGAGTACGGTAGCTGCTAATATGGGGAGCACAGCATTCTTCGCACCTTCCATTTCTATATTACCGGCAAGGGACTTTCCCCCTATTATCCTGTATAATGACATTTATAGTTCCACCTCCGGGATTTTTGCCTTAAACCGCTTGGAAAAAAAGCAGTATTGTATATTTCATACTATGCAAAATCCCGAAGAGTGTTACCCCTTGACTATTCCCCTTATTATGTCGCATATTTTTATTGCGGCGCCTTCCTTAGCCAGGCCCCTGCTGCATTCCCCCATCCTATGCAACCGCTCCCTGTCCTTTATTAGCTTTAAGACCTCTTTATGCAACAACTCTCCCCTTAACTGTGCTTCGGTTATCACTATTGCAGCACCTTTGTTTTCCAGTGCCCGGGCGTTGTGTTCCTGATGGTTCCCGGTTACGTAAGACTTCGGAATCAGTATAGAGGGAAGACCCGCCATTGTCACTTCGGCTATAGTTATCGCGCCGGCACTCGTTATTACAAGGTCCGCCGCCAAAAGTGCCCGGGGCATATCGTATAAATAGGGTACAACCTTTATATTGCCTTTACTTTTTAAATTGATACCCTTTACCCTAAGGCTTTGCATAAAGATTTCAAAATGTTCTTCACCGGTAGCATGTAACAATTGGAGACTATCCTTCTTCATTAAAAAACCGATGAAATCTACCATTGCTCTATTCAGGCTAAAGGAGCCCCCACTGCCACCAAAGCTCAATACGATAGGTAATTGGGATGTAAACCCAAACTTCTCTATCGCTTTCGATTTGTCACCACGTACAATCTGTTGCCTTATGGGATTACCGGTAACGAAAACCCGATCATTTTTGCCGAAATATTTTACCGCCCCTTCGAAACTCACCGCTATGGCATCGACGAAATGTCCTAATATTTTATTCGTCGCACCGGGTAGAACATTTTGCTCATGTATCACCGTGGGTATACCCCTAAGGTGTGCAACCATAAGCACCGGCCCCGCTACATATCCGCCTGTGCCTACTACTACATCCGGCTTATATTCTTTCAAAAGCCTATGGGCATCATAGAGTCCTTTAAGGAGTTCTGTAAAGGATTTTATGGTATCTGCGGACAATTTACGCCTAAACCCCTTCACCCTGATGCTTTTAAATGGGTATCCATGTTTAGGCACCAGGTTGCTTTCCAGCCCGGCGGCGGTACCTATATACAGGATTTCTGTATTTTTGTCCTCCCTTTTAAGGGCATCGGCGATAGAAAGTGCGGGGTATATATGACCGCCGGTACCGCCCCCGCTGATTATGACCCTCATTTTATCAGCCCCAGTTTAAAGATGTTTCCCTGGATATATTCAACAGTATACCTACTGCAGACAGTGTAAAAAACAATGATGACCCCCCGGCACTTATAAAGGGAAGGGGAATCCCCGTAACGGGCATTGATGAAGTCACCACTGCTATATTCATTATCACCTGTACAGCTATCATGGCCACTATACCCGTAGCCAACATACTGCTAAAAAAATCCGGTGCATGGATAGCAATTCTGATACCCCGCCAAACTAGGAGCATAAATAAAAACACGATTGTAACGGAGCCGACAAATCCTAATTCCTCTCCTATAATGGAAAATATAAAATCGTTTTGTGGCAGGGGTATATAAAAAAATTTCTGCCGGCTTCGTCCAAGACCCAATCCAAACAATCCGCCGGAACCGAGGGCATACAATGACTGAATCGCCTGGTAGCCGCTGTCCCTTGGATCCTGGAAGGGATCTAAAAAGGATGTCCATCTTAACATTCTATAGGGTTCTGTCACTATAAGGAGCGTCAACGCCGCTATTCCCGGTAGAATAAGCCCTAACAAATGCCCAATGTTTACGCCGGCTATAAATAACATAATGAGCACTATAGCCATTATGCATACCCCGGTGCTAAAATCCGGTTGCAGCATTATAAGGCCGAATACTATACCCGTTATAATCAGAAAGGGTACCACGCCCCTTACAAAACTGCGTACCTCGCCCCTTTTTTTGTTCAGCGCACCGGCAGTATATATTATTATGGCTAGCTTTGCAAACTCCGAGGGCTGTATCGTATGCCCGGCGATGGATATCCATCGTGTGGCCCCGTATATAGTAACCCCTAGTTTCGGTATGAATACCAAAAGGAGCGACAAAAGTCCGGCTATCAGTATATGCTTAGACAGTCTATCATAGTTCTTATAACTGAGCCTTGACAATATAAACATCGAAATAAAGCCTAATACCGCCCATGCCATTTGCTTTTTAAGGAAATGGTAACTGTCCTTATGCACGTAATAGGCACTGGCGGAGCTGGAGCTAAATACCATTATTATGCCTATTATTACAAGGAGTATCGTCACGAACAATAATGTAAAATCTACGGCGCTATCTCTCACTGTTAGGAAAACCTCCCTAAAGCATTGACATACCTTTTAAACTCTTTTCCCCGTTCTTCAAAATTGTTATACATATCCCAACTTGCGCAGGCGGGGGAAAATAAAACCGTATCCCCTTCCTTTGCCAATGACGCTGCCCTGTTTACAGCCTCCTCCATATCTTTTACTACATACATATTATTCAAGTTCGCCCTTTGACATGACTTTTTTAATTTAGCCGCCGTATCTCCCATAAGGACTACGCCCTTTACGCTATCATCGAAGCTTTGGACAAATTCATCGAAGTCACTACCCTTATCATAGCCGCCTAGTATCATTATAATAGGCCCGTCAAAGGCCTTTATCGCATTAAAAGAGGCATCGGGATTCGTCCCTTTGGAATCGTTTATAAACTTTACTCCCTTTATAGTACCGACATACTCTAGACGGTGTTCCACGCCCTTGAAATTTAGCAATGCAGCGGTTATGCTTTTTATCGGCACATCCATACACCATGCCAAGGCCGACGCAGCCAGTGCATTTTCGAGGTTATGGGCTCCGGGTATCCCTAGATCCGTGACAGCGCATAACCTTTCAACGACGTTGTTTTTTTTCAATACCAAGTACCCTTTTTCTACAAAAACGCCGGTATCTAATACCCTTCGCCGGCTGAATAATATAACTTTGGATTTATACTTACCCACCATAGCCGCAACGATCGGGTCATCGGCATTGAGTATTGCAAAATCCCCGGGGCCCTGGTTTTCAAATATTCTGGCCTTCATACCTGCATAGTTATCAAAGGTCCCATGCCTGTCCAGGTGATCCGGCGTAATATTTAATACCGCCGCGGCCCTTGGTTTAAAATCTTTTATACTTTCTAATTGAAAGCTACTTATTTCCGCAACTAATACATCCTCGGCCCGGGAAGTGACGGCCCGTTTTATAATAGGGGTACCTATATTCCCCACTACGTAGGTGCCCCTCCCTGAAAGGCGAAACATCTCCCCGGTAAGGACTGTCGTAGTAGTCTTACCGTTTGTACCGGTTATCGCTACGATAGGCGTCTTTGTAAGCCGCTGAGCCAGTTCGATTTCGCTCATTACTTCCCGGCCCCTTTTTAATATACCCTGTACCATAGGAATATCCATCGGTACACCGGGGCTTATTATCGCAAAGTCCGGCCAGGAGGAAAGCTCTACGGGATGCTTGCCTAACACGTAATCTATATCTATGCCCCTTAGATCTTTAATTATGCCCTTGAGCTCATCCTCATCCCTGCGATCGTTTACGGTCACCTGTGCACCAAGGCCGTATAGTACCCGAGCCGTTTGTATGCCGCTTATCCCAAGGCCGATTACAAGCACCTTTTTACCCTTTATCGCCATGACGTTATTCCTTCCTCATCTAATAGCAAGGGCTCCTATTAATACGAGCACTATAGTGATTATCCAAAATGAAATGACTATCTTAGTCTCTTCCCAGCCCTTGACCTCATAATGATGGTGCAATGGTGCCATTAAAAAAACCCTTCTACCCGTTAATTTAAAGCTTATAACCTGTACAATTATTGAAAGGGTTTCCAGTACATATATTCCGCCTACGATACCCAATAAAAGGGGTAGCTTCAAAAGTACAACGACTGCGGCTACTGCGCCCCCTAGGGCCATGGAACCGGTATCCCCCATAAAGATCTGTGCCGGGTAGGAGTTGTACCTCAAAAAACCTAATGTGGATCCAGTAACAGCGGCGGATATTATAGCTATTTCCTTTTGCCCGGTTTTAAGGGCGATAAGGCTTAAAAATGCCATTATGATCATCGTAACACCGGCTGCAAGCCCGTCCAGACCATCGGTAAAATTTACGCTGTTTACGGTACCAATAAATATAATAACCGTCGTAAAGGGTATATACCACAGGCCAAGGTCCCAGAACCGTGTCGTAAAGGGAACTAAAACTGCCGGGCCTACATCGGGGGCTCTATAAGCATAAAGAGTCATCGTTATGCCTAGGGCCAGTTGGGCGATTATTTTATGGGTCGCCCTTAACCCAAGGGAACGCTTCATAACAACCTTTATAAAGTCATCAACAAGGCCAATGGCTCCGAAACCTAGGATGCTAATCAGTATAAAGATCATTTCCCTTTCCCATTGTGCAGTTATAAGTACCGAGAAAAAAACAGCGATCACTATAATAATGCCACCCATTGTCGGGGTTCCCGATTTCTTAAAATGGGTTTTTGGACCATCCCCCCGCACGCTTTGCCCCATCTTAAGCTTTTCTAAGATCGGTATTACTATAGGTCCTATTATTATCACTATCAGAAATGCAATTATTATCGGGAAAATTATCTGTTGATGTTCCTGCATCCCTTTGGCCCCTCTCTAGTATTTCTTCTACCAGCTCCTCCATTTGCATACCCCGTGAACCTTTAACTAAAACAATGTCTCCCCTTTCAATGAAACTTTTTAGAAGTTCCGTGGCCCCCCGTTTATTGTCGAAGGAATAGACTCTATCATGTTTCATCCCCGCTTTCTTTGCCTCTAGCGCAATAAACCTACTTTTACGTCCCACCGTTATTAGAACATCCACGCCGGTCTCCGCAGCGATCCTTCCTACAAACCGATGCCCATCTTCGCTAAACCTGCCCATCTCCAAAATGTCCGCTAACAGAGCGATCTTCCGTTTGCCCGCCGCATCCTTTAGTACCTTTAATGCAGCCTCCATGGATTCGGGGCTGGCATTATAGGCATCGTTTATTACCTTAACGCCGCCGGGGGCACTATGTATAGAAAGGCGCATACTCTCACCTTCGAGATATCCTAGGGCATCAATTATCTCGTCGAAGCCGATACCAAAGTGCCTTGCCACCGCTATGGCGGCTAGGGAATTGTATACGTTATGGATACCCGGTAACGGCGATACCACATCAAAGGTCTCACCCCGGGCCAAAAGAGTATAGGCCATACCTTCTACACCCTTCGATAGCACCTTTTTAGCCCTGAAATCGCCTTCCCTAAGCCCATAGTACACTATCGGTATATCCAAATCCTTACAACCCGTCCTAAGGAGCTCATCATCGGCGTTTATTACCGCTATGGAATCCTTATCCATCCCTTGGAATATCTCCATCTTTGCCCTTAGGATGCCTTCACGACTACCAAGTTTCTCTATATGGGACATACCTATATTAGTTATAACGGCCACCCTAGGCTTTACTATTTCCGCTAGTTCCTCTATTTCGCCGTAACCGCTCATACCCATCTCCACGACCCCTAGTCGGTGGCTATAGTCAAGGTCCATAACGGTCATGGGCAACCCTATCTGGTTATTATAATTACCGGGAGTCCTTAGAACTTTAAACCTTTTCTCTAAAAGTGTAGCTATTATATTTTTCGTAGTAGTTTTGCCCGCACTACCCGTAACCGCGATAAAATCTACATGAAACCTTGTCCTGTACCATCGTGCAAGCCGGTGCAGTGCCTTCAGCGTATCCTTTACGCGTATTACTGTGACACCTTCATGTCGATAACATCCGTTATCCTTATGGGTAAATATTACCTTTGCGCCTTTTTTTACAGCCTCGTGCAGGAAATCATGACCGTCAAATCTATCGCCTTTAATAGGTATAAATAGGCCCCCCGGCTCTAACGCTCTCGTATCCAAGGATATCATATCAATCCTTCCATCCTGGGGGCCATGCACCACAGAGCCTTCTACTGCGGCAACTATGTCCTGGACATCAAGCTTGATCATCGTTTATCCTCTCCAGAATATCCATTACTATTTTTCTTTCGTCGAATTCTATAGTATGATCCGCAAACTCCTGATATATTTCGTGGCCTTTACCGGCCAAGACTACTATATCCTCGGCCTCCGCTAGCCCTAGGGCATATTCTATAGCCTTATACCTATCTACTATACATATATAGCTCGTTCCGGTCCTTTCCACACCGGGCAATATATCCTCTATAATTTTATGGGGTTCCTCTTTCCTAGGATTATCCGAAGTAACTATAACAAAATCCGATAGCCTTGCCGCTATTTCCCCCATCATGGGACGCTTTTCCCTGTCGCGGTTGCCGCCACATCCGAACATAGTTATTACCTTGCCCGGGGCATAACCCTTTATGGTTGAAAGTATGTTTTCCAGGCCGTCGGGGGTATGGGCATAATCTATTATAACGCTGAAGCCTAATCCCGTATCCAAGGTTTCCGACCGACCCCGTACACCCTTTACATTCTTTAACCCTTCTTGTACGTGTTCAGGGTTAATGCCATCGGTTATAAGCACCGCTGCCGCAGCAAGGCTGTTATACACGCTTATTGTGCCGGGTATTTTAACCTCTATAGGCAGGCTGTTACCCTTCCAAACCAGCCTGTACCTGACTCCCTTAGCATCAACGTCTATATCCTTTGCACTAAAATCCGACTTATTTTTGATACCAAAGGTAAGGATACCCGTAGGGAGATTTCTCACCCGTTTTGCTATGACATCCCCCGATGGGTCGTCGGCGTTTATTATATTATATCGGTCCGTGGATTTAAATAGCTTGAGCTTTGCCTCTAGATAATTTTTCATGTTTCCATGAAAATCAAGGTGATCCCGGGTAAGGTTTGTAAATATTCCGTAATCGAAATCCACATAACCCACCCTGTCCAGATCCAGGGAATGGGACGACACCTCCATCACTGCATAATCCACTTTACTCCTTACCATCTCCGCAAACAACCGATGCAGATCCAAGGATTCCGGTGTAGTCCGCATAGCGGGGATTTCCCTATCCCCTATTCTTATAGAGATAGTACCTAAAAGGCCTACATTATGCCCTGCACTTTCTAATATGGACTTTATCAAGTAGGTAGTTGTTGTTTTGCCGTTAGTACCGGTAACGCCTATAACTTTTAACTTCTCCGAAGGGAACCCATAAAACACGTGGCCTATTGCGGCCATAGCCTTACGGGAATCCTTTACCTTTACTATCGTGACATCTTTGCTGTCAACCTCTATATCCCTTTGGACCACGAGTACCCTAGCACCCTTTTCTACGGCCTGTTTTGCAAAATCGTGCCCGTCCCAGTTAAAGCCGTCAATACAAACAAACAAATAGCCGGGTTCTATTTCCCGGGAATCATAGCTCACCCCGGTGACTACTGCATCCGGCCTACCTTTGATCTCGATTATCTCTATAAAACTCCATAAATCTGAAACTTTCATATAATTACCTCTATTTCCACTATACCTCCCGGTTTTGGTGGTTATAGTCTTCAAGATATAGTAGCACTATGGATTTCTCCGACACCATTATATCAGGTTTAGGAGTCTGGTCAACTATGGGGTTAAGGCCCTCCTCCACTACATTTCCCACTACCTGATACTGAAGATTTCTATCGCTTAAAACCTTTATTGCATCCTGTAAAGGCATGCCCACAACATCGGGCACGGAAATCCTTTCCTGGATTAATTTTTCCGCCTCGTCCTCCGTATACCTCGGTTGTACCTTTAAATATCTTAATGTATCACTTAATATACTACCTACTACCGGTGCCGCTATCTGGCCCCCGTAATAGTTCCCGGGATCTGGTTCATCAATGACTACGAGCAACACTACCTTCGGATCGTCTGCAGGGGCTATCCCGATAAAAGAGGCAACGTATCTACCTTGGACATACCTGCCATCGACTACTTTTTGTGCTGTACCAGTTTTACCCGCCACCCTAAAACCCGGTATATATGCGTTGGAACCAGTACCCGCTGATACCACTGTCTCCAGTATCTGCATTTCTGTTCGCGCCGTTTGTGGCGAAATAACCTGCCTTCTGAATTTAGGCGCAAATTCCCGGACGGTATTACCTTCCCCGTCCTTAAGCCCGAGGGCGATCCTAGGTTCCATTAACATACCTTCATTGGCGATAGCCGCCGCTGCGCTTACAAGCTGTATAGGAGTAACGGCCACTCCTTGGCCGAAACCCATATTGGCCAGCTCCACGGGTCCTACGCTCTTCGATTCCATTACAAGGCCGTATGCCTCGCCGGGTAATTTGACACCCGTTGGTTCACCGAAGCCAAAGGCCCTTATATAATCGAGGAATTTCTCCTTACCTAGACGTTGGGCCACTTCAATAAAGACAGGGTTACATGAATTTTGTGCCGCCTCTACAAAGGTCTGGTGCCCGTGGGGCGCGTAACTCCTCCAGCATTTTAAGTTCCGTCCGCCGACGCTAATAAATCCTTTACAGTAAAAAGTGCTCTCTGGCGCGATTACTCCTTCCTCTAGCCCCGCTGCGGTAGTGATTATTTTAAATGTAGAACCGGGCTCATACAGATCGGATACGGCATAATTCCTCCACATCTTTAACCTCTCATCCCTTAGTTCCTCCGCCGAAAGCCCTTCCCAGGACCTTTGGTCGCCGGTTTCTAACGGATCGAAGGGTGTATTCGGATCGTAATCAGGCTTCACCGTCAACGCTAATATGTCCCCGTTTTTAGGGTCTATCATAATCGCGGCGCCTTTCTTTGCGTTTGTATTTATAACCGCCTCCTCTACAGCCTTTTCCGCGAAATGCTGTATAACTTCATCTATGGTTAATACAAGGTGATACCCATCCTTTGGGGAGTACTGTGTATCAAACCCGAAGGGTATCCGGCGGCCTGCGGCATCGGTCTCGGATATATTCCTACCGGGGAGGCCGTATAAATACGTGTCGAACAGCGCCTCTACCCCGTCTAAACCTTGGTTGTCCGCCCCGGTAAAACCCAGTATATGGGCGGCAAAGTTCCTGTTGGGATAATACCTTTTACTATCGTCCACGGGGTACAATCCTTCGATATCCCTTATGCTATCCACAATTTCCTTCTCCACTCGCCTTTTTAAAAGCACCGTATCTACTTTCCGTGTAAGCCTGTCGAGTACATCCTCTCTGTCCATGCCCAGCACCTCTGCGAGTCTGTAGGATACGTTCTCAACATCCTTTATCTCTATAGGTCTTACGTACAGAGTCTCTATGCTAGCGCTTATAGCTAGTTTTTTTCCATTTCTATCATATATTATACCCCTCTTAGATGGGATAGGTATATCCCTTCGCCATTGTTCCACCGCCATATCCCTGTACTTATCGCCGCATACCACCTGTATCCAAGCAAGCCTCAGAAATAAGGCGAAAAACAGAAAAAGCGCTGTAAAAAGGCAAAATATAAGCCTTTTTTTATGCCTTATCTCCAAAGTAGCCACTTTCTTTCCCCCTTAGCCCCTACAATAATACTTATGAACGGTTATATTTTTGCCCCTTTTATATTTAAAGGATTTTAAGGGGCCTAGGGCCTTTTAAAAATTTTATTTATTGTATTCGTAAGGAACGAAAACAATCTGTTATCTAAAATACCAGCCTTTTGCGCTTCTTCGGGTTCTTTTGCGTACAGCAAATCCTCCTTTGACTTTTCCACTGCGACGTAAATTATATCCCTGCTATCGGGATAAATCATACCTAACTGATGAAGGGCATAATGTTCTAACCTGTTTATATCCATAACCCGGGCGCGCTGAAGCTGTAACCTTTCATTTTCCTTGTGCAGTTCCGCTAATTCCTTTTCCATGGCCCTTATCCTAAAGTTATGTTCCGATATAACGGCAAAGCGTGAAATGACCAGAATCCCAATAGCTAAAATTACACAAACCCTGATCAATGCCCTTCTTCTAATGCCGACCCTTTTTTTCCGGATCGGTTTTCTTTTTTTTATATCCGGTCTCTGAGCCTCGCCGGGTATAGTTTGATAGTATTGCCTTTGCCTTGCTACTATCATTTTTATTCACCCCTTGATGCAATTAGAACTTTCATAGCCTTTGGGCAACCCTTAGCCCGGCGCTCCTAGATCTTGGGTTCTTATGGATCTCGTCTTTATCCGGGACTATCAATTTGCGATTGATTATCTTTATTATCGGTTTTTTTTCACATACGCAAATCGGTATTTCCGGGGGACAGGTGCATGGGTTTTCTAATTCTCTGAAGGTCCTTTTTATTTTCCTGTCCTCGAGGGAATGGAAGGTGATCACACAGATCCTGCCGCCGGTTTTCAAAAGCTGTACCCCGTCCTTTATTGCATCCTCTAATATTTCCAGTTCGTCGTTTACCGCTATTCTAAGGGCTTGGAATGTTCTCTTTGCGGGATGTGGTCCCCTTCTCCTAGCCGATGCAGGTATGGCAGCTTTTATTATGCTCACCAACTGCCCGGTAGTTTCTATGGGGGCCCTATCCCTACCGCGCACTATAAACTGTGCTATCCTTTTCGCCCACCGTTCTTCCCCGAATGTACTGATTATCGAAGTCAGATCCGCCTCATCATAACTATTCACGATCTCCTTAGCGTCTAAGGGTTGTCCCCTATCCATTCTCATGTCAAGGGGCGCATCCTGCATATAGCTAAACCCTCGTTCACCTTTATCCAATTGGAATGAGGACACGCCTAAATCCATCACTATACCGTCTACATGGGTTATATTGCGGTCGCCTAAAAGGGATTTTATGTTCTTAAAGTTCCCATGTAACAAGATCGTCCTATCGGAATAGGCCGCCAACCTCTCCCGGGATATCTTTAGGGCAAAGGGATCCCTGTCAATCCCTATAAGTCTACCCTTTGTATCTAACCTTTTTAAAATCTCTAGGGAGTGTCCGCCTCCGCCTAGGGTAGCGTCAACATACGTGCCCCCGGGTTTTACGTTTAAATATTCAACAATCTCCCTTAACAATACCGGCCTATGTTCAGGCGTCATATTATTCATCTCCGGTCCGATCTAATACCCTTGATCATATCCCAAGGCGCTCCATATTTTCTGCGATTTTATCGTATTCCTTTATTGTATCACTGCTGTATAGATCCCATCCCTCCACGCTCCAGATTTCCACCCGAGTAGAAACCCCTATAACTACAGCATCCTTTTCTATTGCCGCGTACTCCCTTAGATTTGCCGGGAGCAGTATCCTACCTTGTTTGTCAAGTTCACATTCCGCAGCCCCCGAAAAGAAAAACCTAACAAAGGCCCTTGCATCCCTGGATGTAAGGGGAAGGGTTTTGAGCTTCTCTTCAAAATTACGCCATTCTATAAGGGGGTAGACGAAAAGACAATTATCGAGGCCCTTAGTCAATACAAATATCTCGCCTAGATCCTCTCTGAACTTAGACGGTATAATAAGCCTTCCTTTATTATCCAGGGAGTGATAGAACTCGCCTATAAACACTATGCCACCCCATTTAGGGACTGTTCCCCACTTCGTACCACATCTACCCACTTTTTTATTTAATTCTATATAACTTTCTGAATTCCTGCTTATTTTAAAAAATTTAAAATTAAAAAAGCATCGATGTACGATTTATAATCCGTCGTGGAATAGCCCTATCATACATCGGTGCTTTATAATTTAAACGTTAGAATAATTTATAATTATTCTAATGCTCCCTTATTTCTGTAGAACATAATAAGTGTCCCGATTATTATTACGCCTATACTCACAAATTGGGCGGCCCTTATATTCCCAAGCATGAGACTGTCCGTCCGTAACCCCTCTACAAAAAACCTTCCTACGGAATAAAGAATTAAATATAATAAAAATATGTTACCCCTTGTTTTTCTCCTTTTACGGTACCCTAGGAGTATCAAAAATATTGAAAGGTTCCAAAGGGATTCGTATAAAAATGTAGGGTGCACCCTGAGACCGTCAACCATTATTCCCCAGGGCAGATCCGTAGGCACGCCATGGGCCTCCTGGTTTACAAAATTACCCCACCGTCCGATGGCCTGTCCCAGTATAAGGCCCGGGGCCGCAACATCGACCAAGGCCCAAAAGTTTACGTCCTTTACCCTTGTATATATAACCGCCGTGATGATCGCTGCTATGAGGGTACCATGAATAGCTAAACCCCCACCCCTTATATTTAATATCTGCTTAGGATTCATTGAGTAGTACTCCCAGTTAAAAAATACATAATAAAGCCTTGCCCCTATAATACCCGAGGGTATTGCGAATATAACGAGATCCAGTATTATATTCTCATCCATACCGACCCTTTTAGACTCGCTCAAGGCATACAAAAGACCGCATACTATGCCGACGGCCATAATAATGCCGTACCACCTGACGGCTATACCGAATATTTCAAAAGCCACAGGATTCATATCGTACCCCCCTTTTTTTCTACTGCGGCGAAATTATTGATAGGGAAGAAACCCAAGGCTTTATATGCCCTTTAAACCTTTCCCTTACGGCCTCTAACTCTATCCCCTCTAATATCCCGATAAAATCCAAAAAGCTTGCCCCCTTAAAGTGGTAGGAAATGAAGTTAGAGGCTATATATTCTAACCTATCGAAGTTCCTCAGGTATCTACCTAACAGCTTGTTCCTTGCCAGAAGAAATTCCTCCTGTTTTAGGTCATTTTGTTCCGTATCCATGATCCACCCTTTAATCATATCAAAAAGCCTATCAGGATCAGGGGACTCGCCCCCTACCATGGAATAGGAATAATTCGTCTCCCCCACAAAATCGAAATTAAAGCTATCGTTTATAAGGCCATCATTATATAGCCTTTGGTACAGTTCAGAACTCTTTCCGAATAGCATCTCCAGTAAAACCGAAGTCATTATTTCCCTTTCAAAAAGTTCTTTCCCCGATAACTCCTTTTCGGTATCCTTAATGCCTATATTGAAAAGGGGCTGGGCCACGGCCAGGGCTTGCTTTGTCCTTTCTGCGCGGACACTTTCCGGCTCCTTCGGATAGAACCTTTTTATGCTATCCGCCCTCTTATCCGCCCCCGTCTTTATGCTTCTATCTATCAAATCTAGGGTATCTTCCACATCTATATTCCCTACTACAAACAAAGCCATATTGTCCGGGTGATAAAAAGTATTGTAGCATTTGTATAATATATCCCTATCTATACTAGTTATACTTTCAACGGTCCCGGCGATATCAACCCTTACGGGATGTTCATGATACAAGCCTTGAAGCATGTTAAAAAGGCTTTTCCATTCGCCGTTATCATCATACATTTTGATCTCCTGGGCAATGATCCCCTTTTCCTTTTCCACATTTTCATCGGTAAAATGGGGTTCCTGCACAAACCCCAGTAACACTTCTAAACACTCGTAAAAGTTTTTAGTAGAGGAAAAAAGGTACGCGGTATTCGTAAAGCCCGTGTAGGCGTTGGCGGAGGCGCCTAACCTTGAGAACCGGTCGAATACATTCCCCCCTTCTTCCTCGAAGAGCTTATGCTCGAGGAAGTGGGCTACGCCCGCCGGTACCTCCGTTATATGTTCCTCACCGGGAACTATAAACTTCATATCCACGGAACCAAACCTCGTAGCAAATAGGGCAAATTGTTTCGAATACTCCTTTTTAGGGAGCAAAAAAACTTTAAGACCGCTGTCCAATTTTGAATAATATAGCTTTTCCCTTATCCTATCCATATTCATTTCCTTAAAGGATACTGTCATCTTTTTATTTCCTCCTTCACGGCCCTTTTATTACTAGTTAAGAAATATGTAACGACATGTTCTATTTCGTCGGCTATGCCCGTTACATCTTCCTTTGTCACCTGTTCTATCCTCTCTACCAGTACCTCTGGGGTCATGTCGTGGCCGGATACAATTTTGTTTATTAAGAAATCTACGATCTGTAATTGATTGTCCTGCATAGAATGAATACCGTTTATCAGCGCCTTTTTTGCCGCGGTAAGCTCGCTATCCGATATGTTACCCCCTTGCATCTCGTCTAACTGTTCGTTTATTATGCCAAGGGTTTTGTCGTAATTATCTATCTCAATACCGGCACCTATGACCATAAGTCCTTTAAAACTCTCTAACCGGGAAAAGGAATAATAGGCAAGGCTAGCCTTTTCCCTGACATTGTTAAAGAGCTTTGAATGTGCCCCTCCCCCTAGTATGCTGTTATAAACCAACATGGGAACGTATCGGACATCGGCATAATCCACGCCGGTGGTATAACCTATCGTAATTTTACCTTGGCTTACATCCATAGGTTCAATTACTTCCCTAGGTTTATCCTGTTCGATGGATAATACATCCTGCCGTGGATATTTTATATCCAGCCTTTTAAGGGTCGGCGGATTGTCCAAAAAGGGTTTCAGATCGGCTATATCTACATCCCCCACTACGAATATATCTATAGGGGCCTCGGTTATAATATCCTCGTAATGCCTCGCTAACCCCTCGGGGGTCAGGCTCTTTAGTTCTTCCGTACCACCATATCTATACCTGCCGAAGGGCTGCCCCTTGGCCATCTCCTCGTAACATCGGTCTATAGAGTACTGAATCTTATCGTTTATCCTCGAATTTATCAGTTCTCCGAGATTGTGTTTCTCCTGATTAAAGTATTCCTCCTTAAAGCCTGTCCCTTCAATGAGCGGCCTCTCTATAAGCCCCGTTAAAAAGTGCAGTATATCGGCTACTACACCTTCACCCTTAATAGTATACTTATCGCTTATCACATCGCTACCCATATAGATTAACTGCACATCACCTTTTTTTAACACATCCACGTTTAACGAGGCGCCATAGCACTTTCCCAGGAATCTTTCAATAGCCCCCATATCCCTTAAATCCTCATTACCCCGTTTAAGCACACGGGGTAGCAGTGCATTGCCCGTCGTATTTACATCTAAGGACCGGTGAACCAAAAGGTTTACTGAAACTGTTTTGAATTTCGGTTCCCTAATAAGATATAAATTGATCCCTTCTCCAAGCCGTTCTTTGTAGTATATACCCTCCATCCGTTGTCCTCCTTTTCTATGTCCCTTAAGGGTGTTATCCCTTGTTTTGTATGTAGATGCCTATATACCTTAATTTATAATATTATTAAGAGTTAACTCTATATTTATCCATATAACCATGAATCCCTTCTTTGGATTCAATAAAGACCTATAAAAATTGCCCTTACAAGGCCAAAAACCGGCGATATTAATCCTCGAACAGATCCCACGCCATTTCAAGCCTTTCTATCAGTGCGTCTATTAAATGTTCGCTATCCCCCCAGGGACCTATAAACTCCACATCCATATATTCCGGTAGGTTTAGCTTTTCCAGAGTCCTAGGCAACGTCCTTTGAACGTTCAAATCCAAGCTTTCAAACCCCGCGGCCACTACGATGAGTTTATCTATTTGGTGTTCCATAAGAGAATCCGCCGCATCCCTTATCCCAGGCCGCCTATGACGTAGGTAAGCAACCTTTATCCTTTTATTCTCATACCCGTTTTTCATTACGCTCTCCTTAATCTTATTATAGAAAACTGCTTCCCGTTTAACGGCCTCGGGATATCTTTTTCGAATTTTTTTGTCATTCCCCGTCGCTACCAACACAATCCCTATCTGGTCCGGGTCCCTTCCCCGGGCCCCTTCTATAATACGTTGTTCGTAATAGGAAATAAGTGCATCATGATTCCAAAGGGGAAATGTAAACTTTACTTCGGCTTTTATACCGCTTTTGTTTATCGTGTCTAATATTTTGGCATCTATTATCCCTTTATAGGGCTGCTCTACTAATAAGTTATTTAACACGATTATTTTATTATACCCATCATTTAAAATATCCCCCACCGATGTTTCAATAAAGGGCGGCCCGAAGAGGTTTGCCCTGTATAGCCTAAACTCATCGCCGATCCTTTTACTGAGTTCATTGTACAGGTTTTCACCGGTTCCGATACAATATCCCCAATCGGTCCCTTTAATGTTTCGTTTTAACTGTAATGCTCTAACGGGCATATTCCACCATCTTACGCCGTCCATACCTACTTTTCTTTTTATGTTTAACCGATACAACACATCCTTATAATTGTATTCGCTAAGCTCCCCGGGCGAAAGGAGCAATAGGGCTATCTCTTCCCTCCTTTCCGATGGACATATCTCGCTTACGCTAGTTTTAACCGGGGATACACAAAACAAAAGAGCGCATAAAAGGTACCCACAAATCGTGATCCCCGCAATACCCAGTACCATCATTACCTTTCCCCTACGCTTTTTTATTAAAACCATAAGGGTAAAAAATATTGAGCACAAAAGAATAATCTCTATTAATTGCGAAACACCCTGCAGAGCCATAGCCATGGCGATAGAAAAGCCCATTAAAAGCCCGAGGAACATTAACAACAAATTTTTTAAACCTAGACCAGCCCTCATAAAACCCCTCCTTCCTTTTCTAACTAATATTTATGCCATGGCTCCCGTATAAATAACACAAAAAAACAATGAGGACCCGGGATATTCCCGGGTCCTCCCAAAAAGATGTTTTCTTCTGGATCTTAATGCCTATTAATCGGTGATCACTTCTACCATATCGCCGTTGCTAAGGCCCGCTGCATTGCCTTCTTCCACGTCTATGTGCATATCCAGTGCAAAGTTTGGCGCTACCCTTATAAGTACATTTTCAAATACGAGACCTCGCATACCCTCGGCCCTGACCTTAACCCTTTGGAAATCCTCTACGCCAAAGGCCTTCGCATCGTCAGGGTGCATGTGAATATGCCTTGCCGCTACTATAACGCCTTTATCCAGCTCTACCTCACCCTTTGGCCCGATAATCTTTGCGCCGGGGGTACCCTCTATGTCCCCGGAATCCCTTACCGGAACCTTAAGCCCTAGCTTATAGGAATCCGATACCGATATCTCAATCTGTGTTGCACTCCTTACGGGACCTAGAATCCTAACGCCTTTAAGCGTCCCCTTCGGCCCTACTATGTCTACTTTTTCCTCACAGGCGTATTGCCCCGGTTGGGTTAAAATTTTAAACTCCGTCAGCTGATGCCCCTCACCGAAGAGTTTGTCGAGGTGTTCCTGTGTTACGTGTAAGTGCCTATTGGAAAGTCCAATGGATACCTTTTTACCGCTCATACATTCTCCTCCTAACCCCTTTAGGTTTTTATTTGTTAAAACAATTCCCCTAGCTGGAAATTGTGCTATACCGTTAATTTTATCAGATTTAATAATATATTGCCAGCTACCTCGTGCCTATGTATTCGATATAACTTTTATAATTTGCGCCCATACAATCTAAGGAATCCCCTGCAAACTTTTCACAAAGCTCCTTAGCTATTTCCCAGGCTACCGCGGCCTTCGCTACCACCGCTGCAGCGTCTATAGCGCATACATCTGAACGCTGGTACACCGCCTTAACCTCTTCCTTTGTTTCCATATCAACGCTTGGTAAGGGTTTTGCCAGGGTGGGTATAGGTTTAAAGGCGCAGCGCAGAACTAATGGGCTTCCGTTCGTCACGCCCCCTTCTAGGCCGCCGGCATTATTGGTCTTTCGGTAATACCCTACATCCCCATTGTAGAATATCCCATCATGTACCTGGGATCCCCTAAGATCCGCTACCTTAAAGCCCATACCTATTTCGATACCCTTTATACCCTGAATGCTCATAAGGGCCCTAGCCAGTTTGCCATCTAGCCTCCGATCGTAATGGACATAGCTGCCTAGCCCCGGGGGTAACCCCGTAGCCGTTATTTCCAATACACCCCCCAGGGTGTCCCCGTCTTCCCGGGCACCTTTGATAATCCCCTTTGCCGAGCTTTCCGATGCATCGTCGCCAAGCCGTATACCGCCTATGCTTATTACTTTCTTTTCTATCCCTATATCAAACTGCTGCAACAACTGTAGGGCCACGGCACCTACTGCGGTCCTTATAGCGGTTTCCCGGGCGCTGGCCCTTTCTAAGACGTTCCTTATATCCCTATGATTATATTTAATGGCCCCGGCGAGGTCCGCATGCCCCGGGCGTGGCCTTTTTATGGGTTCGTCAATGGCGGCCACCGTTTCGGCAACCATTGCGTCCTTCCAGTTCTCCCAGTCCTTATTTTCTATATATAGGCAAAGGGGGCTACCCAGGGTGTAACCACCCCTCATCCCTGATAGCACCCTTACGCTATCCTTTTCGATCTGCATCCTTTCGCCCCTGCCACTTCCCCTTTGCCTTTCGGCAAGGACCTCGTTAATACTTTTAAGGTCTATGGGCATATTCGACGGAAGGCCTTCTATTATCGCGCAAAGCCCTATACCATGGGATTCCCCCGCGGATAAATATCTTAACATCTTTAAACACCGCCTATGGATTTTTTATTATTATACTACACTTTTTATGAATAAAAAAATAGGGGCCGGAATTGTCCCTTTTAAAACTGGACATTAACCGTCCCCTATTCTAGAGACGTTTCTAGATTCATAATCCCCTTAGTATAATCTAACCCCTAGGGGCAATAAAAGTCATGGTTGCCTATAGTCGTTACGTATTCTAACCTTTCCCTAAACCATTTGGCAGCACCCTTGCCTGCAAGGTTTTCATATATAAAAAACAGTGCATTCCCTACGGTTTGCCCGTTATCCCCCGCGGGTTTTTCCCCCGCTAAGGCATCCATAGCGGCTCTATAGGCCTCTTCACCGGGTTCTTTGTTCTTCCATCCGCCATCGGTTAACGGTTGAAATTGGCCCCTTTGGTATATTACGCCCTTTATAGTATCGGGAAAGTTTTCGCTCATAACCCTATTCAGTACAACAGCCCCGACCGCTACCTTACCGTCATAGGGCTCATAGCGGGCTTCACACTCTATTATCTTTGCTAATAGGTAAAGGTCCTCCTCCTTATCCTTATCTATCCCCTTTGCGCCTCGGCTTACTACGGCCCCTGGGCTTAATGCAGCGGGCATCATCCTTTGATCCTGTAAAGGCGTTACCCCCGGGGCACTAAGATAAGTATCCTCTATAGGTTTAACGCTATCCTGTCCCCCCGTTAGCAGTATCATCGCCGTTATTGAAATGACGGCCCAGAATACTGCCCTTTGTGCTTTTATCATCATTTTCTCCTCCTGCTTATGGAAACTTAAACCAACACAAGTCAGAACTATACCATGTATTGGAATACATTGCAACCTCCCTACTGTTTATATCCATTTTTTATATAAAATATAACCATAAAAAAAAGACCGCTCGTTTAGCGATCCCATAATTCTTTCCCTCCAGCCTTTATCCTGTACCGTAAACCCGATCTTTGGGTTGGATCCTAAGTGATTTTAAATAAACGCCATGACCCCCCATATCGGTTTTTTACCCCTTTAAAACCTTAAAAAAATCATCCCTCCGACAATTTTTCCGCCACTTATACGACAGATGCATAAAAGACACAAAATTATTAATACATTAAAGCCTTTTTAATATTTCTTTAAGCAACGCCACGAACTTTGCCTGGGATTTCTGTCCTACCTCCAGTACCTTTTCATGACTCGGTACATGATCCGATACCCCCGCGGCCATATTGGTTATACAGGAGATACCTAGCACCCTCATACCGCAATGGGCTGCGGCGATAACCTCCGGTACCGTGGACATGCCTACTGCATCGCCGCCGATAATTCTGAGCATTTTTATCTCCGCGGGGGTTTCATAACTAGGGCCCGTGACGCCGCAGTAGACCCCCTTCTTTATTCCTAACCTAAGTTCCTTTGCACAGGCTAGGGCAATATCGACGAATCCCTTATCGTAGGCTTTAGTCATACCGGGAAACCTCTCTCCTAGCTCATCTACATTCGGACCGATAAGGGGGTTATGTCCCATCATATTTATGTGATCCGTTATAACCATCAAATCACCGGCTTCGAAGGACCTGTTTATGCCCCCCGCGGCATTTGTAACTATAAGCTTTTCTACGCCCGTAAGCCTTAATGCCCGTACTGGAAATACTACCTTGTCCATGGTATAGCCCTCATAGTAATGAAACCTGCCCTGCATTGCTATAACGTGCCTTCCCATAAGTTTGCCGGATATTAACCGTCCCGCATGTCCCTTTACCGTCGATAGGGGAAACCCTGGAATGTCTGTATATTCGATCATTTTTTTATTTTCGAAACATTCCGCTAAATAGCCTAATCCGGAACCTAGGATCATACCGATAGTAGTTTTCCTTTCAAGTTTATCCTTTATAAATTCCGCCGCTTTTTTATATTCCTCTATCCTTTCCAAAGATTGTCCCTCCCTATGCAATTAGTATAGTTGCTTTACCGATGAATTTTGCCGCCGTTTATACTTGTTAACATAAAGCCTCGGTTATCATATCTCTAAACATCAGCCGCTTCTCTGTGGCCCATAAGTTTTAAACGCACTTTTTAGGTTTTTGTGCAATCATTTTTGGCATATTATTTATAGCGGTTTTCTCAGTCTAGTATACCATTTTAACAAAAAAAAGAAAAACCTGCACTCTGTGCAGGCTATATTCCTAACCATGGTCTGGGGTTAACTACCTCTCCATCCTTTCTAACCTCGAAGTGCAGGTGCGGCCCTGTGGATACGCCGGTACTTCCCGATAATGCTATGGTCGTCCCTGCGGCGACAACCGCCCCGACTTTGACCTTAAGGCTCGAATTGTGCGCATAGAGGGTTACTATCCCGCCGCCGTGGTCCACCATCACCGTTTCACCGTATCCGCCGTAGGTATCGGAATATATTACCCTCCCGGCTCCCGCTGCCACTACTTTTTTGCCCCAGGGAACGCGTATGTCTATGCCGGAATGGAACTTGTTCGTCTTGTATATGGGATGCAACCGCCATCCGTAGTCCGATGTGATATAAGTATAGCCCGGGGCCGGCCATACAAACTTCCCGCCTACGAATTCGCCGCCCTGGGTAAGACTAAGTATTGTCTGCGTTATCTGTCTTGAGGTTTCTTCGAGCTCCGCCAACATCTTGTCCAATTCTTTTTCGTCGTTTTTTACCCTGGCTAGGGCACTATTCCTGCTGGCAGTAACGGTTTTAATCTCTTCCTTCTGCCTAAGGAGATTGTTTTTAAGGGTTAGCATCTTTATTTCTTTTTCCTTAACTTCGTCCTCCTTAGCCTGTACTAAATCCCGGTATCCCTTTAGCTCCTCTAGTATGGAGATATCGTAATCCGCAACTTTACTTACAAGATAAAATCGGGAAACAAAATCCGAAAAACTCTCCGCGTTAAGGAGTACCTCCAGATAGCCGTAGCCGCTGTTTTTATACATAGTTCTGAGCCTTTGTTTATAAAGGTCATCCCTTTTCTCTAGCTCTTTTTGGGCTTCTTCTAACTCCGCGGCAACCCTTTCTAACTCTTTTCTGGTAGCGTCAATATCCCTTTCTACCCGGCCTAATTGATTCTCCGCCTCGTTTAATTGGTTGTTCAGCCTTTCTAACTCTTTAATGAGGCTATTTTTCTGCTGTTGGATGTCCTTAAGCTCCCCTTGCCTATCTTGCATCTCCCGTTGTATTTCCTCAAGTTTTTTTTGTTCCTCTGCGAGGTTTGCATAAACCGCTGTGCTATGTAATAAAACTATTGACGCCGCCACTATTATCGACACTAATCTGGATTTTCCCATGCTAAAGACCCCCTGGATACAATGTTCTCCATCCATTTTATATCATAGGGGCCTATTTTGTCATACCCTTTGATGAAAATTTAATATAATTGTAACACTTCATAATTATTACAGATTTCCTGTAAATATTTGTACCTCAATTATACTCCGGGTATCCTTAGACCATAGCCCCGCTCCTTTACATATCCCACAGGGCCAGTTTCGTTGTTTCGTCGTATTTGCGTTCAAGGATCTCCCCCTCAAACTCATTGATTATAACCTCCGCCGCGAAAACAATCGTACCTTCCGCAAGGTGGCCTCCGAAGCTATGGCCCTTATCGTCCCCGAGCGTTATATGGGCGTGTATGAAGGGTTTACCATCCTTCGTCGTGATGTTCCCCATAAGACTTAAAACCTCCATGGGCTTTTCAAATAGAATGTCCCTATACTGTCCATTGCTACTATCGTAAAACCCTAATACCGCCCGCTTTACCGCACCGATCATCTGTAGTTTGCCGCACCTTATATCCTTTTTTGTCACAAATTCCGTTAACCCCTTAAGAAGGTCCGAGCCATGGGGTATGCGGCCTATATGCGTTTTTTTGTAAGCGTACTCATTCATTGCCATTATAAATCCTCCTCCTGATATTTCTGTACGAACTCATGTAATATTCTTATTCCGTTGCTACTTCCTATACGGTTTGCCCCCGCTTCTACCATGTCTTTAAAAGTTTCAAAGTCCCCTATGCCCCCTGCCGCCTTCACCCCCATATCGGGCCCTATGATTTTTCTGATGAGCTTGACATCGGTTATAGTTGCCCCTGCGCTGCCAAAGCCCGTAGAGGTTTTAATGAAGTCTGCGCCACTTTCCTTGGCAATATTGCATAATGTCACCTTTTCATCATAGTTAAGGAAACATGTCTCTATTATCACTTTAACTATCCTGTCCCCCGCAGCCTTTTTTACTTCGATTATTTCCCTCTCTACCCCCTTGTATTCCCTATCCTTTACCGCCCCTATATTCACGACCATGTCCAATTCGTGGGCCCCCGTCTCCAGCGCACTTTTGGCCTGATATACCTTTGTATCGCTGCTATCGGCACCTAGGGGAAAACCTATAACCGTACAAATTTTCACCGGTTTGTTCTCTAAAAGCCGCGCCACCCTTTTAACCCGGCAGGGGTTAACGCAGAGGGCGTAAAACCCTTTATCTAGGGCCTCGTTGCACAGCTTTTCGATTTCTCGTCGGTCCGCATCAGCTTTTAACAGCGTATGATCAATAAATTTTGCAACATCCCCGGGCTTTTGAAAAACGTAAGACATCAGAATTATCGTCTCCTCATATATCTATTTATCATGTCCTGGGTAATAACGCTACCGGATAAGATACCGGGCTGTGTACCGGGTTTTGAAAGGCCCTTTATCTCCTTACGAAGTTCCGTTATCTGTGATTCTAATGTATCGAACCTGTCCTTTACACCCTGTTTCATAGCCTCTATTTCCGCCTTCAATTCTTCAACCCCATAACCCTTCGTTAGCGGAGCCTCCCCCCCGTTATTATCCTTTTCGTAGGCATCATCATAGTTTCCTATACCGGACTCCCCTCCCTCAGCCGTAGTGTACCCATGCCGTGCCTTCGATCCATGGCCATTTTCAACCCCGTCCGCCGCAGGCGGTATAGCCAGCTTTATCCTTTCAACGGATCTATGCAGGAAGGGGATATGAATATCCGGTGGGGAGGTGGCTATTAGTTTCTTTGCATTTAACAGCAGCGAATAGGTACCGTCAAAACCGTAGATCTCTAATTCCCTACCCCGGGTATGGTGATAATATTTAACCTGACCCCAACTATCGCCCCCGTCATAGGAGGCACGATATCCTAAACTTCCCGCTTCAACCCAGGCTATGTAAAGGGTATTACGCCTGCTTATTAAAACCGGACCTTCCTCTATATGCCCCGCCTCGATTATCAACTGGGGGTGCATAACATCTATACGCCGAACATCCCTTACAAAGAATACGCCCTCGTCATTCCGTAACATTATGGAGCCCTCCCGGAACTCCATATACATTGTCTTTTCCCAGGTACTGTTATCCTTTGTTGCGGATAATGTCCACTGGGTACCGTCAAAGTCCCATAACAAAAGGGTACCATTATTTATAGCGGCTATTTTTAGGCCATTATTTTTCCCGATATCCCTATCATAGCATATATCTTTAACCCTGTCGGGCATATCGAATACCCTATAGCCCACCCATTCGGTACCGGTCCATTGGTGATGAAAAAGTGCGCAGCCGCCACCCTTTTCGGAATATACATAAAAAAGGTGCAGACCACCGGATGCCTTCATTATTTTCAGATTGGATATACTGACGGGTTTTCCGGCAAAGTCGTATAGGGTATATCTCACCCAACCTTTAAAATCATGGCGGCTGTAGACTACCCGCTGTCCCGCAGTTAGGGCTACTACATGGATATCATCCCGATCATCAATTATTATATCATATTCCGTAACGGTTTCGTCCATTATTAGATGCCCCGCCTCGGATGCGCCCCTACTCCGGCTTACTACATAGCCGGTTCTGCCCGAGGCCAAGGGATAGAACAGCCATGCGTTTCTTTTGCTGTCGATAACTATCTTTTTTTCGTATACGCCCTCGATCAAAATATCACCCCCCATAAAAATATATGCCCAGTTAGGACAATTAGAAGAAACACATATTGATAGATGCACCAAAAACATGCCTGCCACATATATTACTACTGCAACGAGGATATTTATCTAATTATGTAAGAAAGGAGTTGAATATATGTCTTTCTATACTGCTGCCAGCAGGGAAAATGAAAACTGCCCCGGGCTTGTGGCCGGCGGCCAGGGCGCCCTCGGGGTACGGGAAAGGGTTTGCGTACAAGTAAAGAAAGTATATGATGCATGTTTACAGCAGTTGGTCCTCGAGGATGAGAGGGTAGTAATATGCCCTACGGGGGGACCTTTTACAAGGCCTTTAAGTTTTGTTAAATGTAGAAGCATAAAATCTAAAGGGGTTATAAAAAACCTAAAAATTAATAAGATAAGGGATCGTCGTCATTTTGCAAGGGTAAGGGGAAATGTGGAGGTACCTATTATCGTTGAATTCGTTGATGCCAATGGAGTTAAGGGTACGGGTACTGCGGTGATAACCGTTCGTAAGGATGTGGTACTCTTTGTACCTAGGGATTCTATTATCCCCTTCGAGGTAGAAGCGATGGTAGGCGCCACCTGTGCAGATGGTACATTCCTTAATGATTTCAGGTTTAGACTAGACCTTTGCATTACAGTAATAATGAAGGTAATCGCGGAAGTAGAACTTTTGATCCCCGCTTATGGTTTTTGTTTCATACCCCCCTGCGAGGAATTCGCCGAAGCTATATGCACAGAATTTTTTGGACTTCCGTTGTTCCCTCCACAGTTAGAAGATATCCGGCGTAGACAAGACCATTGTAACTAAAATAACCCCCTGGCCCCTTATAAAGCCAGGGGGTTATCTTCTATACCCGGTTGCCATCCTTTTTAAGATTGAATATCAAAAGGGCGGGCCCGGGGATTTTATCGCTTCGATCTTACTATTATTTTTCTATACCGATTCTGGCCTGAACACCTTCGTTATAATAATGTTTTATCTCCTTTACCTCACTTATAAGGTCAGCCTTTTCAAGGAGCTCCCGGGGTGCTTTGCGTCCCGTGAATACGAGCTCAACTCCTTCGGGCCTTTCATCTATCAATCCTAAGAAATCTTCCACGGGTATAAGGCCAAAATGTACTGCAATACTCGCCTCATCCAATATCACCACATCGTAATTCCCTGACATTATCACCTTTTTTATGTCTATAAACCCCTCCCTAGCGGCTTCAATATCCTCAGCGTCGGGCTTTTTTTCTATAAAACAACCTCGGCCGTATTGCTTAACGATGATGTCGGGGTAGAACCTTTTTAGAGCATTGAGTTCGCTATAGTGCATGCCCTTAACAAACTGTCCGATAAAAACGTTATACCCCGCCCCTACCGCCCTGATTGCAAGCCCTATAGCCGCCGTTGTTTTACCCTTCCCGTCACCGGTGTAGACCTGTACATAACCTCTCATAGAAATTCCCCTTTCATACAACATTTCAATGTTTTTAATATTTTGTTATCAATAGTAGCCGACCTTGGACCCTTCGGCCCTATTCCCAGGATAAACCCTTTGCGGGCCGTACGCCGCATCCTGCTGTTACCATCGTCATAGCTGCACCCTATTTGTTACCTTAGCCATGATTTGCCCTGCCGTTACTATAATCATAACCGCGCTCCTTTGATTATATTTAATATATTCTATAACCCCGCTAAATTCAAACATAAGCGCTAGTTTAATGGAATCATCCTTCCTAATCGTATGGGAGGGGGTATATATTACCTAGGTTCCGTAGACTGTTAGTATACAATAAATCAATAATATTGATTATACTATTAATATTATTGATTTATATATTGACATATTTAATGTTTCGTGTATAATATTGTTAAAAGTTTAAATAAAGGAGGCATAGTTTTGAAAGAGGCCCTGGGCAAGTGTCCCGTTTGCGAAAAGGATTTGACGATAACGAGATTACATTGCAGCCATTGTAATACCACTATAGAAGGTAATTTTTCGTTATGTAAATACTGCAGACTCACGGAAAAGCAAAAACAGTTCATCGAGGCCTTCATAAAATGTAGGGGCAATATTAAGGAGGTGGAAAAGGACCTCGGGATCTCATACCCCACGGTTAGGGGCAGATTAGATGATGTCATCACCGCCCTAGGGTATTCCATTAAGGAAACCGAAAAGGATAAAAACAAAAAAGAGATCCTTAACATGTTAAGCCGAGGGGAGATCAGCCACGATGAAGCGATAAGGCTTATGCAAGGGGAATAATGGAGTATCAAGGTACAAAAATCCCATTTAGAAGGGAGAGACGTATTATGAAAGAAGAAATGAAACAAATACTTAAAATGATCGAAGAAGGCAAAATTACTGCGGAGCAGGGTATACAACTTATGGAGGCCGGCGGCTTCGACGATGAAGGCAGCATCTCCGAACACAGGGCTGTCGGTAAATCCAGATGGCTTAGGATAAGGATTTATGACGTACAAACGAACAGGCGAAAGGTAAATATAGGGGTTCCCCTAGCTCTGATATCCGTGGGCTTAAAGCTAGGCATGAAGTTCGGGTTAGACCGGGAAGAGCTTGAGGGGTTCAACTTCGAAGAAATTATTCAGATGATAGAATCCGGCGAAGAGGGTACTTTAGTCGATGTAGTAGACGAAAAACAGGGGGACAGAGTCGAAATTTTTGTTGAATAGCCCGCCGTTTCCGGTAGGCTATTCAACAAAATGTAATATTTAGAACCATTCTCCTTTTATGAGGTCCTTTGCATCATGGGTTAGGGGTATAAGATCGTCCCTGGATAAATAGGATATATCAAACTTACGATTTAGGGCTGCAAAGTGTTTGATACCGAAGGCGATCTTGTTTAAATAGGAGAAAACCCCAACGGCGCCTAGGGAGAAATCCTTGGCCTTTTTACCGTATATAGCCCTTAAATCGGCTAGGTCACCGTATATCTCCTCTACGGTGTTCCCGTATTTTTTAAAAATCTTCGGCACGTTCCCGTTTTTTATCCTATGCCCTATACTTTTACCGGTCATGGCGGCGGTCATAGCCGCACGGCACAGGCCTACCGCCGTGACTGTTCCATTGCCATAGGCTAGGGCTTTAAATACCTGATCCTCTGAGCTAAATCCGCCGGTAATAGTAATAGCGGGTATCCAATGGCCCTTGGCTTTTAGTTTATTTACAATACTGCAAACAACGTCCTCCATCACTATCGTCGGCAGGCCCCATTCGTTCATCATTTCACTAGGACTGTATCCACTACCGCCGCCGGCGCCGTCAAAGGTAATCATATCCGCCTGGGCTTCACTTCCGATTAGTATAACCCTTTCGAGGTCCTTTACGTCGTACCCGGCCATTTTGAAATATATATTCTTTATGCCGAGGTTACGTAACTGTTCTATACGGGGTAGCAAATAGTCCTCATCCCATAGGGGTAGCCTTCCATAGGAATAAAAGTTCGGACATAACCCGTCTTCGTATGCCTTGATAGTTTCGGGGTTTAGAGGGTCCGGTAATATTAATTCGCCCATTTCTAGGTGTTTTAAAGCCTGTTTTCGATCTTTCATTTTAACCACCGGTTGGGTACCCTTCGCCCCCTGGCCAAACTTAAACTCTATCGCCTCTAGCCCGTGTTCTTTTATCGCATACTCGGGCAGACCGAGCATATCGTCTTCGACGTTGCACTGTAATACGATCTGACCGTAGCCCCTATAATATTTACGAAAGGCATCGAGCATAGCCCCTAGGGCGGAAAATTCCACTATTTTACCCTTTTCTATCTTTAGATTCGGATCCTTTGTTCTGGCCGCCTCGCCTATTACGCATACCACGCCGGCCATTGCCGCCCCGCCGAAGTAATCCTCCCAGTTTAGTTTTATAAGAGCCGGCAAAATAACTGGCATAGTCAGTTTAATAGGATGAAACTTTCCAAACTCCCTTTCTAATTTGACATGGTATATAGTCGCTTTTTCATAGTCCTCCTCGGCGCCGATGGCACCGAAAACCCGTCCGTTAACATTAAAATGTGAAAAATCTATGGGATAATCCTTCTCCGATGCCACTTGATTGGCACCGGTGTTCGTCGGGTATACGGTCTGCGCGCCTAGGACCGCTCCTAGGGCGATTTCGCAAGTTCCTTCGCATTCTTCGGTACAAAAGGAACACATCCCCGATTGTGGTGAGATATGGCGACTCCTAAGATATGTATCATTAAACGCAGAGGATAATTTAGGTGAATAGGTCATACCCGCCCCCTCCTTATTTTATATTTTATAATTTAAACAACTGCACCTTCACGTATTTCGTTCCTCGATGCAGTTGATAAACTCCCCTTCGGTTATTATAAAATCCACGGGCCAATCCGTAGGCTCTACAGGCACCCTATGGATGATCTGACATCCATAGGCAAGGCCGACGCTGGGTATATCTTCCCTTAGTTTTTTTAATTCATCAAAAAATCTATCATAATAACCGCCGCCGTAGCCTAGCCTAAAGCCTAGCCTATCAAAGGCCACCCCGGGTACCAAAACTATATCGAGCTCCTCCCGGGGAAAGGGCCTTAAATATTCACGCAACGGTTCCGGTACGTTGTAGGTACCCGAACCTAACTCCTTTTTTGGATCCTTTAATTCAGATAAAAGTAGCCTACGGGTTTCTTTTATACATACTGGCACCACGACTCTTTTACCCGTCGACAGGCAATGCTCTATTAAGGGTAGCGTCTCTACTTCGTTTCTAAAGGCTACGTAGGCCATTATGTTGACGGCCTGTTCAAAGGCTTCCCACTGCAATAGCCGCTCTTTAATACGGCGGCTATGATCCTGCCCTTGCCCCGGGGATATATTTTGTCTTAATTCCAATACTTCCCCCCTTAGCCTTTGTTTCATCCGTCTTGTTGCCCCCTTCATACTCGGTTTTGTATCCCTAAGCGAATCATCGCCCCTTGAGCTATATATCCTGTTCAGTTAAAACCAGGGGACCGTCCTTCGTTATGGCTATCGTGTGTTCGTATTGTGCGGACAATTTCCCATCGGCGGTCCTTGCGGTCCATCCGTTCGAATCCGCCCTACTGTGCCATGTACCCTCGTTTATCATAGGTTCTATTGTAATAACCATACCTTCTAGTAGCCTAAGCCCCCTGCCAGGCCGACCAAAGTGCGGTATTTGTGGATCTTCGTGTATAGTTGGTCCGATACCATGACCTGTATAATCCCTTACAACGGCAAACCCCTTACCCTCGGCATAGGCCTGTATTACATGACCGATGTCTCCGATCCTTGATCCTACATGGGCCTTCTCTATACCCTTATATAAACAATTTCTTGTAACCTCCATGAGCTTTTTTGCCCTGTCTGAAATCTCGCCGACACCGTAGGTCCACGCGGAATCCGCAAGCCCATTGTTTAAGTTTACAACCATATCTATAGTAACAATATCCCCGTCCTTTAACGGGGTACTCCGTGGGAAACCGTGACATATCTCATCATTAACGGAGGCGCAGGTGGCATACCCATAGCCCATGTACCCTTTTTGTTCCGGTGTTGCACCATGTTTTTTTAGATAACTTTCAACAAATCTGTCTATCTCCAGGGTAGAAATGCCGGGTTCTATTATTTTGGATATCTCCCTGTGACAGGCAGCTAACAGCTTGCCCGCCGCATGCATATTCTTTATTTCCCTTGCTGATTTCAGAGTAATCAATCACATCTGCCCTTTCATTTTAGAAATGCTACATTTAACCGATTAAATTAATACTATCACATCAAACCCCCGGCCTTCAATAATATTTTCCCAAAAGTCGCCATCCCTTAGCCAAACCCATCTTATTTTTTATGCTACCGTCTTGACATAATAAATAGAGGCGACCTATTCCATCCTTTTTAATATATTGGTTTACCTTATTATATCACGTCCTCCCACAGATAGGATCAGGCACCGTAGCACTCTTTAGTTCGATCACATGGGCGATTAATGATATTGAGGATTATTATCCTTCTGGGCTTTATGGGCGGTTTTCCTTACCACGGTTTACTTGTAAACGGATCAGAAGTTGATGTAAAAAAATAAAGCCCTGTTTTAATAACTAAGGCGTTTATTAACATCATACGTGAGTAAATAAGTAAGTAAGTAGGCTTTAAGCCCACCGCTTCATCTAGGGGCATAAAAGCACGCTACCTCTTTACCCTTTTTGTTTGTAATTACGTCGCTCTTTGGCGGGTTAACAAGGATCAGCCGAATATCTACCCATCCTTTAAAACCAAAGGCAAAACTTTTATGATATTTAAAACCTTTAACACCTTCGATCACATCGGCACCAGGCTCCTTCGCAACGACCATTACCCCCGTTACAATACTCGACATATGTTCTCTATGGGGTATCACCAGCCTATCGGTTACGACTTTTAAATCATCTAGAAAAATATCAAGGTCCTCTAGCCCTAACCGGTCAAAATATTTAATAAGGCAATGTTCATGGTTTTCATAGCTATAAACCTTAGCCTTTTTCGTTAAAAAATACTTTTCGTTCTTTATAAAGGACTTAGCATACAAATCGCAACGTATATCCCCTAGGGCCCAGTCCTTCTCAATATCAAAGTAAGCGCTTAACTTTTCCGCCAGATCGTCGATATATCCGTAATCCTCCATAGATTCACTTCCCCGATTGTATTAGAACCTAAAACCCCCTCACCAGTCGCCTTCGGGGATTTTGCAAGTTCTTTTTATATTATATTATGTCGGGGGCAACCATTCAATACCCTTCGATAGTCCCTGCTATTCTGTTCATAAGGACCGCCATTTGGCCCCTGGTTATATTTTCTGTAGGTTTAAAGGTACCGTCATCGTATCCGACGAACACTCCACGGCTGTTCATCTCTCTAATAGCTTCGTAGGACCATTGACCACGATTAACATCCCTGAAGGGGACATCCTTTTCCTTTGCAATGTCATCATCGGCATCAATAATCCTTCCTAGGATGACCGCCATCTCTTCCCTGGTAAGGGGTTCCTCGGGACAAAAACTGCCCTGCCCTTTGCCCTTAACTATACCATGCTCCCAGGCCGTATGTATTTCCCGAGCAGCCCAATGCCCGCCGGGCACATCGTTAAAATAGCCGGTCCCATGACTATTTTGAAGTCCTAAGGCCCTTACTATTACCGTTGCAGCCTGGCTCCGGGTAAGGGGGCTATCCGGGGCGAAATGGGTACTGGATATACCCTGCATCCAACCCCTGCTCTCTATATCGGCGATATCCCCCTGGGCCCAATGTCCGAAACTATCCATGAACCAATCCCCGTTAAGCCAAAGGCCAAAATAATCCCAGGTATCAGCGGTCTCCTGGCCTAGGCTCCAGCTACCGGCCCCCTTTAGCCCGTACTTTTGTACGAGACGTAATTTATGTTTGATCGAATCCTCGTTTTCGAACCACATTACGTAGGTACCCTGGGGGAGGCTCTTACCGAACAACTTATAATCCCCGCTTCCGGGCCCGACTGTCATGATCGCCTTCGGTGAGGCGGTATATTTATCAAATTCTACCTTTCCGTTAAATCTTTTTAACATCTCATGGGCTTTGTTTAAATGCACTCCATAGCCGCCATATTTCTGGCCTACTCGCCAATATCTGCCATAAAAAGGAACCCCTAATACGATTTTTTCCGCGGGCACGTATTTAAGGGCATATTTTATGGAATCCTCGACAAAGGATAGGCTCGCTACGGGCCCTTGTACGCCGCCCTCGCTATGCTCGTCGTAGGCCATTATTACTAAATAATCGCTGTACCGGGCTAAAGCCGCGTAATCATAGGAACCCTGCCATCCATTATTAACACCCTTCGCATTTGCGGCTACGGCTACGGATACCTCCTTTGCCCGGGGTAATTTATCCCGGATTAACCTTACAAGTTCCACATAATCTTCCCGATCCCTTTCCGTGAGGTTTTCTATATCCACGTTAACCCCATCGAACCCGTATTCCTCTATGGCCTTCGCTATCTGTTCAGCTAACCTTTCCCTATTAGCCATAGCCGCCCTACCCTTGGCCCTATCCCAATGGTTGCTCAAAAACGGGGCAACCCTTATACCCCGTTCTTCCATGGCCCTTAGGAAATCCCTATCAGTCGCGCCGTTAAGCACTAAATTTCCCCCTAGGTCCAGGTCAAAGTAACCGGGGGAAACCACATCAAAGGCGCCGCCGGTTTTGTCTACGTTCTGTATAAACGCCCGGGTATCCCCGAAATATATGTACGTCATATTAAACCTTTCGCCCTTCGCAAGAGTCCCGTTACAAAAAACAAAACCCATGATTATACTAAAAACTATGCCTATCTTTACAATTTTCTCCCTAAATATCGGTCTATTCATGTCCGTTCCCCTTTCTTCTTTATAATAAAAATAATAAGTTAGGGGGACATAAATAGCAATGCACAATTTATGTTAACCTTCGGACATCTTACCGGTAAGTTCTTCTATCTTAACCTTTATCACAGCAAGCCTATTAAGAGTCTCCTTTGGATAATCGCCCTGGGGCTTTCCTATATGTTGTTCCACTATTACGTTAAGGGCCTCTATCTTCTCTTTTATATTTTCGACAAACATCGCCTTGCCAAAGCCCACTACGCTACAATATCTCATACTCCAGTTACAAGGGGCCCCTGCACCCGTCACTTCACAATCCCTGTCTATTTGAAAGCATAGATTTTTGTTCTTCTTTAAAATATCGATTTTTCTACCTTCCCGGGCCGAGTGTAAATATAAATACCCGTCCTTGTAGCCAAAATTCATAGGTACTATATAGGGCCTATCCCCTTCGCAAAGGGCGATCCTGCAAACCATTTCTTCTTCTAGAATCTTTTCGATGTAGGCCCTATCGGTTATCTGCCTGTCTTTTCGCCTCATAATTTTAGCCCCCTTAATACTTTATAAGATACGATGCTCCGTCCTTTTGATAATCTCCCTTTGTAGCTCTTTACTTAGATTGTTAAAATAATCGCTGTATCCCGCTACCCTCACGATCAATCCTTTGTATTTTTCCGGATTTCTTTGGGCATCCCGTAGCGTATCAGCACTTACAACATTGAACTGTATATGATGTCCCTCCAGCCGAAAATAGGATCTAATAAGATGGGTTAGTTTTTCTAGCCCCTGTTCGCCCTCTAACACCCGGGGAGAAAACTTTTGGTTTAGCAGCGTGCCCCCGGTCTTTATGTGGTCCATTTTTGAAGCGGATTTTATAACCGCTGTAGGCCCATGCCTATCCGCACCCTGTACCGGCGAAATGCCCTCGGATAACGGTTGTGCCATTCCACGTCCATCGGCGGTAGCCCCTGTTACCGAACCGAAATATATATGACAGGTGGTGGGCAACATATTTATTCGGTAATGACCCCCCTTTAAGTTTTTTCTTCCATCCACCAGTTCGAAAAATGTCTGGAATACTGATACCATTATATCATCTGCATAATCATCATCGTTCCCGTATTTAGGTGTTTTATTTATGAGCAACTGCTTTATTTTCTCATAGCCCGCAAAATCTTTATGAAGGGCATCTAACAGCCCTTCCATGGTTATTGTTTTATTATCAAACACATGGTACTTTATTGCCGCCAGACAATCGGTTATGGTGCCTATACCAACCCCTTGTATATAGTTACTATTGTACCTAGCACCCCCGGCATTATAATCCCTTCCTTTTTTTATACAATCCTCTACGATAATGGAAAGGAAAGGCGATGGCATATAGCTTGCGTACAGCCTTTCTATTATATTGTTGCCCTTTATCTTAATATCCAGGAAATAATGCATCTGTTTCCTAAAGGCCGCAAAGAGTTCTTCATAGCTTTCAAAGAGCCGCGGATCCCCCGTAGCTAGCCCTATTCTTTTGCCGGTCCTTTTATCAAAGCCGTTATTGAGGGTGATCTCCAGCACCTTAGGTATATTAAAATATCCGGTGAGTATATAGGCTTCCTTCCCGAAGGCCCCGGTCTCGACGCATCCGCTTGTACCGCCGCATCGGGCATCCTCTATAGACTTTCCCTGGCGTATTAATTCCTTGACTACCGCCTCGGAATTGAATACCGAGGGGAAACCCATGCCTAATCTGATCACTTCGCAGGCTTTTTTTATAAACCTGTCAGGATTTTTTTTGCTCACCTGCACATTAGTGCTAGGCTGCAATATTTTCATTTTCTTTATTACGTCAAATAGCATATAGGACACTTCGTTTACTCCATCGGCACCATCGGAGGTTATCCCGCCGATGTTTATATTAGCGAAATCTGTGTAGGTCCCGCTTTCGGCTAGTGTAACCCCTACCTTCGGTGGCGCCGGCTGATTATTAAATTTTATCCAAAAACATTCTAGAAGCTCTATAGATGTCTTTTCTGTTAAGGTTCCCTCCTCTATACCTTTTTTGTAGAAGGGATACAGGTGCTGATCCAACTTGCCCGGGCTAAAGGAATCCCATGTGTTTAGTTCCGTTATAACGCCGATATGTACGAACCAATAGGTCTGCAATGCCTCCCAAAAATCCCTAGGCCTATTGGCGGGCACATGACTACAAATTTTGGCTATCCTTTCTAATTCCCGTTTTCGCATGGTGTCCCCTTCGCACCGCGCAAGCTCCCTCGCTTTTTTTGCATACCTGTTCGCGTAGGTTATTATCGCATCGGAACAAACCTCCATAGCCATCAACTGTTCACGTTTATCGTAGGCCTCCGGATCCTTTAAATAATCAATAGCATCTAGTTCCTCGGCTATTTCCCTTTTAAAATCTATAAACCCCTTTTCATATATCTTTCCGTCGGCTACAGTATGACCCGGCGCCCTTTGCTCCATAAATTCGGTAAAAATCCCCGCATTATAGCATTCAAGCCATTCATCGGACATCTGTCCAAATATAATATCCCTCATTGATCTACCCTGCCAAAAGGGTATAATCTTCTCCCTTTGGATATCCCTTACCTGATCACTTACTTTGAAAAAGATTTTATCCCGCTTCGCTATTATATCTAAATCCTCCGGGGTATGGCAGCATAACTCCGGATAAGTAGGCGTACCCTGGGGTCCGGGGCCCCTTTCGCCGACTATAAGTTCACCGGGGTTTATGCATATTTTCTTGTTTTCCATCAGATGCTTGAAGGTCAGGGCCCTAAGCATCGGGGCCGATACTTTTCCACAATATTTTATGTAGGCCTCTGTAACGAGTTCCGCCCGTTCTATGGATATGTACGGTACCGTCCCGACACTTTGCATCCTTAGCCTTTTTACCCTTTCATTCATCCTCTTCTACCCCCCAATTTTTACATTAAGTCCATACCCGTTGAACACCCCTTTAACTTCATTAGTTAGCTCCTCAGAGGGTTCTCGGATCTTACCTAGCTTGTATTCCCTGCCTAGACGTCCGTATTTATCTGTGCCGGTCCTATGATAGGGCAATATATTAACTTCTTTTATGTTAATCGATGAAATGAACCGTGCCATATGCTGCAAGTTATTATGATCATCATTTATACCCGGAACGAGGGGAATCCTTATAATGATGTTGTTATGAATCCTCGTAAGCTTCCTTAGGTTATCTAAAATAACTCTATTAGATGTACCCACTGTTTTTGTATGCACTATATCATCCATGTGCTTAATGTCATAAAGAAACAGGTCCGTGAGCCCGGAGACCGTTGCCAATACCCCCCAACTGGCATAGCCCGAAGTATCAATGGCGGTATGTATACCCATCCCCCTACATTCTATAAGTAATCTTTTCAAGAACTTCGGTTGCATAAGGGGTTCACCGCCGGAAAATGTTACGCCACCTCCGGATTGGTCGTAAAATATCAGGTCCTTTTTTATTTCTTCCATCACATGATCAACGGTCACCGTCTGGCCGATTATTTCCAGGGCAGCAGCGGGGCATGCCTTTGCGCAGATACCACAATAGTTACATCTATCTTTATCAATTTTCGGGGGGCCCTTAGTTAAAGTTATTGCCCCCTCGGGGCAAAGAGCGGCACAATCGCCGCAACGGATACACCGTTCCTTCCGTAAAATGAGATGGGGCTCATAACCCTGGCTTTCGGGATTATGACACCACCAGCAATGTAAAGGACAGCCCTTTAAAAATACCGTAGTACGGATACCCGGCCCATCATGTATAGAATATCTTTGGATATTGAATATTGTACCCTTTACCATGTCTCCGCCCCTAACTAAAATTATATGCATAACAGCCGTCTATACACATTCTTTTAATTAAATTATAAGCCCCTCGACACTATACTGCATTTAGAACCGATGCCGTATATAGCTTTATTAGTGGTTAATGAATGTTAAGGTATTACGCTTAATCGTATTAAAAAAGGTGCCTGCCGGTTACAAGATTACCCAGGGCACCCTTTTATATTTTCTTAACTTCCGAGATAGGCCTTTACGATGCTGTCGTCTTTGCTCAATACGTCGGCCTCTCCCTCCATCACTATTTCACCGGTTTCCAGTACATACCCCCTATCGGCTAACTTCAGGGCGGCCTTGGCGTTTTGTTCCACAAGGAGTATTGTAGTACCCTCTTCATTTATCTTTTTTATTATATCCATTATCGCCTGTACCAAAAGTGGCGCAAGGCCCATAGAAGGTTCATCTAGGAGCATTACCTTCGGATCAGTCATAAGGGCCCTCCCTATGGCAAGCATCTGCTGTTCACCGCCGGACAGAAGGCCTCCCATCTGTTTACGTCGATCCGCTATAGCCGGAAAAAGTTCGAATACCCTTTCTATACGCCTTTTTCTTTCGGCATCATCTTTAAGGGTGAAGGAACCCATCTCCAGATTCTCCGTTACGTTAAGCTCTTTAAAGATCCGCCGACCCTCGGGCACATGTATTACGCCCATCTCTACTATCGTATGGGGCGGCGCATTGGTTATATCCTTACCGAAAAATTCTACCTTTCCGCCGCAGGCAGGTACCAGGTTGGATATTGTTTTTAGTGTAGTGCTTTTGCCTGCGCCGTTAGAGCCTAAAAGTGTTACTATTTCACCTTTTCCTACATCCAGGCTTACACCCCTAAGCGCGTATATCTGTCCATACCGCGTTTCAAGATTTTTTAGGGAAAGAACAATTTCACTCATACAGCATCCTCCTCCTCTTTCCCCAAATACGCCTCAATTACCCTGGGGTTGTTTTGTACCTCCCGAGCCGTTCCCTCGGCTATCTTGGTTCCATAATCAATTACAAATATGTTTTCTGATACCTTCATTACAAGGCCCATATCATGCTCAATAAGAAAAACGGTTATTTTTCTTTCGTCCCTAATTCGCCTTATGAGTTCCACAAGCTGCATCTTTTCGTCGTAGTTAAGCCCCGCCGCTGGCTCATCCAGTAGCAACAATTTCGGCTGCGTTGCGAGGGCCCTAGCCCATTCTACTCTTCTTTGATCGCCATAGGGCAGGTTTTTCGCTACCCTGTTCTTCTTGTCCAATATACCGACAAAATCCATACATTCCAGGGCCACTTCCCTGATTTTTTCTTCCTCTTCCCTTTGGGCCGACGATCGCGCAACAGCGCCGATAAAACCTGCCGATGTACGGCAATGCATGCCAGACATCACGTTTTCCATAACCGTCAAATTTTTAAATAATCTGAGATTTTGGAAAGTCCTGGCCATACCCATCATCGTAATCTTGTGGGGTTTTAATCGCATAACACTTTTACCCCGGAACAGTATATCCCCCTCCTGGGCTCTATAAAAACCTGTTAGGCAATTAAAAAGTGATGTTTTACCTGCACCGTTCGGGCCTATAAGACTCTCTATAGAACCTTCTTTTATACCAAAACTCACTTTATTGACTGCAGTGAGTCCGCCGAACCTTAACGTTAAATCTTTAATATCTAGAAGCATCTTAATTCACCCCGTCTGATAAATATTTTCCCCCACTGCAGGTATCAAGTATAGCGTTCAGGCCAAAGTCCCTGGGGACGGTATATCATCAATATTAACAATACCAGACCGAATATTAACATTCTATACTGCCCAATACCCCTAAAAACTTCGGGGAAAATAACCATTATAAAGGCCCCAAGCACCACACCTGGAATCTTTCCCATGCCGCCGAGTACAACCGCCAACAGGATCATAACCGACTGGGTAAACAAAAAGGATTCCGGTGATATTGCTGTCATTTTTATCGCCATAAAAGAGCCTGCCAGTGCTCCGAATACCGAGCCTATTATAAACGCGTACAGGCGCACTGCGACCACATTAATGCCCATGGCCTCTGCTGCATCCTCGTCCTCCCTTATACATTTCCATGCCCTTCCCAACCTCGAATCATTAAGCCTGTAAGAAATAAATATAGCGAATATCGCTAATATAAAGAATGCGTAGTAGTAATGGTTTATCCTATAAAGGGTCAACCCAAAAAACGAAGGCCTATCTATACCGACTAACCCCGTAGCGCGTCCAGTTATGGCCATATTCCTTGCAGCTAACCTCGTCATCTCGCCAAAGCCCAAAGTAACTATAGCCAGATAATCGCTTCTTAGTTTCAATGTAGGGGCACCTATTGCCAACCCTGCAATAATCGCTGCAATAACGCTGATAGGCAATGTAAACCAAAAACTGATACCATAACGAACGATCATTATCCCTGATGTATATGCACCTACTGCAAAAAAGGCGGCATAACCGAGGCTCAAAAGCCCGGCGAACCCTACTATTATGTTAAGCCCAAGGCACACGGTTACGTAAAACCATACGTTAGTCATTACCTCTGTTATGTACATATTGGTTTTTGTGGGCAAATAAATTAATATAGCCACGGCAACGAATAACACGCTATAACGAATCTTTTTATTGTCAAACAATTCATACAATTTGTTAATAAGTCCTGTCGCAGACTTATCCTGTTCTATAGTTGTTTTTTCAGTTGCAACCTGTGCGAATGTTTGTTTTTCCTTCATAGACTCTACATCCTTTCGCTTTCTTTTTTGCCTAAAAGCCCGGTAGGTTTAAATATAAGTAAAAGAATAAGCACCAAAAAGGAAAATACATCTTTCCATTCCGAGCCAATAAAGGGAATCTGTGTCCCGAAGGATTCCAAAAGGCCTAACAACAAACCCCCTAACATAGCACCGGGGATTATTCCTATGCCCCCTATAACAGCAGCAGTAAAGGCTTTAATTCCTATTACAAAACCCATAAAAAAATGTATGCTTCCGTAGTACACCCCCGCCATCATCCCCGCAGAGGCGGCTAACATCGAACCGACGAAAAACGTAAGAGCAATTATTTTGTTTACGTTAACGCCCATTAGGAAACAACAGTCGCGATCCATGGAAATAGCCCTCATAGCTTTGCCGTACATAGTTCTCGTAATGAATAGGTGCAGTATCAGCATAAGGGCTACCGCCGCTACTATTAAAATAGCCTGGGTATGGGTTATAAAGATACTGCCCAGGGCAAAGCCCTCATATCCCAACCCCGTATGGTACGCTCTGTATTCCCCGGAAGTAATAACCATTACTGAATTATATAAAACCATGGAAACCCCTAGGGCGGTGATCAAAAGTGAAAGCCGTGGCGCACCACGTAGGGGCTTGTACGCAACCCTTTCAATGATAACACCTAATATCCCTACAATAATCATGGTAATCAACATTGCAACTATTATCCCGATCCATCTGTTGCCAATGAATGTACCCTTTAGAAGGGCTAACAGAGTTAAACTGCAAAAACCCCCCACCATGTATATATCACCATGGGCGAAGTTTAGCAGTTTAATGATACCATAGACCATCGAATAGCCCAGGGCAACGAGACCGTAAAAAGACCCTAACAGCAAGCCGTTAAAAAGCTGCTGGATGATAATCTCTTGTAAAGACATAAGCTCACCCTTTCCTATGTTGAAAGTATACAAAGATTAGGGGGGCATAAGGCCCCCCTTAACCTAGGTTAACAGGCTATTCTACTAAAGTCCATTTACCGCCTACACCTTTAAGGGTCATAAAGTTACTTTCTTCTAGCACCTTTTCCGGTGTAAAGGTAATCGTCGAACAAAGGGTTTCGAAACCGTCGGTCGTTTCAATGGCCTTGAGAAGCGCATCGGGATCGGTGCCCCCAGCCCGCTCTATTGCGTCAGCTAAGAGATAAGTACCGTCATAGGCAAGCCCTGAATAGGCACCTGGCTCCTGGTTATATTTATCCCTATAGGCATTGATAAATTTCTGGGCCGCTGGCAGATAATCGACTACCGGAGGCGATGTGCAATACACGCCCTCCCCTGCTTCACCGGCTATTTCTAGAAGTTCTACCGAAGCGGAACCATCAGCAACGGTTATTTCTCCCTTGTACCCGCCACGACGCAACTGCATTATCAACATAGCACCGTCGGCATGGTATGCCGTCCAATATACGCCCTCAGCGCCGGATGTCCTTATCTTTGTAACCAATGCTGAGAAGTCTTGCTCACCCTTGTTACATACATCGTAGGATGCAACTTCGTGGCCCCTCTTAAGCCATTCCTCCCTCGTCAGCTCCGCCAGGTTTTCGGAGAAACCGTCCCCTTGGTGAACAAAACCTAGCTTTTCGACACCGAGCCTTTCAAAACAATCCGCCGCCGCATCCGCCTGGTGATAACCGGGGCTATTTATTAAAAATGCCCAACCGGGGTTTTCATCGATTAACTCCGTGGAGTTTGCCGCTGTGATTATAAAGGGAATCTTCGCATCGCCATAGATCTTAAGGGCAGGTATAGTCGCCCCGGAACAGTAGCCCCCTAATACGGCCACAACTTCCGATGATACGAGCTTACTTGCTGCGGCAGTGCACATCTGTGGATCACAGCCGTCGTCCCCTAGCACAAACTTCAGCTCTTTGCCTAATACTCCCCCTGCTGCATTTATTTCATCCGCCGCGATCTTCATCGCGTTTTCCATATCCTTCCCGTATGTAGCCTCAGATCCTGTAACAGGCACCATTATACCTACTAGTATTTCGCCGTCAAACTCCGGTCCTTCAACTTCATCGTCCCCGTTTTGTGATGGTGCCGGGGGCTGGGTACAACCAAAAACCCCGGACACAATAAGTACAACAGCAAATGCCAAAACCCAAAGTCTTTTCGTCATTAACTTAACCTCCTTGTTTTATTTGTTTATCCCCATCGGTCTTTATAATTTTTAACTGATGGGGGGGAAGCAGAAACCACCGTGTATCCATCATATTTGTTTTGTGTAATATATATAGTGTAGGATATATTATCTTAAAAACGAAAAAAGATAGTCCCGGTAATTATTTAATAGAATCTTTATCATCTTTGTCAAAGTGTTAAATTTTAAACAAGGATAATCTATAAAGGACTCTTAAAGAAACAAATTGAATGATCTGTATAATTTTTAAACATCATAATGGATAAAGTGCCTCAGTAAGTAAAAGTCGGTTAGAATTTTTTATCCTAATCGTTTTCTTATGAGGTTATCAAAGAACGATAATCAATCTGCTTGGAAGAGATTGCAGTATATGACTTAAACTACATATTTAATTACCACGGCTTGTTTATGCTTATATAGGAATATACCATTTTTATTTATATTTGTAAAGTAAATTTTAAAAATTATCCCGGTAGGATCGCCCTAAAACCCCGATACAGTGCCCCTTAGGGCCTTATCTTGGCGAATAGATCCATTTTTAAAGTTTGTCCGCTTTTTTGATCCTTTGTCGATATTCCTTGAAATTTCTGATAGTTATAAACAACGCCATCGTCAAGGTCAATATTTGGATTTTGTTTTATAGCCTTCAAAAGAACCCTATCATAGATAATGCATTCATTTAATCGTCTCTTAATACATGCCCTTAGGTTATTATTATGGCTTAAACGCAACTTTTGCCGGTAAAGCTCTATAGTTTTCCTCAGATATTTTTTTCGTATTACCCTAAGGTTCGCAATTTTTAAATTATGCAAATAAACAAGACCTCTAAACCCCTTTTCCCCACCGGAATCGAGTAGCCAGTATATGGGCCTCCTATTATACCTTAATAAATGGTCCTTGTAAAAACTATCTTCCAGATACCTCCGCAGGGTTTCAATGTTAGTTTCGTGTCCCCTTCTACCGAGGCAATGGGCAATAAAATCTATATTTAAGGCTAGAGTTCTCTTGCCAAAAATCCCCTCAACAAAACTAATGAACATGCCAAGTAAGCTTTCCTCAGAACATCCGGCCCCCGTTATGGGGATTATATTATCCTCCATTGCCGCCCTAAAAGCTTCACATACCGAAACATCGGTAGAATTGCCAGAAAAGCCGTCCCCTACCGAATAACGCCCAAACATACATCCTACGGCATAGGATATAAAGGATTTCATCGCTTCCGCTTTATCCGGCCTGTGTATTGTTATGTCCTTATCCCTTACATCGGGCTTTAAGCATCCCTCTAGACGAAAGAGTTTTATAAATATATCGTTCAATTTTTCTTCATTCCGCTTAAGGTTGCACGTTAATGTATCTATACGGCGTACCCAATTCGAATAGGCCCCTTTAACGGTAACGGCATCCTCCCTGAACCGTAGCAGTGGATGCTTTTTAAAATCCCAGGATATCTCCTCTAAGTCCCAACATTCCTTCGATATATCCACATTTGCCCGGGAAATTTTGATTATTTCATCCCTTAGGGCATCGTCTTTTATACTGGGGAAGGGTAAATTCTTTATATCCCCCACCTGTATGTTAAAGGTTGGATTTAATAGTTTAAGAAACATTTGCGAAGGTTTGCTGCATAAAAAAGCCAGCAACACGAAAAGCTCATCCCCCGGGGCAAATATCGAAGATCCTGCAACATCAAAAATGAACCCCGGCGGTGAATACCTTACGCCCAGGTCCGCCGATATAAACGTATATGTAATAGATTCCTTAAAGTAGTATTTTATATTTTTAATGGTTCTACTATAACTTCCGTACAGAGAAGACGCCAATTCCTTTAGCTCTTTACCGTCCCGCTCCCAATTCACCACCATTACGTTATTGCCAAACCACTTTCTATAGGGGCCACCTTTATTGTACGGAAACCACTTACAACGACTTTGTATGGATTCATCGGCGTTTTTACATCTAAAACCGATGCTTTTGTGAGGTACTTCGTACCAATACCTTATAAATCTTTTATTGTCAGACGTAGCCATACCCTGCCTAGGCTTCGCTATATCTCCGAGCTTTTTATTTTCTACAAAGGCCGCTATAACACTTTTATCAGCCCAATAGGCCACGGGTTTACCGGGTATATTATAAAGTTCGGATATAGGGACCACATAGCGCCTCACCTTTATATGGCTGGCTTCTTCAGCTAGGAAGGCTCTTTCCTTTTCCCTGGCATTGCCGCAATCTTGGAGATCCATAAATATAGTTGGATACCCCTTTGTTACGGCCTTTTTCGCAATAAAGGCCGTAGATTGGACTATAGTACCTACACTTTCTCCGAATACGCCGGTACCTAAATGCAACATGCTGTGTATGGAACATTTTTTAAGGAATTGTTCCCTGAACTTCTCATAGCTTGATAAAAACATCCATGAATGTTGATTAATAAGTGCGAAATATCCGCCCTTTAACGTTCTTTTTAATGCTACATCCATAAAAACTGTGAATAGATCGTATTTTGAATGTTTATAGTGGGCATTAAGATAGTCCCCAAGTCTTGAATTCATACCCCTTATGCCCATATAAGGGGGATTAGTAACCACTACATGGTAACTATCGAGCATAATTCTTGCTTGTTCTATAATACGGAGCACCCGTTTAAAAACGGAATAGGGCCCCTCCGAGCCGTTATTTATCCGCCCCAATTCTTTGCTAAGATCTTCCCACCATACCTGTAAAGGTTCAATGTCCATGTCCCCGATCACCGTTATAGAGCCAAATTCCCGAGCATTACGGAAAACCTCTAGCAGTTTTCCTATATCCTTTATAAAGGCCCCCGGCAATGGTCTATTGTTACCGCCTTTACGAATCAGATAAACTATATCCTTAACGGATAGATCATCGCTCTCATGGAAGAGCCGTAGTTTCGATATTATTTCTTTATTGAAAAAAGCCTTATCTTTAGTCCTTCCCTTCATCATAAGAGCAAAATGTGCAATAGCCGCCGCCCTAGAGTCTATATCAACGCCGTAGAGGTTTTTGTTTATTATAAGGCGGGGTATAAGGTCTTTTTTGTAACCCTGGCTCAAATATATGTCGTATAATACATCGAAGGCATATACGAGGATATGACCACTCCCCATAGCAGGATCAATAAACTTAATGTCCTCGGGACGTAGTCCGTTTTTCATCCCCTTGGCATACAGCGGATTTATCCTCTTTAATTGGCCTTTCGCCCCGAGCCCAACCCCATCCCCCGCCCCGGCGTACTCCCTTTCCCGGGTTTTTATCCTGTTATCGTCTATATAATAACGCCATCGTGACCTTAAACCGTCATCATGATGGGCCTCGTACCAAAGCCTGCCTAGGGTGTTTTCCACCATGTACTTCACTATCCAATCCGGGGTAAAAAACTGAGTCGCCGCGGGAATGTCCTCCTTCATTATCTTCTTTTTATTCTTAAGACCTTTATAGATTTTATCCTTTTTAGGGGATATGAAATACTGGTACAGCCATCCGATTATTTGCACATTATCTATAAAATATTTCCGATCAATATCATTTATTATATCCCTAACAATTCCTTCGCCTTTATCAATATCTTCGGGTAAAAGTAATCCTTCATAACCTAGGCAATTCTTAAACATAGCAGGACTCACATTCACAAGTTTTTTGCATTGTTCATTTATAGTGCGTTTATAGTGCCTGTTATCAGCATCATCCCATTTAATAGCAGCCTCCGGCCCTAGGAATCCATTCACCTCCATATATCTTATACATATAATACGGTTAAACCAAAGGCAGGCAACGTCCTCTACAACCTGTTCTAAACCCCTCTTTGCTATATCCCTACAAAGGATATCCAAGGGAGTATTTTTTTTGGTACCTTCGACATCTGGGGTCAATCCCCGGGTCTTATCGAGTTTAGTGGTAACCCTATTGGCACCGAGGGAAATCGCCCTTTTAGTGATCTGTTCAATTAGAACCTTTCTCGCCCTTAACGCATAAACTCTTAAAATGCCCTCTTCCAAAGATGCACCCCCTACGGTTTTGTTTCCCTAGGACGTTAAAAACTCCTTTACTATGCTGACTATATCCCTATACCCGTCAATATCCGCTGTTATTTTCTCCAAGGGACAAAGATCCCTTTGCTCTTTATTCAGTATCCCCGGTACTAAACTGTCCATAGAATAATGGATACCGTCCTTTATAAGTAGCTCCATCGCCGGCTTACTTAGGACCGGCGTATATACACCATTAACTTCTGCATATATGCAAAGGGCCGCCGCAGCCTTGCCTATAACCCTATCAGCAATAGAACCCCCCTTAGCGTCGTAGCCTAATTCAGTGATCGCATCAAAAAGGGGCCTTATACCCATCCCTTTCTTACTTAAAAGTATAAGGCCATCCTTAACTATCACAAGGGAATCCTTGCCTTCTTTAAGCTTTTTCGTTGCTATTTCCAGATCTCTCATAGAGCGCTCCCCTTTCGACCATCAATACGAGTACTGGAATTAGCACTAACTGTAGTACGATCCCCGGCAGCCCGGTCACTATAGCCCCCTTAACATAGAGCATGGGCTCCAGTTCAAACCCGAAGAACTGCATCATCACGTATGCAGCTACACCAAGGGCAATCCTGCCGGATATCATTGCAGCGATTAAAGACAGATACGTATTCCTTTTTAGGGCCCTATACATAAGCCCCGCTACGAACCCATAAACCCCTAGCTCCACTACCATAGGGGGCAATATAGGCGGCGACATAGGCGGCATCCCCGTAAGGAAATGGCTTATGATAGGGGCTATTATACCCACGTATAAGCCGATAGCCGGGCCTACCAAAAGCCCCGCGAGTATTACCGGTATATGCATGGGTAGTATCACTGTCCCCCCTATGCCTGTTAGATGAAAAATCTGTGGAAAAGATATGGCTAATGCCAGGAAAAAAGCCCCGTGCAAATAATGTTTAAATGGAATTTGACGCATATAATTATACCTCCTTATCAGTATTGTTCTATTCATATTTTTGTAATACATTTTCGTTTGTACCGTACCTATTTATATTATAAATATTTTTAGCCGCGACATACGTCTATCCATTCGCCCTTAGTCAAATCCTTCATATCCGCCGGTGCAATCTCTAACGCCGTATTCCCCGACCCCGCTGCGGGGTATACGCTTTCGTATTCCCTAAGGGATACATCCAAATACACGTCTATAGGGGTTTTAAGCCCGAAGGGGCATACGCCGCCTACGGGATGCCCCGTGACCTCTAATACTTCATCGGCGCTTAACATTTTTGCCTTTGTTTTGAATTGCTTTTTAAACTTTTTATTGTCTACCCTTGCATCGCCCTTTGTAACTATAATAATGTCCCTATCCTTCAGCTTAAAGGACAAAGTTTTCGCAATCCTACCCGGTTCAACTCCGACGGCCTTTGCCGCTAGCTCTACCGTAGCCGAGCTTTCATCCAGCTCGATAATAGGATCTTTGTTCCATTTCTCTAAGAAAAACCTCCTTACATCTTCCACCGCCACTTATATCCATCTCCCTTTATAAATTAATGATATTCTTCATATGCTTTCGTTTTACCCCTGTAATGGGCCAAAAGTAGATCCACCATGCGCCCATAGCTTTGTACACCATCCCTTTGGATATTGGATTGCAAATAGGCATCATTAATGCGATCGGTAGTTGTCTTCAAAAAACCGTCATATTTTCGACATTGTTCGCTCCAAGCATTAAAATCCCTTCGTATTCCGCTGCTATACTTTCCCTTTAGCATCCTGTATCTATCTATGTCTTGACGTGCCAGCGCATTCATGGAATACTGCAGTGCAACCATTATACCGGAATATTGAAAGTCCATGTCAGGGTGCATTATACAGGCTAAGTGTCCTATATAATTAGCCTCATCCTCCCTGGCAAAACCCCTTTGATGGGCCATCTCATGGGATGCAGTAAAGGGTATAATGAAATGGGGTTCGTATATGTTCACGTTTGCCTCCCCGGTAAAGGGAAAGTATATACCACTTATGCCCTGGTACGATAAAACTATGGATAACATTACACCCTTCGGCATTCCATACCTTCCGCCTAATTCCGGGATAAGCCCCGCCACGACGTCATAGCCCCTCTGGGCCCTTTTTAACATGTCCCGTGCACCGTAAGCAGATATCATAACACCCCTTTGATCCTCGATCATAAATGTTCTTAGTTCGTTTGCCCTTTCTATTAAATACATGCATAACGCCTCTAATTCTTCTATATCGGCCTCCTCTACTTTTAGGTCAGCTATATCGGAAATAGGTAACCGATGATAATTAAGGCCCCAGACCGTAATGAATCCGAAGTACACAACGCTTATTATAATAGCAAGTATTAAAAACCAGCGAAAAAACAATTTCGCCCTTCCCCCGGGATCCCTGATTAGTTTTATAAAGCCCTTTACAATACTTATCAAAAAAATGCCTACTATCAAAAGGATTATTATTTCCGCAACAGAAAACGGAAATACGCCGGTTGCGCTACTAATAAATTGGGATATGTCCTTATAAATATACTTCGAATAATACCCTTCGACTATATGGGGAAAACGAGTAGCAATATAAACTAACCCCAGAGCTATGGGGAACAAAATTATTAAATATACTGTTTTAGGCATCCTTTCCCGGTACATAGCCCTTATCAACTCTCTCTTTTTGTTAAATATGTAGAAAACTATTATTTGCCCGATGTACCACCGGTAAAAGGTTCAGCCCTGGTTCTTAGCTTATAATATAAACCAAATATACAAAAAAGTCTAGCACACCTCAATAATGCAACGGGGGGTTCACCCCCCCGTTGCATTATTGGTTTTATAGCTCTCTTTTGTTGACCAATACATCATCCCTTTTATTGATCTTTATATTATTTTAACGCCGAGGGTTTTCTCCATCTCTTCTAGGGCAAATTCATGGGCCTTTTTATCAAAGGAATCCACGCATTCTTTTCGTACCGTAACATCATAACTTAACATCCGGGCGTCTGCAGCAGTATAAAGTACACAAATCTGTGTACAAACACCTACAAGCTCCAATTCAGTTATCCCTAGTTCCCTTAGGGACAAATCCAGATCCGTGCCGAAGAACGCACTATACCTCCGTTTACAGATCCTGAGATCTCCCTTTGCAGGCGTTAGTTCATCGACAATCTCACTACCGGGTTCCCCCTCAAGACAATGGGGCGGAAACATCTTAAACTCCGCATCCTGGGGTAGGTGCCTGTCCATGATATATATAATTGCATCCCCGTTTTTACGGGATTTCTCTATTCTTGAGGCGACATTTTTTATAATAGTCGTCGAATCACCGATGCTTAGGGCACCGTCTTTATCTAAAAAATCCCTTAACATATCAATAACAAGAAGTGCCTTTGCCATCCGTTTTCTCCACCCCCTTTTTCAAGAAATCTCTCTGCTGTTCCCACATAAGCAAGTAGCCCCGCCCCATAGCCCTTATTTTATTTGACCGGTTTAAGTGTAGCGGTGAAATGTCTTAAAACCTTCGGCTCATATACTATTTCTACACCCCTTAGAGCATCGGGGTTTTTGCTGATATTTATTAGTGCATCGGCTATATAGTCCATATGGTTGTTCGTATACACCCTCCGGGGTATCGTAAGCCGCAATAGCTCCATGGGCGATTCTAGCTGTTCACCGGTTTTAGCGTCCCTACCCAGTAGGAATGAGCCTATCTCCACGCCCCTTACCCCCGCTTCGAGGTAAAGTGCATTTGCTAGGGCCGCCGCCGGGAACTGATGGTACGGTATATGGGGTAACATTTTCTTTGCATCTACGAATACCGCATGACCGCCGGTAGGCGTTTGAATCGGTACACCGCCCTCCATGAGCCTTTGGCCCAGATACGCTACCTGGCCTATCCGATACTCGAGGTAGGATTCTTCGATACCCTCCTGCAGCCCTACCGCTAGGGCCTCTAAATCCCTTCCCGCTAATCCGCCGTAAGTGGGAAATCCTTCGTAGGGCACTACCATGGACCTGCAAGCTAAGTACAATTCTTCATCCTCTTTAATGCCTATAAGCCCGCCTATATTAACGAGCCCGTCTTTTTTAGCACTCATCGTGAACCCTTCGGCATAGGAGAACATCTCAAGTATTATCTCGTCGATGGATTTGTTATCATAACCTGCTTCACGGTTTTTTATAAAGTATGCGTTTTCCGCATACCGTGCGGCATCGAAAAATACCCTTACACCATATCTTTGACATATTTCGCTTGTGGCTTTTATATTGGACATGCTGACAGGTTGCCCGCCGGCACTGTTACAGGTAATGGTAATAACCATACAGGCTATGTTTTCCGTACCCCTCTCTTTTATATAGTTCTCCAGCTTCTCAGTGTCCGTATTACCTTTAAAGGGATGCGCTTCCTGCGTATCATAGGCTCTGTCGTGTACGAGGTTAACAGCTATACCCCCGGCCAGCTCAATATGGGCCATTGTAGTATCAAAGTGCATGTTACCCAATACGTCCTGCCCTTCCTTGATAAGGCCCGGGAACAGTACTTTTTCCGCACCCCTGCCCTGGTGCGTCGGTATTACGTATTTGTAACCGCTGATGTCCTGCACCGTCTTCTCCAGCTTAGAGAAACTCCTACTTCCCGCATAGGATTCGTCCCCCATCATAATGCCTGCCCATTGCCTGTCGCTCATTGCACCGGTTCCGCTATCGGATAAAAGGTCGATATATATTTTTTCGGACTTTAACGAAAATACGTTATACCCAGCGTCCTCCAGCGCCTTTTCCCTTTCCTCCCTTGAAACCAAACTAATAGGTTCCACCATTTTGATTTTAAACGGTTCTGCTTTTTTCATGTTGACCTCCCTTTTTTATTAAGAATTAGGCTGTCCCGCTTCCGCCCGATGTGTTAACCGGGATAGAAGTAGCCCGAATGTCTCAACGCTTTGGGGTCACTTATATTATACCCTTACAGGATATGGTATTGCAATTTTAATTGCCGATTACCTATTTCAAAAACCGCCGATATCCATAACTTTTGATTCATATCCTTAAATAACAGTCACCGCTACTTGCACAGCATCATAAATAGAGATAGCGCGATACCTGACATAAGGGCAATGTAGGAATGGTTCTTTTCGTATGCCCTCGCCTCGGGAAGTAGATGGGATGCAGATACGTAGATTAAAACGCCTACAACGAAACCCAGGGCAAGGCCTAATACAGGTTCATTTAAACGGCTTACGAAGGGAAAAGCCAAAAACGCACCAATGGGCGTAGTCAATGCCGCTACGAGAAATGCGTACAACAGGGCTTTTTTATCCGTTATGCCGCCCTTTACGAGTACCGAAAAGGTTATGACTCCCTCGGCAAACTCATGTATTACAAGTCCGAGGCCCGCCATTATACCTACAAAGGTACTTACGCTGAATGTAACAGCATATATTATACCGTCAATAAGGGAGTGTATACCTATACCCTCTACAGCGGTTATGCCAAAGGCTAATTCCTCCTGCTTCGTCTTATGTTTTATAAGCTTGTTACTGAAAAACATGAATACAAAGCCCGTTAATGCCGCTAGTCCGGCATTATCATTCTTCATTATTGCCCGGGGAAAGGCCATTATCAGCGGCGATGCAATCAATACGCCCGCTGCAAAACACATAAAATATTCCTTATTCTTGTCCGCCCATTCTTTGTTTTTATAGATAACCCATATCCCAATACAGTTAACTATCATTGCACTTAAAGCGAAGGCTGCAACCCAGATAAACACATTTTGTCCCGTCATTTTTCTACATCTCCCAAAAATAGTTTTATAATATTATGATATATTTTTTGCCTAAAATATTATATTACAAACAGGACGGATTTATTTCAATCTATATGTGTTATATCCCTTATAATTAATCGCGATCACCTTTCTATCATTTTTTAAACGCTCTAAAACGCCAATAATATTTACATTGTCCCTTGTTTCCAAAAAACCTTCTATTTCGAACTGATTCATAGGATGACGTTGTATAATGCTCAAAACTGCTTCATAGTCATCCCTTATCTCACTATAAAACCCTTCGGAAACCAGAAGATCAATAGAAATACCGTCTAAGGCTTTCGCCGCGTTTTTCATCCGTTCATTGTCCACTGCCGTTATTTCGGCCTCCGCCGGCGGTCGCACCGGCGTATTTAGGTAAAGCCTGTCATATTTAATGTTTTTTAAAACTTTTGAATATTTATCCAAGGCTTCATCATCGTCATTGATGCCCTTTAGCAACATTATTTCGATCCATAATTGCCCTTCGAACTGTTCCGAAAATTCTTCTAGTCCCCTTATCATTTGCACATATTCGAGGTCTCCATGGGGTCGGTTAATATTTTTAAAGGAAATTCCATCATAGGCATCTAAAGTCGGCAAAATTATATCAGCATTGCTTAAATCTTCCCGTACCTGTAGATCATATAAAAGAGCACCGTTTGTAATGACGGCTATAGGTTCATCCGTTATATCGCGTATTCCTCCGATAAGTTCCCCGAGGCCTGAATAAAGAGTCGGCTCGCCCTCACCGACGATTGTAATCACATCAAAGGGCATGCCCTTGTTAAAAAAAATTTTTAGCTCTTTTAAAATATCCTCAACGGGATAAAACATCTGTCTCTTGTTCGTCATATTATCTGTCCTACCTAATTGACAGTATATACAGGAATAATTACAGGTTTTCTTTGGTATCGGGCTGATCCCTAAGGATATGCCAAGCCTTCTAGAGGGCACAAGCCCATAAACGTATTTAAAATGATCCATAACCATACATCCCCATCTTTTATAGTTTTCGAACCCCTATCAAAAGCATGTTCCTATTTAATTTAAGATTTTTATGATGCTTAACATCTATCCGTTTATCCCAGCCTTATTATAACACATCGAATACAAATCCCCGGCCCTATACGAAATGCTTTATAAATTATTCCGCCATAGTTTACAATGTCCGAACAGTTCTTACGCCGGGATCGTGCATACTAGGAATTGCACCTCCGGCAATGGCCCAAAGGTATAAACTTGCCACGGTACCATAGGGGGAATAACGGCGGGCGTATTTATTAAACAGTTCCTTATTGAGCTCCCGATGGCGATATAGCATCCGCATCCCGCGCCGGATTGCAAGATCCTTGTAGCTTACAATATCCATGCGCTGCATACCGAATATCATTACCATTTCCGCTGTCCATTGGCCTACGCCCCTTAGGGATGTTAATTCCTTTATTACATCATCATCGGACATCTCATAAAGGCCTTCGATATTGAATTGTTCTCCCTGGACTTTTTCCGCAAACTCTTTAATATAATCCGCCTTTCTAAAGGTTATACCACAGCTTTGCAGCTCCTCCCTGGAAAGGCGACAAACAGCGTTGGCGTCCACTGTCCCAAGTTTATTAGATAACCGTTCCCAAACTGTTTTCTGAGCCGTAGTGGATATTTGCTGGCCTACTATATGATGTACGACGGAGGAAAACAAATCGCTATCTACTGTCCGGTTTATATGCCCGATATTTTCTATCGCCTTACCGAGTAATTTGTCCTTCTTTTTTAGATGTTCCGTTACATATTTTTCGTATCTAAAGAACAAATATATCACCCCTTACTTTTGCGTACGTTTGTTTTTGTCGTCCATCTGTGCTTTGTATTTTTTGCCTACGTTTATATCGGAGCAAAACACTACACCCCGGGCGATAGTATCGGAACCGTATTTTTTACGAATTTTATCAAAGACTCTGTCAAGCTCCATCTCCCTTTCTTTTCTTTTGTTCGGAAAGAACGATTGTTGGACGTAACCTTTTCGCGTAATGTCTGAAAGGGCCACACCAAGAAGGCGTAGCGGAGTCTTTCCATCCCATAGCCCTTTAAAAAGCTCCTTTGAGATATTATATATTTCGGAGGTTATATCCGTAGCTTCAGACAAGCTTTTTTGTCGAGTTCTGTTCTTAAAGCTGTTGTCTCGTATAGTGATTGAAACGCAATAAGCCTTAGCACCATCGGCCCGCATCCTTGATGCGGAGCTATCGGCTAAAGCGAGGAATATTCTATGGGCCTCTTTCTTTGTAGTTACATCATCCTCCAGAGTCGTCGAGCTGCTATACCCCTTCGCCTCCTCCGCTTCAACCAGCACTTCTGTCTCGTCGACGCCCCTTGCAAAAGCGTGTATCTTTTCTCCCTGTCTCATGCCAACGAGGGATTGTATCTTCTTTAAATCCGCTACCGCCAGATCGCCTATAGTGTGTATATGGATCCCTTTTAAACGTTCAGCAGTCACCCGTCCAACGGCGAACAATTTTTGTACCGGCAATGGCCATAGCTTTGTTTTTATTTCATCAAAAAATAGGGTATGCACCTTATCGGGCTTTTCGAAATCGCTGGCCATCTTAGCAAGGAGTTTATTTGGTCCTATCCCTATATTAACTGTAAAGTTTAATTTATCACGTATTTCATCCTTTATTTTTAGGGCAATTTTTATAAAATCAGGGTAGATGCCCTTTGTGCCGCTCATATCCAGGAAGCATTCATCAATAGAATATTTCTCCGCCGTCGGCGCATATTTACGACAAATATCCATAAAAGCCCTAGAATTTTTCTCGTATAAGTTAAAATCCGGTCCTGTGATAAAAAGGTCGGGACATTTACGCAGGGCCATTGCAACGGGCTCGCCGGTCCTTATGCCAAGGTTTTTAGCCGGGATAGATTTTGCTAGTATTACACCGGTACGCTTTGTTCGATCGCCTCCTATAGCCGAGGGAATAAGCCGTATGTCCTCTCCGCCCCTGGCCATACGCCTTGCGGCTTCCCAAGAAAGGTAAGCGCTATTAACATCAACATGAAATATAAGACGCTGCATAGTATTGAAATTTTCCTCCTATTACTTCTTTTTCTATTACAGTTTTTTCGCCTGTCGATCCCTTAGCCTGGATCCGTCGTCCTAACCGCCTTCAGCGGCAAAAACCCTCTACCCGTCAATGTTTCGTTTTTGAATCCCCCGCCCTGTCGTCCTTCACTACAGAAATTTGCCACCTAGTGTATACTACTATATTTCGCCTATAAATTTAATTCTCCTCCCAAGTTTTACAGCTTCTCCGTTAAGCACTACTAGAAAGTCCATGGAAGGTTCGTACATTTCCCGCTTTTTTTGTTGACAAACCTGCCTTTGCAATATATTATTTGTTTAAGCGAGTACTTAATCAAAATGTGAGGTGCTTACTATGCCCCGATTAATAGAGATACTTAGACCCCTAGCTGAGGAAACTCGGTACAACCTTATAATATTGCTTTTAAACCATGATTACTGTGTAAGCGCCCTGGCTAGGCGGCTTAATATATCTGAATCCGCGGTATCGCAGCATTTAAAAGTGCTACGGACCGCTGGCATCGTTAAAGGCAACAAACGGGGCTATTTTATGCATTACCACGTAGACCGGGAACTGTTAAAACAGATGGCTAAGGAGATAATTAAATTATCCGAAATAGGTCAAGATAATTCAAAACGCCCTAAAACGTACCCTAGGGTGGTTTGTTCAGCGAAGGGAGGAAATAACAGAATGGATAAATCTACGTGTAAACACCCGGAATTACAACCAAAGGAGGGAAGCTGTAGCAAGGGGCAAATCAAGATCTGTCATGGCGGCAACAAAAACCATATCGATAAAAGTGGGAAATAAAATATGCATACCCTATTTAAAAAAACTACCGGTTAAACGTTTTTAGGAGGCTCGGAATTTGAATGTTATAGAGGTAAGAAACCTTAGTAAAAGTTTTGGTGAATTCGAAGCTGTAAAAGGGATCAGTTTTTCTGTCAGAAAGGGTGAGACCTTCGGGTTTTTAGGGCCGAACGGCGCGGGCAAAACCACTACCATTAATATGCTTACAGGTTTAGCTGGCCCCACCTCCGGCGAAATCACTATTTCTGGGTTAAATGGAATCAAGGACATTAAAAAAGTACAACGGATTATCGGAATTGTACCCGATGAAAGTAATCTGTACGATGATATGAGCGGGTTTGATAACCTCGTTTTCTGTGCTTCCCTTTATGGAATCGAAAAAGAAATACGGGAAAAAAGGGCGAAGGAACTATTAAAACAGTTCAACCTTCATAATGCCGGGAACCGACCCTTTAAAGCCTATTCAAAAGGGATGAAAAGAAAGCTGACCATCGCCGCAGGGATTATTCATGACCCGGAGATATTGTTTTTAGATGAACCTACTACGGGCATTGATGTAGAAAGTGCGAGACAGATAAGGAAGATGATTAAAGAATTTAAAGAAAAGGGTACGACGGTTTTTTTAACTACCCATTACATCGAAGAAGCCGAAAGGCTATGTCGTAGAATAGGATTTATTGTTGAGGGCAAGGTTATTAAGGTAAGCAATGTCCAGGATTTAATGGCCGAGGCCCAGCAGGAAAACATTATGGAGTTTACTATGAATAAAACTAATTCCGGTTTAAAGGATTCATTATTAGGTGAATTCCCCCACATAAATATTAAAAATATAACGGATCATAGCATAAGGATAGGCTCTGCTAAGGAAATTGAACTGATGCCCTTTATGAGGTTTTTTGAACATAATGGCATAAAAATAAATGAAGCAAAAATTATACGCCCCTCCCTGGAGGATATATTTGTAAAAGTTACCGGCATCGGAATTGATAAGCTTAAAAAGGAGAAGGGGGGCAAAGGAAAATGAATAAAACTTTAGCCTTTTCGAGCATATTAAAAAAAGATATGAAAAACTACTATCTAAAACCACCTAATATAAGCTGGGGTATAGTGTTTCCCGTATCCTGGACCCTCATGTTTTTCTTACGCTCCTCCAGCGATATTGATATTAGGGGCATCCTACCGGGGGTTATGACTTTATCCGTTCTGTTCGGAACTACCTCTATGCTTGCGGTAACAATAACCTTTGAACGAAAAAGTCGCTCCTTCGAAAGGCTGCTACTTGCGCCCATTAGTCTGAACTTATTGATGCTGGCCAAAACCACCGGTGCCATTATATTTGGCATAGCCAATGCCTTCGTGCCGGTTATATTTGCTTCCTTTATGATTGATCTTTCCGGCATCGACTGGATATCCGCCATTATAGGTGTCGTTCTTATAGCCGTTACATCCACCTTTTTGGGACTGTTTATTGCGGTTTCGGTAAGCGAGGTCTTTGAGGCGCAAACGTTTTCTAACTTCTTTCGGTTTCCCATGATGTTCCTTTGCGGCCTGTTCATTCCCATAGGAAACCTTCCATCGGTAATAAGGCCGCTATCCTTTGTGCTGCCCCTGACCTACGGTGCCGATATACTTAAATCCGCCATTAATGCCGAGGGCATTATCCAAATGTGGGTATGCCTTTTAGTCCTTATAGGTTATAGCCTAGGGCTTTTCCTTATAAGCACCCATAACATAAAAAAAAGGTGGATATATTAAAAAATGCACAACGGATGCCGCTATTAGGGGATGGCATCTGTTGTGCACGAATTTTTATATCATTTGGCCCCCAACGCCAATTCTACACATATTCGGAGGGCAACTGTAAGGCAGGCCTCATCGAAGTCAAACCTATCATTATGATGATCAGAAGCTATAGGCGTTTTTACCTGGAAATAAACCGCTTTACCGCCCCTTGATTGGACCTCTTTCATAAAGTATGTAGCGTCATCGCTAGCCCCAAAGAAACTTTCGTCCATTATATGAACCAAGCCTGATTTTTGGCCTGCTTGTTTTACCCATTGGGCTAATTCCTTATCCCCCTCCACGCTGGGAGCAGCCCCGGCATCCTTAAGGCTACATTTTAAACCGTACATATCGGCACAGGCTTTAAGTATCGTTTCCGCGCGCTCCCGCATATAATCATTTAAAGCGGTGGTCTGGCCCCGTGTTTCAATCTTCATATAGGATTGGCCGGGTATTATATTTGCATCGGTTCCCGCGGTTAATACCCCTATGTTTATCCGGGTTGTTCCGCCGCTATGGGGTGCTATTGCATGCAAGTTAAGGGCTGCCGTTGCCGCCCCCAGCAGAGCATTTTTCCCCTGTTGGGGAGTTGCGCCGGCATGGGCAGTCTGACCCTTATAGGTAACTTCGAACTTAGATGTTGCCAAAAACCCCGTTGTCCTTGTTACAAGGCTTATAGGCGTATCACTACCAAAACCGATATGGAAAGCGAAAAAATAATCTACATCGTTGACCACGCCGGCTTCGACCATCGCCCTGGCACCCCGGACACCCTCCTCCGCCGGCTGAAATATTAATTTTATAGTACCGGACAGTTTTTCTTTAATGTTTATAAGTGCTTCCGCCAGTCCAAGGCCGATTGCCATGTGGCCATCATGGCCACAGGCGTGCATAATGCCTTCGTGCTTTGAAACAAAACCCTCCCTGTAGGGCTTATGATCATCATCCTTAGCCTCTAATATATTCAATGCATCTATATCAAATCGGAATGCAACCGTCGGTCCAGGGTTTTTTGTACGGAGGATGCCTACAACCCCCGGCCGGAGCCCCATTCGATCCAGAAAACACATCTTAGCACCGGCCTTTTTTGCCCTATCCTTCGCCTGCAGTATCTCCCTTTGAGCTGGTAAACCCATAACCGCCTCTTCCTTTATAATCTCTTTCCCCAGCATTATCTCATAACCTAAAGCCGTCAGAATCTCTGCTATTCTGCTGCTTGTGCGAAACTCCGTCCAGCCCACTTCGGGGTACCTATGAAATTCCCGGCGATATGAGATGAGCTTTGGGTCAAGGTCTTGTACCAGCTTATTATTATTCATATTAATCCCTCCGGTTCAAAAGGTTAAAACCTGATACAGACAGAGCTTTAATCCCGACAGGTATACATGCCTCATCAAAAATGACGCGGCTGTGGTGTAACGGAAATACTTCTTTAATGTTCCTAGGTGTTGAACCTAGTTTCATATATACCGATGGCACCTTCTGTGAAACGTATGAAAAATCCTCACCGGAGGTATCCTGGGCTATATTTTTTATATGCTTTGCACCGATACTTTCATCAAGTACCTTTGCCAACCTTTTCACTAAATCCGGATCATTTATTACCATTGGATATCCTTTTACATAATCCATCTCGAAGGCGGCTCCATGGGCCTTTGCTATACCCTCACCGATATTACCTATAAGCTGTTTTATCTTGTCCTCATAGCCCGGCGTCATTATCCGTACGGTACCCTCCATTTCTACCTTATCGCATATAACATTATATCGGTTTCCGCCGATTATCTTTCCAATGGAGACGACTATACTGCCCCGGGGATCTATACGACGGGATACTATAGTCTGAAGCCCTGTTATCACCTGCCCCGTGACAGCTATGGCATCAATACAATTATGGGGGGCCGAGGCATGCCCGGCCTTTCCCATAACTTTTAAAAATATTCGATCGGACTGCGCTGAGCATGGCCCGGAACACAAACCTATTTCTCCGGTAAACAGTTCCGGCCACACGTGCAATGCCAATGCATAATTTACTTCGGGATTTTTAAGAACCCCCTCCTCAATCATCCCAAGGGCTCCGCCTGTGGGGCTACACTCTTCCGCCGGCTGAAACATGAACTTTATCTGTCCGGAAATCAAATCCCTATACCCTGACAATACCTTTGCCGTTCCTAAAAGGATGGCCGTATGCATATCATGGCCACAGGCGTGCATCTTACCGGGGATTTTTGATGTAAAGGAGAGCCCTGTTTGCTCGTTAATAGGTAGCGCATCCATATCGGCCCTTAAAAGAAGGGTTTTCCCCGGCCGATGCCCCTTTAGAAACCCTACGACACCGTATCCGGCGATTCCTTCCTCCACGGAGAGTCCATAGGATTTCAGCTCCTTTGCAACGAGGGCGGAGGTGTCTTTCTCTTCGTACCCTAATTCCGGATTCTCATGTATCTTTCTTCGTATCCCTATTATGTCTTCATAGATTTCGGATATTCTTTTATCAAGCCCATTTAAACAAACCAAACCGGACACTCCTTTTCAATAGATTTACATGAAAACGCCTGCTCCAGGCCCTAGGGGTAACTTTAATACCATCCAAACTATTAACTGCAATATCCACACTACTAAAAATACGAAGGAGTACGGTAGCATCAGAGACATCAACGTCCCCATCCCTGCCTTTTCGTCATAGTACTGGGCAAGGCCCAGGGCTATGGGGAAGTATGGGAATAGTGGTGTTATGGGGTTCGTAGAGGAATCGCCGATACGATACATTACCTGAGTCAATGCAGGGGAATAGCCGAGTAACATTAGCATCGGTACAAATATCGGGGCAAGTATGGACCATTTAGCTGAGCCGCTACCTATAAACAAGTTTACTATAGTGGAAAGCAGTATAATGCCTAATATCAATGGGAAACCCGTGAATCCAACGTTCTGCAGGAATTCCGCACCCTTTACAGCAATCACAACTCCTATGTTGGTCCAATTAAAATAAGCAACGAATTGGCCTATTATGAATACTAAAACTATATACCCTGACATGGTTTTCATAGCTTCGGCCATGTGCTTTGGTATATCCCCGGGGGTCTTTATCGTGCCGACGGTTTTCCCGTAGGCCGTACCTATTGTGATAAAAAATAGCATCAGTATGGGAATGATTCCATTTAGGAACGGAGAAGGTATAAGACCGCCGGTGTTTGCATCCCTAAGGATCGCGCTCTTTGGTACTACAAAGACGGACAGTATCGCCAGGAATATAAGTACTGAAATGCCGGTATTCCTAAGGGCTTTGTTTTCAATAGGCGTAAGATCTTTATTTTCAGAAACCTCTATCCTTCCCGTATATTCACCAAGGCGGGGGGCTATAACCTTTTCCGTCACCCAAGCCCCTACCAGGGTAAATATAATAGTTGAAGCAGCCATGAAGTACCAGTTTATAGATGGATTTACCATAATGTCGGGATTTATGATCTTTACTGCTTCTTGGGTTATACCGGCGAGGAGCGCATCGGTGCCTACTATTAGAAGGTTAGCTGAAAAGCCTGCGCAGGCCGCGGCATAACCGGCCATCAACCCAACAAGGGGGTTTTTACCCAGGGAAAGATAGATACTAGCGGCTAAGGTTGGAATGATAACTATAGAGGCATCAGAGGCAATATTTCCGCTTATCCCCACAAACATTACCGCCAAGCTAATTGCCCATATCGGTGCGTTGTACATAGTTTTTCTCATAAATGCCGATAAAAGTCCCGCTTGCTCCGCAAGACCTATACCCATTTGCATGGACAATATAAGCCCTAGGGGTGCGAATCCGGTAAAGTTTTTAAGGGCATTTACAAGCATCCATTCCACGCCTCCACGGGTTAAGAGGTTTTTTACTAGTACTTCTTCCCCGGTAGCGGGGCTTAGTACTGAAACACCAGCCATGGATAGGGCAGCGGACAATAGCATTATCGCCGCTGTCAGGTAAACGAACAGGAAAAATGGGTGTGGCAATCTGTTTCCTACCCGTTCGACCCAGTCTAAAAATCTTTCCAGGCCTCCCTTTGACTTCACTTCACTTTTAACCATATCCCTTCCTCCTTTAACGGTCACTTTTAGGTTACATGACCATATATTACTATATACTATTCTACCTCCTTTCAAAAAATCCTTCTTATTTTTGTATATATTTTATATATATTGGATTTAAAACCGAAAAAGGCTTCCAATTCTAACATATAATTGGAAGCCTTTAGAAGTGATGCGCTGTAGTTAAATTAAAATTTTGTAAACCCGGCGAGGTCTACCCTTTCCGGACATGCTTTTATTGCCCACTATTTGGGCAGCACCCTTTTCCTCTAACTGTGCGAGTATACGCCTTGCGCTACGTTGGCTGATGTTCATATAGGTGCTAAGTTCCTTAGGCGTAACCTCGTTCTTGCCCAGCCAGCGAAGGGACGCCTTAAGTTTGTTTAAATTCACAACATTCATATTTAACTTTTTTGCCTGTTCCTCTAAATTGTAATCCGGAAGGGCCATTGTCTTTGATAGATCCGCCCGCATAGGGCCTATAATTCTGCCCTCTTCCGTTACTAAGAAGCAACAATCGCTCCCATGTTCCTTTGATAGTTTAGTAGCCTGCCGCGCATTAGCCTCCGCCATCTTTGCAGTCCGGCCAAAACCTATGCCTACAGTTATTTTAAGCCGTGTATTCGCTTTTATTAAACGCAGTAGTGGCGAGCCTAAGTATACCTCCGTGGATTCTTCTAATCGTCCCCGGGTAGTAATTATCATAAATTCGGAATCCTTTGTCCTCGTTACCGTAGCACTGGTTTCATCGCCATAACCGAGGATTATCTGATATAGTTCCAAAAGCTGTATTTGCAATCGATGGTTGGAGCTTTCGTACAAGATATCGTCGACGTCCTCAACCCTGATCAAAATAAGGGCCATTTGTACTTCTTCTAAGCGCGCACTTTTACCATGGATCATAGCCATTTCCAAGCTCTGACGTGCACTGGAAATAGTGGGGTATATTCTGTAGGCGGGCATGCCCAGCCTTTTCATCTCCTCGTAGCTTTTGTTAATACAGGTTACCGCTCCTCGGGTCTTGCCTTCCCTCCATAACCCATAGTGATAATTTACAAGTTTATCATGGGGCAGATATTTGTCATAGGCCATTGTACGCACTTTCTTTAGCGGCAAGCTAAGCTCCTTATACGTCTCCTCAATATCCCGCTGGTTTATCGTATCAAAACTTAAAGCAGAAACATCAATACCGTCCCGATATACATCGAATAACACCTTATAAAGGCTTGTACCGTTCCTCGGTATATAAATACTTGTAATGTCCAGATCTATATGGGATTTTATCCAATAATAAGGAGCTTGTCCGCTATACAATAAAACATCACAATTTTGTGCCATATCAGTAATATCGTATAGATCCTCGAAGGTTTTATAAACCTTTTCCGCTACGGTAAACCTTTCTTCGAACTCCCGTAACACATCCCGTAAAAATATCATAGAATCCTCCGGCCCAACAACGCCTAAACGTACGTTCATAGATCTCGTCCTTTCTGACAGTTTGCCCTGTTAATTACTACGTACTTTGATTTTAATAATATTCCCTCCGAGGAGCTTTGCCGTCTCCGGATCACAGGTTACAAATATCACCTGGTTGTCCTTTGCATACTGTCTAATAAGCTGTACCGCCATCCTTTTCCTCGTCGGATCCAAATCCACGATACAATCATCCAATACAACATAACCCTTAGCGGGCCCATAGATGTATTGCAAAATCGAAAACCTCAGCGCCAATGCTACACAATCATGGGTACCCGAGGACAAAAGCAAGGGCGGAATAGTAACACCTTCTTTGTTTTTTAGGCGCATTTTAAAATTTTCATCAATTTGTCCCTGTTCATAATTGCCATCCGTCAACAGGTGTAGGTACTCTGTAAATGTTTCTGCTAGGGGTTTAAAGGGTTCCCTACCTACCCCTGCCTTTACCCTTTCAAAGGCCTTATATATTTTATGAAGTTTTTGTGCCCTTCTAATGTTTTTGTTGAAGGTAGCTACCCCTTCTTCATACTCGACCTTTATTTCCTCGTATGTACTGTCGGGTAAATCCCTTTGATATTGATAATACCTCCCCTTAAGCCTATCATATTCCTGCTGTCCTTTTTCGTAGGCCTCCCTTAACTGCGAAAGGCTATTTTTAAAGTCCTGGGCGGATTTAAATTCTTCGGGGATAGGTGCCAGTTTAGCCAATTCCTTTTGTATTTCCCTTAATCTTACGCCCCCTTCGATTAGCATTTCGAATACATTATCCTGGTCCTTGTACTCGGTTGCCCATTTTTTTAAATCATTTTCTTCATTTACCTTTTTTACTTTATAATGAGTTTGCATGTTCTGTAACGTCTTTATATCGCTATTGATCTCATCAATATTTCTAGCTTCGCCTAGGTCCTTAAGCCGCTGCAACTCCTTTTTTAAATCCCCGTATTCCTCATCACCTAACAACAAATTAATCTGAGCTATCTTATTTTCTTCATCGGCTTTTAATGTTGCCAGAACTTCCTTATTTGATTTAACTTCTTCTATACTGCCTGCTCCAAGATTTTTTAACAGTTTTTTAATCTTCAATTTGTATTTATCGTAATCATTTTTGAGTTTTTCATAATCCAACTCACCGGCCTTCAGTTCCAGTTCGAATCCGGCGGATTTGATTTTCATGTATCCCTTCGCTACGAAGGATTCCTTTTCCTTCGCTTTTCGTTCTTCCTTTAGGTCCGTTATTATAGCTATATCAATATCTTTATCCAACCTTTTAAATTTGCCCTTTATAACCCCGGCATCAATAGCGGTGTCTATTTTAAGGATTGCTTCCCGTAAACCTTCGAGATTTTTTATGTCCTCATCGGTTATCACTTTTATCCCTTTTATCCTATCCCTTAATTTATGTACTTTTTTAGTTAACTCCTCGATAACTTTTAACTTTTTTACTAACTGTATCCTTCTTTGAACCCTTTGCAAATTTTCCTTTTCCTTTTCTAAGGCCTCTATTTTAGGTACTATCTCTTTAAGTTCATTTTCGTACTTTTTAATAAGGTTTTTCTTTTCCGGCCAATCCTTATATATTTTGGTTAAAATATCGTTTTGCCTTTTGAGGCCTTCGAGCTTCGGCTCCAGTACCAACCGTTGAATCATATCCCCTTCTATTTTTGCCAACTCGTCTATATTTAATTTTAACCTCTTATTTTCAGCCTCCTTATCTTTTAATTCTTCACAAATCTTTTCGAACTCCAGCTCCATTTCTCGGACTTCGTTCATAAAAAGTTTTGTTCTTTCTTTATGATAAAATGCCTTTAAAACTTCGCCTAATCCTGTCTTGTAAGGATCGTTTATTCCTTTATTATTCTGGGGGCAATTCCTATCAATGTCCCATCTTTTTAATAATCTATCCTTTTCATCTTTGATCCTTTCGCCTAGCTCATCGACAGATATACCGTCAAGCTCCATCATGGCACGCATAAGTATTTTGCTTACTTCCCGCGATGTATTATCGCTAAGGATTTTACCCAGGGCCCTTTTTATATCCCTTTGTTTTGCAAAAACTACGTTGCTGTACGTACCCGGCCCAAACTTTAGTATTTTATTAATAGCCTCGGTCGCCGTCTTTATATCCTTGATTACGCTGCCCTGGGGCGTTAATAACTGTAATGATGCCTTAGCCCCCCATTGTTTTTTTAACCTGTATTCTTCGCCCTCTACACATATCACTATCTCGCCGTCTATTGCATCCCCGTCGGGGTGCGGCATAAACCTGTTGCAAAATTCCTTATCGGATTTTACATTCATCCGTAGAGCCGGTGCCTTAAAAAGGGTCGCATAAATGCCCTCGATAATGGTACTCTTCCCGGACTCGTTCGGTCCTAGCATTACATTCAGGCCTTCGCTGAACTCAACATCTATTTCCTTTAACCCCGCAAACCTGTCGCTGGTAAACCTTTTTATCAGCATTCCCTCACCCCCTGGATTAGCTCATAGGCAATCTGAAGGGCCTCATCGTCCTCCGCCAGTTCGCTCAAAAACCTATGGGGAAAAGAACCCACCGTGAATTCGCTATCTATGGTATCCTTAGTAATTTTTATACAAAGATCGGAATCTTCGATTATGGTATAGGCGGTTTTATCATAGAGTTCATTATATGTTTCCTGCCTTTGGTTGAAAGCATCCCTGCTAACTCTCCCCTGTAATGTGATTCTGGTTACTGTTTTTTTAGAATTTTCTTTTAATATAATGTCCTTTAAGCTATGTAGATCTTCATCATCATTTATCCGGATCTTCATATCATAGAACCTGTATATCCCCGTTGTAACCTTTTCGGCCTTTATCGCATTGTCCGAATCAATCGTAATGACCCAGGCATGACCCCCGTGGCCGCAGTCAAGGCCGTCAGGCTCCGGGGTACCGGGATTAAATATCCGCCAATTCCTAAGGGTATCCTCCTTAGGATAATCTACGTGGGTATGACCTAAAAGCCAAATGTCCATGGGTATACTTCTAAGCTCCCTTTCAGACATAAAGAAATATTTCCTTTCCATGTCCGGGGATATACCTTCTAAGGCACCATGGGCGATACCTATGTGGAATAGTTTGGGATCAAACTGCCCAATCTCCTTTATCCAACCTATATTATTTTTATCGGAATGTTTTGAATGGCATGGTGCGGGATAAACGACGGCATCAAGTCCATATTGTTCAAGGATAAAGGGCCTTTCTTTGTTCATATACAATACTTTATCCTTTTTTTTTGCTTTGAACCAATTCCATAAATCTATCATACCGTTATCGTAATCGTGGTTTCCAGGGATAATCAAGGCACACTCGCCGTTAAAGGCATCGAAGGATTCCGCTACCCTTTCTACATTGCCTTTTGTAATCCTTATATTGTTAAACAAATCCCCCGCTACTACGAACAAATTGCATTGCATGGCATTTGCCATTTCAATCATTTTATCAAGTACCCCGGACCTAGCCTCCACAAGTTGTTCCCTTATACCCTCGGGATAACCGTTGAACTTCATGCCTATATGTAGATCCGCCGTATGGAAAATCTTTAGAGACAAATCGAACCAACCCCTTCACTGGTTAATCTTTATTATGACACGTCCCCCCTGTATCATGTTTCTACGCTATAGCTACATTTCCTCTAACGTTTACCGCCTCGTTTAGAAAATAGCGTAGCGTCGTCTGCACCTTCGGAGTAATTAAACAAGACCTACTTTATATTATATCTTTTCATCAGCACCTCGTACAAAAATAAGGTTTAACCTATTTTTTGGCGTCAGGATGTGTTCCCAATCCTGCAAAGGGTGGTTCAAATAAATTTGGATCCTTAATAAAAAAACCTTGGCAACACAGTAGGGCGGGTGCCTTCTATTCGTGATACAATAAATCTTAGTAGGTTTGCCCTTAATAGATTTGCGTTCGGTTATTAAAAGATATGGGGGAAACATTTTGAATAGAAAACTATCGGCAGTCATTATTTGTACTATAGTATTGATATTTTTATTCCCCGTCGGCTATATATAACGTGATAAAGACTTTACATCTTCTAGCGTGTCAGCCTGGGCGTAGCACCAGCGTGTCAGCCTGTGAGCATAGCACCAGCGTGTCAGCCTGAGCGTAGCGCCAGCGTGTCATCCTGTGAGCATAGCACCAGCGTGTCAGCCTGTGAGCATAGCGCCAGCGTGTCAGCCTGTGAACATAGCACCAGCGTGTCATCCTGAGCGTAGCGCCAGCGTGTCATCCTGAGCGTAG
>CAZDSH010000002.1:0-87624 GCA_964508195.1 uncultured Clostridiaceae bacterium
ACGCTGGTGCTATGCTCAGGATGATACGCTAGAAGATGTAAAGCCTTTATCACGTTATATATAGTGTATAAGCAAATCCAATTCCTAAGGAGTAACGCCGGATGAAACTTCGATATATGAAAAAGGATAACAAAAATCTATTGATACCAGTTAAAAGGGCAATGCAAACATATAACATGTTAGAGCCCGGGGATCGTATCGCCGTGGGCCTATCCGGGGGTAAGGACAGCTCCTCCCTTTTATACATACTTACCCTTTTACAAAACCGGCTCCCCTTCGAATTTGAACTGGTGCCTATATGCCTTACCCTGGGCTTTCGCAATACAGACACTACACCCCTGGAGCAATACGTAAAGGCCCTGGGCAAAGAGTTACTCATTAAGCCCACTAATATAGGCCGTATAGTATTCGATATAAGACAAGAAAAGAACCCTTGCTCCCTGTGCGCTAATTTAAGGAGGGGTGCTCTGTACAATGCAGCAAAGGCCGAGGGCTGTAATAAGGCTGCCCTAGGCCATCACCTGGACGATGCCGCCGAGACATTATTTATGAACCTTTTATTTAACGGCAAACTAAGGGTATTCCAACCGAGGAGCTATCTAAGCAGGAGGGACATTACCGTAATCCGTCCGATGATATATCTCGAAGAAAAGGTTATTGAGAATATGGCCGAGGCTAAGGGAATACCGATCATCGAAAACCCTTGCCCAGCGAACAAAAGAACAAAGCGTGAGGAGATAAAAACGCTTATATCGGAGCTGAGCCATCGTTACACGGATATCCGGCATAGGATACTCCATGCTTTAGAAAATTCAGACCCCGGTGACCTGTGGTCATAACGCTCTTTACCCCTTAGGTATCATTTTATAGGAATTTGCCGGACCAATACCATAAACCTGTTATACCGGGGACCCCGGGATATGGATTTTTGTTTCCCTATAGTTTTAATTTTGATAGCGCATCGGCTAGGGTAGTGTTTATCGGCTTTTCTTCTTTCTTTTTCTGTTCCTTTAAAAACCGCCGTACATCCCCCTTAGAGACCTTATAATTTTCTTTATCCTTTCTTTGTTTAAAAGCTGAAAGTTTCTCCCTATATCCGCAGCGGCATACAAATATCTGTCCCTCCCCCTCGCCATATAATTCCATCCTCTTATAACACTGTGGACAACGGGCATTGCTAAAGAGCGAAACGTTTACCCTTTGGCCGCAGCTCCTATCCTGGCACACTAGCATCCTGCCCTTTTTGCTTTTAACCTCTAACATATATTTACCGCATTTAGGGCATTTCGTCCTCGATATATTATCGTGTCTAAACTCGGCGTCACTATTTTTTATATCCCGTACTAGGGCCTTAGTATAACCCTTCATTTCCTTTATAAAGTCCTCTTTCTTTATAGAACCCTCGGATATACCGCCTAGTTTTTGTTCCCATTCCGCCGTAAGGGCCGGTGACTTCAGCTCCTCGGGTACTAATTCCAAGAGCTGCTTACCCTTAGCGGTTATATGGATAGACTTTCCCCTTTTCTCTATTAAAAAGTTGCTAAACAGTTTTTCTATGATATCCGCCCTTGTGGCCACCGTTCCAAGGCCTCCGGCTTCACCTAGAGCCCGTACTAGCTCTTTCCCTTGGTCGTCCATATATTTTGCCGGTTTTTCCATAGCCGCAAGTAAACTACCCTCGTTGAAGGGTGCCGGCGGGCTGGTCTTACCCTCGGTTTTTTCTAACTTTGATATTTTTAAAATATCACCTTTTTGTATATCGGGTAAAATCTGTTCGACCAAACCCTTTTCGTCCGCCCCATCTTCGGGGGCATCATCGAAGACCGCTTTCCAACCTTGTTTTTTTAAAACCCTACCCCGGGCAACAAAATATTGGTCGCCTATTTGCGCCGTTATGGTTATTTGTTCATATTCATAGGGCGGATAAAAAGCCCCTATGAACCGTTTGATAACCAGATCGTATATCGTTTTTTCCCGGGCATTTAGCTCGTCTAAATACAACGTTTGTTCAGTAGGTATAATCCCATGGTGGTCAGAAACTTTGCTATCGTTAACGAAGGGCATCTTCGTCGTCACAGCGGATTTTAACGCCTCGGAGACTATTTTAGAGTATGGCCCTACGCCGCAGGCTTTTAAACGATCCTTTAAAGTATCCACTATATCCGCGGTAATGTATTTTGAATCCGTCCTAGGATAGGTAAGGAGTTTACGCCTTTCGTATAGGCTCTGCATAACTGAAAGGGTCTCCTTTGCGGAATATCCAAACAATCTGTTTGCATCCCGCTGTAACTCCGTAAGATCATAAAATAATGGTGCAAACTCCCTCCTCGTCTTTCTGTCCACCTTTATGACCTCGGCATCTATATCGCGAACTTTTTCGCATATTAAGTCCCGTACTTTTTTATCGAAGGTCCTATAGCTACCGGATCCGGCCTCCTGCCAGGTAAACTTCAATTTATCCGTAAGGGCATCTATACCGTAAAAGGGCTTAGGCACGAAGTTTTGAATCTCCCGCTCTCGTTCGGCTATAATAGCTAATGTAGGCGTCTGAACTCTACCACAGGACAATTGTGCATTGTATTTACACGTCAGGGCCCGGGTAGCGTTTAAGCCTACGAGCCAATCCGCCTCGGCCCGAGCTACGGCGGAGGCATATAGATTCTCGTAATCCTTCCCGTCCCTTAGGGCTTTGAACCCGTCTTTAATAGCCTTATCCGTTACCGATGAGATCCAAAGGCGCTTTACCGGACCACGAAAGCCGGCCTTTTCGATGATCCATCGGGCTACTAGTTCGCCCTCGCGCCCGGCATCGGTAGCTATAACCATTTGCCCCACATCATCCCTTCGCAATTGCGTTTTAACGCAGTTAAACTGTTTACCACTTCTCCTTATTACTACGAGTTTTTGTCTATCGGGCAGCATGGGCAAATCCTCTAGACGCCATGATTTATATTTCTTATCATAATCCTCGGGCTCCGCTAGGGTAACTAGATGCCCCAGGGCCCAGGTCACTATATATTCTCCGCCTTCATAGTACCCGTCCCTTCTGTTATTACACCCTAAGACCCTCGATAGGTTCCGGGCTACCGATGGTTTCTCCGCTAGTACCAACGTTTTTTGCATTATCGATCAACCCCTTTAAGTACCTTATTCCCCTTGATATGGTATTTATAGCTTTAATCCATTAAACTATGGCCTACACTACGATTAATGTATATATTAGCCCTTGGTATTTTTGAAAAACGGCGTCAGTTAATCACCATCGGCATTTACATCGGATTTTGAATGGGTTAATAATTTTTTAAGCATTTTTATATCCTCATCGAGGTACCTATGCTCTATTGCCGTTACATCGAACTTAAATAATTGAAAGGCTAATTGTACAAAAAACCCGATAAAAAGGGCCATTATAAGGGTTCCTGCTCCAATGGATCCCCCCATCAAATAACCTATGGTTACGACTAAGGTTTCGATGGAACTTCGCACCAGCCGTACAGATTTACCGGTCTTCTTTGTTAAAACCACCATAAGTCCGTCCCTAGGCCCTGCCCCCCAACCGGCACTTATATAAAGATAAGTTGCGATACCTATGATGAACATACCAAGGATCATCATTGCCATCCGAGCTATTATGTTTTTGTATACAGGTATCAAATGGTTGAGCATTAAAAGATCCATAAAAAGACCTATGAATAACATATTAGAGAGTGTCCCAAAACCGAGCTTTTCTTTCATAACGGCATTTACTATTACAATAATAAGGCCCATGGCTATGCTGGCCTGGCCTATAGTAATACCCGTTGACCTTGAAATACCCTGATGGAATGCCTCCCAGGGTGCAAGTCCTATGTTCACATTTATGGTCATTACAATGCCTACGGCATAAAGAAAAAGTCCTGCAAAAAGTTTAAAAAGGCGTAGCCCCGTCGTCCCCTTCATCATTGTTTTCCCCCTAATACGCTATTCCGGTTAACCCCGGTTTGTGGTTTATTGCCAGGTATTCTATAAATATTACCTCGTCGTCCTCTATAAGGAATGAAAGCTGACACCGGCCTAGATTATAGGAGTACATATCGTTGACCTTAGTATAATCATCGCCGTAGGCCGCTAAAACATCCTCCAACTTGGCAAAAAGGTAAAGGCCCTCCTTTGTAGTAACACTGTCATCTAGGAACACTATAGCGGCTACATAGTCGATGCCGTCCATTTCGTAGGTATGGAGTTCAAAACCGCTATAGGTATATACCCTCTCCATGCCTTGGAATGCACAGCTTTCCGCCTCAAAATATTCCATTGCATCGCCTAGGCCCTGTAATATCGGTGCTACTTTATCGTGCATCGCAATAGTAATGCCGTCGACTTCGAATACGTATCCCCCTTGTGCAGTTCCATCAACCTCCCCGGAGGCTACACCATCACCGGGGGTAGGCTCACCTCCGCAGCCGGTTAAAACCAATAACAGCACTAAAATTAAGCCGATTTTTTTCATATCCCGGTCACCTCCCTATGTACAGTTTTATTCAGTTTGTTCCGGGGGCCTTGCGCCATAGCTTTTGAGGTACCCGTATTCCTCTAACTCCCTATACTGATCCTCTTTCATCTTGTAATAGAAATCAACCTTCTTTCGCCATATATCATAAAGTTCTTGATCATACCTTCGATCCTTAAGATTATAGGTCCTTTGTAGGATCTCTCCGAAGTACAGTGACATCTTCTCCGCCCCGGTTACATTGAGGTGTAAACCTCTGTCATAGGTATCCTCGGCAAAATTAATGCCTACTTCGTCTACTAGTTTTAGAAAATTAATGTATAAAAGTCCATGTTCCTTTGCATAGTCTGCCATCTGTTCATCCCATTGATCGTACCAATAGGGATAAAGACTAGGCACCTTTATGAGAACCAATTCTATACCCTTTTCCTTACACAATTCTACCATACGATTGAGATAATAATAAGCTGTTTCACCAAATTGGTAATTAGCAAGTTTCCTGCCCTTAGGTATACTCTCTACGGGCCTTACGTCTACCCTCATGTAATATCCGTTATGAAACAATCTATCCTTACGAAACATGTACCGAAAATCCTCCGCAGTGAGCTCGCTCCATCTCGAATGGTATCTGAGCAACGGGAACAAGTATTCAACGAACTTTTCATCCTCCATCATGGAGGCCCTTATTGATTTTAATTTAGAAAGGGACATCCTCATACCGTCTAAGGCCATGCGGTTATACGCCTCTTTTTGCGGCTCATCGAATTTCATAGCCAACACATTGAATACGACCACTTCCGGTGTCTCATATTTTAAGGTTTCTTCTAACAAGTAATAGGACTGCCATATAAGTTGTTGGGCACTACCCCGGATGTAGCTAGTAATACCGTAATGCTCCCATAAAGTAACAGGCGAAAAGCTCTCGTATACCTCGCAATCCCCGATAAATAGTACATCATGTTCCGCGTCCTCTTCGTAGTATGCCTCTATTAAAGAACCCTCTACTATAGCGGTCACGTGTTTAGGGATTAATAATCGTTCTAGCAAATAAAGGGTACCGGTCATAATAATTACTATAGCTATCGCCGGCAGTATCCTCCTTCTAAGCATAATGACCTCCTAAAACTGGTTATAAATGAACTGGCTCGAATCGTAGCCTACTCCGTAGGCACCTAATATCAGAATAGAAATAATGAGCACATAGCACAGAACAAAACCTATCGCCCTATGCCCCCTTGCAATCTTATACCTGACGCTTCCATCCCTTTGCATAAGGCTTACGGTTATAAGGACTACAAGGCCTGCTAAAAGCACTGAGTAATCAGCGATGCTAAGGCCTAAACCCAACAGCGCATCGCCGGTTAAACCTATAGCGTTGAACTTAGTAAACATAGTGCTGAGCATTTTAAACGTAAGGGGTACGTCCCTATAACAATCGAACATCCTAATAGCGCTCATAAGTAGCACGGTACGAATTACTTGGAACAGCCGGAACATAAAATTGTCCCTAAGATCAAATTTACTATGAAACCATCTATAAAAGGGTTCACATTCTAGGGATACAATGATAACGAGACCGTTTAAAAGTCCCCAGACTATAAAATTCCAGCTAGCTCCGTGCCAGAGCCCCGTCGTAAACCAGGTTATTATGGTCGATACATAAACGGGTATACGCCTGCCTATACCATCGCCTAGCTTACGCCGTGAATACTTCGAAAACTTGAGCATAGGCCCCGATACCGAAAGGGGATAAAACAAATAATCCCTAAACCAGGTGCCCATTGTAATGTGCCATCTTCGCCAGTATTCCGCCGTAGATTTAGAAAAGTACGGCCTCTTAAAGTTTTCCGTTACTTCTATACCTAACACCTGGGCAATCCCTATGGTAATGTCTATACCCCCGGTAAAATCCGCATAGAGCTCGTAGGCATAAAAAAGCATCCCTAGGAACACGAATACGCCCTGGTACGTGTCCGGGTTCCTTATTATTGTATTTACCGCTACTAAAATCCTATCGGCTAGCACCACTTTTTTAAAATAGCCCCATGCTATCCTCTGGAGACCGAACTTTATATTTTGGCCATCAAAGGCATGCTCCTTATAAAGCGTCCTCGACAGATTATCGAATCGGCTTATAGGACCCTGGATCAATTGCGGAAAAAAGGATGTAAAAAGGGCCAGTTTAAAGAAATTCGCCTCGGCGGGGTGTTTACCCCTGTATACATCTATTATGTAACCCATTGTTTTGAATGTATAAAATGAAATACCCATGGGCAGAGCCAGATCCCAAAAGGAGAACCCGGCACCTTTGCCAAGGGTGCGTATTACAAAGTTTATATTTGCAATAGCGAAATTAGAATATTTCGTAATCGCCAGTATTCCAAAGTTCAGCATAAGGCAGGCTATAAGCCATCCCCTCTGTTTCGATCTTATAGAGGATCGATAGGCCCTTTTCTCTTTCCGGGATAACCGGTCACCGTTATGAGCCAGATATTCCCCCTGGACCCTACGCAATTTATCTATTTTAATCGCAACAACATAAGTAGAAAGGGAGGTTAAAAATATATAAAATAGATTCCGCGGCCCTGAAAAATAATAAAACAAATAACCGGCCCCGAGGAGTAGCTTCCATTGGTATCCCTTGGGAATAATATAATAAATAATGAATAGTAATGTTAAAAATAATACGAATCCGTAGGACGCAAAGAGCATAGACTCCTCCTATCACCTTTTTAATCTGATAACCTTTCGATTAAAGCGTACAAAGCCTTCATAGAGTTAAAGTTCTCCGGCATTATCTCCTCCGCCGGTATATTAACACCAAACTCGCTACTTATCTCGGCTATTAATGTAATTATATCGAAGGAATCCAGTATATTGTCATCTATTAACGTATTACAATTTTCAAAATCTATATCAGGATGCAGATCTTTTAATATTTCTAATAGTGTTTCCATTCTAATTTCCTCTCTTTTTAGAATTCAATTGTTTCACCAGGGCCTTACGGTCTATTTTCCCGTTAGCCGTTAGGGGCATGCTTTCCAGCATTTTAACGCTATTTGGCAACATATACCTCGGTAATCTCGCCCGTAATTCAGAGGCCACGTCCTTTTCTCCTATATCCCCTACATAAAAAAGTGCGATTCTTTGCTTTTCGTCATCATAGACACAACATGAGCTCTTTATACCCCCTAGCATGTTCACATTAACTTCGATCTCCCCTAGTTCAATACGATGTCCCATGTGCTTAATCTGATGATCTTTACGGGATACAAACATAAGTTCACCTTTTTCGTTATACCGGCCTAGATCGCCGGTTCTATAAATGAGCTCCGGATAAACATCATTAAGGGGATTTTGTACGAACACCTCAGAGGTCCTCCTAAAATCGCCGTAATAACCTAGGGTAAGGGACGTGCCCCTTACGCAGATCTCCCCTAAATCTCCGGCCTTTGGTACCCTATTGTTTTTATCTAGCAGTATTATATCAGTATTCCTAAAGGGTTTACCTATAGGTAGCACTTCATGTTCTTTAAAGGCACGATCGACCTTATAGTAACTACACATCCCCGTAGCCTCGGTAGGCCCGTACAAGTTTATGAACTGTGCCTCGGGCAGGGCCTCCCTCCAGATGTTAAATTGTTTCATAGGAAACACTTCGCTACCGAAGGCGATGGTATGAAGGTATTTTGGCTTTATAGAATCGAAGGTCCCGAAGGCGGATATCATCGTAAGGGCCGGCACGACCCAACATATCGTATTTATTTTAAACTTGTTTAAGAACTCTACTAATTTAACGGGGAACATAAAAAGGTTTTTTGGAATTATATACGTTGTGGCCCCTTCCTTTAATGTGGAATACAGCTCCTTTAGGCTTGCATCAAAATAAAAGGGCGTTTGGTTGCCGAACACCGTGTCCCGATTAACGCCTAGGACCCCCGTCAGGCTTTCAATATAATCTATAACGGAGCGGTGGCATGCAGCTACACCCTTTGGAACCCCTGTAGAACCTGATGTATATATTATGTATATGGGATCGGTATCTATAGCGCTGTCTCGAATATCTTCGATAACCCTTTCATCTATAGGGAATTTAACAATCTCATCGTATATGTAGACATCGCCGTCAAAGGCGAAGGACTCCACTATTTTTTTAGTATCGTCGCTACAGATAACCGCGCTGGGTTTAAGGTTATCGAATATAAGTTGGACACGAAACCGAGGCATCTCCTCCTCTATGGGTACGTAATAATTGCCGCCATATACTACGCCATAGTACGCCGTCACAGCTTCGGGGCACTTATCCATAAATACCACTACCGGCTGCTTATAAAGCCCTTTGCTATTTAGAAAAGTACCTATAGCCCTTGACCTTATATACGTCTCCCTAAAGGTTATTCCCCTATTTTCGTTAGCATAAGCAATCTTTTCGGGATAATGTTGCACTATGCCCTCCAGATATTCCAATACGTTATACTGCATATCGGCCTCCTCGTTTTGTTACGTAGCGGCCCTTATCAAGGGCCACATCCTAGCTATAACGTCCTGTTTATACAATGTTCATTGTTGCGGCGTTTTGGGATATTTATCCCTATCCCATACATGGCTGTTATTGTGCTTTTCTGAATATTCCTCAAGCTGGGCATCGGTTAGCATAAAGAAATCACCGCCACCCCTGCGGGGCGTAGTATCAAAATGATACCACCCGTCGCCTAAGTTTATCAAATTCCAATGGTGTCCGCCCCCGTCCTTTTCGATATGCTGATTCTCTATACCGGCCCTCGTTAATAGGGCCTGGGCCGTGGAAAAATATATAAAACAATCACCGCGACGGTTTTTGATCCCATAATAGGCTGCCGTTACCCAATCGTCCATATCCGGCTGTTTTATATAGCCGATGCTATTTTTTGTCCATTTATATATCGCCTTAGCTATATCCCTTTTCGTCATACCTTCGACGGTTATTTCTGCGAGCACTTCGTCTAAAAATGGATCCAGCTCTTCTTTGTCTATATGTTCCGCCCTTCTTTTTATGACTGTAAAGGTAACGGTTTTTGTCGTCCTATTGCCAGATACGTCCTCGGCCTCGTAAATAACCTCATAGGAGCCTTCCTTCTTTAGGTTTACGTCGCTGCTGTCAATGTATAGCTTTACATCTTCATCTAAATTATCCTCTACGGTTACATCCCGCCGGTAGGATACCCTTTCACCTATGTAGACCGTCCGGTCGTGGGCGCCGATTATTCTGGGGGCCTCGTTATCCTCTAGAACTGTAAGGGATGTTCTTAATAGGGTAGTATTACCACCTTCATCCTTTAGGATCAGTCCGACATCCCGGGTGCCCACTTCACTAAAATTCGGTTCCCCGTCGAAGGTTACTATAACGTCCGTGGCGTCGGCGATATCCTTTACAAAATCTTCAGCCCTAAGCACGCGTCCACGGGGTACCTCCCGGGCTATGGCTTTCCCTGTGGGCGCGATAGTATCCTTAACTATCAATGACGATTTGTATATACTTCCTTCTATCTGCACTTCAATATTATAAACCCCGGGGGCATGCATATCAACCTCGGATAAATCTGATACGAAATAGCCCGTTGTATCCTCGGTTTTTATAAATTCAGATACACCGGGTATGGGATGCCCCGCTTCTACTATAATGTTATCGTACAGCTTGTTCGGCGGGACCATCCCTATAAAAACGCCCAGGGTTATAAAACCTATAAAAAGTGCAATTAACAGCATATACTTGTTGCGACCTTTCCCCCTTAACATAGGGCCCCTCACCCCCTTTTTTTAGACCTACATAACCAAAATAAGCTGCACATTTCTGCAGCAAATCTGATATTTATTGCATGGAAAAATATTAGTAGAAACTAATCAAAGGGCTATGCCCGATATCAAAATAGCATTAGAACACCCCCTCTTTTGTTATATTATAGACCTTGCTTATTCTATCCCTAAGGGCCAGATCAATGTTTATATCCCTTATAACCTCCGCCCCCTGTTGCATCAATATACCCTTAACCGTCTCAAGGGCCAAAGGTGGGTAATTATTATTCTTGCTCAAATGGCCTAAAAGCACCGTATTTAATCCCCGGTCTGCGAACTTTAGTAAGGCTTCACCGGCATCCTCGTTAGACAGATGTCCCTTTCGCCCGGCTATACGCCTTTTGAGCTGCCATGGATAAGGCCCGACCTTTAGCATTTCCGTATCGTGATTCGCCTCTAACATAACGAAATCGCTGCCTTGGATCTCCCGCTCCACGGCAGGGGTTACGTAGCCGAGATCGTTTGCCACGGTTAACTTAACCCTGTCTTTATAAAAAGTAAAGCCTACAGGGTCCGCTGCATCGTGGGAAACCGGGTAAGGCCTAATACAAAGATCATCTATGTTGAACTCATCCCCTGTATTAAAGGTCCTTATATGTTTTGTGGATATTTCGCCGATACAATCCGCCATCCCTTCCCAGGTACAAGGGTTTGCAAATATCGGTATATTAAAACGACGACTCAGTATCCCGACACCCCTTACATGATCTATGTGTTCATGGGTTACGAGGATAGCCGCCACCCCTTGGGGTGTTTCCCCTATTTGATTTAATAGTTGCTCTATTCGTCTGCCGCTTAGCCCAGCATCTATAAGTATCGACGTGTTTTCCGTGGACAAAAACAAACAATTGCCGCTACTACCGCTGGACAGTGCACAAAACTTAATCGCCATATAAACCCCCGAACTAATACTTGACCCTACGTATATCCGCCCCTAGGGATACGAACTTTCCCTCTAGGTTCTCATAGCCCCGATCTAGGTGAAACAAATTGTATACCTCCGTTTTACCCTTAGCCATCAACCCCGCTATAACCAATGCTGCACCGGCCCGTAGATCCGTAGCGCTTACCTTTGAACCGCTTAGGCTTTTTATCCCTTCGATTACGGCGACCCTGCCCTCGACTTTTATATCGGCACCCATCCTCTTTAGTTCGTCCACGTGCCTGAAACGCCCTTCCCAAATGCTTTCCGTAATAATGCTTGTACCATCGGCTTCGGTAAGCATTGAAGTTATAGGTTGCTGTAGGTCCGTTGGAAACCCTGGATAGGGAAGGGTTTTTATGTCCACAGGCTTTGGCCTCCCCTTACTGGTCACCCTAACATAATCACCGTCGAAACATACCTCCACGCCCATTTCAATCAGCTTTGCAGCGATAGAATCTAGGTGCCGCGGTATTATATTTTCTACAATAACATCGCCGCCGGGTATAGCCGCGGCGGCTATCATATAAGTCCCTGCTTCTATCTGATCAGGGATTACCATGTAGGTACTGCCATGCATCCTTTTTACACCTTTGATCCTAATCGTATCGGTACCTGCACCCCTAACCTCGGCACCCATAGAATTAAGAAAGTTCGCCACATCCACCACATGGGGTTCCCTAGCTACGTTCTCTAATACCGTGTTACCCTCCGCCATAGTAGCGGCGATCATAAGATTTATAGTGGCCCCTACGCTCACTATATCGAGGAATATATGGCTACCAACCAGTTTATCCGCTTTAAGGCTTATGATACCATGCTCTATATTCACCTTCGCGCCTAGGGCTTTAAAGCCTTTTATATGTTGGTCTATCGGCCTTAGGCCTATATCGCAACCGCCGGGGTATGCCATGGAAACTTCTTTAAAACGAGCAAGTAGCGCCCCTAGTAGATAATAGGACGCCCTTAGTTCCTTTACCTTGCCATTGGTTATATGGGGATGGTTCAGGTCGGCGGATTCTATCTCCAGGGCCCCCGTTCCGTGCTTATGCACCTTGGCACCCATTTGTTCTATTATTTCCATTAAAACCTGTACATCCCTTATTGAGGGTAAGTTCTCCAATACACATCTATCGTTCGCAAGCATCGCAGCAGGTATAAGTGCCACAGTTGCGTTTTTTGCCCCGCTTACGGCCACCCGTCCTGATAACGGTTTGCCCCCGTTAATCAAAAGTTTTTCCACGCTTTTGTGACTCCCTTCTGAAATCGTCTTGCAGTATATTATATCACAAACATCCCATTAACCAATATAAATATGCACTTTCCCGGGTAACAGAATACCTTCATTAAAATCAACTTCAAAGTCAACTTCATATATCATCTTTTTTGATTATCCTACCTGTTAACGCGTTGACATAGTATGTACCTTTATCCATACACACTCGCCAAACGGGGAACGTTTCTCCGCCCTTTGCCATATCCCAATCGAAATAGTGGATGAGTTTAATACTGTTAACATTCACCGGCTTTTTATCTAACAGTTCCTTCCGCCCCGCTACCTTAATTAGCGCATCAATAGCATGGACAATCTTTTTTCTGCCCTTTTCCGACTTAACCGGCTCAAGCCATAGCATACGCATAGAGCGTATACCCTTTGAAGTGACTTCCATACTAACTTCGCTAACCTCCACTAATGTATCCCCATACCTTTGTAAAAAACGAACCCTGTACCCCTCATCCGTAGCGGTAACGCTGTCTACAATCATTGTGGACTTGTGAAGGCCGTATTTATTGAGGAAGGCCTTTGCAAGATCTACTCCTTCCTGTTCCGTTAAGGGGCCGGCAGACCCATCCCGGAGCCTGAGGTTATTATAGAATATTTCTCTACCATTCTTTACCTCCAGTATTATTCCGTCCTCGGAATACCTTACGGATTCCTCCGTAACCTTTGGGAGGACGTCTCCATCACCGTAAACCGTTTTTGCCAACTGCGCGATATCAACACGGCTGTATTCGACGGTAAGCGCTTCTTTTGTATAAATTTCCTTGGGTATAGGCGTATTAACATGTATACCCCTTTGGCCGAGTATTTCTATTATCTCTTCTATGCTTGTACTGCTCATCCGCTCGCTACGATGCCCTTGATGTTTCGTCTCCCAGAGATTATAGGCCAAAAAAATATTAGCAATTACAAATGCCGTTATCAGTATAGTCCTTGCCCTACCCCAATCCATAATATAGCCCCCTGCACACTATTTTAACAATACTCCCTCGTAAGCGTCCACTATAAACGTCCCCTCCTCGGTTTCTATATACCAAACAGGACATGCGCGATAGTCCTTAGCGTCTTCTAGATCAATACAATAGCCGAGGTACATATCTGAAATAGCCGGTAGTTTTTTTGTGCTACCGAAACCGCTTATAGCCTCAGCTACAACATCTGCAGCTTCCACGGGGTACAAAACCGGCTTTTGAATAATTTTTGCCTTAGTTATACGGTGGACATTCCTCGTATATTTAACTACCTTGCCCTCGGTCACCATAATTTCAATAGCGCTGGCTCCAAGGTTACCCCTTCTGAAGAACGGGAGCCCGTTATAGGCATAGTTAAACCGTAGCAGATATCCCTTATAATCTTTGTCCGAAATCCCCTGGATATCCTCGATGTATAGCTGTTCAGGTATACCGCCATGGGCATTAATAAATTCGAGGGCTACATCGATAGCGCTCTTTATGTCTCCTTTGCCCTTATCCCCCTCGGCATGGCTGTAAACCATGTATTCTAAGTATCCTAGTCTATCTATTCTAAGTAGTGCATTTTGACTGTCTGTATAAATAAAGGAACCGTTCATTTCAGCTATTTTTCTGACTAGGGACATATCTTTAAAAAATTCCGAGGCCTGGGCATCTAAAACGTCCTCCCTATCGGTATCCAGTTCCCCTATGGCAACGCCTACGGGCAGATTAAAGGAGGACATGTCTAAAGGAACGTAGAAGTTTTGGTCGTCGCTGTAACCGATCTCGCCCAGGGTCCAATACTTTACCGGATCCTGTTCCTCAAGTTGATCTACCAGCTCGTCTAATACGCTTGTGACATCCGTTAACTCCGCTTTATAGATTATATCCCACGTTCCGTCGTCTATTAATACTTCCCAGGGCCGGCCTAGGGATAATACAACACCCTTTATACCAGCAACGGGCATATTCTCGTTGATCCTTTTTATATTGAGTATTGACTCGAATACGGATATATCAACGGCCCAACGATAGTTTATCTCAATTGATTTACCCGTCCTAGCACCTATCCATTCATCTTTGGACACATGCATAATATCAACATCCCCTTCATCGGCTAAAAGATATTCTAATATATGTAGTATCTCACTATATATATCCGTAAAAAATCCGCTGCCGGCGGAATCGTTTATAAGTTTGGTATGGGATTGACCACCAAAATTCACTACTATATGTTTGGGCAAAACAAAACTAGACAGGTTATAGTCTTTTATACTATCCTGTCCAGAAAAGGCCTGGTCCCCGGAAATCTTCCTTTCGATGGGAATGTTAAGCCATAATTGGGTGGTTAGCCCAAAGCTAAGGAGCACAAGCCCAACTAAGATGAAATTTTTTAAGCCCTCTTTATTCATTAAGACCAACTCCGAATCGAAGATGGATATCTACATTTTCATTTTATCATGTTCTTTATAATATCGAGAAATTTGAAATTCATGAGGTTCTGTACCGCTTCCTTTACTTCCTCTTTACTAGAAAGGGTAACTAACCCTTCGATAACGTCTTCCCCGCCCTCGGGGTTTACCGTTTTTATTACGACCTTATTAAGCCCATTTTTAAGCTCTACTTCCCGGGCAAAAAAGCCCGTAGGCCCTACTGTCAGCACGGATCCCTTACCCGGTTGACCGTGCTCCTCCCAACCGTAGACTTCTTCATCATTGATATTTTCCGAAATCCTGCTGTACACCTTGATGTTGATGGAGGTATCCTCCGCGGCCCAACCGGATATTATCATATTCTTGTTCACCGTTTTAATATCGTTAATAGGCTTTATAAGCTCAATGGAACTCGATATCGCCGATACCGGTGGTGTGAGCACGTTAAATACGAGTATTAAGCTAAAAATGAGTATAGAGCTTTTTTTGCTAAACATAGATCATACCTCCGGGTCATCGTAGCGGTATCGGTCTTTAGATACAATTTCTCCATTAAAATTATACATTACGTATATTACAACCACGTTACAGAAAAATTAAGATATCCTTACAAAAATAGTACATTTAAGCAGGCAGGGACAGTATAACCGTGGTTCCTTTACCATGCTGGCTCACTATATCTATTTTGCCCCCATGGGCCTCTATTATTTGGCGTGCTATGGAAAGCCCTAGGCCCGTGCCCCCTAGTTCCCTAGCCCTCGATTTATCTACCCTATAAAACCTCTCGAAAACCCTCGCCATATCCCCCTTTGGGATCCCAATACCATTATCCCTTACGGATATATGTGCCCTCCCGTCGGCGTACCCGGTAATCACTTCTATTTTTCCGTTGTCCGGCGTATATTTAATTGCGTTGCTCAACACGTTTAATATAACTTGCTCTATTTTGTCCCTATCGCCGTTAAAGGGCGGTAGCGGGGCGGACTTTTGCACGGTTATGGTATGACCTTTTTGCCTGATAGGTATGTCTAATTTTTTGACCGTTTCATCTATCATTTCTTCCAGGTTGAAGGGATTTTTATTCCACTGTGTCTGTTGATAATCAAGTTTTGATAGTAGCAACAGATCTTTAACCAATCGCGTCATACGTTCGGTTTCACTGTTTACAACAGTCAGGAATTCCGTCGCCAGTTCTTTACGATCTATTACCCCTTCTAACAACGTCTCCACGTAGCTGCGTATAGTCGTAAGGGGCGTCCTAAGTTCATGGGAAACGTTTGCTACATATTCCCTCCGCATCGTTTCTAATTTGTGCTGCTCAGTAATATCCTGGAACACTAATATGTAACCTAGGGTCCTTCCCACTTCACTTTTAAAAGCGGCGGTTTCCAACTGGAGTACCATATCGCCTTTAGGAATGATACTTTGCAGGTTAGGCGTACGCTTTTCTATCTCCTTGATACCGAGTTCTATACCCATACCGGCGAACAATTCTCTAAGCCCCGTACCCTGGATATCATCTACAAGTCCTAAAAATGTTGCCGCTGCGGGATTCGCATGTATTATTTCACCTTCGACATTTACCGCTATTACGCCATCGGTCATATAAGTGAGTATCGCTTCCATCTTGCCTTTTTCGCTGGCTATTTCGCCGAGGGTCTGTTTTAACTTCTGCGTAAGATAGTTAAACATTTGGACTAATTGACCTATCTCATCGGTGGATTTTACGTCTAGCCTGTGATCAAAATCCCCTTCGGCCATCCTTTCCGCCTTTGATGTGACCTCTTTAATAGGTCCGGTAATGCTCCTTGCTAAAAGCGAACCTAATATAACCGTTATTGTAAGGGCTAATAATGTCGCCGACGTAAGAATTTTTTTAGCCTTGTCAAGGGTACCTACCACCCCGGCCATCCCAGCCCTCATATATATTATCTTTTCTACCTGATCCGAGGTATTATGTACGGGGAACGCATAATCCATAGTATATGCCTCGCCGCTTTCATCCCTCAAAACCTCTGTCTCCTTCCTACCCGTTAGGGATGAATGTAACACCGTAGGCGGATCAGTGCCTAAAACATCTGCAATATAATTATTGTTTGCTCCCCTGACGTTACTACCTATTACCAACCTTTCAGTATTAAGTACGTATACTTCCCTTATCTGGGGCGATAAACTTACTTCGTACCATCTTTCTATTACCCTTTGTATATCCGGGGCACCTACGACGCTTATGCCCTTTATCTGCACCGAAAGAATCTGTGCCTCCTTATCTAAAGTATCCGCGAGATTATCCTGGAGGTAACGTTCCATTTGCGTTATTATTATGGCCCCGACTATAACCATCGCCAGAAATACCAACAACAAATATATTATTACTATTTTCCATTGAATGCTTTTAAACATTCGGCTACGCCCTCCTGAAGTAATAGCCTACACCGCGCTTCGTTATAATATATTCGGGGTTACTGGAATCCGTTTCGATCTTCTCCCTGAGACGGCGTACCGTAACGTCTACCGTACGTATATCGCCGTAATATTCATAACCCCATACATCCTCTAACAATGTCTCCCGGGTAAAAACCTGTCCCGCTTGGGAAGCTAGATACTTTATCAATTCGAATTCCCTAAGGGTAACTTCTACGGGTTTACCCTTTTTCCTAACCTCATATCTACCCGGGTCTACTACAAGGTCCCCGGATTTAATATAACCATCGGTTCCCAACCCGGCGTGTACAGATACCTGCGCCCGCCTTAGATTTGCCTTAACCCTAGCCAATAGCTCCCGTACCCCGAAGGGTTTCGTTATATAATCATCCGCCCCCAGCTCCAGGCCGAGAACCTTATCTACCTCCTCCTCCTTCGCGGTAAGCATTATTATTGGTGTTTGGATGCTTTGCCTTAGTTTTTTGCACACCGCGAAGCCGTCAATCTTAGGTAACATGATATCCAATAAGATTAAGTCCGGATCGACCCTTTGAGTCTTTTCTATAGCTTCTTGGCCATCGTAGGCCAATTCCACCGAATAACCCTCCCTCTCTAGGTTGAACTTTAAAATATCCGCTATCGGTTTTTCGTCGTCTACGACTAGAATTTTTTTACCCATTGCATTATCACCTCAAAAGGTTAATATTTATTGTATTACACCCGAGGAACCCCTTTCCTGTTCGTTATAAAAAATAATATCATTAATAATATAGGTCATCCCTTATAAAGGGGTATCCGGTACGGTTCCGGTCTTCATCCCGCCGGATGCTCGCTCCCCTTCTCCGAGGTGTTGTTCCGTTAACCGGTATAAGTCCTCGGGCCTATAGCCAAAGGTTTCGTTAAAAGCCCTATCAAAGGGCGTGCCATTTCTTAACGCTTCAAAAAGCCTAAGAATTCCTTCTTTCCCCTCTAACTCCATTGTCATTTTTACCAGAATGAGGGATTGTTTATAGGCCAAATACTGATCTAAACTATCAAAATGAAATGTAAGTTCCTTTAACGAATAGGGCATATGATAGAAGATGTACTCCTTCCCCCATTCAAAACCTGTATTTATATATTCTTGATACAAAGCCATACCCTCGGTAAACCATGTCGGATAGTTGCCGCTGGCCATATCCGCCATAATAAGATGAGTAAATTCATGGATATAAAGACCCTGTTCCGCCGCAGCACCCTCATCGCCCCAGGCCTTCGGCGATAGAACATTTACTGTCCCGGCATAATATGCACCTAAGGTCGTACCCCCGTCGGGCAACCTTAGGCCTTTTTGAAAATAGTGGTTGTCATGGTATACGTTAAGATAAATCTTTTTCTTCGGACTATAGCCGAAGTATTCCGTTACAAGGCGAAGCTGGGGTTTTGCCTGCGCCTCTACCCTATGCACTATATCCGTATCTTCTATAGGAAATCGTATAATAAAGTCCTCAGTTTCCTTTATACCGTAGCCTGCGGTTAACCTTTGTAGGCGTATACGCTCCGCACCCTCGACTAATGCTACGGTAGCGGGTTTTAATACGTTTGTTCCAACAACAATTGAAAGCAACACAATCATTATAAGGATAGTTGCTCTAGTTTTATTGACCCCCTTCATAACCGGCATCACCCCGGATTAATTATACCAAAACTTTAGGCATCCTTCATAGGTAATATATCCTATCCCTCGCTGAACGTAACCCTTTGTTCCCCTCGCCGGACCGTCGTACCTAACTCTACGCTGAGCCTTTCAATCCTATCTAAAATTATATCCTTTCGTGCATCCATCGGTATCCCCGGCCGGTGCTTATCGTGTATCTGTATAGGATACGCTGCAGTTTCAATTATTTCGCCATCCTTTAGTTTAACCTCTAGTATAATACTTTGGTTGTTGTTATCGCCATTCTGATCGAATATAAAATTCCCCAAACTATAGACTATCGGTTTACCATTATAATATTCAATACCTTGTAGCACGTGGGGGTGGTGCCCTAGGATTATATCGCCCCCCCAGTCTATTATCTTACGGCCGAGTTTCCGCTGTTCCAAGGTTACTCGGTTGCTGTCCTCTATACCCCAGTGCAATGATACTGCTATCACATCACATAGATCCCTTAATCTTTTTATGTCCTCTTTAATCAAATCATCCTTCATAGGTGCCGTACCCGGTATATCTTCTGTCGCCTCAAAGGTCCTTCTGTAGGAGTAACTCCAAAAATAATCATAGAATTCATTGTAGGCCAAAAATCCAACCCTCGTACCGCCTTTGATCACTATTAGCGGTTTCCTTGACTGTTCAAGGTCTTCGCCGGCACCGACGTATCCAATACCCGAAGCTTCGAGGTTTTCTATGGTTTCCATAAGGGCCGGGGTATCATAATCGAGGATGTGATTGTTAGCTAGGGACAAAACATCAAACCCCGCTTCCTTTAGGCCCTCTGTGACCTCAGGTGCCGCCCTGAACCATATTACTTTCCCAGGGAGTTGTGCCCCGGATGTTGCGATAGAAGTTTCGAGGTTGCCAAACAGGATATCCGCCGTTTTAAATATATGTCTTACATCATCGAAGGGGGTATGCACTGAGCTTTTATTTATCCTTGCCCCAACTCCCCGGGTAAGCATTATATCGCCGACAGCCATTAGGATTATCTCGCCGGCCTCTTCCATTATGGAATTATCCGCCTTGGGTATCGCCTCATCTATATCCCCGGCAGGAACTATAGGTTCATTGGCAGTAAACTGTGTACACCCCACCAACGTCAGGATGATTAAAACCGTTACCCCTATATTTTTAAACATTTTCTGTTCCCTTCCTTATAAGTATGGTTATACTAATTTAATAACAAACAAAGGGCTCTGTCAATTAACCCCTATGGATAACCGTGCATATATATATATATATATGGGCCGATTCTCCGGAGGTGATCTTTATGGACTTTTCCTATCCTTCCCTTAAGGAAATGCTGTTTAAACATAGGTTAGACCCTGCATTAAAGAAAATGATGACCATCAAAAAAACACAAAGGCTATCGGTTATAATCCAATCAGTAGAGGGCATTGATGAGCGAATAAAGAAATGTATCCGAAATCATGGTGGTAAAATCGTACAACATTTCCCTTTTTGTAAAGCATGCTATGCCCTATTGACCCCCCCGGGGATCAAAAAACTCGAAACCCTCGGTCAGATATATTATTTATCCCCAAACCGGCCGGTTACGACACACCTTAACAACCTCACAGATATTATGGGCGATGGTAATACCGCCCATGGCCTCAGCCTTACCGGTAGGGATATAAACGTGGCACTACTGGATACCGGTACATATCCCCATCCGGATCTCATAAGACCGGTAAACCGTATACTTTATTTTAAGGATTTTATCAATCATCGCGACAGGTGTTATGACGACAATGGCCATGGCACTTTCATCGCTGGCATTATCGGCGGGAACGGCTTCATGTCGAAGGATAAATATACGGGTATTGCACCCGGGGCGGGATTAATAAGTTTAAAAGTTTTAAACGAAAGCGGTAACGGTTGGACGTCTACTGTATTAGCCGCCATGCAATGGGTATACGATAACTACGAAAAATTTAAAATAAGTCTGGCATGTCTACCCTTTGGTTGCGTTAATACTCTCTCCGCTGATACAGAGCCCCTATCGAGGGCGGCCCAGAAACTGTGGGAGCTGGGCATCATCGTCTGCACATCCGCAGGTAACAACGGCCCGGATTTGTCCTGGGTGTCCTCACCGGGTATAAATCCAAATATAATTACCATAGGGGCGCTACAAAGGGCTGTCTCCCCGGGTGGGTCCCTAGCACCGTTCTCTAGCCGTGGCCTCACCCATGACGGAATATCCCGGCCGGATTTTGTCGCACCGGGTACCAATATAATATCCCTTAACTTCAAGGGAGAACCGTCGTCTTATACGGCCCTGCATCCTAGCGACAGCCGATCAGTTGGTTATTATTACCGCCGGGGTTCCGGCACATCCGCGGCCTGTGCTGCCGTTACCGGGCTAATATGTTTGCTATTGGAAAGGTATGGGCACCTTAGCCCCGGTGAGATAAAATCCCTATTAAAATATAGTTGCAAAAGCTTAAATCTACCAAAGGTACAACAGGGTCACGGATTACCTAACATGTACAAAATATTGGATAAAAAAAAGGGCTAAAAAAGCCCTCTTTTTTATTTATTTAAGATAATTTAAAGGATTAACGGGTACGTTGAACTTCCTTATTTCAAAATGTAAATGCGGTCCCGTCGTCCTACCTGTATTGCCCGACATTGCAATCGTTTGCCCTTTATGAACTTTATCGCCTTTAGATACAAGGAATTCGGAATTGTGCGCATAATATGTGCTAAACCCCGCACCGTGATCCAAAATAACGAGGTTACCGTAAGTACCTTGTTTGCCGCAAAAGACCACTGTGCCTCCGTCGGCGGCCTTAACCGGCGTCCCCGTCGGTACCCCTATATCTATCCCATTATGTATTTTCCCCCATCTTCGGCCAAAGCCCGAGGTTATCTTACCAGTCACGGGGTATGCAAAGGTACCGGTCCCCTGTCTAGGTGGCGGCGGTTTTGTACCTACGGCTATTATCCTTGTAACCGGTTCCGATACCACTTTTTCTTCTAATATTACCCGTCCACTTTCGATACCGTTTTCCCTTGTAATCCGTGCGGTTATCTCCTTCTGCCCGTATCTTCCGGCAGTCTTGACTATGGACTCCCCCTTGTAAAACTCGTTGCTGTCCTTGTACTTCGTTGTATAGGGTATGTTCTCCTTTAACGTAGCTATTTCTTCGGTAACCACCGTTACAAAGGGTTTAGGCACGACCATACTTAACTGCTGACCTATTTGTAATTTCTTAGGCTCCACGCCAGGATTCGCCCTTTCTAGGTCCTCCACCAAGATGTTATGATCCCGGGATATACCCCATAGGCTGTCCCCCCTGGAAACGGTATACACCTTACTCTCGGTGGTACCGCTGATGAGAAACCTATAAGCATCCTCCGGATCCATTATATCCCCAGGTTCTACGGGATTATCACGGAGGTCCACCCTTTCCTTTATGTTCACATCACGGATGTCGGCGTCCTGCCCTTCAGGGGTGAAACAATCCTTTACCCTATCTAGAAGTTTTTCCGCTTTATCCATACCCATTACCGATAGTACGGGATTACCATTGATACAAAGGGTAATTGCTTTTTTCCTTAGCTCTATGTTTCGCCTAAGCTCTTCCCTAAGGCTTTCCTCATCAAGAATACTATCCTGTCGTTCCTTTAAATTAATCTTCTCTACTTTAAGCTCCGCTGTAAGTATAAGGGTTTCGTCATCTTCGAGAATTTCTTCACCTAATCTTGCCAAGACTTCCCCGGCCATACCCTTATCCTTTACGATGCCTATATGTGTCTCGTTTAGGTATACGGCATACCCAATGCGGGAAATTCCAATATGTACGATCACAGCCACCGTTAATAATATTATAACGGCTATAGCCATCTGTTTTCCCCTGGGACCCGTCCTTTGCATAAATTGCGCAAATAACCGCTTAACATGCCCTTTATAAGACGGTTTATCCATAGTTTGTCCCCTTTCCTCCGTTGCTTTAAAGCGTACCTATCCTGGCTGGACCCACTAAAAGCTATAACATAATTATTTGCCTATAGGAATTAATTATACATTTTTCCATTAAAGGCTCAAAAGCCCATACTAAGCCACCCCCTAATCTGTGCCCCTAAACTGCGGCCGCTTATCCCTTCAACGATCTGTATAAAATCATCGGTCGTTGCATTTCGGAATGCATAGTCATTGTAATAGGTCCTTAATACTTCAAAAAAGTCCTCCTCCCCTAAAATATCCCTTAACCTTTGAAATATAAGGGCCCCGCCACAGTATACAAGGGTATGGTATTGTTCCGAATCCCGGTATCGTCCTAAGGGATCCCGGATACTTATATTTCGCTCTCCCTCCGTTGCATCTATATAGTCCTCATACCTTTTCTTTATGAGGTTTTCAAATAATCCCTTAGCAGTATCGGGGCCATACTTCTTTTCGAAATAAAGTATGGCGGAATACTCCGTCAACCCCTCATCCAACCACGCCTCACTTATCTGGTTGCTACCGACTATACCGTACCACCATTGGTGCGCCGTTTCGTGTACCGTTATGTACTCTAACGTAAATAACCTTTCAATATTATATAACTCTTTACTAATTAAAACAAGATTTGGGTATTCCATTCCGCCGATGAAAAAATCCGCCGCCACTACGGAAAATGTCCTATAGGGATATTTACCGAAACAATCGTTAAATATTGAGATAGCATCCGTAGCAAAGGTAAGGGCCCCTTTACCTGTAGGCTTATCAAAATAATAGGACTTAACGATTATACCGTCCTTTTTATTAGTGCTCACTTTGAATTTCTCGGCTGCGACCCATGCAAAATCCCTTACCCTATCACCCTGAAAGTGCCATTCAACGTTTTTCGCATCGTGTTTCCGCTTTTTTATTACTTCCCCTGTAGCGGCTACGATATAATCCTTCGCTATGATCAACGTAACCTGATAATCCGCAATATCGCTATAAAAGGGATCGCCGATAGCGCTATAAGGTTCAAGGTGCCATCCTTCATGATCGCACATAGCGACAATAGGATACCAGTTCACAGCCTTTATTGTGTTATTACCGTACCCGAACCTTCCGTAGCAATGGGGAAACTTCACGGTAAAATTTATATCCATACTAACGGTATCGGAGGGTCCTACCGGTTCAGGTAGACTTATTTTTAAAATTTGTCTGTTATCATCCTTGTACTCCCAGGGCACCCTCTGGCCTTCTATTTGAATGTTATCTATATTTAAAAATCCTACGTTAAAACCCTCGGGATAGGCGCTATTTCGCTCTAAGGGTCCAAAGGGTAGCGTGTCCTCGTTTTCAAAGGCGTTGGGATAAAGATGCATATAGATATCTGCTAAAACAACATCGTTACTGTTCAGATATACGAGATGTTCATAACCCTTGAGCAGCTTTTCCTTTTCGTCAAAATAACAATGTATATTGTACTGGTTTGACTTTATATCCTTTGCGGTGGTTTTAGATGGGGTAGAGAGTTTCTGGTGAAGGGGCAAACAAAGGGCTATAATTACTGTAATTATAATTATTGCTAAAAGGATTCTTTTCATAAGCCGGCCTCCCTAAAATTTGAACTATAGATCCTATATGCTATGCTAAGGGCGCAACCTATAAAACCGACGGCGCTAAGTCCTTATATAATAATTTTATGCACCGGTAGGAAGCGTAATAACTAATATGCTATAATATAAAATACATAAGGAACTAATTCTTGGGAGGGATAATATGCAATTTATTAAGGGTAAACCCTGTATTGACATTGAGGACACACCATTAGAGAATATTTTTATTGATGCTTTTATGCCCTCCGCCGATGGGAATTTCGTAAAAGTATATCTCCTTGGATACAAATATGCTTGTAGTACAGCCTGTTCAGCCAACCTTTCTAACGAAACCATCGCCCGGGCATTAGACATACCGCTAACGACGGTTTTGAAGGCCTGGGATTATTGGGCACAGCGAGGGGTAATAAAAAAATATTATACGCCGAACGATAAACACAATTTTTCTGTAGAATTCGTTAATCTAAAACAATTGTACATAGACAATTACATCAATATATCCGATAACATGCCGAAGAAAAGCACAAAAAAACAAAGGCCCTACACGCCCTTAGATTTAACCGAGGCCATGACCGATACAAACATAAGGGATATGTTTACTGGTATACAACAGATCCTATGCCGACCGTTAAACTCTAGCGAGAGCTTGCAATGCCTGGAGTGGATCTACGATTTGAAGATGGCCCCGGAGGTAATAGAAGAAGCCTTTAGGTATTCCGTCGAACAAAAAGGTATAAAGAGCATAAGATATGTTAACGCCATCATAAATAACTGGTATGATAACGGCATTAATACTTTAGAAAGGTTAGAAGAACATCTAGATGTTACCTCAAACAAGTATAACAGTTATAATCAGATAATGAAGACCCTAGGCAGAACCGGTAGCCCAACTAGGATCGAAAAACAATTTATGGATAGATGGTTAGATGAATATGCAATGCCTATGGACGTAGTGCTAAAGGCTTGTGATGCGGCGGTTATACAAATATCGAACCCATCCCTTAATTACGTTAACGGAATAATAACAAAATGGAAAAAAGCCGGGCTAAAAAACCTTACAGACGTAAAGGACGAGGAAAAAGAGCCTAGACCCCAACGGCGGAGAAGTACAAAAAATAAGTTCCATAATTTTGAACAATCGGCCTCAAAGCTTACAAATGCACAGCTTAAAGAAATTCTTAACCGACGAAGGAACGCTTAGACTGCGGGGGAGTGTTATAAATGGAAAAAACCGTTGCCGAAATATTAAAGGAATACGAAACCCTAAGGACTCGGGCGGAAAAGGAAAGGGAAACGAGGATAGAGGAGGTCTATAAAAAGGTACCACAAATCGAAAGGATTGATGATACTATAAATAGGTTGGGTATTGAATGTACCTATCATTCTATAACCCTTGGCCCTGTAGCGCAAAAAGAGTATTTAGAAGCCTTCTCAAAGAAAATTAAAAGCCTCAGGGATGAAAAAACTACCTTGCTAAAAAAGCACGGATTTTCGGTTGATTATATGGATATGAAGCACCAATGTCAAAAATGCGAGGATACAGGCTATATAAATCATGATAAATGTCCCTGCTTTAAACAGAAATTAATAGAAAGGGCTTATAATCAATCAAACCTTGGCAATGTATTATCCAGAGAAAACTTTAATACCTTTGATTTAGACCTGTTTTCCGACGAAAAGTTCCGTGATTATCCGAAGACCCCTAAACAAAACATGTTAGACATATTAAGTCGTTGTGAAGGTTTTGTATACAATTTCGAAAAGGATAACGGCGAAAATTTACTCTTTTACGGCGAAACGGGGTTAGGTAAAACTTTTTTGTGCAACTGTATAGCAAAAAAGTTACTGGATAAAGGCAGACCCGTATTATATCTTACGGCCTTTAAACTGTTTAAAATTCTGGAGGAGTACCAATTCGGCCCAAAAAATATAGCCCGTGAAAAAAATATGTTAGATTTTATATTAACCGGCGATCTTTTAATAATAGATGATCTGGGAACGGAATTTACCAACAGCTTTACTATTTGTGAACTTTTTAACATTATAAACACCCGGCTCCTTAAGAGGAATAAAACTATTATCTCTACTAACCTTCAACCAAGCCAATTGATGGAGATATATAGCCAAAGGCTATTTTCCCGGTTATCGGCCCATTATACGGCCCTGGAGTTTTATGGTTATGACCTAAGGATGTAAATTATAGGGCGGAATATATCCGTACTTTTACAGTTGATTATATTTTCGGAATGTAAACCTTCGCCACCGCCAATGCCTTTTGTGAATTATGTATCCCAAGGTTACTAGGCAAAAAAATGGGCGCATCAATCTTTCCTTTGTGCAAGGTATCCGGGTTCGTTATGGGCGTAAGTCAAAAGTAGTCTTTTATGATGTTGCCAACTCTTATTTTGAGATTGATTAAGGAAACCTCCGTAAACATCGGTAAATAGATGTTTGCAGAGGTTTTTTGTTATTGTTACCATAAAAGTAGAAAAACCACTCCCTTTATATTATTACTAAAGATAAAGAAAATGGCTATTTGTATTGTATGGGGGTTTGAGGTAGACCACATTATTCGTGATTTCCCCAAACCCCTTGATATTGTTGGCTGGTGACCCATCAGGGATTCGAACCCTGGACGCCCTGATTAAGAGTCAGGTGCTCTACCAGCTGAGCTAATGGGTCACAGTTTTAATATTGAAATAGCTTACTAAACTATGATAAATCAAAACTGCTTTTTTGTCAATAATCCAGCCTAGGATTTGTTTGCTAATTCCCTTGCCACTATTATTCCCGTTATGGATGCCTGCATAAGGCCCCTCGTGATACCTGCGCCGTCACCGATAGTGTACAATCCCTTAACGGCGGTTTGGAAGCCCTTATCAACCTCCACCTTGCTACTATAAAACTTGACCTCGCACCCGTAAAGAAGGGTATTTCTTGAATAGAGATTAGGGGCTAATTTATCAAAGGCCCTTAGAGCTTCAACGATCGACGTAAGGTGCCTATCAGGGAGCACAAAACTTAGATCGCCGGGAACGGCATCCTTTAACGTAGGTATAGTAGTGGATTTGTTGAGCCTATCCGTACTTGTTCGCCTGCCCTTAAGCAAATCTCCTAACCTTTGGACCATAATACCGCCCCCCGTTAGCATATTCGCCAACTTCGCTATATATTTCCCATATTCTATGGGCTGATTGAAGGGTTCCGTAAAGGTAGTGGATACAAGTAATGCGAAATTCGTATTATCCGTCCGTAAAGTACGATCGGAATAGCTATGACCGTTCACGAGTACGAGCCCCTCCTCGTAGCGTTCCTCGGATACCATACCGCCGGGATTCATACAAAAAGTTCTGGCCTTATTTTCGAAGGTGTCTGAATAATATACGAGCTTCGCCTCATAAAGATCCCGGGTTAGGTGATCCATAACGGAGTTGGGTACCTCTACCCTGACACCTATATCTACGGCATTGTTTTTTGTACCTATACCCAACCTAGCAGCCTGGCCGGATAACCAATGGGCCCCCGCCCTACCGGGAGCTGCAATCACATATTCTGCATTTATTTCCATTACCTCGCCGGCCCTGCGCCGCGCCCTTACCCCCGTCACTTTATCATCAGCAACAAGGATATCCTCAACGGCCGTAAGATCACAAAATTCGACGCCTTGTTCCATTAAATATTCGTACATATTCTTTAGTACGTCGTAGGCTCTATCGGTCCCTAGGTGACGTACCGGACAGGGCACTAGTTTAATCCCATGCCTTGAAGCCTCGTACACTAGTTCGTCTAATTTTTTCTCATTGAGACCATATACCTCTGACCCTGCGCCAAATTTTAAATAAATGCTATCGGCATATTCTATTAGCTCCTCGGCCTCTTCAAAGGACCTATAGTCCGTTATATTGCCGCCGACTTCGGGGCTCAAAGAGAGCTTACCATCGCTAAAGGCACCGGCGCCGGCCCAACCGCTTACTATTGAACAGGGGTTGCAATTTATACATTTTCCCTTTCGTGCGGGACACTTTCTTGCACTTATCTTTCTGCCCTTATCCAACATAAGTATTTCATAATCCGCACGCTTTATAAGCTCTAAAGCGGTGAATATACCTGCTGGCCCGGAACCTATTATGATTACGTCATATCTATCCTTTAATACCATTGTAACCGTCTCCCTTTACAATAACTAACCCCAGGTTATAGTACCAGAGTATGTTAGTTCAGTCAAATCAATCGTAAAAGAATAGGACAGCCCTAGGGCTGTCTTATTTCTTCGCCAAGTATTCGTTTAAATCCTTTAAAAGATTGTCAGCATTTATGCCATGGACAATACTGGCCTGTTCTATGCTTTCCCCGGATGCGGCGGGGCATCCGATACAATGCATACCATGTTGCATGAATATAGCGGCTGTACCCCTTTCTAGCATTAGCACCTGGGCAATAGTCATGTCCTTAGTAATTTTCTCTGACATCCCGGTCCCCTCCTTTGATTATTAGCATTACCATTATAATTAATAATACTACCATAATAGATAGCGTTACCTGCGACCTATGTTATCCACAATTTATGTGCATACATCCACATGTATCCACATTGTCCACAGAGATATGCACAAACATATATTCCTGTACCGCAGTTATTCCCTGTATCTCGCCATATCCGCAAACTTTGTAAACTTATCCAACCACACCAATTCCACGGTACCTGTCGGCCCATTCCTTTGTTTTGCCAATATTATTTCCGCTATACCCTTCTTCTCAGTATCTGCATTATAATACTCATCCCTATAGAGGAACATAACAACATCTGCATCTTGCTCTATGGCGCCGGATTCCCTTAAATCTGATAACATCGGCCGGTGTTCCGAACGCATCTCCGGCGCCCTACTAAGCTGTGACATCGCCAGGACGGGACATTCCATCTCCCTGGCCAGGGCCTTCAAAGATCTGGATATCTCAGATATCTCCTGCTGCCTGCTCTCCGCCCTGCCGCTCCCCTGCATGAGCTGCAAATAATCAATTAAAATCAGTTCAAGGCCCCTTTCCAGTTTTAGCCTCCTACATTTAGATCGCATCTCCGGGACAGTTATACTCGGCGTATCGTCAATATAGATATTTGTCTCAGAAAGCCTACTCACCGCCCCCGCCAGCTTCGGCCAATCATCGTCCTCGAGGTTTCCTGTACGTAGCCTATGGCTATCTATATTTGCCTCGGCGCATATCATCCGATTCACTAACTGCTCTTTGGACATTTCGAGGCTAAATATCGCTATGGGTATACCGGTATTTAACGCTGCATACTGGGCTATATTCAATGCAAAGGCGGTTTTACCCATAGAGGGCCTTGCGGCTACAAGTATCAAATCGCTTTTCTGTAACCCCGAAGTTTTGCCATCTATATCTATAAAGCCTGTAGGTATCCCTGTGAGCTTACCCTTTGTACTATATAATTCCTCTATCCTGTTAAAGCTGGAAACTAGCACATCCTTAACAGGAATGAAACCTTTAGAGGTCTTTTTTTGGGAGATATCAAATATACTCTTTTCTGCAAATTCTATTATATTCCCTATTTCCTGCGCTGCTTCAAAGCCCATATCGGATATTTCGCTACTAGCCCTTATAAGTTTTCGTAGCAGGGCCTTCTCGCGGATAATCTTTGCATAGTGCACAACATTGGCTATAGTGGGTACGCTAGAGGATATATCCGTTAGAAAAGCAACGCCGCCGACGGCTTCAAGGGTATTCCTTTGTCTCAACCGTTCAGGCAACGTCACCAAGTCCACAGGCTCCCCCTTATCAAAAAGCTCTGTCATTGCCTCATATATTTCCCGATGGCTGTCCCTATAAAAATCCTCGGAATTCATATATTCGGAAACAGCTATTATAGCCTCACGATCGAGTAGCATCGCACCTAATACCGATTGTTCAGCCTCTATACTATGGGGGGGTATCCTTGCTATGGATTTCATGTTTTCCACCATCCATCTACCTATGTTGCCCGGCAACCGGCGGCCCATTACTTCTACTGTTCAGAAAATAATATTTCAAAGGCTTCCTCCGCCCTATTAACCGGGTAAATGTTTATCCCCGCTAAATCTGCGGGCACTTCTTTAAAATTCCTTGCGGGGATTATCGCAGCGGACATATCATTTTGTTTCGCTCCGTATATCTTTTCTATTATTCCCCCTACGGGTTTTATTTCTCCCTGTATGGAAATCTCCCCCGTTACCGCTATATCCTGCCTTACGGCCCTTTGGGTGATAGCGCTGGTTAGAGCGACTAAAATCGCTATCCCCGCTGAGGGCCCATCCACGTTGCCCCCGCCTATACAGTTTATATGGACATCATAGTCGTTTAAGTTTTTGCCGAATATTTTCCGTATTGCTGCCGCTGCATTAAATACCGAATCCTTCGTCATAGAACCCGCTGTATCGTTAATCCTTATAGTTCCTTGCCCCTTTTTTAACGCCGGGAAAGCTATGGCCTCTATTTCAAGTATAGAACCTATATACCCCGCTACACCTAGGGCTAGTACCCTACCAACCCTCGAATGGATTTTATCGGTGAACCTGATACATGGCGTAAGGCGGCTATTTTGTATGACGGCGTATATATCGTCCTTATCTATGCATACCTCCCGAAGTGCACAATGCGCGTTAGCAATGGCCATGTTATATGCATCGGCTAAAATATTAACGGCTTTACGCCCCTCTATTGTATACTGGCTTATTATCTCGGCGCAACCCTTTTCCATCTGCACCCCTAATTTCTCGACGGCATTATTTACTATGACTACGATATCCCCAGGGTTTAGGGGGGCAAAGTATACCTCTGTACACCTCGACCGAAACGCCGGATTGATGTCCCCGGGCTGTCGTGTAGTGGCACCTATTAGCAAAAAATCCGCCGGTGCCCCCTCTTCGAATAGCTTTTGTATATAAAGGGGTACATTTTTGTTAGAAGTATCATAATATATGGACTCAAAACTTATCCTTTTGTCCTCTAATACCTTCAACAGTTTGTTTTGTAAAACAGGATCCATTTCCCCTATCTCGTCTATAAACAGTATACCGCCATGGGCCTGAGTCACGAGACCCGTCTTTGGCTCAGGTATGCCCATCTCAGCCAATTCTTTGGTGCTACCCTGATATATGGGATCGTGCACGGAACCTAAAAGGGGATTAGCTATTTCCCTTGTGTCCCAGCGTAGGGTGGTGCCGTCCACTTCGATAAAATTAGAATTTTCGTCAAAGGGTGAATGTTTTTTAGACTTCGCTACCTTAAGAGCTAACCGTGCTGCGGAGGTCTTGCCTACGCCGGGGGGCCCGTAAAGCAGCACATGTTGTGGATAGGGTGAGCCGACTTTAGCCAGAAGTGCCTCTATAGCCCTACGCTGACCTATTATCTCATCAATGGTTGACGGCCTTAGCACCTCCATTATAGGTTGACCCAATCCCCTTTGTTCTAACGCCCGTAAATTAGCATATTTTTTAAGGGTACCGGGATTTTCCGGGCCAGAATACTTTTTAACAATAGACAATTTAAGCTCTTCCATATATTGATCTTGGCGTTCTTGAATCTTATCCCTAAGCTCTTTATTAATCTTTTCTTTGATGATTCTATCCGCCAGCATATCCGTAATTTTTGTACGCAGTTCCTTAATCGCGATCAGATAATTTTCTTCCCCCGGTGGTTCTATGTCCGATCCCAATACAATTTTCTGTAAAACATTGATCCTCGATAGGATATCTTTTTTCTCTAACGTCCTTTCAAGCCCTAGTTTTCTGACCCTTTCCCTATAGACTCTCATGCCCATACTATCTATAAGCATCTCTTCAAGAATCGGAACCTGCTTTTCCAACATCCTATTATCATGTTTATTTTTTAAACGAGCCGGTTTTTCTATGTATTTTTCCGCGTTATCCCCCAATATGAACTCCCCTTCACTATTCCTGCACTATTATAACTTCAAGCAGAGCTGATATCTCAGGATATATTTTAATCTCTATTTTAAATTTGCCAATATTCTTCAGCGGCTCAGGTAATACTATTTTCTTTCTATCTATTTTTATACCATGCTGGGCTTCGAGAGCCGCGGCTATATCCTTGCCGGTGACGGATCCAAAGAGTTTACCAGTTTCGCCGGCTTTAACCTTAAGTTCAACTTTAAGGGATGATATCCTTTCCGCCTCTTTTTTGGCCTCCGCCGCCTCTGCCTGCTCTTTACGCTGCCTTATAGCGTCCTGTTCCTTTAGCATCCTTTTATCCTTCGTCGTAGCCGGCATCGCATACCCCTTCGGCATCAAAAAATTTCTAGCATAGCCTGCCTTTACCCTTATTACGTCGCCTTTTTTACCCTGACCCTTTACATCTTTAAGAAGTATAATCTCCATACTGCATCACCCCTTCCCCTATTTTATTGCATTGAACAAATATCTCCGGAATACGAACATATACCCGGTACCGGTACCGTCATATATTTATGCCACAGTTCCTTTACCCCTACTATATTATAGATAACGGCGCGGTGTCTATCTGTATTTGTTGCCTTTATTTCCATGGGCATCTAACTGTCGCTTTCCCCGGTGAACCTTTTTCTGAAATCGAATAAAACGTCCAATAATCCGGCGAGCATAGCCATTAATGCGAGGAATTGGTTAAACAGGATGAATATAATAAGCAATATACCTACAAACTTGTTTATATTCCGGCGCATCAAAAAAAAGTATGCTAATGATATTCCCTGTACGAGTAAAATTATCTGAAATAGTAGCAATATATTGCTCATAATTACATCGGTACTCCCCAGCCCCATATATCCGCCTACTAGGGACAACACCATGAGCAACAAAAAGCCTGCGGCTACATTACCCGGGGCCCTCCATTGTGCAAAGGTTGGGAGGGCATTTAAATGTAGGCCCAACCTTCTTAACACAACCCTGGCCACGGTATAATTCAAGTAGGAATCCATTATCGCAACTAAAAGCAAAAGCGCCGGTAGCGTAACCCTTAACAGCTCAAGGGAAGAAAGTAACGCATCCTTCATGTCCGACGGCACATTAAGGCCCACACTATCGTAAAAACCCATAGCGTACTCCATACCCTTTTCCATGGATTCTAGCTGTACCTCTAGGGGGTTTATACCCATTATGTGGGTCACAGCAAATATTAGAATCATCTTAGATAATAAGGACACAATTGCAGTTATAGCGAGAATCCTGCCTGCCTTATAATTCTTATGCACGCCATACCCTATGGATAGGCCTAAAGCACCATAGGCAAATATTACATAGGCCGCATAAATAGGTTCCGATACCATACCCACGATTAGCCCCGAGGCTACGGTGGAATAGATCCCGTATTGCAATCCATACCTTTTAACCACTACTATTACCGGCACTGGCCAAAGCAGTGACGCAAGGGCCAAAACCGGAACAAACAAGCCCACAATCGCTATTATAACTGATAATGCCGTTGCCAAGGCGGTATTCGCCAGGGCCCTTACGTTGCTGTCTTTGTTCATCCCTTAACCCTACTTTCTGTTTCTGTTTAAATAATCCGCTAATTCGGACAAATCCCCGTATCGGTCTTCCACCTCATGTCCCTCGTTAATACCTAATTTGATCTTATTTTGTATTTTTAAATCTATAACGGCGTAGTTCATACCAAGCCTTCGCGCTATTAAATAAGCCAGGAGTACAATGTTCGCCAGTACGCCGGATAACGTTTCATGGCATCCTCGGTTGCCCCTGTGCATGAGCTTATAAAGGGACGTTACCCCCGATAGCATTTCACATTTCAACCATTCGATTAGCCTCATATTCCTAGCTATTTCTACCTTATTTGTTTTGTCTCCGGTAGGCATCAATTCCATTTACCCCCTATCTGATATTACAACGATAAATACGTTTAAGAATTGGAAGAAATGTAATTCCAGTCCCTCCTGGTTTAAGACCTAAGTAATAAAAAGAGAGCTGTAAGCTCTCTTAATCCGCCGTAAAGGGTAAAAGCGCAATATTTCTGGCCCTTTTTATAGCTGTCGTAAGCTGTCTTTGGTGTCTGGCGCAGTTACCGCTTATCCTTCTGGGGACTATTTTTCCCCTGTCTGTAATATATTTTCGGAGTTTACTTACGTCTTTATAATCAATATTTTCAACGCCGTCAATACAAAAATTACAAACCCGCCTTCTACCCCTTCGTATTTTACGTCTCACGAATATTCCTCCTCCTTTAGAACGGTAGGTCCGAATCCTCCTCTATCGGATAAAAATCCTCATCGGAACTATCCTCTGTATCCCCGCTGTATTCCTTAGCCTCCCCGCCTTTACCGGCGGCATTAGGCGCCCTGTCTAGGAAGACTACCTCATCGGCTACCACTTCAGTACTGTACCGTCTTTGACCGCTACTGTCCTCCCAACTGCTAGTCTGTATCCTCCCGGCCACCGCTACTAACCGGCCCTTGCCGAGGTAATTAGCGCATAGCTCCGCTAGCCTTCTCCAGGTAACGATTCGAATAAAATCCGCATCCCGTTCCCCTTGCCTATTTTTAAAGGCTCTATCCACGGCCAGCGTAAAGGTAGTAACCTGGGTGCCGGCCCCCGGTGTAATACGCAATTCAGGGTCCCTTGTGAGCCTTCCCACAAGACATACTTTGTTTAACATTTTATACCACCACCCTGATTTATTCGTCCTCATTAACGATTAGATACCTTAGGACGTTTTCCGAAATTCTGAAAATCCTTGTCAGCTCTTTAGGAACTTCGTTTCCCGCCGAAAAGTTTATTTTTACGTAGTACCCCTCGTTTTTCTCTTGAATCTCGTAGGCAAGCTGCCTAGTGCCCCATTCATCAATAGCTCTTATTTCGCCGTTACGGGAAATTATATCCTTTATCCTATCAATATAGGAAACCCTCGCCTCTTCTTCGATATCCGGATCAAGGATAAAGATCAACTCGTATTTATTCATGGTTTCACCTCCCTTTGGACTGAACGGCCCCACCATCGTAGGCGGAGCAAGGATGTAGATGTACGTATAGTATTCTACCATAGTGCATTTTCCAATGCAACAATATCTAATTTACGTTATCATCGGTGCCTTTGAGCATCCGTTTAACCCTTTTTTCAAAGGTCGCCCGGGGCAAAAGAACCTGCCTGCCGCACTTTAAACATTTAATCCTTATATCCATACCCGTTCTGACTACTTCCCAAAGATCGTTGCCACAGGGATGCTTTTTTTTAAGCTGGGCGATATCCCCCAGTTCGATCCTAAGGGGCATACATTTCCCTCCCTTTATTTTCTCAATATTATATTCCTGGGATAGGGTATATCTATACCCTTTTTCTCGAGGACTTCTTTTATCCCTTTTTTCAATTCCCTTTCTATCCTCCACTGTTCCATGGACTTTGTCTTTGCCCATATCCTGAGATTAACGGAGAAATCGCTAAGATCGGACACCCCTAGGACTCTTGGGCCTGCAGTTAACTGTTCTTCTTCCTCGCCGTATTTTACTAAATACTCCTCAATCGTCCCTATAACCCCATCAATATCCTCCTCATAGGGGATCCTTACGTCAAATAACACCCGCATATCTCCCCTGCTGTGATTCGTCACATTGGATACATTCCCATTGGGCAATATATGTAGATCCCCGTTAAAGCCCCTTATCTTTGTAATCCTTATGCCTATGTCCTCTACAATACCGGAGTGGCCGTCTAGGGAGATATAATCACCGACTGCGTACTGGTCCTCAAATAGTATAAAAAAGCCCGTTATTACATCCCTCACCAGACTCTGTGCCCCAAAACCTATAGCGAGCCCCCCGATACCAGCGGTGGCAAGGAGTGAAGATACCGGTATACCCATAATAGTCACTATTGTAGTAAACCCTATGAAATACAGCGTATAGGTTATTACGCTTTTAGTAAGGGCGTTCATCGTCATAGTCTTTTTCGGATCGTCTACAAACCGGCTTTCCGCTTGTTTTTTATAAAATTTATCGGAAAATGCCCCTAAAATTCTAATAGACAGCCTTACCGCCAATACAACTAATAATATCTTTATTACGTTTTGGCCTATGGTAATCAAAGATACTTTGCCTATGCTAAGGCTCTGTATATATTCTAACATTCAGTTATATGCCCCCTTTACATCTTCTGCCTATTATAGCTTACCCTTCCCCTAAGGTTAACTGATTTGTATAGGCTTATCCCTTCTCCAAAGGAACCCGTTAACTCTTTAATCCTAGTGAGATCCCGGCCTGATAGTTTTATAGATAACCCACAGCTTGTATCTATTTCCCTTGGAGTAGGAATAAGTTCCCCTTCCAGTTTCTCTTTTTTTAACATATCCTCAAATTTTATCGCGTGATGTGTAGAGGTAAAAGTTATTATATAATATTCCTTAAGTTTCATGTCTAACACCTTTCTACAATGTTATGGCGTTTACGGCATCGTTTAATTTCTCGGCTATAGCATACATATTAGATGCCTGCCCCACCGCAAGGTTATCCTTTACATTATAATAATCAAGGCATGTGCCACAGGATAATACCTCAACACCCCTTGCTTCCAGTTCCCGAAGGGGTTTTAATGCGTCGGAACCCTCCACTGATAAGTTTACACCGCTGTTCATCAGTATTATAGTCTCCGGTAATGGACACACTTCCACTAAGGTTTTTAGATATGCATTCATCAATACCCTGCCTAGGGTTTTGTCCCCTGAACCCAGGGTATCGCTGCTTAAGAGAATTATGAGGCCATTTTTATCCGCTATATTTTCAAACTTCGCCCCTTCTAACCCCCTTTCCTTGAAAATACTTATGTGAAAATCGCTACCGACCTTCTGTATATCTACGCTACAGGTCATATTAGCGGCTAATTTTTTAATATTTTCCCGGGCGATCTCCGAATCGACTATAGTCGTTACCTTGCCCCCTTCTATCTCCTCCAGTGCTTTTTTTGTAAGTATAACCGGTTGTGGGCAATCCAGCCCCCGGGCATCTATTTGCCTTTCCATTTTAAGATACCTCCCCTATTTATTCGATATAAAGTGCCGTTAATCTATGTCCCGGTCCCGTTAAACCATCCTTGATATTATCTCCATCATCCAGGACATTATAAAATTATTTCTACAAAAAAACATAGCAACGGCGGAATCCTGTATACCTATCATAAGCCTAAGCCATTTTATCGGAAGGATTGTTATAATCGGAATAACAAGGGCAAAAATTATCATAAGCATCAAAATACCCTTTAATGCACCGACTATTAAACCCGCCAATTTGTTGAACTGTCTAAGTACCGGCAAACCGGTTACGGAGTTTAAAAGGGCAGTAACTACAAAAAATATTATCCTTACGGCGACGAACAAAAGGGCAATGCTTAAAAGGCACATTATTATGTCACTAACCCTTTCAGCGATACCCGATGTAACGGCTATACCGCCTTCGGTACTATTTATATATAAGGCCAGGTTTTCTAACATGTCCATAAACTTCGTATTCCCTGTACCGGTATCCCAAAAGGATGGGGACTTAGCCTGTAAACCCTTCGACACGATGGCGTATATTTTGTGGTACAAGTTCGTATTATTCTTTAAATAATCCGCAAGGTCCGCGAAGTATAATCGGGCGACCACGATCGACGTAACAAGCCCCGCTATTTTCATGAGGGACAATATAAACCCCTCTGAATAACCCCGTACAGTTGAAATTATGAGTATCGTTATAATAATACCGTCTACCCAGTTCATGGTTTCCCACCCCTATTGTGTTACCGGTTCGAAATGTAATTTACCCCCGAGGATATAGGCCGCATAGTTGTCTTCTAATAGGTATACCGCTAAAAGATCGCTTTTAAAGGTTTTGTCCCACACTTTTTTGCCGTCGAGGGTTACAAATTTAATACATCTGTCGGAATAAATGCCTATACAGTCCTGTCCCTCCACTAAACCGGTAATCCCTTCGCTATGCGGGATTTTCTTCAATAGTATACCTTCTTTGTCGTAGAGTAACGTTTCGCCGCTCTTATCAATAGGCACGCCGCTACGGTAATCCTCCCTTGTATTGAGGGCGACGATGCCTTCATCCATCAATAGGGCCTTTGCTATGTAGCCTCGTATTTCCTCCTGCCAACGCATTTCCCCATCAGCATTATAGCCTATAAGGGCCCTCTCCGTCAGAACATTTAGGGCATCTCCTGCTATAAACTTTAAATCCATAATTAATACATCCCTATAGCTTTTGGCCCATAGCATCGCGCCATCGTCTTTGTACACAATGATCCTGCCGATTATGTCCCCGTCCTCTACACTTGCAGTAGATACCGCAACAAAGGAGCCCCCCCGAGATACTGTAACCCCGGTCACCTGTGCATTGTCTATTTGTACGCAGGATACCTCCTTACCCCCTTGATCGTATATATCTATTGCTGTGGCTACCCCCCGTTGATTTTCTATAATCCAAATATGTCCCCTGTCGGCACCTATTCTACCGATACCCCCCGGGGCCGTAACCTGCCATAGCTCCTCGCCTTTATCGTTTAACCCATAAAGAACCCCTTTACTAATATCCGCTACGGCGATTATATCCTTAAGAGCTATAATTATGGGTTCCTGAAGGTCCATCGACTTTTCCCATAATATATCACCCTTTGCCCCGCGGAGGGTCAATGTTTTGTCCTTGAGGATGACTAGTTTATTCGAAATTACGGCGGCGGCTGTTTGAGCCTCCCTTTCCCTGTTTAAACCTGAGATCCGAATAAGATTATCCAGATTAAATTCTTTTTTAAATAAAACGGCATAAAAGTGGGGATAAACGAAACAAGTAACCGTAATAGCCGCAAATATAAGAAGTGCCAGATATCTACCCCTTTTATTCCCCTTGAACCTTTTGCTCCTCATACCTAAAACTCCTTCAGTTCTTTCATACATAATTAATTCTTTAGCGTTATCGGAATTCCTGCACCTATAACCAATAAACCACGAATTATGCCCTATAATTATTTGATATCAATCCTTTAGCCTAACAATTCTATGGGGTAAATACGCTTTTATAACGTATAACCGGGCATTTTTTCGCCATGTACTCGACTATTCTAGAGAATATTACCATGTATTATTAGGCTGTTTAAGGAAAAACTGTAAATTGTAATATTATTCGTCTTAATTAAATAGACTATTAAAAACCCGACGGAGGATTAACACATGGCCTTTGCTCATCGAACTCATTGCGTAACCGTTGATATAAATTCCACATTGCCCTTATCACGATTTTCTGAAGTGTTCTCTAACTGCTTTAACCTATGCTATAAGGATAACAAAGGACCTATTATTGTACTTTGTATCGGCACGGACAGATCCACGGGGGACTGCCTTGGGCCCCTTGTTGGGCATAAGCTTTCCGCAATGAAAAGTGACAACAATTTTATTATATACGGAACCCTGGACAATCCGGTACATGCCAAAAACCTCAGGGAAACCCTTAAAAAAATCCAGCGACAATATGCCGATGCCTTTATCGTTGCTATAGACGCCAGCTTAGGTTCTATGGAAAGAATCGGCCATATCACCGTTGCAAAGGGCCCGTTGCGCCCCGGCGCCGGCGTAAAAAAAACACTCCCCTTTGTAGGGGATATGCATATAAGCGGGGTTGTTAATTTCGGTGGGTTTATGGAATACTTTATATTACAAAACACGAGGTTAAACTTAGTAATGAAAATGGCGAATATTATTTCCACGGGCATATATTATAGCTTCCGGGGATCCCTCCGAAGGCACGTATTGATTGAGCTGCCGCAATCCCGAAGTCAAAGGGAACAAATTTAACCTTAGCCCCTCGGTTCGTTAAAAAGATCTATAACTTCACTATCGGAAGTCTGATGGAAATCTTCATAAAACATGCTTACTGCATAAAAGGGATAGGGACTCTCAAGGCAGATAATCCTATCTACCTTCTCTAACAGATCTTCAATAACATCGTTAGGCGCTACGGGTACTGCAACGATTAACTCTAAGGCCCCCGATTTTTGTATAGATTTAATTGCGGCCTTTATCGTAAAGCCTGTGGCTATACCATCGTCTACGAGAATAATCCTTTTACCCCGTAACGGAACCGGCGGCCTATCACCTATATAGAGCTTGAGCCTTCTTTTTATTTCGTTTATTTGTGCATCCTTTTCTTTTTTTATATACCCTTCGCTGACGTTAAGATACTTTATCATCTCTTCGTCAAGTAATAGGGTTCCATCCTGGGTTACGGCACCGATGGCAATTTCCTTGTTAAAGGGCGCCCCTAATTTCCGTGGTATGATCAAATCCCATTCACAGTTTAATCTCTCCCTAATTGCATGGCCAACTAAGGCGCCGCCCCTTGGTATAGCCAATATCACCGTATCCCCGCCTTTATATTCCTCGAGGTATTTAGCCAATTCAAGGCCCGCTGACCTTCGGTTTTTAAACATCCTATCATCCCCCTAAAAAAGCGAGCTATAAACTCCCCTTTGCAGTATTTTTTCTATATCGTCAATATCCTTGCCCTTACCGTCCATCATAAGTACTGCACCTTTTTGAATAGGGCTTAGGTTTTGAAAATCCCTTATGCCATCGTAATATATACAGGCATCTACACCAACGTCGTTATCATATAAGCCCACTACGTTGTATCCCCTTTCTCTAAGATCCTTAATAAGCTTTTGAAACCTATCGTCTACTGCAACGGTTTTCGCCATAACGACACCTCCGGGAATATTTTTCTCCCGTGGCATCGTTTTTATTCTTAAGGTGTAATCACAGTAAGCCCCTTAGGATGTAACACCATATTCGCAGGACATGGGCCAAGTATCTCGCCATCGGAATTTATATAGCCCCCTGGGCAGTCTATACGTATTTCCCTCGCCCTAAAGTATTCAACCTCTTTTCGTAGGAGATGTCTACCTGAATATATAAGGGGAAACAATCTCAATATCCGTAACCTCGATATGCCCTCAACTAGGCATACGTCAAAAAGCCCATCATCTAATATTGCATCGGGGGCCACCTTCATGCCACCGCCATAGAATATGCCATTAGCAACGGCTATAAGAACCGCCCGCTTTTTCATGATTCCATGTCCCGTATCCAGTTCCATGTCGTAGGGCTTATACGTGGCTAATGCCTTAAAAACCCCAATAACATAGGCCAAAGGGCCCTTTATCCTATGTTTAATACCATTAGTTTCCATAACCACCCGGGCGTCGAATCCAACGCTGGCAACATTAACAAACCGTTCACCGTTTACCGTCCCGATATCTATGGATTTTCTTTTGCCTTGTAGTATACAATGCATCGCTTCCGCTAAATCTAAGGGCATCCCTAAAGTCCTGGCAAAATCATTGCCTGAGCCGGCGGGTATCACGCCCACAGTTATATCCTTATCCCCTACGCCGTTTACTACTTCATTAACGGTTCCGTCTCCGCCTACGGCAATTACTGTATTACAACCTTCGCTAATCGCTTCTATAGCCTTTGATATACCATCACCGGGTTTATTGGTAACATACACCGTAGCCCTGTGTCCTTGTTCCTTCGAGGTTTCCTCTATAAAGGGTATCCACTGAACGGCCCTCCTTCGGCCTGCAACGGGATTTATAACATATCCGATTTTCATTAGGAGGCTCCCCCTTCTTCCCTTTGCCGTTGATTTTTCAATACCTTCTTTAACATATTCTACGTTAACGGACATTTTCCTTCCCGCCCACAACGTCATAGCCATTAAAATTTATATTAGAATACACATAGTAAAGGGTTACGAATCCCTTCTCAAAATACGGTCCCGCTTTATATATACTTTATCCTATTATTATGCTAGACTATATATAAAGTGCTTATGGGGCTACATTTAAATACTGATCAAAAACTTCTACATAATAGCGTATAAGGGGGATACATTATGCAGCAATATCAAAGGTATACTGTATACTTTTTTAAATCGTTGTTCGCCGTTGCAATAGGCCTATTTTTATATGTATTCGTCAAGGGGCTATTTAGCTATGTATTGCCCTTTATAATAGCCTGGGCAATAGCGCTTTTAATAAACCCGGCGGTAAATTTCGTCCAAAACAGAACCAAGTTGCCCCGGGCCCTAATATCTGTAGTTTTTATACTTACTTTTTATGCCCTTTTAACATTTCTTCTTATCCTAGGTGCCACACGATTAATCGTAGAGCTGAGCAACATCCTCGATCATTTACCCCGGTACGCTGTAACGCTAAAAGCTGCAACAGAGGCTATGGTCTCCCGGGGCCAGAACATTTATATCAATTTACCCCCGGAGACTACGGATCTCGTAAGGTCCAGCATTATGAACCTTATCAATTCGCTGACCTCAACAATAAGCACGGCTATTGCCAAATCAATGAGCCTTTTAACCTTTCTTCCTAGGACGGTTATATTCATAATAATTACAATAATCTCATCCTATATGATGAGTAAAGACCTATACGAAATACGTAGTTTCTTCGCTTCACAGATCTCCGAAACCCTTTTAGCCAGAATAAAAAGCGTTTGTATCGATCTTGTAAAGGCTTTGGAAGGGTTCATCCGTACACAGCTTACCATCATGAGCATAACATTTTTAATCGCCATAGTAAGCCTTTATCTAATGAATATCCCCTATGCTTTAACAATGGCGATAATAATCGGTATAGTAGATGCCCTACCGATAATTGGCCCCGGTTCTGTACTTATACCCTGGGCCGCGATAAATCTATTTACGAACAACTATCCTTTGGCCATTGCATTGCTCATACTCTACGGCGTCATAGTTATAACAAGGCAGGTAATAGAGCCTAAAATTATGGGCAAAAATATAGGGCTCCATCCCCTGGCAATATTGATGTCCATATACTTGGGTATGCGGATATTCGGAATGATAGGAATTTTTATAGGTCCGTTGACCCTTATAATAGTAAAGGCATTACAAAAAACGATGGTGCTACCAAAGTGGAAGGAAAGGAAATCACCGTAGCTCCGACGTTATCTCCTCCATCGCCTTAATCGCTGTTTCTATATCCGACGGCGTATTAAATACCCCAAGGCTAAATCTAAGGGTACCCCTTTTAAGGGTTCCTATAGTTCTATGGGCGAGGGGTGCACAGTGTAATCCGGGTCGTGTTGCTATATCGTAAGCTTTATCCAGTATATAGCTTATTTCTCCGGCATCTTTATCCAAAACATTTATTGATACTACCCCTGTTTGAAGCCTGGGCTTTCCAGGTCCATAAACGCGTATGCCTTTGATCTTCCTGAAACCTTCTAATAACATTTCAGTTAACTGTTCTTCATCGTTCATTATATCCTTCGTGCCCTTATCCAGTATATATCTAATCCCCGCCCCAAGACCTACTATGCCAACGGTGTTAGGCGTACCACTTTCGTATCTGTCCGGCAGCATAGTCGGTTGTGACAAGTCCTCGGATCTGCTCCCGGTGCCACCCTCTTTCATCGGTACAATATCTAATCCATCGCTTATGTATAGTCCCCCTGTACCCTGGGGGCCCAAGAGCCCTTTGTGCCCGGGGAAGGCGAGCATATCAATATGATCTTCCTTTACATCAATGCTATATACCCCTGCGGTCTGGGCAGCGTCCACCATAAAGGGTATACCTTTTTTGTTTGCAAGCCGGCCTATGTCCCTTATAGGCATAAGTGTTCCAGTTACGTTAGATGCGTGGGTTATAACGATAAGGGCTGTATTCTTCTTAATGGCCTTGTCCACCTGTTCCGGATCCAACATCCCTTTGTCGTCGCATTGGACAAAGGTAGTATCCACGCCCTTTGCCCTTAAGACCGTTAAAGGCCTCGCCACGGAATTATGTTCCATAGAGCTGGTGACGACGTGGTCCCCTTCTTTAAGCAGCCCCTTTATACCGAGGTTAAGGGCCTCGGTAGCATTAGATGTGAACACGATTCCCATAGGATTATCAATATTGAAGAGCTTACTTAACGCCTCCCTAGTCCTATATATCGCCCTTCCTGCTTCCAGGGCAAGCCTGTGCCCCGATCTACCGGGGTTCGCCCCGTATTGCCTCATACATTCGTCCATTTGCCTGTAAACGTCTTCGGGTTTTGGGAAGCTGGTAGCTGCATTATCGAGATATATCATTTCTGTATCCCCTCCTGGTCCTTTACCGCAAAAGTGTTCCTCCCTTTGTATATATCCTAGTATGCCTATTTATTCATAGGATGTTTCACGTGAAACATTTCGTTTTCAATAGCCCTATAAGCCTTTCTAAATCCTCGGCACCATAGTATTCAATCTCTATCCTACCCTTTTTCCGCCCCTGTATTATCCTGACCTTTGTGCCCAATAACTCTTCGATCTTCTCTTCCATTTCCATCACCCAGGGGGCCTTTTCTTTAGGCCCTTTGTTTTTGGCCCTAGGTTTTTTTGATATAGAGCCGATTAGCTTTTCCGTTTCCCGGACGCTTAAATCCCCTTTCAATATCGCTTCGGCCACCTTTTTTTGCTCCTCTTTGCCCAAGGGTATTAGAGCCCTGGCATGACCCGCCGTTAAAGTTTCGTTCCTTACCATTTCCTTTATATCATCAGTTAAACTTAGAAGCCTTAAGGTGTTCGCTATTGCCGGCCTACTTTTTCCAATAGCCGCCGAGATCTGCTCCTGGGTTAATTCAAACTGTTTCATCAACGTGTCATAGGCCTTCGCCTCCTCGATAGGGTTTAAATCCTCCCTCTGTAAATTTTCGACTAAGGCGATCTCCATGACCTGTCGTTCGTCTAATTCCATTACCACTACGGGCACGGTTTTAAGGCCCGCCATCCTTGCGGCTCGCCATCTCCTCTCCCCTGCGGCTATTTCGAAGCCTTCTTTAGTTTCCCTCACCGCTATAGGCTGTACGACGCCGTGCTTTGCAACAGACTCTGCAAGGGCCTCCATCTTTTCTGTATCAAAATTCTGCCTCGGTTGATTCCTATTAGGCGTTATATCATTAACTGATATTTCCCTCGTCCCTTGGCCTTCTAAGGAGGGCAATTCAGGGATTAGTGCACTAAGCCCCTTTCCTAACCTTTGCTTTGTCATTTATCCCATTCCTTTCTATCATATTCTATAAACTCCTCCGCTAACTCCGCATAGGCCTCGGCACCCTTTGATTTCGGGTCGTATACCATTATGGGTACACCGTAGCTTGGGGCCTCGGCTAATCTGATATTCCTCGGTATAATCGTGGTGTACACTTTACCCTTAAAGTGTTTTTTTACTTCGTCCACAACCTGAATGGACAAATTCGTTCGCCCGTCGAACATGCTAAGCACAACGCCCTCTATCTCCAGTTCGGGGTTCAGACCCCGCTGGACGAGCCATATCGTATTCATCAGTTGACTAACGCCCTCTAGGGCGTAGTATTCGCATTGAATAGGTATCAAAACGCTATCCGCCGCTCCTAGGGCGTTTATAGTTAAAAGGCCCAGGGAGGGAGGACAATCGACGAATACATAATCATAATTGTCCCTTACATCGGCGAGGGTTTTCCTTAACATGCTCTCCCTTCCCTCGAGACCCGTTAGCTCTATTTCCGCCCCTGCGAGGTTCGTACTTGAAGGTATTAAATGAAGGCCCTTTATTGCAGTTTCTATGATGACCTGTTCCGCCTTGACATTGTTTATCAACACTTCATAAATAGTATGGTTAAGGCTTTTTTTGTCCACACCCAGCCCGCTGGTGGTATTCCCCTGGGGATCTATATCAACTACCAACACTTTTTTGCCCTTTTGCGCTATATAGGAACTTAAGTTAACATTAGTTGTCGTCTTCCCTACTCCGCCTTTTTGGTTAAATACTGCTATAACCTTGGACACCTGATCACCTCTTATAATTTTCTTTTACTATCTTTAAGTTCTTTATAATAGCATGAGTTCCTCCTTTAAAAATAAAAAACTGCCTCCCTGGGCAGTCTTTTTGAAAATATAACGGATAACTCGTTTGTTTTAACTTATTACAATGACGCAGCGGTTTTGCATTTAGGTATCTTCACCGTTACTTCGATATAATCCCCTGCATCTGTTTCACTAAACTCAGCCTGTATTCCCGATTGTACTATGGCTCTATAGGCATTTTTAATCGTGTTGACGTATATCTTATAGTTAATAGCTCCACGTATATTTTTACTTACTTCCCTTTTAACGTCGTCACCGCTATCGGCAATGAGTTTATCCAAAATTCTCTCCACTAGTTCTTCGGTCTCCTTTACCCGGAGATTCTTTTCAGCGATCCTTCCTAACAGAGTCATTTGGATATCCTTTTCCGGTATCTTTAAAAGTGCCCGGGCATGCCTTTCTGTGAGATCGTTTTGTACGATATATTCCTTCACTTCCCTGGGGAGCCGTAAAAGTCTTATCTTGTTCGCTATAGTAGATTGATTCTTGCCCACTTTTTTAGCTAACTGTTCCTGGGTGAAACCATAATCATTCATAAGGGAGGCGTACCCTTCGGCCTCTTCAAAAAAGTTTAAATCCTCCCTCTGTATGTTTTCTATAAGGGCGATAATAGCGGAATCCTCATCTAATATCTCCATAACTATCGCTGGGATAGTAGTCTGACCGGCTAGTTTAGCCGCCTTTACCCTCCTTTCCCCCGCAATCAGTTCGTAAAAGTCCTTATTCGTCTTTTTAACGGTTATAGGCTGCAGCACCCCGTATTCCTTAATAGACAATGCCAGTTCTTCTATAGTTATTTTATTGAACTTTTTCCTCGGTTGATAGGGGTTTGGTCTAACCTTTTCTATTTCTACCTGCTCTATTACCGATGCAGTTCTGTATGCCATATCAGCCATCCTCCCTCCGTAATTAGACTTGTTTTAGTCTGCTACCGGCTATTCACCTTTGCACAGTATCTCAATCCTTAGTATAAATCTTATTTAAAATCCCATTTTAATCGAAATATATATAATAACTATAGTTATTATATATATTTCTTTATTCTCGCCCTTGTTCCTCCTATTTTATATAAAAATCGTTCTACACTTGTTGCTACACTTCTTCAGATTAAAGGTTTTTTCGTCGGCCTTCCGGCTTTTCTCGGATATTCCGCCTCTGTTGGCCTTACCTTTTCTATAATTATTATATGGCGGTTTATATCAGTAAAGGGCAAACAAAAATGTTGCACCTGGGTTATACGCCCTCCTAACAGCTCAATCCCTTTGTCCGCCATCCTAAGCTCTTCTTTATAATTAGCCCCTTTCATAGCAAGGAAGAACCCCCCGACCTTTACGAAGGGTAGACAGTATTCCGCTATGACGGGGAGCTGTGATACCGCTCTGGCGAAACATAGTTCGTAGCTCTCCCTATGGAGCGCATCCCTTGCTAACTCCTCGGCCCTGGCATGTATAGGTATCGTATTGCTTAAATTTAGTCGGGCAATTGCATGCTCCAGAAATGTTACCCTTTTTTTTAGAGAATCCAGTAGCGTGGCCCTAAGCCCAGTATACAGTATTTTTAACGGTATTCCGGGGAATCCCGCCCCGGTTCCTACATCTATGATCCTTAGATCATCACGTATATATCCCGTTGCAACACATGTAAAGGCATCAAGAAAATGTTTTATGATAACGTCCCTAACCTCGGTAATCGCAGTCAGATTCATCCTTTTGTTCCATTCACTTAGTATCTCCATATATTTAAACAGGCACAGTATTTGTTCATCGGTTATCCCCACGCCTAGCTCTTCTGCACCCCTCCTTAGGAGTTCTTCCTGCCCCTTCATCGGTTCCCTTCCCTTCTTTTTTGTTCAAGATATATCATAAGCACCGAAATATCCGCCGGCGATACGCCGGTTATCCTGGATGCCTGTCCGAGGGAAAGGGGCCTTATTTCTTCAAGCCTTTCCTTCGCTTCACGTCTAAGTCCCTTTATGTCCATATAACGTGTGTTAGGGTCTAATCTCTTGCCCTCCATTTTTTTGAACTGCTCTACCTGTAAAAGTTGTTTCTTTATGTAGCCTTCATATTTAATCTCCGTTTCTACCTGTTTGCCGATAGCCCTCGGCAGGTCTGGCCTTTCTTTATCCAAAACCCCGAGGCTTTCGTAGTCCAGTTCAGGCCGCTTCAAAAGTTCGTATAAAGTCGTTCCCGTTTTAATTAACGCGCTTTCATTTTTAAGCAAAAAATCATTCGTCTCCGCTGTAGGCGATACTACAACATTTTTAAGCCTTTTTATTTCGTTTTGTAATCTTTTTTGCTTATATAAATATTTCTCATATCTTTCTTCCGTAACCAAGCCTATATCATAACCCTTTTCAGTTAACCGCCTATCAGCGTTATCCTGGCGCAATATAAGCCTATACTCCGCCCTGGAGGTCATTATACGGTAGGGCTCTTGGATACCCTTTGTAACCAAATCATCTATTAACACGCCGATATATGCCTCGGATCTGTCCAGGATCATAGGTTTTTGTTTTCTTATGCTCCTAACCGCGTTTATTCCCGCTATTATACCCTGGGCCGCAGCTTCTTCATATCCGGAGCTGCCATTTATCTGGCCGGCGCAAAACAGACGGGCTATTTTTTTACACTCGAGGGAAAGGCTTAACTGGGCGGGGTCAATACAATCGTATTCGATGGCATAGGCGGAACGCATTATCTTTACATTCTCCAACCCCTTAATAGATCGATAAAGTTTCACCTGGACGTCCTCGGGCAAGCTCGTAGACAGACCCTGGACGTACATTTCCCGGGTTTTCCTACCCTCGGGTTCTATGAAAAACTGGTGGGCTTTTTTATCGGGGAACATTACAATTTTATCTTCAATAGAAGGACAATACCTTATGCCTATTCCGGTAATATTTCCTCCGAATAGGGCAGATTTTTTAATGTTGTCAGTAACCAGCCTATGGGTATTTTCATTAGTATAGCCTAACCAACAGGAAACCTGTTCCCTTTCGAGGCATTCGAACTCATTCTGAAAGGAAAAGGGCACTATATCCTGATCCCCTTTTTGTTCATTAAAGGCCGAATAATCAATGGATTCGCCGTGGACTCTCGCCGGAGTCCCAGTTTTAAAGCGCATGAGCTTAAGGCCGGACCTCTCTAGGCTACCGGATAATTCATTCGCAGCGAACAATCCATAGGGTCCGCCTTCGTAATTTATTTCGCCGATATGGATTTTCCCCCTTAGGTATACCCCCGTAGTAAGTATAACGGCCTTTGCCCCGTAAACTGCCCCGTTTTTAGTTTTTATACCCTTACATTGTCCCCCTTCTACTATAATATCAGTTACCTCGTCCTGCTTAATGTCTAAATTAGGTTGCTCCTCTAACGCCCTTTTCATTTCTGCCTGATAATCCATCTTATCCGCCTGAGCCCTTAGAGAATGGACCGCGGGGCCTTTACCGGTGTTTAACATCTTAATCTGTATAAAAGTTTTATCTATGGCAATTCCCATTTCCCCGCCAAGGGCATCTATCTCCCTTACGAGGTGCCCTTTGCCGGTACCTCCTATGGCGGGGTTACAGGCCATGAGCGCTATACTATCGAGATTAAGGGTAATCACTAATGTTTTGCAGCCTAATTTCGCCGCTGCGAGACAGGCCTCACACCCGGCATGACCCGCACCTACTACTATTACGTCGTAATCCCCCGCGTGGTACTCCATATTGATCCCTCCTACTTGCCTATGCAGAAATCCTCGAATATCTTATTCACAATCTCCTCGGTGATATTATCCCCGGTTATTTCTCCAATGGCCTCCAAAGATGCTTTAATGTCTATTGCAACGAGATCCACAGGAATATTACTTTTGATGGCATCCTCTGCATCACGAAGACTTTTCCGCGCCCTTTTGAGACAATTTTCGTGCCTAATTCTAGTGAGCATTATCCTATCACCGCTCTTTATGTCACCGGCAAATACTGTATCTATTATAGTGTCTTCAAGTACGTCTAATCCTTTGTCTTCAATGATAGACATATATATTATCGGCCATTTATTAAATTCTTTAGTAATTTCCTGTAGGTCTAATCTTATTTCTAGATCCGTTTTGTTTATTAATACAATTACTTTTTTATCCCTAATAACATCTAATATATCCCTGTCATCCCGGGAAAGGGGCTTGGCTGCGTCTAGCATAAATAACACTAAATCCGCGTCGGCCATGTGCTTTCTAGCCTTTTCGACGCCTATGCTCTCTACTAAATCGTCGGTTTGCCTTATACCCGCCGTGTCTATAACCCTTAGGGGGATACCCTTCAGGTTAACGTATTCCTCTATGATGTCCCTCGTTGTACCCGGTACCTCCGTCACTATTGCCCTGTTTTCCCTGAGCAACGCATTGAGCAAGGAGGATTTACCGACGTTTGGCGTACCTATTATAGCTGTCCTGAGGCCTTCCCGTACTATTCTACCCCCGGCGGACGTCGCAAGGAGTTTTTCTATTTGATCGCTCCCCTTACGGATATCCTGTAACAGGGTTTCCCTTGTTCTTTCATCGATATCATCTTCGGGAAAGTCAATAGAAGCCTCTATACTAGCCATTGCCGATAAAAGATTTTGTTTTATACGCTCCAGATGCCGGGATAGCCTTCCTTCTAATTGATTCATCGCAGCTTTTAGGCCCATCTCGGATTTTGAACTTATAATATCCATTACTGCCTCGGCCTGGGATAGATCTATCCTACCCTTTAAAAATGCCCTTTTAGTGAATTCCCCGGGCTCAGCTATCCTCGCACCTTCGTCTATAACCGTTTCCAATATCTTTTTTGTCGACAGGATCCCGCCATGACAATGAATCTCTATAACGTCCTCCCTCGTATAGGTATAGGGCGCACGCATTGCAACGACTAAAACCTCGTCGATAACCTCGCCGCTGTCTGGGACATATATATGGCCATAATTCATCCTTTTATCTGGTAGATCCCTTAAAGGAGTATCCGTTACAGATCTGAAAATCCTCGTAGCTATGTCAATTGCCTCGGCTCCGCTTATACGTACTATGCCAATACCACTCTCCCCCGGTGCCGTAGCAATTGCGGCTATTGTGTCTTCACCCCTGGTTACCCCATGGCATATCACTCCTTTAAATGTACCCTTTGGTTATCCCCGGCCCTTAGCCCGGCGGTGCCCTTTACTTCACTATAAAGCCCTATTTAAAAAATTAAGCAGGTGCACGGCACCTGCTCACAGTGATGTCACTTTAAACTTACTATTACTTTCCTATACGGTTCTTGTCCTTCGCTGTGAGTTGTCACCCTATCATCATTCTGCAGCGCAGAATGTATTATCCGCCGTTCATAGGGGTTCATAGGCTCTAAAGTTATATCCTTACCTATTTTTACCGCTTTATAAGCAATATTTTTAGCCAACTGTATCAGCGTCTCTTCCCTTTTTTTTCTATAATTTTCCGTATCTACGATTATTCTGTAATATCGATCAGAATATTTCTTGTTTATTGCAAGGCTTGTAATATACTGAATAGCATCTAAAGTTTGTCCCCTTCTACCTATTAAAACGCCCATATTAGGGCCTTTAAACTCCGCCCGTATAATGCCCTCCGCCTTTGAGCTTATTGTTACTTCCCCCTCCACGTCCATCACCTTTAAAAGCTGCTCTAAAAATGTCTTCGTAACGTCCGCAGGGGTTTTGCGAAGGGTAACCTTTACCTCCGCGGGCTTATTATAAATAAGGCCGAACAGTCCCTTCTCCGGTTCTTCGATTATATCAATTTTAACGTCGCCTAATTCGGCGTCTAACTCGTCTATCGCTAATTGAACCGCTTCCTGAATCGTCTTTCCCTTCTTTATAACGAATCTTTCTGTGGTCAATTGGATTCCCCCTTAAGAGCTTTCCCCCGGGCCAGGGCAAAATACTGCTGCACTATTTGAAACATATTGCTTAACACCCAGTAAAGGGATACCCCTGCGGGGAAACTAAAGCTGAAGTATCCAATCATAAGAGGCATTACGACATTCATCGTGCCTTGGGATGAAGCATCGGCACCCTTCGGTGCAACCATTTTTGATTGATAATAGGTGGTACCCGCCGCCAGTAGCGGCAGTATCCACATTACAGGGTTTCCCATGCTGGCTTTGAAGCTGGAGATCTCTGATAAATCCTTTATCCAAAGGAAGCTTTTATTAACGGTTTCATAGATTTCTGGAGTGAAAACGTATAGCTCCGGCTGCCTTAAAACCTTAAACAATGCGAATAAAACCGGGAGCTGAAGCAACATGGGCAAACATCCGCCGGCTAAGGGATTAATATTATGTTGCCTGTAAAGCTCCATCGTTTTTTCATTCAGCTTTTGTTTGTCGTTACCATATTTTTTTTGTAACGCCTTCATCTTTGGGTTAAGCTCCTGCATCTGTTTCATTGACCTAGTCTGTTTAATGGTCAATGGTAACAATATAAGTTTTACCAGTATCGTAAATATTACTATGGAAAGGCCATAGCTGTTGGATATTTTATATATAGAAAATAATAATTTTCCTAACGATACTGCAATAGCGTTAAACATTTTCCTCCCCCTAATCTGTGGTTATTTTACGGGGTCATAGCCCCCCGGATGAAACGGATGACATTTCAATATCCTTTTACAGGCCATAATAATCCCCTTTGTTGCACCATATTTATCTATGGCGCAGATCGCATATTCTGAACAGGTCGGATAAAACCTGCACTTTCCTATACTCATAGGCGAGATAAATTTTCTATACAGTTTAATAATAAATATAATTATACCCCTCATCTTGTCATCTCTTTTTCAATAAGTTTATGCCTCGTCAATAAATCCAACATCCATCTTTCTATATCGTTATACTTTGCATCCTTTGCCCGGGGGCGAACTATAAGAATAATATCGTATCCCTTTTCCATCCTTTTTAAATTCTTCCTGTATACTTCCTTTATAAGCCTTTTTATCCTGTTCCGTAAAACACTTTTGCCGACCTTAACGCTGATACTTATACCGATTCTATTATAACCTTTATAGTTTGTTAATATATACATAACCAATAGGGGATTAGCCTTACTTTTACCCCTTTTGTAGATGGCGGAGAAATCTTTGCCCTTTTTAATTGATATTAATTTTGACATAAGAACCTTTCTTTCATAATTGTTTTTACATTATATATGGTCCCGTTGTATACGTACTATTCTTTAATTATGATATACGGTATAATTACGGATCAATGTTTATGAAACAAGAGGTGGTTTATACAAAAAAATCTATAAAAAGGCCCCTCAGTAGCGGCCTTATGCTGTCAATCTCTTCCTTCCTTTTCTTCTCCTATTCCTTATAATCCTTCTTCCTGCCCTGGTTTTCATACGTTGCCTAAACCCGTATTTCTTTTTACGTTTCCTTTTCTTAGGTTGGTATGTCATCTTCATTGGCTCCACCTCTCTTTCGCAACTATCTTTATAGGCCAAGTTCCTTAAATTATATATAGATTATAGCCTTATTGAATATTTGTGTCAAGAAAATGAAATTGTGGTTAAAAAAAAACAAACTTATTTTTTGTGGATATGTTGACAATAATCATTGATAACGCCGGAATAATTTGTTATCATAAAATAGCGTCTTTAAGTACCGGGGTAGAAAATCAAAACTATAGAATACCCCTTCACATACGGAAATACAAGGTTTTCAACCCTTTTCCCTATTATATAATAACGACTCTTACGCGGGGGTTATTAGCTGTCCATGGGTTAAAAGTTATACCCATAGGGTGTGGATATTTGTGTGGATAAACTATTTTAAGGAGGCAATACTATGCAAAATGACCTAGCATCCGCTTGGGAGGATACTATGCTTATTATAAAGGGTGAAGTACAGGAGGTAAGTTTTAACACATGGTTTAAGGTTATACAGTTAATCGAAATGACCGATGAAAAGATTGTACTTTGTTCGCCTAACGAATTTATGAAAAATATCCTGGAGACCCGTTATATAACGCTTATCTTTAATGCCCTGGAGCAAGTAACGTCCCGACAATACGATATAAAGATTATTCTTCCCGAGGAGATAGGCGCTGAAACCGCCGGAGCCGGCGGGCACAAATATAATAATGGCGAAAATGCCCTTAAATCGGATTTCGGTATACTGAACCCAAAATACACCTTCGATACCTTCGTAATAGGTAACAGCAACCGATTCGCCCATGCAGCATCCTTGGCAGTATCCGAGGCCCCGGCTAAGTCCTATAATCCGTTATTTATATACGGCGGCGTCGGCCTTGGCAAAACCCATTTAATGCATGCTATAGGCCATTATATAATCAGAAACAATCCAAAAACCCGGGTTTTATATACCACTTCGGAAAAGTTTACGAACGATCTCATTAATTCTATAAGGGATGACAAAAATGTTGAATTTCGAAACCGGTATAGAACCGCCGATGTTTTACTCGTAGACGATATACAGTTCATAGCCGATAAGGAAAGAACCCAGGAGGAGTTTTTCCATACATTTAATTCCTTATATGAATCCAGCAAACAAATAATCATATCCAGTGATAGGCCACCGAAGGAGATACCTACGCTGGAAGACAGGCTCAGGTCTAGGTTTGAGTGGGGCCTTATATGTGATATCCAGCCACCGGACTTTGAAACGCGTATAGCTATACTTAAAAAGAAGGCAACGTTAGAAAATATTTCAACCCCCGATGAAGTACTCGTTTTCATTGCAAAAAGAATCGAATCGAATATAAGGGAGCTTGAAGGTGCCTTTATAAAGGTTGCCGCCTATTCATCCCTTACGAACAAAGAAATTAATATGGACCTTGCAAAGGAAGCCCTTAAGGACTTCTTTTCCAACGCTAAACCTAAACTGATAACGGTAGATGCTATTAAGCGGGTCATATCTGAATATTATTCGATAAAGTTAGAGGATTTTAAATCGCGTAAGCGTACCCGTGCCGTGGCCTTCCCCAGACAGGTGGCTATGTACTTAACAAGGGAGCTAACGGACCTTTCGTTGCCGAAAATAGGCGATGAGTTCGGCGGTAGGGACCACTCTACTGTGCTACATGCCTACGATAAAATCACGACGGAGCTTAAAACTGACGAATCCCTTAAGATGGCCATAGAGGAAATACATAGGGAACTAAAAACCTAGGATCTATTTCTGGGCATAACCCGTTGATAAGCAGTTAATAACTTGTTGACTAATTGGAAGGGATCCCCTTACAAAAAATGTAATGTGCACAGTGTGGAAAGGTATGCACTTGTTAGTAACAAATGATTAACAGCTGTAAGCATTGATTCTGCTTTTGTTTATACCCTTTTCCACATATAAACACCCCCTACTACTATTACTACTATATATTTATATTTATATATATAGATATATAGTTTTTGGAGGTTATACACATGAAACTCTTTTGTAGTAAAAATGATTTGCTAGAAGGAATATTTACTGTGCAAAAAGCGGTACCCACAAGGACTACTCTTCCGATACTATATGGTATATTATTAGATTGTAGGGGAGAGACATTAACCCTAAGGGGTACAGATCTCAATATGGGTATAGAGTGCACAGTTAATTCAAAAGTAACGGACAAAGGCTGGGTTGTATTGGATTCGAGGCTATTTGGCGAAATTGTAAGAAGGTTTCCGCCGGAGGACGTGGAGATCACCGTACTCGAGGACAGCAGTGTAGAGATAAAATGTGCGAACTCTTTCTTTCGGCTACAGGGTCATCCCGGCGACGAGTTTCCGCAGTTGCCCCAAATAAACGATGAAGACGGACTAAAAATGCCGCAAAATATATTAAAGGATGCCATCAGACAGATAGTTTTTGCCTGCGCTATAGAAGAAACGAGGCCAATATTAACCGGAGCGTTGATGGAATGTAGCTTCGGGAGCATGGTTTTAGCCGCTCTGGACGGGTTCAGACTTGCAATAAAAACTTTAAACATTGAGGGTATCCACGGGGACATGTCATCGGTTATACCCGCAAAAACCCTGAACGAAGTACAAAGGATACTCAACGATACACAAAGGGATGTTTATATTACGCCGGCGGGTAACCATATACTGTTTACTATAGATGGGACGCGGGTTATCTCCAGGCTTTTAGAAGGGGAATTTATTGACTATAGGCAGATTATTCCCGAGGAGTACAATACTTCCCTAAGGCTTAAAAGGGAGAAGCTGTTAGAAAGTTGTGAAAGGGCTTCTTTAATGGCTAGGGAAGGGAAGAATAACCTCATTAAACTTAATATAACGGAAAAGCAGTTGGTGATTACGTCAAATGCCGAGATTGGCAACGTACGTGAAGAAATACCTATAGAGGCTGAGGGTGCGGAGCTTGAGATCGCCTTTAATTCGAAGTACCTCATCGATGTGTTAAGGATCATTGAGGATGAATATTTACGTATTGAATTCACGACTAATGTGAGCCCCTGCATAATAAAGGCCCGGGATAGTGAAGATTATATATATTTGCTACTACCCGTAAGGACCATGTCTTAAAAATATACAACGGGCCTATGTTTATTTGATTGGGGTGGATGTATTGTACCTAAAGGAACTTAAGCTTATGAATTTTAGAAATTATAAGGAGCAGGTTCTTAACTTTGATCGCGGGTTCAATTTTCTAATAGGGAATAACGCCCAGGGTAAGACGAATCTCGTAGAAGCTATATATATGCTTTCATCGGGCAAATCATACAGAACTTTAATGGACGGCGAACTATTGAGGTGGGGTGCCCAGACCCTTTATATAAAGGGTAAATTAGTAGTAGGGGACGAAGAGCGGTCTATAGAGATAGGCATCAGGGGGAAAAACAAAAGGATTAAGGTTAACGGCGTCCAGTTGGATAGAAGGGGCGAACTTTTCGGGAATCTTACGACGGTTATATTTTCCCCCGACGAGCTTAAACTAGTGAAGGAGGGTCCAAGCCATAGAAGAAGGTTTATGGATCGGGAAATAATCCAAATAAAGCCCGCATACTATTACGTTTTAGTAGATTATAATAAAGTTTTATCCCAAAGGAATGCGCTCCTTAAAAGTGCCTCGGCAAAGGATGCTAAAATCGATACACTGGCCGTCTGGGATAAACAATTGATAGAATACGGTATCCGATTAATCCGGGATAGAAGATCGTTCATAAAAAAACTATCGGATATTGCAAGATCAATACACAGCAGGATCACCGACGGTAAAGAAAATCTTGAAATCGCCTACCGATCTTGCATCGGCGGAATAGAAGACGAAAATCCACGGCTTATCTATACAAAAAAATTACGGGATTTCCGTGAACGGGACCTCAAAACAGGGGCCACGAACTTCGGGCCCCATAGGGAGGATTTAAGTATCAGCATAAATGGTATTGATACTAGAAAATACGGTTCCCAGGGTCAGCAAAGAACGGCGGCTTTATCTATGAAACTTTCCGAGATAGAGCTCGTTAGAGGGGAGACGGGTAGATACCCTATACTGATTCTTGATGATGTAATGTCTGAGCTCGACCCTTTGAGACAAAGCTATATATTACAAAACTTAGATAATGTGCAAACCTTTATCACCTGTACCCATTCTATGGGACCTATGAAGGAAAGGTATGATATGGGTAAGGTTTTTTATGTGATTAATGGTATAATAACTATGGGAGACTAAAAAGTATCCATTTGTCGGGAGTGAAACAAATGTTTCTGCATCTGGGTAAGGATGTTACTGTACCCATTAAAAATGTAATAGCAATAATAGATCTCCGTACAGTATCCGAGGCAGTGGATACGCGTAGGTTTATTGAAATAGCCAAAGAAGAAGGATTTATTAAGTATATAGGCGATGATAAGCCAAAGTCCATGATAGTATGTGAAAGGACATCGAACAAACATAATAAAGATATAACGAGTATAATTTACTTTTCCCCCATATCCTCATCTACGCTTCAAAGGAGAGCAGGTTCCATTGAATAATACTTAATAATACCGGCTCTGGGGTTACCTGGAGTTTTTTTATGGGATAAAGGGTGGGCATAAACCAAGGAGGTAAGGGAGTGGCGGATAGGGACGCAAGAAATTTATACGATGAAAGCCAGATACAGGTTCTGGAGGGGATAGAAGCAGTTAGGAAAAGGCCTAGCATGTATATAGGCAGCACCGGTCCGAGGGGGCTACACCATCTCGTGTTCGAAGTGGTGGATAATAGTATAGATGAGGCCCTAGCCGGTTATTGTGACGAGATAACGGTAACCGTACACCGGGACAATTCCGTAACCGTTACGGACAATGGACGGGGGATACCCGTAGGTATTCAGCCTAAGATTGGTAAACCCGCGGTAGAGGTTGCATTGACTATGCTCCATGCCGGCGGGAAGTTCGACGGCAAAGGGTACAAAGTTTCCGGGGGGCTTCATGGTGTCGGCGTCGCGGTAGTAAACGCCCTTTCAGAATATATGGAAGTGGAAACGAACCGCAACGGTAAGGTATACGGTCAAAGTTATCAAAGGGGTAAAGCTGTAACAAAGTTACAGGAAATCAGGGGTGCAAGACAAACCGGTACAAAGATAGTGTTTAAACCGGATTATCAGATATTCCCCGAAATAGATTTTGATTTTGATACCCTTGAATACAGATTAAGGGAGCTTGCCTTCCTAAACAAAGGTGTATCAATAGTGTTCAAGGATGAAAGATGCAATAAAAAGATTACTATGCATTACGAGGGCGGCTTAATAGAGTTTGTAAAATATTTAAACAAGAACAGGGAGGCCCTTCACAAAATTCCTATATATTTCGAAGGCGCTAGGGACGAAAAGATTGTAGAGGTAGCCATGCAATACAGCGACGCCTACGTGGAAAATATATTTTCCTTTGCGAACAATATAAACACCCAAGAAGGGGGCACGCACCTTAGCGGGTTTAGGGCCGCGCTAACTAGGGCTGTAAACGATTATGGCCGTAAGTACAATTTCATTAAAGAAAACGAAAAAAACCTTTCCGGTGACGATGTGAGGGAAGGATTGACGGCGGTTGTATCAGTAAAATTAACGGATCCCCAATACGAGGGCCAGACAAAAACTAAACTTGGTAACAGCGAAATGAAGGGTATAGTAGAATCTATAGCCGTGGATGCCATCTCAACTTGTCTGGAGGAGAGTCCTACGACGGCTAAAGTAATACTGGAGAAAGCTATTATGGCTGCTAGGGCGAGGGATGCGGCACGAAGGGCAAGGGAACTTACACGGAGAAAGAGCATATTGGAGAACACTTCATTACCCGGTAAGCTGGCGGATTGCTCAGAAAAGGACCCGGCGTTGTGTGAGCTATACCTCGTGGAGGGGGATTCCGCCGGGGGTTCCGCAAAGCAGGGAAGGGACAGGAGCCATCAGGCGATATTACCCCTTAGAGGTAAAATACTTAATGTGGAAAAGGCAAGGCTTGACAGGATACTCGGGTATGAGGAGATCAGGTGTATGGTAACAGCCTTCGGCAGCGGCATAGCCGAGGAATTTGATCTGGAAAGGCTAAGGTATGGAAAGATCATAATAATGACCGATGCCGACGTGGACGGTGCCCATATAAGAACGCTCCTTCTTACATTTTTCTTCAGATATATGAGACCCCTTATAGAAGCCGGACATTTGTATATAGCGCAGCCGCCCCTTTACAGAATAAAGGACGGAAAAAACGAAAGCTATGCATACTCCGAAAGGGAGCTCGACAGGGCATTAGAAGGTAAAGATCGTGACAAAGTGGGCCTACAAAGGTATAAGGGCCTTGGTGAAATGAACCCTGAGCAGCTTTGGGAAACGACTATGAACCCCAAAACAAGGACATTGCTAAGGGTAAGCATAGAGGATGCAATAGCTGCGGATCAGATATTTACAACCCTTATGGGTACCAAAGTGGAACCCCGCAGGGAGTTTATAGAAAGAAATGCTAAATTCGTTACAAACCTGGACGTCTAGGGGAGGGATAAAATGACACAAACTAACGAAAATATTATTACGGTAGATATACAACGCGAGATGAAAAAATCCTATATAGACTATGCCATGAGCGTTATAGTCAGCAGGGCTATACCCGACGTAAGGGATGGCCTAAAGCCGGTCCATCGGAGGATATTATATGCAATGAATGAACTGGGCCTCGCCCCGACTAAACCCCATAGGAAATCCGCACGGATAGTGGGGGATGTCCTAGGTAAATATCATCCCCATGGCGATACTGCGGTTTACGATGCGATGGTAAGACTAGCCCAGGATTTTTCAACGAGGGTACCCCTTGTGGACGGTCACGGTAACTTTGGTTCCATTGACGGTGATAGTGCCGCTGCAATGCGTTATACCGAGGCTAGGATGGCTAGGATAACCTTAGAGATGTTAAGGGATATAAATAAGGATACCGTGGACTTTACGCCGAACTTCGACGAATCCATGGAAGAGCCCGAGGTGTTGCCCTCCAGATTTCCCAATATACTGGTCAATGGGACTACGGGTATAGCCGTTGGTATGGCTACAAGCATTCCGCCCCATAATCTGGGCGAGGTGATTGACGGCGTCATAGAAATTATAGAAAACCCGGAAATTGAGATAAAGGATCTGAACAAGATAATCAAAGGGCCGGATTTCCCTACCGGGGCTACAATAATGGGCAAAAGCTCAATAGCCGATGCCTATGCCACGGGTAGGGGACGGGTTACCGTAAGGGCTAAGGCATCTATAGAGCCTATGACAAGTAACCGACATAGGATAATCATTACGGAAATACCCTACCAGGTCAATAAATCCAGGGTAATAGAGAGGGTTGCAGAGCTCGTCAGGGACAAAAAAATAGAGGGCATTTCTGATATAAGGGATGAAACGGACAGAAAGGGTCTTCGAATAGTAGTAGAACTAAAAAGGGATGTAAATCCCCAGGTAGTCCTGAATCTGTTATATAAATACACGCAGCTCCAGGATACCTTCAGCATAATAATGATCGCCCTATTAGACGGCCAGCCTAAGGTTTTAAACATAAAGGAGATATTAGAACATTACCTCGCCCACCAAAAAGATGTAATAAGGCGTAGAACGGTCTATGATCTAAATAGGGCCGAGGCACGGGCGCATATTTTAGAGGGGCTTAGGATAGCCCTAGACAACATAGACCGAATTATTGCGCTGATCAGGGGTTCAAAAACGGAGCAAAAGGCTAAAGACGGCCTTATAAGGGAGTTTGAACTTACAGAAAAGCAGGCCCAGGCTATACTCGATATGAGGCTTCGTAGGTTAACGGGGCTAGAGAGGGAAAATATAGATTTAGAGTACTCAGATCTCCAGGAAAAAATAAAATATTATAGGGATATCCTTGCAGATGAGCGACTTTTAGCCTCTGTAATTAAGGAGGAGCTCCTAGAGATAAAGGCTAAGTTTAACGATCCTAGAAGGACGGATATAATACGGGATGTCCATGAATTCAATATAGAGGATTTGATAGAAGAACAGGAAGTTGCGATAACCCTTACGCATTTCGGATATATCAAAAGGGTTCCTTCGGAGACCTACCGCAGTCAAAGGCGGGGCGGCCGGGGTATAACAGCGCTGACTACTAGAACGGAGGACTTTGTTTCAGATATATTTATAACTTCAACGCATAATTATATACTGTTTTTCACGAACAAAGGCAGAGTATATCAACTTAAAGCCTACGAGATACCCGAGGCCGGGCGCCAGGCGAGGGGAACCGCTGTAGTAAATCTTTTGCAGCTTTCCGGTGACGAAACTATTACCGCGGTTATTCCCGTAAAGGAGTTTAAAGAGGAGAAATTTATGCTCTTTTCAACTCGTAAGGGGATGGTCAAAAAAACGCTCCTGCGGGAATACGCTTCCCTAAGGAGGAACGGGATTCAGGCTATTGCGCTTATAGATGACGATGAATTAATAGGCGTTAAATTAACTACCGGCGACGATCACGTGTTAATAGCCACTAAAAAGGGTTATTCTATTAGGTTCGATGAAAGGGATATAAGGAGTATGGGCAGGTATACCCAAGGGGTGAGGGGTATAAACCTCGGGACCGACGATGAGGTTATCGGTATGGAGCTCGTTAGGGAGGATGCGTACTTATTATGCGTTACGACGGAGGGCTTCGGTAAAAGAACGAGGTTAGAGGAATACGGCCCCCAAAGGAGGGGTGGCAAAGGGTTAAAGACTTATAGAATAACGCGTAAAACCGGGAACATCGTGGGCATTAAAGTAGTCGACGATAGGAACGATATAATGCTTATAACTAAAAAGGGTATAGTTATAAGGATCAATGTAAAGGAGATTTCGGTGATGGGTAGGATCACCCAGGGGGTTACTTTGATGAAGTTCGATGAAGATCAAAGGGTGGTGTCCATAGCCAAGATTGAAAATGATGAGCAATAAAGGACTTAGGACCTCTATTTTAGGGGCCCTAAATACGATGGGGCGGATAAAATAGATGCTATTACAGGAGGTTTTTGGTATCAGGCATAGCAGGTGTGTAAAAAAATAATGAGGGGGTATGTATGAAATGGGCGGGCCGGTTCATTGTCGTAGTGACGATAAGGGCAAACGCAGTATGGTGCTTAAGGGCGAAATAGACATATATACTGCAGCGGAGTTCAAAAAACAGTTATACGATGTAATAGATAATGACTCGGGGGATCTGTATATCGATTGCAACGAATTACAATACATGGACAGTACCGGGTTAGGAGTTTTGATCGGGGCACTAAAAAGGGCGAAGGAACAGGATAGGAATATATATCTTACTAACCTTAGACCTAACATCCGTAAACTGTTTAGCATTACAGGCCTGGATAAAATATTTATTCTGGAGGTATGATGTAATGTCACTGGCTAGTAGTGAACAAAAACCAATAATAAGGGACGGTTACGACGATCAATTGATCTTGGTGCTGCCTAATAAACCCCAATACGTAAATGTGGCGAGGCTGGCAGTATCAGGAATAGCCAGCAGGATGGGGTTTGATGTGGATACCGTTGAAGATATTAAGCTCGCCTTAGCCGAGGCCTGTACTAATGCGATAAAGCACGGATGTTCTAAGGGGTGTTCTGAGTATAGGATAGAATTTGGCGTCAGTCAAAGGTGCCTGACAATCAGCATCGCGGATCGTGGTTGTGGCATCGACAAGGGGGAAATATGCGCACCGGATTTGCAAAATCTCAGGGAGGGGGGGTTAGGCATATTTATTATAAATACCCTCATGGACCAGGTGGAGTTTGAGACTATACCAGGGGCGGGATTTATCATAACTATGAAAAAATACCTGGAGGTATAACCATGGATAAGGGTAATAAAGACTGTGCTTCCATAGGCTGCCTAACCCAGATTGAAAAACGAGAACGAGATATGTTCATCCATTATAGGGACAATAAAACCGCGGCTAATAGGAATCGCATTTTTGACGAATATTCGTACCTAGCGGAAGTCCTTGCAAAAAAATATTTAAATAGGGGCGTAGACTACCAAGATCTCTTTCAAATAGCTTCCATCGGCCTTATAAATGCGATCGAAAGGTTTGACGTGGACCGTGGCTACCGGTTTACAAGTTTCGCTACTCCCACAATAATCGGGGAGATTAAAAAGTATTTCAGGGACAAGGAATGGATGATCAGAGTACCGAGGCGGGTTCAAAAGTTGGCCGGCAGGATTAACGATGCAAAGGAAACCCTAGCCCAACAGTTAGGGAGGAATCCCCGCATCCCCGAGTTGGCGAAATATCTGCTGGTAAGCGAAGAAGAGCTTTTGGAGGCGATGGAGGCCGGAGGGGTGTATTCCCCGCAATCCCTCGATGTATCCTATAGCAATGATACGGATAGAGGCGTTTCCCTAGGCGATATAATAGGCACCCTTGATGCTAACATGGAATGGGTGGAAAACCGGGATTTCATAAAAAGGGTTATAAACAAGTTGGATAAAAACGAATTTAAAGTGCTAAAGGATAGGTACTTTAGGGGTAGAACACAATCACAAATAGCGAAGGACCTTAGGGTTTCGCAGATGACTATCTCCCGTATGGAAAAAAGGATAATCGAAAAGTTCAGACAAGAGCTCACGAGGGTTTAAAGTGCGATACAAACATTTTTGTGGGGTGGCATAATGAAATTTGACCGAAGGTGCACTTCGATGTTGGTTTTTTTAATAGCCGCATCAATATCATTCGGATTTATACACAATCATACCGTCGTCCAAGGGGCTATCGTACCAATAAGCACGGTCTGCGATGAAGGGGATACCTATTATTTGAACCAGCCGCCGGCGGATTTTCATAATATGCGTCAGCGGGTAAAAGTAAAGGGCATTTACTTAACCGGATACACCGCCGGTAGTAATAGGTTATACCAATTACTCGATCTTATAAAAAGGACGGAACTGAACGCGATGGTCATAGACGTAAAAAATGATGAGGGGCTTATAACCTATAAAACCCGTAATGAGTTAGCTAAGTTCGTAGGGGCCAACAGGATAATCCAGATTAAGGATATCGAAAAAAGGATGGCGGATCTCAAAGGGGAGGACGTTTATACCATAGCGAGGATCGTTGCCTTTAAGGATAACCGGGCCGGTAGCAATAGGACCGATCTTGCGATAAAGAATACAAAGGGTACGGTATGGAGGGATAATAAGGGCAATGCATGGCTAAACCCTTATAACCGCGAAAGTTGGGAATACGTTTTAGACATAGCCGAGGAGGCAGTGCAATATGGGTTTAACGAAATACAGTTTGACTATGTAAGGTTCCCCACCGACGGGAACAGAAAGGTTATCGATTACGGCGAGGCATCAAAGAAAGAGAGTATGTCCGAGGCTATAGCGGGTTTTATGAAGTACGCTACAGAAAGGTTAAAGAATAAGGGGGTATTCGTATCCGCCGATCTATTCGGACAGGTTACAACTGATAGAGGGGATATGGGTTTAGGCCATCAGTTGGAGGATCTGTCTATAAGTACCGATATACTGAGTCCCATGGTATACCCTTCCCACTACTATCCGGGGGTGTACGGTGTAGACTATCCGGATCTAGAGCCCTACAAAATAGTCTATACCAGCATGAATACTGCGGCTAATCGGATAAGCGATCTGGAATACGACGGTACCAAGGCGATATTACGGCCATGGCTACAGGACTTTACCGCTACATATTTAAAGGACGGGTATCAGGTTTATGGACCAAAACAGGTACGGGAGCAAATACAGGCTACCTATGATGCGGGCTTAGATGAATGGCTTTTATGGAATGCGGGAAATTATTATACCGAAGGGGCGTTGCTTAGGGAATAGAAGGCGTAAATGGTAGCCTGCCGTTACGCTTTAGTGATAGTCGGAAAAAGTGGGGATATAAATAAAATACGGCAATAAGGGGGAGTAACTCGCCATTTTAAATGGTTTTGCCATCCGTCAACACGGCACTTTTTGGTGCCCGGATGCCGAATCTTCAAGGAGAGTAAGACCTTTATCCATTGTATTTGGATAGGGGTTTTGTATTTTTTAGCCCCTAAATACTAATAACTAAAGCATTAACCATAAGAAGAAAAAGAGGGTGACGAATAAATGTCAGAGGATAAATGGTATACCTTAGACAAGGAAACCGTAGCAAGAAAGATGTCCACTTCCCTAGATACGGGGCTTAACGATGGGGAGGTATCTAGAAGGTTAGAGATGTACGGCTACAACGAGATCAGATCAGGGGCTACGAGGACTTTATTACGTAAGTACATAGAACAATTCAATGACGCGATGATAATGGTGCTCATAATTGCCGCAATTATTTCCGGTTTCCTTGGTGAGGCCGTAGACGCTGCTATTATATTGCTCATAGTGATACTTAATGCGATCATAGGCGTACTTCAGGAGAGCAGGGCGGAGAAAGCTTTAACAGCGTTAAGGGATATGGCGGCGCCTAGTGCCAAAGTATTGAGGAACGGGGGCTATGATATAGTACCCGCTGGGCAGCTTGTACCCGGGGACATAGTGATACTTGAAACGGGTTCATTAATACCTGCAGATATAAGAATAATTCAGGGGGTTAATCTAAAGGTCCAGGAAGCGGTTCTTACGGGCGAATCCTTTCCCGTGGAAAAGCATGAAGAAATCCTTACAAGGGACGACGTTCCCCTTGCTGAACGCACTAATATGGGTTATTCCGGCAGTACCGTCACCTACGGACATGGAAGCGGTATCGTAGTGGCTACCGGCATAAACACCGAGATGGGTAAAATAGCTGAAATGATTCAGGCTGCGGATAGGGTTGAAACACCCCTTAATAAAAAATTACAAACCCTGGGTAAGGTCATTGGGCTGGCGGTCATCGGGATCTGTGTGCTCATGTTCCTAATAGGCGTATCCTATGGCAAAAGCCCCTTTGACATGTTTATTATATCCGTAAGCCTAGCGGTTGCGGCTATACCCGAGGGGTTGCCGGCTATAGCCACCGTAGTTCTCGCCCTGGGCGTACAGCGTATGGTGAAACGGAATGCAATAATAAGGCACCTGCCCTCGGTGGAGACTTTGGGAAGTGCCACGGTAATATGTACGGATAAAACGGGTACCCTTACACAAAATAAGATGAGGGTGGGGGGGCTGTTCTATAATGACGATATATATGATCTTAGCGAGGATATCGGTTCTCTGATCGAGGGGGAACATTTTAAAGCATTGGTCATGGCTAGCGTGCTTTGTAACGACGTAAAGCTAAAAAAGGACGGCGACGGATTTGTCCTATTAGGCGATCCGACGGAGACCGCCCTTGGGGATCTCGGGCTTAAAAGTGGCATGAATAAGGATATAATGGAGGTTTCATACCCAAGGGTCGATGAGGTACCCTTCGATTCTAAACGAAAACTTATGACTACCGTACACGTTTATGATAAGGGATACCGTGTTTATACTAAGGGGGCAGTGGAGGAACTGTTACAAAGGTGTAATGGTGTACTATTCCACGGACAGGACATAGGCCTTAGGGACAGCCACAGGGCCGTGATATTGGATAAGAATAGGGAAATGGCACTAAGGGGTCTAAGGGTGTTGGCTATAGCTTATAAGGACATCGATAGTCTTAGAAGCGATGGCCAGGCCGGGGAGGACTATGAAAGGGATCTCATATTTATAGGCCTATTAGGTTTAACGGACCCGCCGCGACCGGAGTGCAAAAAAGCCGTGGACCTGTGTAACAGGGCGGGTATTAAACCGGTGATGATAACCGGCGATCATAGCATTACCGCGGCGGCTATCGCTAGGGATTTGGGATTTTTGGCCGATGATGGAGTGATTACCGGTACAGAGTTAGACAATATGAAGGATGAGGAGCTACGGGAAGCGGTAGGCCGTACGTCGGTATACGCCAGAGTGTCCCCTGAGCATAAGGTAAGGATAGTAAAGGCGTGGCAAAGCCGGGGACAGATAGTTGCCATGACCGGGGACGGGGCGAATGACGCGCCGGCATTGAAGGTTGCGGATATAGGTGCCGCGATGGGCGTAGTGGGCACCGATGTGGCGAAGGAGGCCGCGGACATGATACTTACCGATGATAACTTCGCGACGGTGGTGGCAGCGGTGGAGGAGGGAAGAACCGTATTTACTAATATACGAAAAGCCATAGGTTTTTTGCTCTCCTGTAATGTGGGCGAAGTCTTAACGCTGTTTATAGCTACGATGTTTAACCTACGGCAGCCGCTTTTGCCTATCCATATACTATGGATCAACCTCGTAACCGATAGCTTCCCCGCCCTAGCCCTTGGAATGGACCCCGCAGAGGAACATATAATGGAAAAGGGACCACGGGATCCGAAACAGAACATCTTCGATAGGGCAATGGTAATAAGGATAATTTATCAGGGGATAATGATAGGAGTCTTAACTTTAGCGGCCTATACCGTGGGTAACCGAAGGGCCCCGGAAGTCGGTAGCACTATGGCCTTTACGGTACTGGGTTTTAGCCAGTTAGTTCATGTTTTTAATGTACGTTCTGATAGCGAATCCATATTTAAAACGGGGCTTATGACGAACAAGCACCTCATAGCCGCGGTGATGGTATCGGCATCCCTGATGTTAATAGTGCTTAGGATACCTTTCTTAGCAACGGTGTTCAAATTAGTAGCGCTTAACGCTAAAGAGCGTATCATAACGGCGCTTTTGGCCTTGGCCCCTATAGTCATAGTAGAGGCCGAAAAAAAAGCGGCAAGGGGGACGAGTTTCTGATATTATTAGGGGTGATACGAATTGAATTTGATAAAAAGTTTTCCGCCGGTGGCGGACGAAAGATCCCGGATAATAATTTTAGGTTCAATGCCCGGCGGGGAATCCCTTCGCAAAAATGAATACTATGGCCATATAAGAAACCAGTTTTGGAATATAATATATTCCCTATATGGCGAAACGGTAGACCGAAACTATACAAAAAAAATCGAATTCCTACGGGAAAAGCGCATTGCATTGTGGGACGTTATAAAAACATGCTACAGAAAGGGTAGCCTTGATGCCAATATTACGGGGGAAAGGGTAAACAATTTTGATAGGTTTTTTAACGATTATCCAGGTATTCGGCACGTTTTTTTCAATGGAACGAAGGCCTATGAGACCTTTAGGAAAAGGGTGGGCTTTAAATATGACTGGTTAACCTATACAAAATTGGGGTCCACGAGCCCCGCCAATGTAGTAAAATTCGATCAGAGATTGGAGGATTGGAGCATCATAAAAAAATATGCCGAAGGCTAAGATTAGGGGGATAATGTATATGCCGTGGTGTCCTAAATGTAAAATAGAATACAGGGAAGGCTATGATTATTGTGCAGATTGCGGCTGTGCCCTTGTTAAAAAACAGCCGCTGGCCCCGGTTGATACGGAGTATACTCCGGAGGGTGATGGCGATTGGGAACACCTTATATTTATTTATAACGAAACGGAGGCGGATATAGTAATAGGCCTCTTGGGGACAGCGGATATCCCCACTATAAAGATGTATAAGGGGGCGGGGGTACTACACAAAGTGTACGCGGGCAGGGCTACCGGTGTGGACCTGTTCGTACCCTCGGACAAATTAGATCATGCGAAGGAGCTGTTACGTGCCCAGGCCGAGGATTAAAATAAGGGCTCCCTAGGGGAGCCATTATTTTGCCAAAACCTTTTTAAGGGCCCCTATGAATCTTTCGTTTTGATCCATAGTTCCTATGGTAACCCTAATAAAGGTTCCTCTTATAGGCCTTATTATAACGCCTTGGCGTTGCATGCTTTCAAAGACTTCTCCACAATCCTTTCCGGTATCCAACAGTATATAATTGGTTTCAGAGGGGATATACGTAATGCCCATAGCGTCAAAACTTTTATAGAGGTATTCTTTACCCTCATTGTTCACAGCTATTACCTCTTTAACGAAGTCCTGGTCATCTAGGGCGACAGTTGCAGCTATCTGTGCCAGCTTGTTCACGTTAAATACGTTCCTTACCTTGTTTATACTTTGTAAAAGTGCTTTATTCGCAAAGCTGTAACCCACCCTGAGACCCGCAAGGCCGTACACCTTCGAAAATGTTCGCATGATTACCATGTTGGGATACTTTTTATATAGTTTAAAACTATCCTTCGGATAATCGGAATCCGTAACAAATTCCGCGTAGGCCTCGTCGTATAGGACTACCGTATCCTTCGGGACCCTGGACATGAAATGAAAAAATTCGGCTTCGGTAAATATGGTGCCCGTAGGGTTGTTGGGGTTGCATAGCCATATTAGTTTTGTATTATCCCCTATGGCTTTAGCTATTCCATCAAGGTCCAGCTTAAAATTCTTTATCGGCACGGTTTTAATATTTGCATCGGCTATCTGTGCAGCGATTGTGTAGCTAGAAAATGTATTATCGGGTATTATAGTTTCGTCGCCGGCATCTAAAAAAGCCATCGTCAATATAGTTATCATCTCATCTAAACCGTTTGTAACTATAATCTCGTCCTTGTCTACGCCATAAAATTTTGCGATAGCCTTCCTAAGCTCTGTAGAGTTCCCGTCGGGGTATAGGGATAGATTAGAAGCAGCTTTTATTACGCTTTCGATTACCTTCGGAGAACAATTAAGGGGGTTTTCATTAGTGGAGAGCTTGTCCACGCGGGCTAGCCCGTATTTTCTCTTTATGTCCTCCATCGGTATACCGGCTTCGTAGATCTTTATGTTTTCTAAAGTTTTCCTAAGGGGTAGTTTCATACTTTGACGCCTCCAATTTTTAATCTTTTCGTTTAATTATAACATAATCGGTATAAATGTTCCGTAAAGCTCGGGATTTTTTTAATGGTATTAAGGAGGGATAGCCCGGGGGTACATGAATATAATTGTATATAAAGGAAAAATACTAAGGATATGCAGCTTTAATAAAAATATGATAGAATTAAAGGGATTTTATTGGTCCTGATAGAATATTGAAGTGCCAAACTATTGTAGATACGAGGGGGAGAATTAATGAAAGAATATCAAACGGATAAAATAAGGAACGTAGCTCTTATGGGCCATGGCGGCAGCGGTAAAACAACCCTGGCTGAAGCCATGCTATATAAAGCTAAAGCTATCGAAAGGGTCGGAAAGACGGGGGACGGTACCACCGCTTCGGATTTTGATCCTGAAGAAATCAAAAGGCAAATCTCTATAGGCGTTTCCGTATTGCCCTTGGAATGGGAAGGCGTGAAAATAAACCTATTGGATACGCCGGGGTACTTTGATTTTGTGGGTGAGGTCTTCTCAAGCCTTAAGGTTGTCGAGGGGGCGGTTCTTTTAGTTGATGCATCCTCCGGCATAGAGGTGGGTACTGAAAAGGGTTGGGAGTTTATAAACGAAACAAATATTCCTAGGATAATATTTGTTAATAAAATGAACCGGGAGAATGCGGACTTTTTCAAAGTAGTCGAAGGTTTAAGGGATATGTTCGGGCATAGTATAGCACCCTTCCAAGTCCCTATCGGCGCTGGGGAGACGTTTAAAGGCATAATTAACGTTGTGAATATGAGCGCTAAAGAGTATACAGGGGGCGAGGGTAAAAATATTGATATACCCGACGAATACAAGGAAAGAATAGAGCCTATGCGGGAGATGGTAATAGAGGCCGTGGCGGAGACCGATGATGAGCTTATGATGAAGTTTTTCGATGGCGAAGCATTTACTGATGAAGAGATAAGAAAGGGCCTGCGTGAGGGCGTCCTAGAGGGCAAAATAGTTCCGGTTTTATGCGGCGCCGGCGAGATGAACATAGGCATGGAAAACCTTATGAATACTATAGCGGATTTTTTACCATCCCCTAGGGATCGTAAAAAAGTGGAGGCCCTAGATAGGGAGGGCGCATTAATAGAACAAGAGCTTACTTCTGACGGGCCCTTCTCCGCCCAAGTATTTAAGACGATAGCGGATCCCTATGTAGGGAAAATCTCTATACTTAAAGTATTAAGCGGTGACCTCACTGCGGAGACACCGTTGTTTAACGGGAGCAAGGGCGAGAAGGAAAAATTAGGCGGCATTTTCCTTATAAGGGGCAAAAAACAGATAAGTGTGGATAAAATCCATGCCGGAGATATCGCTGCTATAGCGAAGCTCCAGCATACCGTGACCGGTGATACACTTTTTGAAAATAAACAGGATTTTGTGTATTCTCCTATAAACTTTCCTAAGCCCAGTATATCCATGGCCATAGTTCCTAAGGCGAAGGGTGACGAAGATAAAATAAGCGGAGGTTTAAACAGGCTACTTGAAGAGGACCCGACATTCACGGTGGAGAAAAACGCCGAAACCGGAGACCTGCTCGTTGCGGGCCAGGGTGAAGTGCATATAGAGGTAATAACCCGGAAATTATTCAGTAAATTCGGCGTGGAGGTAGAGCTAAAGGATCCCAAGATTCCCTACAGAGAGACTATAAAGGGTAGCTCCAAGGCCGAGGGAAAACATAAAAAACAATCCGGAGGACGTGGGCAGTTTGGCCATGTATGGATCGAATTCGAGCCGCTACAGGATTATAACACGGACCTTGAGTTCGTCGATAAGGTAGTGGGCGGTGTTGTGCCCAGGCAGTTTATACCCGCGGTAGAAAAGGGCCTTCGCGAAGCGATTCGAGAAGGGGTATTAGCCGGCTATCCCGTTGTAGGGCTAAGAAGTACGCTATACGACGGTTCCTTCCATAGCGTAGACTCCGATGAAATGTCCTTTAAAATAGCTGCAAGCCTGTCCTACAGAAAGGGTATGCAAGAATCTAATCCTGTACTCCTCGAGCCTATAATGAGACTTGAAGTAATCGTGCCAGAGGATTATATGGGCGATGTAATAGGGGATATAAACAAAAAACGTGGGAAAATACTCGGTATGGAACAAAAAGATAATAAACAACTCGTTATCGCCGAAGCACCCCTAGCGGAAATGTTCAAATACGCTACGGACTTGCGGTCCATGACTCAAGCCCGGGGCAGCTTTACTATGGAGTTTGAAAGGTATGAGGAAATACCGCCGGCTATTGCCGAAAAGATAATAGCTGAAGCTAAGGAAGAAGATTAGGTTTAAATGTAAGGGGCCGGAGAAATCCGGCCTTTTTGATTCCACGGAATAAATTTATACTATGAAATAAACAATATTGATAGGCGTTTTAATAAAGCTCGCGGAGGTGATACGGAATGGAGAACAGTGAAGACCGGCGGGACAACAGGATCAAGATGTTGGATAAGGACGATGAGGAGCAGGACAGAATCCTCGATAAGAGCGCATATGGAGAATTTATACCGACATTCCATGGATGGGCCGGCTTCGAGGAACAGCTAAAAAGTGCCGAGCGTATATATAGGATTACGGGTAAAAAACGGGGTTAACCCCGTTTTTTTGATGCCTATATTGATTAAAGTTTAAATGTTTTGGGAAAAAATAAGAAAATGCTATTGCAAAAGTTCTAAGAATTTACTATAATATTAATAGTCAAAGAAAGTCAAACAAAACCAGAGGTGATGCTTTTGTCTCGAATAAGTGACATAATAGAACGGTTTATAAAGGAACTTATGCAAGAGGGCGATACGGATATGTTGGAGATCCAAAGGAACGAACTGGCGGATCATTTTAACTGCGCGCCATCTCAAATAAACTATGTTTTATCAACACGGTTTACTATAGACAAGGGGTATTATATCGTAAGCAGAAGGGGCGGCGGCGGGTTCATACGTATAAAGAAGCTGGACACCGATACAAGGTCTTTTATAGGCTACTTAATATTTGAGCATATAGGGGACAGCATATCCCAGCTCGATGCTACTAGGATTTTAGCCAATATAGAGGAAAAGGGTATCGCATCCCCGAGGGAAAGGGCTCTGTTAGAGGCCGCTATAAACGGCAAAAGTCTTAAAGTGTTCTCGCCGTCAAAGGATATAGTACGGGCGCAGCTTTTGAAATCAATGCTTTCGGTATACATCGCTGATTAGGCATATAGGTATTTCCATTATACAAGGAGGTATGATCATGCTTTGTGATAGATGCGGCAAAAACCCCGCCGTGGTTCATAGAATTACTACTATAAACGGTAGAAAAAAGGAATTACATCTTTGTAAGGAATGTGCAATGAAGGAAAAGGAGATGATCATGGGCGATCCCTTTTCCATTAACGCCTTGCTTTCATCGCTTTTGGATATGGGCGGCGAAGCCCCCGTCACCATCGAGGGGTTGGAAAGGGTAAAATGTGACCAATGCGGTATGGGTTTTAACGAATTTAAAAAAACGGGAAAACTAGGATGCGATATATGTTATGCGTCTTTTAATGAGAGGCTTTTACCTTTACTTAAAAGGGTCCAGGGCAATACGCGCCATTCCGGTAAGATACCAAAGCGTATGGGCGGTTCCCTTAGGGTAAAGAAAGAAATAGAGGGTCTTCAAAAAGAGCTAGAAAGGGCCGTCAACGCTGAAGAATATGAAAGGGCTGTAGAGCTACGGGATAGGATTAAGGATTTAAAAAGGGATAGTAAATGAGGGGAGGAATAAATAATGGATTGGCTAAATGGTGACGGACCGGACAACGATATAGTTTTAAGTTCACGGGTTCGCCTTGCGCGGAATATAAAGGGCATACCCTTCCCCGATAGACTGGACGAACAGGGGGCAGCGGATGTAATCGAAAGGGTACGAAGGGCTATAGGGCGCAATTTAGTATTGACTAGGGATTTTGATCTCACTGTTCTTAAAGACATTTCTCCCCTAGAAGCAAGGGTGCTTGTAGAGAACCATTTAATAAGTCCCGCCCTCGTTGAGAAAAACGAACGTTCCGCGGTATTTATAAAAAAGAACCATCAGGTAAGCATAATGATAAACGAAGAGGATCATATTCGTATGCAAGTGGTTTTACCCGGTTTACAGTTAGATGCCGGTTGGGATCTGGCAAGTAAAATAGACGATGTCCTCGAGGAGGATATAGATTATGCCTTCGATGAAGATATGGGTTACCTGACCGCCTGTCCTACGAACACCGGTACCGGTATGCGGGCTTCGGTTATGGTTCATCTACCTGCCTTAGTCTTGACGAATCAGTTTAGTAGGGTATCCCAGGCGCTAAATCAATTAGGCCTAGCGGTAAGGGGTATTTACGGCGAGGGGACGGAGATAGTGGGCAATCTTATACAGATTTCAAATCAGTTAACCCTCGGGAAGGCCGAAGAACACATAGCGGGTAGCCTTAGGAGCATGACGAGGGAAATAATAAATAAGGAAAAACAATCGAGGGATGCCCTAGTTTCAGGTAACAGGATAGGCCTTGAGGACAAGATCTGTAGGTCCTATGGGTTGCTTACCGGGGCTAGGTTAATATCCTCCAAGGAGCTTATGGAGCTTTTATCCGATGTACGCCTTGGCATAGACCTAGGTTTTTTACCCGACGTCTCTATCAAAGATATAAACGAGATAATGATACAAACACAACCGGCGGCGCTTCAAAAAAGGGCGGGTAAAGGACTCTCTGATATCGAAAGGGATATATTCAGATCAAAAATTATAAGACAAAAACTTGTATGAGGAGGAGTTTACATGAATATAAATGATAAATTTACCGAAAGGGCGAGGCAGGCAATTATAATAGCCCAGAATGAAGCAGCGGCCTTCGGTCATAATTATGTGGGAACTGAACATTTGCTTTTAGGCCTAGTGAAGGAAGGAAAGGGTATAGCGGCCCAGGTGTTAAAGGGTATGGGAGCAGATTCCGCTAAAGTTGTGCATAAGATAGAGGAACTAATAGGTCGTGGTGAAAGTAGCGCGCCGGGCCAATTGGTAGGTTTAACGCCCCGTTCGAAAAGGGTGCTGGAGCTTAGTTATCTCGAGGCACGGCGCATGAACCATAATTATGTGGGTACTGAGCATATACTCTTAGGCCTTATACGTGAAGGGGAGGGCGTAGCCGCGAAGGTGCTCACGGATTTGAACGTAGATCTTAGCAAAGCCCGGGAGGAGACATTAAAACTATTAAGCGGTAGCATACCTGCCCAAGGGGAGGGTACAAAGGAAAAATCAGGGACACCGATGTTGGATCAACACGGCAGGGACTTAACCCAGATGGCGAGGGAGGAAAAGCTCGATCCCGTAATAGGTAGGGCCAAGGAAATAGAAAGGGTTATACAGATATTAAGCCGACGCACAAAAAATAATCCCGTACTCATCGGCGAAGCAGGGGTGGGAAAGACGGCAATAGCCGAGGGGTTAGCCCAGGAGATAGTAAACGGCCATGTGCCGGAGATGATAAAGGGTAAAAGGGTTGTAACATTAGACCTTGCGTCTATGGTTGCCGGCGCGAAATACCGAGGTGAGTTCGAAGATCGGCTAAAAAAGGTGATGGCGGAGTTAATAGCCACCGCAAACGTTATACTCTTTATAGATGAAATGCATACAATGATTGGTGCCGGCGCCGCCGAGGGCGCTATAGACGCTTCTAACATTTTAAAACCTGTTTTAGCCCGGGGGGAGATTCAGGCTATAGGTGCTACTACCATTGATGAATATAGGAAATACGTAGAAAAGGATCCCGCCTTAGAACGTAGGTTCCAGCCGATAATGGTAGGGGAACCAACGGTAGAAGAGACGATACAAATATTAAAGGGCCTAAGGGACAAATACGAATCCCATCACAGGGTCAAAATAACGGATAAAGCTGTAGAAGCCGCTGCGACATTATCCGATAGGTATATATCCGATAGGTTCCTACCGGATAAAGCAATAGACTTAATAGATGAAGCGGCATCTAAAGTTAGGATTAAAACGATAACGGCACCGCCGGAGCTTAAGGAACTAGAGGGAGAAATAGAGGTCATCAAAAAGGAAAAGGAAGAGGCCATAAGCCATCAGGAGTTCGAAAAGGCGGCGGGGCTTAGGGACAAGGAGCGTAAATTAAAACAACAGCTAAAGGATATAAAGGACGGCTGGGAAAAGGATACCCGTAAGACCACCGCCCTAGTGGACGAGGAAAACATAGCGTCAATAGTTGCAGACTGGACCGGTATACCGGTGACACGCCTTGCGGAGGAGGAGACCCAACGCCTCATTAAGCTGGAGGATGTATTGCATAGGCGCGTAATAGGCCAGGAGGAGGCGGTAGGTGCCGTGGCCAAGGCTGTTAGAAGGGCTAGGGTAGGCCTTAAGGATCCTAAAAGGCCCATAGGCTCCTTCATATTCCTCGGTCCTACCGGGGTTGGCAAGACTGAACTTTCTAGGGCCCTGGCCGAGGCATTATTCGGCGATGAAGAGGCCACCGTCAGAGTGGATATGTCCGAGTATATGGAAAAGCATTCAGTATCACGGTTAGTAGGTTCACCCCCGGGATACGTAGGTTATGAGGAGGGCGGCCAATTAACGGAAAAGGTGCGCCGAAAACCATATTCAGTAGTACTGATGGACGAAATAGAAAAGGCCCATCCTGATGTATTTAATATATTGTTACAGATTTTAGAGGACGGGAGGCTTACCGATGCAAAGGGGCGAACCGTGGACTTCAAAAATACCGTGATCATTATGACTTCTAACGTAGGCGCCCATACTATACAAAGGCAAAGGAGCCTAGGGTTTGCCGGCGCGAAGGATGATGCAAAACATGATGAATACAAAAGGATGAAAGATCGAGTGATGGAGGAGCTTAAAAAGGCTTTTCGTCCGGAGTTTTTAAACAGGGTGGATGAGGTAATAGTATTCCATCAATTAGATGAAGACCATATATTGGATATCGTGGACCTTATGATGAATGAGCTATACGAAAAAGTTGAGAAATTGAACATCAAGCTGGAAGTGACGAAAGGAGCTAGGGGGATTATTGCTAAGGAAGGCTTTGATCAGATGTACGGTGCAAGGCCCCTAAGGCGGGCTATACAGAACATGATAGAGGATAAACTGTCGGAAAGTATGCTCGAGGAGGGCATAAAAGAAGGGGATGCCGTAATAGTTGATGCAAAGGACGGCAATATCACCATAGCGCGTAAGGCATAACGTAAGCGGTGTCCAGATCGTTAAAGGGATAAAGGGGGCATAGCATGGCTAGGTTAAAGAGCGTATTCGTATGCCAATACTGTGGTTATGAAAGCCCAAAATGGATGGGTAGGTGCCCGGGGTGTGACGAATGGAATACTATGGAGGAGAAGGTAACGGGCAAAAAAATTCACCAGAGGGATCCGCTGGGTACGGTGAATAATAAGCCGGTTCCAATAAGCGGAGTAAGTCTGGCTGAGGAGATACGTATAAGCACAGGGATAACAGAACTTGACAGAGTTCTCGGCGGCGGTATAGTAAAGGGATCCTTGGTTTTAGTGGGCGGCGATCCCGGTATAGGCAAGTCTACGCTACTGCTCCAGTTGGCAGGTCGTATGCCGCCTACGCAAAGGACGCTTTATATTTCCGGCGAAGAATCATTGTTACAGGTTAAATTGCGGGCGGAAAGGCTAGGCATAAACAGCAACAACGTGCTTTTACTCGGGGAAACAAATATAGATCTTATACTGGGCTCTATAGAGGAGTACGATATAGACATGATAGTAGTGGATTCTATTCAGACTATGTATACGCCGGAGGTATCCTCCGCCCCGGGTAGTGTAAGCCAGGTAAGGGAAGTAACCGGCCGGTTGCTACGGATGGCAAAGGCCGCAGCCATCCCAGTTTTTATAATAGGTCATGTGACCAAACAAGGGGCCATCGCCGGGCCGAAGGTCCTAGAGCATATTGTGGATACCGTGTTATACTTCGAGGGAGAAAAGTATCACAGCTACAGAGTAGTACGTTCAGTGAAAAACCGGTTCGGGGCCACCGACGAGATCGGTGTATTTGAAATGAAGGGTAAAGGCTTAGTAGAGGTTTTAAATCCCTCGGAATTCATGTTACAGGGACGCCCCGAGGGTGTCCCTGGCACGGCGGTTATATGCAGTATAGAGGGTACACGGCCAATGCTCATGGAGTTGCAAGCCCTGGTAAGCCTTTCAAATTTGAATATGCCAAGGCGGATGGCCACGGGTATAGATTATAACAGGTTATGTATGCTTATGGCGGTTATAGAAAAAAGGCTGGGCATGCAGATACAGGGGCAGGATGCCTTTGTAAACGTAGTAGGCGGTCTTAGGATCGATGAGCCCGCAGCGGATCTAGGTATTGTTACCGCTATTGCATCAAGTTTTAGGGATATTCCCATTGAAAGGGATACGGTGATTATCGGCGAAGTAGGCCTTACCGGTGAGGTACGGGGTATAAATTCTATAGAGCGTAGGATTGTAGAGGCAACTAAAATAGGGTTTAGGCATTGTATAATACCTAAAAATAATCTGGGACAACTTAGGGAGACTACTGTTCGGATAACCGGGGTATCAAACCTTTCCGAAGCCCTGGATGTTGCATTAAAAAAATGACATGCCCGCCCATCACTTCCAAAGTGGTGTAGATATGTCATAGAAGATTATATACCCCCAGGGTTTTTATCTTTTCGTATTCCTTCTGTATCACATTATAAAAATCAATATCCAAAAGGCTGCATATAGCAGCTATATAAAACGTGTTTATTCCTAATTCGGCCTCAATTACGTCCTTACAGTGCTCGCATAACTCGCCCCGGATATGGGAGTCCATGTATTCCGGTAGTTCTTTAAGGGATGCACCCTCCGGGGTACTTTGTTTTTTCGCATCAATCCTAAGACAGCCGCAATTGGTTACGGATTTAGCAATAGCGCGATTTATCCTGGCACTTGCCTCTTGGTGTTTAGTCAACACATCCAGGATACTTTTATGCCTTATCAATAGCTGGGGAATAGAGCTTTGAAACTCATCGAATATTGAATCCCTCATTTCATCACTCCTTTGTCATATTAAGGCTAATTATATTATAATGATAAAAATGCTCTGTTGCAACGTATTTAATATTTTTTTTGATTGACAGTCAACATACTTTTGTGTTAAAATTATTGTTTCATTGACAATAGCCCCGAGGTATAGTAAAATTAATAGAAGCATCGTCTTATCAATGGAGGTATATGTAATGTTTAATATAGGCGATAAAGTAGTGTATCCCATGCATGGTGCGGGGATTATCGAATCCATAGAAGAGAAGGAGATATTAGGTAACAAACAAAAATATTATATAATGAAGATGCCTATAGGCAATATGAAAGTCATGATACCCCTTGAGAATGTCGGGGATATAGGATTGCGTGAGGTAATAGACAAAGAACAGGTAAACATAGTTATGACGGTACTAGGTCAAGACAAGACCAGCATGCCTAACAATTGGAACCGAAGATACCGGGTTAACATGGAGAAGATAAAAAGCGGCGATATCCTGGAAGTTGCCGACGTAGTTAGAAATCTTATTCTGAGGGATAGGGAAAAGGGGTTATCCACAGGGGAGAGAAAAATGCTAAATAATGCTAAACAAATCCTGGTGAGCGAGCTGGTGCTTGTGAACAATATGGATGAGGATGAGATTGAAAGCATGATAGAGGGGATTGTCAATTAAGCGTCTTCAGGGGCGCTCATTTTTTTTTAGCCCCATGGAAAAGGTACCGATTTTTTTTATAAAAAGGTGCGTTTAAGCACTTTTTTTCATTTTAAGTTGCAGTCACACTACAACAGGTTATAGAATAAATATAAGTGGCAATACTCTACAGAAGGAGGTGGTTAAAATAAATGGTAAAGAAGTTAATTAGGGGACTATTGACTACGGCAGGAATAGTTATTGGCTACCAGTTAGCCTATGTGCTGGGGGATACGTTGGTTACGTATGAAGTATTCGGCATATTACAAGGAAGGGCTGCCGCAATCGTCTACTATGTAAGTGGCGCACTACTGTTTGGTTTTATATTCTATCTGATCTCACCTTGGATTATTAAATTAGGATGGAAAGGCACAGGATTAGTTGAAACCACGCTACAAACGATTCCTACTGGGGATATATTATTAGGCTCCGTTGGACTGATATTAGGTCTTATTATTGCAAACCTTTTTATAAGGCCCCTTGCTATTATACCTATTCCATGGTTAGGCAGTATCGTTATGGTATTGGTTAATATCACGCTAGGCTACCTAGGTATAAGGATAGCTACGAGGAAGACTGACGATTTTGGGGCCGTAGTCCATTCCCTTAGAAGGTTAGGAATAAAGGAGAAAGCCCATAGAGCAGAGGGTGCGGCTAAACCAAAAATTTTAGATACGAGTGTAATAATTGATGGCAGAATTGCAGATATCTGTAAAACGGGATTCGTCGAAGGACCTCTTATTATACCCGGGTTTGTACTGGAGGAACTTAGACATATAGCCGATTCTTCTGATGCTTTGAAACGTAATAGGGGTAGAAGGGGTCTTGATATATTGAACAAGATACAAAAAGAGCTCAATATCCCTGTTCAGATAGATGAAAAATCCTTCGACGATATAGCGGAAGTGGACAGTAAACTCCTTAAACTCGCGCAGGTTTTAAAGGGTAAGATAGTCACAAACGATTTCAACCTGAACAAGGTAGCGGAGTTCCAAGGGGTGCCGGTTCTTAACATAAATGAACTGGCTAATGCCGTGAAGCCTGTAGTGCTTCCCGGGGAGGAAATGGTGGTGCAGGTTATAAAGGACGGCAAGGAATCCGGCCAAGGCGTAGCCTATTTAGACGACGGGACTATGATCGTCGTTGACGGGGGCAAAAAACATATCGGCGAAACTATAGGAGTTATGGTGACCAGCGTATTACAAACTGCTGCAGGTAGAATGATATTCGCAAAGCCTAAAAATGCCTTTGACAATAAGGCCGTATAATATAAAAAGTTCCGCCCCTTTCCAGGGCGGATTTTTTTGTATAAAAAAAGGGTTAATCCCCATTATGACGAATTGTTTTTATCGGGGGTGTGTATATTTATGTATAAAGGGTTTAGCGTATCGGCGATGGTAATGGCCGCAGGTGTAGGTAGTAGAATGAACAGCCCCGTAGAGAAACCCTATATCAATATTGCGGGAAAACCTATCCTAGCCCATACCCTTTGGCAATTCCAGCGATGTGATATTGTGGATTATGTTTTGGCAGTAGTCGGCCGGAATAATAGGACTCGTTGTAAACGGGATATAGTCGAGAAATTTTGCTTAACAAAGGTAAAGGATATAGTTGTAGGCGGGTCAACACGGCAACAGTCCGTCGCCATAGGGCTTAGGGCGATACATGGGGATATTGTAATAATACACGATGGGGCAAGGCCCTTTGTTAAGCGTAGGCTTATTGAACGGGGTATAAAGGGGCTTATAGAACAAGACCTAGAGGGTATAGCCTGCGCCGTACCTTTAAGGGATACCATAAAACTGGTAGATGGCGAAGGGAAGATAAAGAGTACTTTGGATAGGGAGAGCCTCCGAGCAGTGCAGACGCCTCAATGTTTCCTAGGGACAACGATCAAAAGAGTCCACGAAAGGGCTATTCATGATGGAGTGACGGCTACTGATGATTTGGCGCTCCTTGAACATTACGGTTACAAAGTGGGTTTATATCCCGGGGAATACAACAATATAAAGATTACTACGGCGGAGGACTTATATCTAGCGAAATACCTTATAAGGGAGCACGATAAAACATGAACCGAACAGGTATAGGATACGATGTTCATCGGTTAGTACAAGGAAGGCCGCTTATAATAGGCGGTGTGAATATACCCTTCAAAAAAGGTCTTACGGGCCATTCCGATGCCGATGTACTAGTCCATGCAATAATGGATGCACTGCTCGGAGCTGCGGCCCTAGGGGATATAGGCAAACATTTTCCGGATAAAGGGGCGGACTATTTACAGGCGAATAGCCTGAAGCTGTTAGATAAGGTTGTGAACAAATTATATCGCGTAGGGTATATGCCCCATAATGTAGACAGCATAATAATCGCCCAGGCCCCTAAAATGGCTGAATATATACCTAGGATGCGAGAAAATATTGCCCAAAGGTTACGTATTGGGCCGGATATGGTAAGCGTGAAGGCCACTACTACCGAGGGCATGGGCTATATCGGCGCTAGTGAAGCTATTGCGGCCCAGGCTGTTTGTAACTTGGTTCCGGTTAAAACCGGGGATAGGGACTGTTGATGATGTGCAGTGCAAGTGCTATAATATCTATAACCTGCTACCGAGTTAAGGCGTATGAAAGGCGGTTATTTGGCATCGGTTAAGTTCAAAGGAGGCAAATAAGACATGATAAGGGCAAGGTTTGCACCAAGTCCCACGGGACCTATACATATAGGAAATATTAGAACAGCCCTTTTTAACTATCTTTTTATAAAGAGCTGTGGCGATGACGGTACTATGATACTAAGGATCGAGGACACTGATCTACAAAGGTCCCTAACTGAATACGAGGGGATTATATTCGAGGAACTGAATTGGTTAGGTATAGAATGGGACGAAGGTCCTGATAAGGACGGCGGCTATGCCCCTTATCGTCAAAGCGAAAGGTTGAACATTTACGACGAATATTGTAATAAGCTAATAGACGAAGGGAAAGCCTATTATTGCTTTTGTACTACGGAGGAATTGGAACAGGATAAAAAACGGATGGTTAATAAGTTCGGTGCCCCGAGGTACTCCGGCAGATGCCGTAAACTGTCCGGCGCCCAGGCGAAGGCATACCTCGATGAGGGCAGGCCCGCTACTGTACGGTTTAAAATTGATACGGAAAAAAGGGTTGTGTTCAACGATCTGATAAAGGGCGCAATCGAAATGGATGCCGATACCCTCGGGGGGGATCTAGTGATCAGGAAATCCGACGGAACGCCTACCTATAACTTCTCCGTCGTCATAGATGATCATCTTATGAAGATAACCCATGTCATAAGGGGGGAGGATCATTTAAGCAACACGCCTAAGCAAATACTCCTATACGATGCCCTTGGCTGGGAAAGGCCCGTATTTGCCCATGCACCATTGATACTGGGTCCCGACAGGTCTAAGCTCAGCAAAAGGCATGGGGATACCTTTATAGGCGAATACAGGCGAAAGGGTTACTTGCCCGAGGCCATGTTCAACTTCTTGGTGCTCCTTAGTTGGGCGCCGGAGGGCGAGAAGGAGTTATTAAGTGAGGACGAGATTATAAACCAATTCCGCCTGGAGAGGGTAAGTAAAGCAAACCCCGTATTCGATATCCAAAAACTTAACTGGATCAACGCCCATTATATAAAGACGGCGGAAACGTCAAGGATAACGGATTTAGCGGTACCGTACCTTGTGGATAGCGGTTTAATGAGTCAACAGGAGACAGAAGAAAAACGTGAATGGTTAGAGTTAATGGTGGCCACGGTGCAGGATAGTTTGACAAAGGTTTCCGATATAACCGACAGGGCAAGTCTGTTTTTTGATGACGAGTTCGATATAAAAAGCGAAGATGTCCTCCAAAAGCTAAAAACTGCTGGTACGGAAAAACTATTAAAAAGGCTAAGGGATATTGTTGCAAATACAGGACAAATAGACGAAAAGTTCTGTTCCGAAGTGTTCAAAGAGCTACAAAAAGAGACGAACATCAAAGGCAAGGGGCTGTATATGCCCATAAGGATTGCCGTGACCGGCCAGGACCATGGTCCCGATCTTAAGAGGACATTACTGTTATTGGGCAAGGAAAAATTGCTAAGGCGTATAGACTATGTGCTTAATAATTATATATGATTAGGAAGGGGTAAGAATTTTGAAACTGTATAATACTCTTACAAGGAGGAAAGAGGAATTTGTACCCTTAAGGGAGGGGCGGGTGGGTATATATGTCTGTGGCCCCACGGTATATGATTTTTTTCATATAGGCAATGCCCGACCCTTTATAGTGTTCGATGTTTTGCGCAGGTATTTCGAATACAAGGGCTATGAAGTGGTCTATGTACAGAATTTTACCGATGTAGACGACAAAATAATCAATAGAGCGGCAATGGAGGATACGTCCATGGAGGCTGTCGCTACGAGGTTTATAAAAGAATATTTTAAAGATGCCGACGGATTGGGCATAAAAAGGGCTACTATACATCCTAAGGCTACGGAACATATCGACGAGATAATAAATATGGTTAAAAAATTAGAAGAAAGGGGTTTGGCCTACGAGACGAAGGATGGTATATATTTCGATACCGCCGGGTTTGCCGATTACGGCAAACTATCAAAACAAAGTCTTAAGGATTTGAACGCCGGTGCGAGGATACAGGTGGACGAAAGTAAAAAAGCCCCCTCGGACTTTGCCCTTTGGAAAAGGCAAAAGCCCGGGGAGATGACAACCTGGGAAAGCCCATGGGGTCCTGGACGACCAGGCTGGCATATAGAATGTTCCGCGATGGCCACGAAATATTTAGGTGAGACGATAGATATTCACGCCGGCGGGCAGGATTTGATATTCCCCCATCACGAAAACGAAATTGCACAATCCGAGGGGGCGTCGGGTAAACCCTTTGCCCGGTATTGGTTGCATAATGGGTTTATTACAATAGACAACGAGAAAATGTCTAAGTCCCTGGGGAATTTTTTTACCGTAAGGGATATAAGCAAGGAATACGATCTAGAAATAGTCAGATTCTTCATGCTATCGGCCCATTATAGGAATCCGGTTAATTTTAGCCGTGAACTGCTCGAACAGGCAAAAAACGGCCTAGCTAGGCTATACAATACTAAGCAGGATTTAGAGCACGCTACACAAAACGCGGGGCTAGGGGTAATGAGGACTGAGGAACAAAAAAGGATGGCGGATCTCGAAGCCTATAGAAATAGGTTTGAAGGGGCTATGGAGGACGATCTGAACACAGCGGATGCACTATCAGTGATTTTTGAGCTTGTAAGGGATCTTAATATATGCATAAAACAGGGCATCTCCACGGCCTTTGCGGAGGAAGCCCTTGGGCTTTTGATGGAATTTGCCGACGTTTTAGGTATTTTGAATAAAGGGCGAGAAAAGCTTGACAAAGACATAGAAAGTCTTGTAAGGGATAGAGAAGTGGCTAGGGCCAAGAAAGATTGGGCCTTAGCGGATAAAATAAGGAATGACCTTAAAGCCAAAGGAATAATAATAGAAGATACGCCCCAGGGGGTCAAATGGAAAAGGGAACTCTAGGACAGCGTATGGATAGTTCGGTAGAATTAAATTAATGAATATTTATAAACAAAAGGTTGGTGAAGATGTGAAGGATTCCCCAGGGGGACCATCGGGTTCCGAAGACGAATTCAAACCGGAGCTGCTCCCACCTTTAGTATTGGCCTATATAGGGGACGCTTGCTTTGAACTCTATGTACGGGAAAGAATAGTAAGGGAGGGGGCCGATCTGCCGCCGCAAAAGTTGCATCAATTAACAACGAATTATGTGAAAGCATCATCCCAAAGCGATATGGTACATGGTATTTGGGATGGTTTAAAAGAGGAAGAAAGGATAATGGTTAAAAGGGGCAGAAATGCAAAGTCCGGAACGATACCGAAACACGCAGACATAATTCAGTATAGATATGCAACGGGTTTTGAAACGTTAATAGGGTATTTATTTTTAAAGGATGATAGGCGGAGACTGTTAGATATATTGGATAAATCCTATACGGTGCAAAGCCGGGGGAAGTAACGGGCTAGGCCCATGCCGGGGCGTAGGTGACGGGATATAGGGAGATCTATTTCCCGGAGGGCGGACGCGCCGCTTCTGAATCGTGTCAAGGGGTTTCCATTTGGGACGGACAACTATTTTGGGAGGTATCGTTTATTATGGCAAAACTCAAAGTAAAACTTATAGGGCATACGCCGGAACCGGACAAATTAGTTTCGGCGGCGGCTAAGCTTTGTTACTCGAAAGTAGGCACCGAGGATATACTTAGGGATTTGTCCCAAAAAAATGTGGACAAGTTCCTTAACTTATTAATAGAGATGGGACACCAGTCCCCCATAGAACACGCGTCCTTTACCTTCGCAGCGGAGGGTATAAGCAGGGTACTTACCCATCAGTTAGTAAGGCATAGGATAGCCAGCTATTCGCAGCAATCCCAAAGATATGTACAGCTTCGGAGCTTTGAATACGTAATACCACCCCATATCAAAGACGATCCCAGGGCTAAGGCGCTGTTCCAAAGGGCCATGGAGGCGGACCAAAAATGCTATGATGAATTAGTCGATATTTTATATGCGAAACATTACAAGGAACTAAAAAAAGAAAAGGGTGACGATAATAAAGCCCGCCGTGCAGCGGAAAAGATAGCGATCGAGGATGCGAGGTACGTTTTTCCCAATGCCTGTGAAACGAAGATAATGTTTACGATGAACGCGAGGTCTTTATATAATTTCTTCCGTTTAAGGTGTTGCAATAGGGCACAGTGGGAAATTCGAAATCTGGCGGAGGAAATGTTAAAGCAGGTACGTAAGGCGGCGCCTGTGATGTTTAAGGATGCAGGTCCTGCCTGTCTTACGGGCCCCTGTCCCGAGGGCAGTATGAGCTGTGGTGAAGCCGAGATCGTACGTGAAAAATTTAAATTTACTTAGATAGGACAAAGTAAAGGTGCAGGATTCAAAATTATATATAACGTGATAAAGACTTTATATCTTCTAGCGTATCGTCCTGGGCGTAGTACTAGCGTATCGTCCTGGGCATAGCACCAGCGTGTCATCCTGGGCGTAGTACTAGCGTGTCATCCTGTGAGCATAGCACCAGC
>CAZDSH010000003.1:0-6665 GCA_964508195.1 uncultured Clostridiaceae bacterium
TTTCCTTCGCTAAACCATTTATAAGCATAGCTTCGCATCCCATGAAGCAAGCGTGGGGCCGCGGGTATAGGCTCAGCTACGGACAGCCTAATGCTTCCCACTAATCACTAATCACTATCCACTTACAAGCATAGTTTCGCATTAGCCGCAAATGTGGCAAACAAAACGTCCCCTTGCCACCTATATATAACGTGATAAAGACTTTACATCTTCTAGCGTGTCATCCTGTGAGCATAGCACCAGCGTGTCATCCTGAGCGTAGCGAAGGATCTTATGTCTGCCTCCAAGAGGATTCTTCGGGCTTCGCCCTCTTAAATGACAAGTAAAGTAATATTATTAACACGTTATATATAGCTTCGCATTACCCACAAATGTGGCAAACAAAACGTCCCCTTGCCACATTTTAAGTATCAGTTTCGAAAAGCCCGGCTTCGCGAATGTGGCAAACAAAACGTCCCCTTGCCACGTGGAGCAAGCATGGGGCTACGGGGGTCATCTCCGTGATTGCACGGTCACTAACAATTTTATTAAAGGCACTATTATAATAACAAATTAATGATATAATAACGATAGCCAAATAATTCAAAGGAGGGAGAAATAAAATGGCCAAGGAAATAACGGTTGAACAGCTCTTCGAGTTTATGACAATGATGTATAGTGAAATCCAAAATAGGTTTGAGAAAATAGAATCTAACATGGCTACTAAGGACGACATATCTAAGATAAACAAAAATATAGACAGAATAGATGCAAACGTGGATAGTCTACATCGAACTGTGGCCGGCCTTGAAAATATAATAGAGATTAATCATAAAGCCCTATATGACGGTTATAAATTAACCTATGATAAATTGACCGCCCTTGAAGAGAAGGTCGATAAAATAGACCAAAGGGTTGAGCGGCAGGACATTGAAATAAAAGCAATCAAAGGCATGGTGTGACTTTATTGAATAGTATTAGGCAAAACAATATATAGCATGGGACACATAGGATAGCTTATCGTTTAAGATTCCATAATAGCGATCTATAGTTGGAACGATCATGAATCATTAATAACAATTCTTCGTAAACAGGTTAGGAGTTTGAATAATGATTGTAAATTTCTTAGGGGGATGGAAATGAAACTGCATAAAGCTATAATACCGGCAGCGGGACTAGGTACACGCTTTTTGCCAGCTACGAAGGCGCAACCGAAGGAGATGTTGCCGGTGGTGGACAAACCTACGCTTCAGTACATAATCGAAGAGGCCGTGGAGTCCGGTATAGAGGAAATACTTATAATCACCGGTAGAAATAAAAAAAGCATAGAAGACCATTTTGATAAATCCGTTGAGTTAGAGCTTGAATTGGAGACCAAAGGGAAATATGATTTGCTGAACCAGGTGCGCAATATCTCCAATATGGTAGATATCCATTATATACGTCAGAAAGAGCCTAGGGGGTTAGGCCATGCAATATATTGTGCTAAAAGTTTTATAGGGAAAGAACCCTTTGCGGTGCTTTTAGGCGACGATATAGTACATAACCATGATAGACCATGCTTAAAGCAGATGATAGAGATGTATAATAAATATAAGACATCTATACTAGGCGTGCAGCCCGTAGCCGATGAAGATGTTTGTAAATACGGCATAGTGGACGGGCATCTAATAGAAAACGGCATATACAAAGTAAAGGATCTCGTGGAGAAACCCACCGCAGAGGAGGCCCCCTCAAATATTGCTATACTGGGCAGGTATATTATAAATCCAACAATATTTGAAATTTTAAAGAATACAAGGCCCGGTAAAGGCGGCGAGATACAACTTACCGATGCGTTGAAAGTGCTTGCTAAGAAAGAGGCCATGTATGCGTATTGCTTTAAAGGCAAAAGGTACGATGTAGGCGATAAGCAAGGTTTTTTGCGGGCTACAGTCGAGTTTGCCCTAAGGCGCGACGATCTAAGGGATGAGTTTTTAGAATACCTCAGCGACATCGTGGCTAAGGAGGCAAAGATCCTAGGTAAAGATGAAGCCGCCATCGCCGATTGAAGGGATTACCTGTATAGATGATAAAGTTTTCATAAAGTATAAAGGGAATATTGCCATTCGCCATCACAGCATTTAGCCCATAATAAATTGGGTTATGTTAGAAATTGGAGTTATTGTTCAACTAATGGTATAATGTTAATAGTAGAAGTCGGAATCCCCTACTAGGATAGGGAATAACGACTTTTTTAATACCCTTTTAAAGTCGGGCCAGGATGAATATTCTATGATGGGATACTTTATGGAGCCCGCAATAAAATGGGGGTAAAACCGATGCCAGGATTTTGAATAAATATATGATGACTGTAGATAAACGGAGGTGAAATTCAAATGGATTTAGCTAACAAACAGGTTATGCATCAGAAATTCGGTAAAGGCAATGTAGTAAAGTGTAGCGATGCCTATATAAAAATAGATTTTCCATCGGGGGAAAAGAAATTTGTATTCCCCGACGCCTTCGAAAAATATCTAACCCTTACTAACGAAGAAGCGGCAGAAAAAATTCGAGGGATAGTGCAAAAGCATGCAGCTGAAAGGATGAGGCTCAGAGAGCTTAAGATATCAAAGCGAAAGGCAAAATTACGCATTATAGAACAAAAAAGGTTACCTAGAAAAAGCGGTGCCGGTAGAATCCATCCTTGTTCGCAGTCTGCCTTTTGGTGTAAGGATGAGGAAATTGATAATATATTCGAGGAATGGAACATCTTCACCGGGAGGTTCAAGAGCGGCAAGAAAAAAGATCAACCTAGGAAACTTGCCCGGATAAATAAAAACACAGCATGTTTATTGACAACCAGAAAACAAAATGAGCCGGAACAACAAAGGCGTATTATAGGCATGTTTATGGTGGAAAAGACCTTCGATACAAGGTTATGTAAGGATGGGTACATTCCATCACATCCGAAGCACAGGCTTCGCCTTGCCCAAGATGGGGAGAGGATGTTCTTTTGGAATTACTATGTAAGCAAAAGATATCCCCATAAGATAACATGGAACTCTGGGCGACACCGTTATTTCGATAATATATGGATGGCCCAAATACTTCGGGACATTCTTCATAGGGTGGACGCTGAGCAGCTCAATGGTGCCCAGCAGTTCTTCGAGTATTTTTGCAATATAAACAAGATAAATAAATACGAAATACCAGAGCCCGGCGGTGCACTTCGTTTAGAAAATACGGCATCGGAAACAGGAGAATCGTCCGACGGACTACAAATAAAAGAATGACCGATGTATAGGGCCTTCATGAATATTAAAGCATTAGGTTCCCGTGATTAAACCTAATGCTTTAATATTTGTAGTAGCAGCTTTAGTTATCGGATGTTTCTAATTAATGATAATACGACATCCAGTAATTATTAGCTGCGGCTATGGTCTGGAACTCAATAGCGACGACTAGGCTGGCAAATATAAGGCTGTCTGGGTTTACGCTGTATAGCCTACGGCCGCAGGCTAGGACATCCGCATCCGGTTGTATATTGTGCACCGTGTGTCGGGCCATAGTTATCGCTAGGGCGCGGCCTTCTTCAGGGGTCCTAGTGATTAGTGTACCCCCGGGGACTAAAACCAGATCCTCTTCCGGTAGAAGATTCATAATAACCCTCCTCGTTCCATAGGTTTTAAATTATACAGAAGTCTTTTGTTTTTATATCCTCTATAATTCAAAATATTGAGGTACATTCGATTTTGTGCCAAACTAAAATAATGAAGGTGCAAATATGAATATTCATCCCCCGGCGGGATCCTATACCGATTTTGAATTAGCCTAATATCTCAAACATTTGTTTCATTAAAGGTAATGCCCTTTTTATCCGTTCAGTCTCCACGCAATAGGATAGGCGAAGCCAATTCGGGCAACCGAATCCGTCCCCGGGCACTACGAGTATATTGCACTTTTCCTTTGCATAATCCGAAAACTCTTGGGCACCCATGCGACGTGGCGCTTCAAAGAACAGGTAAAAGGCACCGTCGGGTCTAGCACAATTATAACCGTAGGAGGTCAGCTCATCGTATAGTATTTTAGCATTGGCCTCATAGACGGCTACATTAGGTGCCACATCAATACAGCCGGCGATAACGTGCTGCATAAGGGACGGGGCACATACATGGCCTATAGATCTTGCGGAGCCAGCGATGGCTAGGAACACTTTACGCGCATCGTCTACCCTATCCGGGACCAGTACATAACCGATGCGTTCCCCGGGTAACGAAAGGGATTTGCTAAAGGAGTAGCAAACTATCGTATTATCGTAGTAATTAGGTACGAAAGGAACCTTCACATTACCATATACCAGTTCACGGTAAGGTTCATCGGAGATTAAGAATATCCTATGCCCTACTTCATCGGATTTTTTTTCTAGGAGATCCGCAAGTTTTTTTATTGTTTCTTCGGTGTATACAACCCCCGAGGGATTATTCGGGGAATTAATTAAAACCGCTGAAGTGTTTTTATCAATAACTGCATCAAGGGCATCAAAATCAATTTGAAATTGTTCGGTATCCGCGGGAACGATTATAGGTTTGCTATTGGAAGCCTCTATAAACACCCTATATTCTGGGAAAAAGGGGGCAATAACGATGTACTCGCTGCCACCTTTATCATTGGCCAGGGCCTTAAAGGTGGATACTAAGGCCGGGGCGGCACCACATGTAATAAATAGATTATCCTTTGTATAATCAGTATTGAACCGTGAATTTAAATTATTTGCAATGGCTTCACGACAGGTATCATCACCGACGGCGCTGGTGTAACCATGGACCGCCATAGCGGGCTTTTCCGCTAAGGTTTTTTTGATCGTTTCCGCTACTATAGGCGGGGCGGGGATACTCGGGTTTCCGATACTAAAGTCAAATACGTTTTCAGCACCGACTTTCTTTGCACGCTGTCGTCCGAATTCGAATAACTCACGGATACGGGAGGGCTGTGCCCCTAAATTATACATAGACTGGGAAAGCATTATATCACTCCTTATTTATTTTTAACCAAAAGTTTTTATCTAAAGGACTTATGCCGCCGTGGGCATCAACTCTTAATATGTTTTGTCCTTCCCATGTAATTAATTCGATATTTTATGTACTATTCCTTCACGAAAACGTCTAATTTTTGATTTTATATTATGAAAAGGCCAGTGTCCTAAATAATCCGGGGCGGGATATATACGGATTCTATATGATGGATCCTTATAGGCTTGTAATTGGAATGTAATTGTGCCGTGCGGCGGATGTAATCGAAAAAAACGCCGGATGAAATTGTGACCTGTTAAAATATTGGATGATAGGATAAAGCAGGTTTCATACGGAGGTCATTAACATGCGAAAAGGTGTTGAAAAAGGGAATGGTTTATATAAAGTTCCAAAGGCGGCAACTACTTTTATGATCAAGGTGGCATACTCGGAGAATTTTAGTGTACAGGGATATATACACTGGCTAGAGGAAGGGAAATCCGTGCCCTTTAGAAGCTACATGGAACTACTACATCTAATAGAAGAGGGGCTACATATCGGCAGAAGGGAAATGGACAGATTAAGGTCCTGGGATCTAGAAAAGGGACTATCAGAAAACAGCGTTGGTTAAGGCGAAGCGTTGTGATATCAGGTATCGGTATAAAAATAGCCTGGGCAGCGTAGGGTCTTAAAAATATTATTTCCCGGGTAGCAGGGTCTTGATTAAAAATTTCAAGCAATGGAGAAAGGGAGCAAAGCTAGGATGAGATTCCAAGGTGATCAAGGTCATAATGAAGTAAATACGTCTACAAATATAACGGGTATGGTCCTAAAAGGTGCTACGGCCTTAACTATGATTACGGTTATGACCGCGGTGTTTTTAATGTATCCCCATAAACAAAAATATACAGGGGCCTATTTTACTTCAGTTGCTAAAAGCAAAGAGCCGGTGACCTTTGCGTTTAAAAATCTCATGGTACAGTTAATGGCAAAGGTAAGGTATGAGTTAAGGATAATTCTCCTGCGAACAGAGGATGCAGCTACGGATATAAAGGAATGTTCCTTCGTTGCCTATATAAGTTTTCCTGCTGATTGTGGTTTTAATGTGGCGGATATAAAAGAAGAATCTATAAGGCTTCGATATGGTAATGGCGTAGTTAAGGCCAAAGGGGAGGATGTACTGTATAGGGACGACGTTCTAGAGGTTAAGTTCGAGTATAGTACGGCGGAGAAATGGTTAGGACATATCGAAGGGGACAGGGGCCTTTATTTCGTAATCACCGGGGAGGGAAAGCGTGCGGATGGTATGGGGTTTTCCTTCTCAGCGGAGGATGCAGTAAGAGTATATAGGGAAGAGATTTTCATAACGGGGGAAGAGATCGACGACGAGTTAGATGAGGAAGAAATGGTTGACGAAATGCCCGGGGATGAAGATATAGAAAACGAAAATGCTATTGAGGACGAAGATACCGAGAACGAAGGCGAAGGCGCCGATGAAGACGCTGAAAATGACGGCGATGGCGATGTTGGGACTGATGACGAGGACGATGCCGATGATGGAACCGAGGTCGGGGATGAAGGCGGCGAAGGTGCCGATGAAGGTGATGAAAATGACGGCGAAATCGTAGACGAAGATGATGCCGGGGCCGGGGGCGAACATAACGGTAGTGACGGGGCCGGTATTGAAAACGACGA
>CAZDSH010000003.1:6765-62542 GCA_964508195.1 uncultured Clostridiaceae bacterium
GCGATGGCGATGTTGGGACTGATGACGAGGACGATGCCGATGATGGAACCGAGGCCGGGGATGAAGGCGGCGAAGGCGCCGATGAAGATGATGAAAATGACGGCGAAGGCGTCGATGAAGATGATGAAAATGACGGCGAAATCGTAGACGAAGAAGAAGATGATGATGATGATGATGATGAAACCGGGGCCGGGGGCGAACATAACGGTAGTGACGGGGCCGGTATTGAAAACGACGATGATGAATATGTCAATGATGAAGATATCGAAAACGATGACGAAACTGAGTTAGAAGAAAGTGATGGCGGCGATGGCGATGTTGGGACTGATGACGAGGACGATGCCGATGATGGAACCGAGGCTGGGGATGAAGGCGGCGAAATCGTAGATGATGATGATGATGAAGAAACCGAGGCCGGGGGCGAACATAACGGTAGTGACGGGGCCGGTATTGGAAATGACGATGATGAATATGTCAATGATGAAGATATCGAAAACGATGACGAAACTGAGTTAGAAGAAAGTGATGGTGGCGATGGCGATGTTGGGACTGATGGCGAGGACGATGCCGAAGGCGCCGGCGGAGATGGCGATGCCGAGGCTGGGGATGAAAAGGATGGGAATAGTGGGGATGAAGCTGAAACAGTAGAAGAAAATAACGCCTCCGATGGGGAAGGTATTGATGGCGAAAACGACGATCAAATCGAGGATGAAAATGATGATAGCGATGTCGAATCTGGGAACGAAGGCGAAAATAATTCCGACGATGATGCCAAATATACTGATGATGTGGACGATGGTGGCGGCGAAGAAGATGCCGAAAACGATGGCGAAGAAGATGCCGAAAATGATGACGAGAGGGATGCCTATAGGGAGGCGGGCTATGGGGACGGGGATGATAGCTATGGAAAACATAGAGCCGGTGAAGGGGCTGGGGAAGAAACCAAGGGAGCGGATCATTGATGAAGGCTAGGACGGATAATAATGGATTAAATAAAATAAAAAAAATAGGTAAAACAGTTAAAAAAGTAGGTAACGGTTTATTCGTTGTAGTGATAGCTATGATCCTTTTGATGGTATTCTTTGTGGTACGAAATAGAGCCACAGGGGGGACACCTAGCATTGCAGGGCATCACATGTATATAGTTCTTAGCGGGAGTATGGCCCCCGCCTTTGATACCGGTAGCGTTATATTTGTAAAGCCTATGGAGCCATCGGATATTAATGAAGGGGATATTATCACCTATAGGGGCCTTGGGGATAGCGATATTCTTACTACCCACAGGGTGGTGGAGGTTATGCCCCTAGGCCAGGATTTTCAATACATAACTAAAGGGGATGCCAATGAGGTAGAGGATCCTAACCCCATACCCGACAAAAATCTCGTGGGCAAAGTGAGGTTAGCGATTCCCTACCTAGGATACCTATTAAACTATGGCCAAACAAAACAGGGTATGCTGGTGCTGATAATAGTACCTGGAATGCTTTTGATAATAAGCGAGGGCTTTAAACTATATAAAAACATAAACCAATCGGTAAAAGGAAAAAGAAATTAAAGCACATTTTAAATGAGCCGTGGCGGAAGGGGGATCTGTTTATGAAAAGACACGTACTAATAACGGCTATGCTAATATCCATAATGAGCCTATTGGTAGGGGGAACTGTAGCAGCTTATTTTTCTGACAATCTACACCTTCAGCCTACGGAATTTTCCTTTGCTACGGTGGATATAGAGGTCCAAAAAGTTTCCCATGACGGGGGCCCGGGGATTACCGTAGCAAAGGATACCGGGGAAGCGAAATGGACCATAAAAAATACAGGTAATAGCGATGTATACCTAAGGGCAAAAATAATCGAACGATATGACGATAGGTTAGACTCTGTTATAGATAGGGATAATGCTTTTGTACGTTATAAAAAGGATAAACCCCGTACAACAGAACACAGGATCAGTGATGGTCAATGGAGGGCCCGGGAGGACGGATACTTTTATTATAAAAGGCCCGTGTATAGGGATGAAACGGTGGATTTTGATCTTACCTTTAGGGTGGAGGGTTCTTGGTGGGGTAACGGAGAACTGCGTCTTCAGGTAGAGGCTATACAGGTGGCAAATATTAATAAAGACAGCGAATGGCCCTACTTTTAGAGATGATATTGCCAAAAAGCGGTTATGACCCTATATTGAAAGGGAGTGATTGTCAAGGGATAATAAAACATGTAAAGCGTAGTAGGGGGAAGATAAGGGCAAACCTGCCGAAAGGCGGGGACGCAAAGCTATAGGGCCTTTCTTATAAATTGGGATGGCAGCCTAGCCGCCGATTACTAAAAAGAAAAATTAAAAAATCGGAGGTTAAAAAAATGAAAACAAAGATTTTGATGAGCGTGTTGGCAATAGGTTTAGCGGTGGCACTAATTGGCGGTGCAACCTCTGCATGGTTTACCGACAAAGCGGATATAGCCGAGGCGGAGTTTACTGCAGGTACGGTGGAGGTAAGGGACGGAAAGATTGTCGATACCCCCTCTGCAACATTTAAAAATATTAACCCCGGCGATACGAGGACTGTAAAATGGGAAATAAAGAATATAGGCACAAAAAAGGCGGAGTTTAGGGTAAAGCTCGATAAGCGCTGGTTTATAGATAGGGATGATTATAAAGTATCCGATGAGCGTTTTGAAAGGTTGAAAAAAGAATATGGGGTAAATTCAAGAAGCGGATTAGAGGCTCTAATGAACACCAAATACGTTACCTTCGAGCCCGCTAATAATAATTGGGTTAAAAAAGGTAACTGGCTCTACTATGTAAAGGGTCCTGTGGAGAAAAACGAAAAAGTAGAACTTGAATTAGATGTAACTTTTGATGGTAAGAAAATAGATAACAGATATATGGGCGCGAAGTTTGCTTTAGACGGTGTTGTTGAGGCGGTACAGGCGTCTAATGATGCACCGAAGGACGTATGGGGTGAAAATTGGAAAAGTGGCGGAAAATGAGACGAAGAGGATCCTGAGGATCCCGGGGGTCCTGAGGATCCCGAAAAGCCGGGGGATGATACCCAGATAACCTATAAACTGACCGGTAGCAAAGAAATACAACAATTGGTGGGCCAGACGAAATACCAATTTAATATAACTAACCTGCATGTAAAAGTAAATGGCGAACCCTTTACAGGTAAAGCGAATATAACTATATATCATAAAGATTATCCAGATATAACAATAACGGCTGAAAATGTAAATTTTGATGGTGCAGGCGATTCAGAGGCTATAATGGTTGTCCTAGATCTTAAGGTTACAAATGCATCTACAAACGCCGAAAAAATCGGGATAAAAATTGAAATATTAAACTATTAGACCGATACTTAATATAGCGTAGTAGATACCTTTGTATCAGCCCATTAAATAAGGGGGGCTAAAATTATGACCATGAAGCATAAAAAACTAATAAAGCTCGTAAGCATAGCGTTATTAATAGCCCTCCTTAGCCTGGGTATAGCCCCTATCAAGGCCTTAGGGGAACCTATTTACAGGGAAATAGGCCGGAATAATCACCTTATAATAGAGGTATCCCAAGGGAACCTTAACACCGATAACCTTAACCCCGGGGACAAAAAAGAGGCGCATCTAAGGCTTACTAATAAAGGACCAGGGGACATTATCCTCTATATACGAACGAAAATAATAAAAGAAAATACATTACGGGGGGCCTATTTAGCGGATATTTTGCGCCTTAACGTAAAAGATAGTCACAACACAGTATACGATGGCACATTCCGGGATGCGGATCAAAGGGGTAATATACGCCTAGGCACCTTAAAGCCGGGGTCCGAGAAAATTTTAGGGTTTAACGCAGAGCTGCCCGGCGCTAAAACCGGTAACGAATATCAAGGTGCCTCTATGAAAGTAATATGGATATTTACGGTGCAGACCCCCGTAGACGGCAACGACGATGATGATGACAGCGGCGGCGGGGACAATGGAGGCAGCGGTGATGATGATAACGATGATGATAGCGATGAGGGGATAATCATAATAGATGAGGAAGATATATTTACGCCCCCTGTCGAACCTATAACCATCGAGGATGAGGACCTGCCGTGGATGCCAAAGACCGGTGAGGCTATACCCTATACATTCTATATAGCCGGCATCATCGCTATAATAACGGGGATGGGACTACTTATAAGAAAAACCGAAGGCTAGGGATACCCTTTTTGGAGGGTTTCCTTTTTATTTAACGGAGGCATAACCTATGAGAAAAACCGTTGCAATAATTCTTATCATAGCGGGCATTTTATTAATCGCATATCCGAAGGTGAAGGAGTTTTATTATGACCACAAAAAAGCACAGCTTCTGGCCGCCTGGGAACAGAGTATGGATATTTTGGATCTAAGGGACCCCGACGAGGGCGGAACGGCCACGCCGGTTGATATTGATAATGATAAAGCTAATTCAAAGGAGGATAAATACTTACAATACATCCAACAAAACGTAGAGGGTATGCTTAAGATAGATAGAATAGGACTTAATATGCCTATCCTTAAAGGTGCCACGGAGGAAAACCTCCTCGTTTCCATTGCTAGCCTAGAAGGTTCTTCGGGCCCCGGCGAGGTGGGGAATTATTGTATAGCCGGACACCGATGCCGCACTACGGGCAGACATTTTAATAAGCTCGACGAATTAGGAAAAGGTGACATTTTAAAGGTGAGTACAGGTGATAGTAATTATATATACGAAGTCTTCGAAAAGCTAATAGTAAAGCCCACGGACACCCGGGTATTGGCATCCCGGGGGGACGAAAAGCTAATAACCCTTATAACCTGTGATTATAGCGAAAGTCCGACGGTACGCCTCGTGATACGAGGACGTATTACGGTATCGGACGCCCTATAGGTTTTTGTCGACCCTTTAACAAAACAAAAAATATTAATATTAAGGCCCCGGAGCCGAGCTTTTTTGGCTATACCGGGGCCTTTTGAAATACAAATATATACTTTTTAGCAGATGGGGCTAAAACTTAAATCTATCCACCAATGATTTCAAATGTTCAGCCATCTTCGATTGTCCCTCCGCAGCGGCGGATACCTCCTCTACGGCTTTAGTGGTATCGTTAACGTTGCTACCTATTTCCTGGGATGATGCAGCGGTCTCTTCGACGGTGGCGGCTATATTTTCTATGGCATCGTTTATTTCGCCCATTAGTGAAGCGATCTTCGACGAAGCCGTAGAGAATTCCTCCGTCAGCTCCTTCATATATAGTGCATCGGCGGCGTATTGCGCTCCGGCCTTTTCAAACATATCATAATCGGCACCTACTTCGTCGTTCATAAACTTAAGTATATCCCCGGCGTTTAGTGCCAATTTATCCACCGCTTTTTTTACGCCTTCGACTACCTGCTGAATCTCTTCAGTCGTTTCCGCAGCATGCTCGGCCAATTTTCTTACTTCATCGGCTACCACCGCAAACCCGCGCCCCTGTTCACCGGCCCTAGCAGCTTCTATAGCGGCGTTTAGTGCCAACAAATTCGTCTGTTCGGCGATCTCCGAAATAACCTCGGTCATGCGAAGGATATCCTCTACTACCTTTACCTCCTCAATAGCTTTTTTAATAGCCAGCTCTTTTTGTTCATATATATCTGATGTCGCCCGTCGCGAATCCGCTACCGATTGTTTTATATCCTCGGCACGTTTTTCTATCGCCGCGGCTTCCTTTGCACCCTCCCCGGCACCGGCCTCTAGGTTTTGGGCACTATTTCTTATTTCCGTACTAGAGGCCGCTACCTCCTGTACCGAAGCACTTGTTTCCTCCATACCCGCAGCGATCTGTTCCACGGAAGCGTTTATACTTTGGCTCTGGGCCGCCACTTCCTCGGCTATAGATAGAAGCTCCTGGCTCCCGGTATTGGCCCGTCCTGCACTGTCACCGATTTGTTGTACTAGCTCTTTTATATTATTTTGCATCACGGCGAGGGATTCGGCAACTTGGCCTATTTCGTCCTTGCGGTTTATGTACTTAGTGCTGTCATCCCCCTGGGCATAGGCAAAATCGTACTCCGCGAGACGTTTTATATTGTTAGTAAGGCTTGCGATGGGGTTGACTATCATATTTGAGAAAACCGCTGCTAGGGCTAATGCTATGGCAACTACTACGCCGGAGGCTAGGGTGATAGCCCTTTTTGTATTATCTATTCGCTGCAATACCTCGGCTAGCGGACAGGTCACGGCTACGGACCAGCCCGTTGATTCCAACGGTGCATAGGCAACGATGTTTTTACTGTTATCGTATTCATACCTGCCTAACCCTTTTTCGCCGGCACACATTTTAGTTATTACATCGGCTAAAGGGGCCAGTTCTTTGTTACTCGCTGCAAGCTCTATGATCTTTTCCTGACCCGTGACCTTTTCTATATCCCTATGGGCAATAGTTTTTCCATCGTTGTCAACGGCGAAGGCATAACCACTTTGGCCGTATTCTATGTTCCCTACGAGTTCAGAAAACTGTGTACTATCGACGACGCCAACGACCAGTCCATCTATTTCTCCCGTGGCATAATGATATATGGGGGCAGTATAGACGAATACTGTGGAATTATCGAGCCTGCTTGCCATTGTACTTGAAATAAAGGATTCGCCCCGTATCGCCTCGGAGAAATATTCCCTATCGCTTATTTGAGCGCTACTGCCATCGTTAAATATCGCATTGCCATCTTTGTCCGCAATACCTATCTGTAAAAACCCTAGCTCCTTAGCCCGTTCAAACTCATCCCGGAGTGCGTTCATTTTCTCTTCATCCGTCGCATCCCTATCACCCTGGACGCCGCGGAATACATTTCGGCCGGCGGCGGCCTCCACTATAAGGAGCTTTGCCTGGGAACGTAAGTCCACAGCCCCGGCTACCTGCTCCGCTACCTTTAGCATAGCTTCGCTGGCCTCATCCTCTAAGGCTATGCTGCTGTTGTTTATACTGATAAAAGCGACAATCAAACAGGCAGCTAATACAACTATTCCAAAAAGAAATATGAGCCTACCCCGCAATCCCCGAATTTTGGTCAATATTTTATCCATACCTTTCACTCCCTGTCGTAGTATAGTAAATGGAGTAACTATTGTTAATTATAGAAATACCCATTAATATGTATTATAATCAATATTGACGTCATAGGCTATTCTATTTTGAGCCGCATCTTTTTAGCCGTTGTCGTAGGATAGGGTAGTTAACGCTTAAAATATCCGTAAATAAAGCAAAGGTTAAGGGATTGACAAAGCGAAGTAGCCCGTGAACTGAGAAGAAGAACCGGGTACAAAACAAAAAACATATAGTATCTACACGGATTTGTCTGGCAGCAAAAAATTGTATAGGTTATAATAAACTTATGAAAATTTGGAACTATTAACGGAGGGCTTAAATCTATGGCACGAAATACGAAAAAGGACAAAGAACAGCTACATGTTTATTTTACGTCCCTAGGTTTTATTGTTGATATTGACGAGGAGCTGGCAAAACTACAAAAAGCATCCTACAAGGACTGGGCGGTGCGGTTTTCAGAAAACAAGTATAGCGCCCTATTTCACCTTGGCTTCAAAGAAAGGGCCCGATGGTTTTCGCCGTCCCTCGAGTATTTGCATCGTATAGCGGGTCTACTTATTAAAAGAATAAGCCAACAGACGGATCTGGAGATCAGCCGGGATGCCATAGAGGCCAAGCTACAGGAGGATGAGTTAAAAAAACTAAAGGATGAGGCCCCCTTTGTCCTGGGGATGGAACATATTGACGAAGCATGGATTCTAAGCCTTTGGGACGAATTATTATCCGTGTTCCGTTCAGAGATAAGAGTTTACGACGGTACCGTTAAAAGGTATTTTGCAGATTATAGTTCTAATATCAATATCGCGGGTAGGGTATTCTTTCATATGGTGGAGAGCAAAGACGAAAAGTACCCCTTTGCTTTTATGGCCACTTATTCGACAAAACCCGTTAAGAGCAAGCGTGCGGTGCATACGCCCCTAAGGAACGCCCTAGAGGAATTTAAAGGGGAAGAAAAGAAACTGCTAAATCTTATTTCATCGGTTATAAAGGCTGCGGAAAAGAGCGACTTTATTTCTGAACTCTTAGAAAACGGGGAACTGTTCGTCCCTTTAAAACTAACTAAGGATGAGGCGTACACTTTCCTTATAGAAATTCCGATTTACGAGGAAGCGGGCATCATGTGTCGTGTACCGGATTGGTGGCGAAGGGATAGTAATTCTATAGGGATTTCAATTAATGTGGGGGATAAAGAACCCTCCAAAGTGGGCCTTGACGCTATTTTAGATTTTACGCCCGTACTCAAAATAGGGGATGAAACCCTTAGCGAAGAAGAGTTAAGGGAATTTCTAAATATGGCTGAGGGGCTAATAAAATATAAGGGGAAATGGGTTGAAATAAGTAAGGGCAAATTAGAGGCACTACTCCAGGCCTTTGATAGAGTAAAGGACATTACAAAGCAGGGGGCATTGTCCCTAGGGGATGCTATGAGGCTCGAACTAAAGGGCGGCGAGCTTTTGGATATACCGGAGGAGGATATAGATATATCCATCACCAACGGGCAATGGCTCAAAAAAATGAAGGAGAACCTCATACATCCCGGGAAACTGCCGTCGATAAAAACTGTATCTACTTTACAAGGGACATTACGGCCCTATCAAAGGGATGGCTACCAATGGTTACATCAGATGTCCAACATGGGGCTTGGGGCATGCCTAGCCGACGATATGGGCCTAGGTAAGACTGTTCAGGTTATCGCTTATTTAGAATACGTAAGGACTCATTATGGGGGCCGGGCGTTATTGGTTTTGCCTGCTTCTTTAATAGGCAACTGGCAAAGGGAGATAGAAAGGTTTGCACCGGATATGCCCTACCAGATATTGCACAGAAGTGCCCTAGGAGCGAAGGACGAGCTAAAAATAAAGGCGGGTCGTTTTCTGTACATTACTACCTATGGTATGGCAGCTAGACTAGAGGAGCTAAAAGATGAGGTATGGGACTATCTAATATTAGATGAGGCCCAGGCTATAAAGAACCCCGGCACGAAACAGACCAAAGCGATTAAGGAAATACCGGCTTCGAAGAAAATCGCTATGACCGGGACCCCCATCGAAAACCGGTTAGGGGATTTATGGTCTCTGTTTGATTTTTTAAACAAAGGGCTCCTTGGAACGCCTAAAGAGTTTACGGCCTTTACGAAGGAATTAAAAGATCATTCCGAAGGCTACGCAAGGCTCCGTAGGATGGTGCAGCCCTTTATTTTAAGGAGATTAAAGACAGACAAGAACGTTATATCGGATTTGCCGGATAAGATAGAAATAAATTCTTATACTATGTTATCCGCTAAACAGGTTGCACTATATAAGCAACTGCTACGTCAAATAGAACAAAAGCTCGAAGACGCTGAGGGGATTGGACGGAAAGGGCTCATTCTGTCAAGTATCATGAAATTTAAACAAATCTGTAACCATCCGGACCAGTATATAGGCCGGGAGGATTTTAAGCCGGGTCATAGCGGCAAGTTTGAACAGTTGAAAGGGATTTGTGATACGATTTGTGAAAAACGTGAGCGCGTTCTCGTATTTACACAGTTTAGAGAGATGACTGAACCGATTTCGGATTTCCTGGCGGAGATATTCGGTAAGCGCGGGTTTGTGCTCCATGGTGGAACACCGATTAAAAAGCGCAGTGAAATAGTGGAGAAGTTTAACGGTGAACAATACATCCCCTATACGGTGTTATCGTTAAAGGCCGGCGGAGTGGGGCTGAATTTAGCTGCGGCTAATCATGTGATTCACTTTGACCGATGGTGGAACCCGGCGGTGGAAAACCAGGCTACGGACCGTGCATTTCGCATCGGGCAGACTAAGGATGTTATGGTGCATAAATTCGTCACAAAGGGTACAATAGAAGAAAAGATTGATGAAATATTAAAGGAAAAACAGAAGTTATCCGATGATATATTAAGTGAAGGCGGCGAACAATGGATTACGGAATACAATAACGAGGAATTGATGGAGCTGTTTGCATTAGGGGGGTGATAAAGCATGAGCCGGTACGGGTATCCAGAATACGAAACCGTTGCAGAAAAAAGGGCTAAGGCGGAAAGGACGTTAAAGAAATTACAAAAAAAAGATCCCTACATTGAACCCGTTATAATCGAAGGAAGGACGCTAGCTAAAAGCTGGTGGGGCAAATCATGGAACCAGAATCTGGAAAGTTATGCGGACTATAGCAATAGAATCGGCCGGGGTAAAAGCTATGTAAGGAATAATGCGGTTTTAGATCTAAGGATATCAAAGGGATTGATAATCGCCAAAGTACAGGGCAGGAGAGCAAAACCCTATGATACGGAGATCCGGATAGAAACCCTTGGACGTAAAAAGTGGAACAAAATATTAGAGCTATGCAATCGCAGGATAGATACCCTAGAACAGTTAGTAGAGGGTAAGTTCCCTAAAGAACTGGAGATTTTGTTTACGGATAGAAAATATTCCATGTTCCCAACACCAGGGGAGATTAGCTTTGACTGTAGCTGTCCAGATTATGCAAGCATGTGCAAACATGTAGCGGCGGCGTTGTACGGGGTTGGAACGCGACTGGACCGAGATCCTATGTTATTTTTTGAACTAAGGGATATAGACGGAGGGGAATTAATCCGTAAAACGGTAGAGCAAAAGGTTGATAGTATGCTGAAAAATGCCGGCAAAAAAAGTGATAGGGAAATCGCCGCAAAGGATATTGATGATATATTTGGCCTTCAATGACTATTTTAAATAACACCTAGAGGTAATAAGCCCTTCAGTTTGGTATTTGTTACACTTATATTATAATCGAGGCACCTTGACGCAGTTTTTTAATATGCTACAATATAGTAGTATTAATCATAGGGATAGCTTTGGGGGGGTAGATGGGTGCTGGTGTGCCCCCTGGTCTTCAAAACCAGTCGCTGGGCGTTAGTAGCGTCCGGGGTGGGTTCGATTCCCACGTACTCCCGCCACAGATGTATAAAGGGCTCCCGAGCTTACGGGGGCCTTTGTTTTTGTCCCTATAATTACTTAGAATTCGTTATTTGCAAACATTATTACTCCTTCTATCCTGGAAAGATAGGCTTCTACACCCCAGAAACATCCCCCCGCTAGCCATATATGCCGTAAATTCTTTTCTTCTCTGGCGTTACACATTTTATGTACCGTCCTTTCCTTTGAAAACTATTATTCCTTTTTACCCATGTTTAATACAAAAAAATTAACGAATCCTTTATGAGCCCTATATTATAATAACAAAGGAGATAGCGGTATAGCGATGTTGCAGACACTCCCATATGATGCGCTAATGAGCAGGGATTTCGCTACAAGGCAGAGTAGGACACGATAGGACACGATGACAGCGATGGGACGGCGGATGATAGCGGCGGGACATGACGATAGCGGTAGGGCGGCGATGACAGCAGCGAGACACGACGACAGCGATGGGACGGCGGATGGTAGCGGCGGGATACTACGATAGCGATATATATCCCGGAATCTTATATATTATGGAGCTGGCATTTGCTATGGGAAAGGGTGAATAGGCATGGCAAAAAAGAAACCGAGACTTATAAAGGGGAAGGAAAAGGGGCCAAAAAAGGATCAGGGTATAGTAAAGGCGATGCTAGAGGCTAGGGTTCCCTCGGCCTGCTATGAACTGTCCGTTAAGCCCGCAAGCCATCCGACGTTTAAAAATGAATCTGGATAACCTAAGCGGGTTGATTGAAGCTATACCCCTTGTAATGATATACGTTGTCCCGGGGTATTTATTGCTTAGGATAAGCAACTTCCAACTGGCAAAGAAAGCGGATCAGGATCAATATATACTGATCAAAAGCCTAGTGGTGAGCTTTGTATTTGTATCAGCGGGGGAAACGCTATGGGGTTATCTATTCCCCGGATCGCAACCCCTACAGGATATAGCCTTTAGAAATACGATGATAATATCCGCGGCGGTGGCAGGGTTTTTATGGTCGAGATTCCTCATAAGTCCCACCTTTGAGAGGATCCTTTATAGCCTTGGGATTCATAAGACTTTACACGGCGATATGTGGGGCGATATCGTGGATTTCGAATACGGCCTATGGCTTATGGTGTACATCCCAACGGATAAGGTCGTATATGCAGGAAAGCTACGAAAATATAAAGAAGCCGAGGGTCATGGTAATTATACGGTATTTCTGAGCAATTATACGCTGTATGATTATAGGGCGAACATCCTAAAGGATTATGTAAAGGATAATGATAAATGGGTATCTTTAAACTCTAAGGACATCGGGAGGATAGAACTGTTTTATCACTTGTCTAGCAATAAAATAATATGACTATAACATGGGAAGGAGGACGATAAAAATGACTAAAGAGGAGTTTGTAGATGAGGTATTACCCGGAGCGATAGCGGGCTATAAAAAATATAATATACCGCCGTCTTTAGTATTAGCCCAGGCAGCGTTAGAGAGCGGCTGGGGCAAAAAGCATATACAAAACAATTTATTCGGTATTAAAGCGACGGCCTCCTGGAAAGGCAAGGTTGTGGAGGCATGGACCACGGAATATATAAAGGGTGTACCCCGTAAAGTTAAGGCACTTTTTAGGGCCTACGACAGCTTTGCCGAAAGCATAGAGGACCATAGCAAGCTACTAGGCGAACTATCGAGGTATATAAAGGTAAGGGAAGCGAAGGATTATAAAGAGGCATGCCACGCGGTGAAGGAGGCGGGCTATGCCACGGACCCTGCTTACGCCGCTAAACTCATCGAAATCATCGAGGATAACGGTTTCCAAAAGTACGACGATGGGGTTAATAAGGCGCACTGGGCGGAAGGAGTATGGAAGGATTTAAATGAAATAGGAATCCCCGTATACGAAAAGCGCTACGACGAAAAGGCTACCCGTGGCGAAGTTATGGCCCTGGTGTTAAGGGCCGTAAAGCATCTATTAAGTAAATGAACGCCCTCTAAAGTACGTCCCCCATCAGTATCGTTACATCGTCCTCGACCTTTTCGTCTAATACGAAACAGGAGAACCTATCGAATATTTCAAAATATAGGTCCCGGGCATCAAGGCCTACGCTGTTTTTTAATATTTCCATAAGCCTTTTTTCGCCGAAAGCACGGCCGTCCCTGTTGACGGATTCTACAAGGCCGTCGGAATAGATCAATATACGATCCCCGGGCCTAAGGGATAGTTTGCTATTACGGTATTCCGGCTTATAATAAGGGGCCATCTTGCATATAGGGAAGGGGCTTTTCGTTACAAGGCTGTATATATTAGGACCGGACAGTATAAGGGGCTGGGTGTTAAGCCCTGCGGAGGAGTAGGAGAATTCCCGGGTTCTGTTGTTAAACACGCCATAGAATATTAACAAATACATTTCATCGGGAAATCTTGAACTGTTAAACTGATCAAATAGGTCTATAAGTACTTTAGAGGGGCATAAAAGCACCTCTTTTCTTTGGGGTTCCAGTTTGTTGCTAAGGATAGTTCGGTCCATAAATATAGTTATCATTGCGGAGGATATACCATGCCCTGATACGTCGGCAAGGTAAAACCCGACGTGTTCATCATCTATACAGAATACATTAAAAAAGTCCCCGCTTAGGCTTTCACAGGGTATGAAGGCGGAATAAAAATCTATGCCCGGGCATCCGAGTTTTCTATCGGGCAACATGGATTGTTGTATCTCCCTGGCCAGTTCTATATCGTTGTATAGTTTACTATTAGTTTCCATTATTTCAAACTTCGCTTTATCTATTTCATGCTCCAATGTTCGGGCATGTTTTTTTTGTAATGCCTCGGCTTTTTTTAACTGTTCATAGGGATGCCTTACATTTTGTATAAACAAAACGTTAAACAATACGGAATAGGCTATTATTTTAAATATATGGCCCATGAGGTTGTACATGTCATATACACTGATATATAGCGTAAAGCATAGTTCGCTGAAAATGCTTATAACAAGGGCCGTAGAAAAAAGTAGGTTCGTCCTGTCCCCGGTTTTTTTGTATTCCCGTAGCGAAAAGGCTATAGCAATAGTCTGTAGGGCTATTATTATATATTCCGTAAATATTTTCAAGGGCGTAAGGCCCTGACCTTCGATAAAAAATGCCGGCAATACTTCCAGCCTAAAGGTTACCGCATAAAACAGTATCAAAGAAAGGAGCATCGATAGTCCCAGAGCAAACCATCGTGATATCCTCGTCGTCCTCTCCGGGGGCGTATAGATCGCTAGAAGGAAACCTACGGCCATTATAAATCGGGCGAAAACCCAATAGGTAACCGGTATAGATGAATTGTTCGGTGCAAAGAAATCAGGCATACCCTCATAGGATAACGTGTGCAATACATCTAAGAAACTGCCTATAAGGAAGGCACAGGCTAGTAATAGATGTCTCAGCCGCGAATTTTGGTGGTAAGCATAGAAGATTAAAGTGAAAATAGCGAACCCGAAAAGCACGCTTAAAAATTCCAAAAATGTATGTATCGGCAGGAAATGTTCCTTGTCTATGGCGGTGTGCATAAAATCGCCGGTATTACCTAGTAATAGAAATATAAGAAGGCAAAAAAAGAAAGTGAGTATAGGGTTAAGATAAGCGTTATCTTTAATGGGTATATATTGTGTATATTTTTTCATAGTTAGCTCCTCCATCGCGTTTCGTCGTACCTACACACTTCTACAAGTTATGCGCTTTTTCCTTTAAAAAAACAGCCTAAAAATATTTTTATGGGCGATATGTTATAGATCCTACATACTCTGACGAATACATAAAAAACCGTGATAATAAATTATTACCACGGCGGTATCCTGCCTACATTTCCCCCGGCTTTTTTTAATAGTTCCTTAGGATTGCGGCTATATCAATGAGGCCTTTACCCTGGGCATAGGCGGGATAATTTAAATCCTTAGCCGTTGACATTATAAGCCTCTTTACCCTTTCGTTGTTATAATGGGGAAACATCTCATGAATAAGGGCGGCACAGCCGGAAACAATAGGAGTTGCCATAGAGGTACCCGATAGGGACCTATAGAGCTTATCACCAGCCCGATGCCGTCTAGCCAGAGATATAATATCCACTCCCGGTGCTATTATATCAGGTTTTGCTACCATCTGCTTTGTAGGACCACGGCTGGAAAATTCCGCAATTCTATCGTCCTTAGTTATGATAGTGCCCCTGTCATCTAGTGCGCCTACGGTGATCACTTCTGGGCATACCCCTGGCGAAGAGATGGTCTGTTCGCCGGGGCCTTCATTACCTGCGGCACATACTACCGTCATTCCACTTTTCCAAGCCGCTATAACGGCTTCATCAATGGGCGAATAATCGGCGGATTCCGGTTGCGAACCTAAGGAAAGGTTTAAAACCTTTATATTGTACCGGGTACTGTTTTCGAGGGCCCATTGGATAGCGGCGATCACATCGGAGGAATCACCGCTCCCATGTTTATCAAGGGTTTTTATTGCTACTATTCCTGCCTCCGGCGCTATTCCAGAATATTTTCCGTTGGAACCAAAACCGTTACCCGCAACACAACCGATCACATGAGTCCCGTGACCGTTATCGTCATAGGGCTTATCCCTTCCCTTTATATAATCCTTAAATGCGATGATACGATTTGTAGGGCTGACCAGATCCGGATGGGATGAAACTCCGGTATCTAAAACTGCAACGCCTATACCCTTGCCCTTAAAATCTATAGGCCCGGGATAGGATCCTTTTATTGTTTGGCGAGCTACGTCCATTTTAATAAAGACCTTAGTATCCCTAGTGACATATTCCACTTCATCTAAATCGGCCAGTTCATGTACTAGCCCCGCGGGGACACGAAGGGCTACGGCTTTAATGATTGGAAGGTGATGCTTTAAGGTTACGTCAGGATGCCGGCATAGGCAATTTTCAATATGGGGTCGGCTATGATCCCTATGGTAAAGTATTATAGGTATTCTTTCACGATCGTTTTTCTGTATCCTGGGCAATAATTCCGGATCGATATTATGGGTACGCCGGGATCCGGTATGAATATTTCTCAAAGAGGGCAATTTAAATATTCTCTTTAGATAATCCATTTTTAAACACCTCACAAGGTTTGCCTACAATATTTTATGGAATACGCATATAATCGGTGATATGAAAAAACACCCATGGACTAACTTGGCCGTACCCTTTATAATAGATATATAACATTATGTAAACCAAAAAAGGGTGATTCAATGAGGCATAAAAAGGCTATAATATCGCTGGCCGTGCTAATTACCGTGGTCGCGATGGTAGCGGGGACATATTATTATAGTGAAAATATTAAAGATGTTAACGAGATGACATATTCAAATTTTCTAAAAGAGGCTGAAAGGGGTAACGTAGAAACAGTATACTTAAGCGACAGTTCGAAACTAGAGGGGGAGCTAACCGACGGGACTAGGTTTGTGACAGAAAATCCAAGGAGCCTAGGGTTTAAAGAAAATATGTTGATCCTCGGCATAAGGGTAGAGGAGGGCCAAAGGAATAGTGTCCTGATATCCTCTTTAAAGGTTATACTGATATTCGGTATAATAGCCCTTTTGGTTTTCGGGATAACAAAGCTCATGAATAGAAAAAATCCGACGGACCGTAGGGACCCGGCGGATAAACTCACTACAATGCACTGTGAGATGGTAAAGGATGCAGGTATCAGCTTTAGCGATATAGCCGGTAACGAGGAGGCTAAAGAGAGCGTAAAGGACGTAGTGGATTTTTTAAAAAATCCTGACAAGTACGTGAGGATGGGTGCTAGGATGCCGAAGGGGGTTATATTTTACGGTCCCCCCGGTACGGGTAAAACCCTTTTGGCAAAGGCCGTGGCCGGCGAGGCCGGGGTACCATATTTCGCCTTCTCCGGTTCTGATTTTGTGCAGGTCTATGTGGGCGTAGGGGCCGCCCGGGTACGGGATGTATTCAAAAAAGCCCGTGGTATGGGCCGATGTGTAATATTCTTCGATGAAATTGATGCTTTGGGTAAGAAAAGGGGGCCCTCGGCTTCCGGCGGTAGTGACGAAAGGGGCCAGACACTTAATGCCCTTCTTACGGAGATGTCGGGCTTTAATTCCAACGATGGGATAGTTGTTATCGCCGCCACGAATCGGTTGGACGTGTTAGATGAGGCTCTGCTCCGGCCCGGCCGATTCGATAGGCAGGTAGAGATAGGCCTTCCGGATGTAAAGGGAAGATTTGAAATATTGAAAATACACAGTAGGAATAAGCCCTTAAGTAAGGATACGGATTTAAAAAAGCTTGCCCAGCAAACGGTTTTTTTTAGCGGGGCGCAGCTTGAAAGTCTAATGAACGAGGCCGCAATATTTGCGGCTAAAAGGGGATCAAAGCTCATAGAAAGGACCGATATAGACAAAGCCTTCTATACGATAATAGCCGGGGCGGAGAAAAAAGATAGGAGTTCTATCTCCAGGCGGGATAGGGAAATAACCGCATACCACGAGGCGGGACATGCACTAGTTACAAAGCTGGTCGCACCGGAGAACCGCGTAACGAAGGTAACCATAATACCCAGTACAAAGGGTGTCGGAGGATTTAGCGTTTCGTTGCCCCCGGATAGGATGTATCGCAGCAAAAAACAGATGGAAAACAGTATAAAGATTGCCCTTGGGGGACGAATAGCCGAGGAGATTATATTCGGTAAGGATAACGTAACCACCGGGGCGTCTAACGATATAGAAAAGGCTACCCAAATCGTGATGGCCCTCGTAAAGCGCTTCGGGATGGGGGTTAGCACCGGGATGCTCAATTATGATATGTTGTTTCATAACAGCGTGGCGGATCAACAATATATAGTAGACGAATGTAAGGGTTTTATGGATAAATTCTATAGGGAGACCTCGGATCTGCTCATAGAGAACAAATATCTCCTTGACCGAATAGCAAGGACGTTGTTGGCAAAGGAGACTATAAATGAAGAGTGTCTTGAGGATATAATATTCGGCGAAAAAGTCGGATCCGCTACCATCGCATCGGGGGAAGGGGAAGTTTTGTCGGATAACGGAACCGATGGAGTGTTAAATAAAAAGCCGGGGCCAGCACTTTAAATTATAAGGGGATAGGTAATCGGAAGCCCAGCACCTATTGTTGAATTTGTGTTGGGCTTTATGTTTTTTTATATGATAAAATCTGAAGGGGTATAGGGATTTGAATCGTCTATTATAATGGGAAACGGAAAATAGAAAGCGGGAAGTGGGAAGGGGGGGAGAGATGAACCCGGAGGACATTTTAATAAAACAGGCGGCCGCCGGCGATAAAGCCGCTTACGAACAACTGATAAATCAGTATAAGGGATACGTATTCGCAATCATTTTAAATGTTATAGGGGATAAATTTCACGCCGAAAATATTGCCCAGGATGTGTTCTTGCAGGTTTATATCTCATTACCCCAATATCGGTTCGAGGGCTTCAGGACCTGGTTAGGTAGGGTTACAATTAGGAAGGCAATAGATTGGAGAAGGAAACGATATAGGATTGAAGCGAAGGAGAAACTCTTCGGGGTAGAGAAAAATCCGTCGTTATCGTACATAGAGCGGACTGATCCCGGAGAGGAGTTAATAAGGAAAGAGAACGCAAAAAAGATTAGGGCCCTATGTGCGGGGCTACCCCAGGGTTATAAAACAGTAATAGAAAAATACTACTTCGCCGGTAAAAGTTATAGACAAATAGCCGACGAGGAGGGTATAGCCGTTAAAACCGTTGAAACAAGGCTGTATAGGGCAAGGCGGACATTAAAAAAGCAATGGAAGGAGGAAGGATAGATGGCGCATTTCACGGCTGAGGACTGGGAAGGCTTCGTAAAAGGGTTAATAAACGGAGATAAAAGAAAAAGTATGGAGGAACATATACTTACCTGCGATACCTGTAGCGACAAATATCTATCCTATTTCTCCCAGAAGGAAGCTGAGGCTGCTTCTAAAGGGCTGCACCCGCAATTTGTTTCTAGGGTTATGAAGGACATTGACGACTTTGAAAGGCAAAGGGCTAAAATCGTACGAAAAGGACGTAATATGGCTTACTATATAGCCGTAGCCTGCCTTACGCTGTTCTTCGTATCAGTAGGCGTATTCGATAGTTTTATTTATATAGTGCCTGAAATAACGAAATCAATGGGCTCCCAAGGTTTATCCCTACCAAAAACCCATGAAAGCGTTATCAGGTTTGGATGGTCCGAGGAATTAATGAACAGTACTCTAATGTTTATTGATACGGTGAAACCAAAGGATAGGGAGGTTTTAGATTGAAAAAAAAGAGAAAGTTTATAGTATTTATTCTATCGATAATACCGGGCCTCAGCCATTTGTATTTAGGCCTATTCACCAGGGGATATATATTCATGGGCACGGCTGCGGCGGGGATAATAGGCGTATTAGGCCTTTGTGCCCTGTCACATAGCAGAAGGCCTATGATGCTGTTACTGGCTTTGCCGATACTGTGGTTTATTACCCTTATTGATAGTATGGCGTTAACGGATAGGGTTAATCGTAGCATGGGAGCAGGTTTTAATGGTGAAGAAGGCTCAATAACGGAACCGGGGTTGGGGTATAAGGAACTAAGCGCCCAGAACAAAAAAATAGTTACATGTCTGCTTTCGGTGATCCCCGGGGCTGGGCACATGTTTCTGGGGTATCAGCGGTTGGGGTTAGAGCTTATGACCTTATTTTTCTTCTGTTTCTTTTTTATTGATTGGTTAAGGGTCGGGCTTTTTATGTTTATTATACCGGTTATCTGGTTTTATAGTTTGTTTGATGCATTGCATAGGGCATCTAACGGGGATGAACTTACAGCGGATGAGGATGCCTCAATGTTTGACGCAATAGGTAGGTACGGGGTTGGCCTGAACGGTTCAAAACTGTTAGGCGGCGGGCTCATTGTATTGGGGACGTTGCTTATATTTGATAGGATCATATCACCTATGATCCCTTACGAAATAAGGAATTATTTACAGACCGGTATAGTGGCTTTACTTTTTATAGCGGGGGGCATTAGGATTTTATTAAACAGGTCTACGAAGGCCGATACGAAGAAAGAGACTAAGGGGGCTATGGAACAGTGCGAAAACAAAGAGTAGGGACTTTATCCCTTGGTATTTTACTAATCCTGTTAGGTATCGTTATATTGGCTGCCCAGTTCAGGCAGATGCTCATTCTTGATGCACTGTTGACTTGGTGGCCCCTTATGCTGGTCCTTATAGGGGGAGAAATTCTGTGGTATGTATACGTGTCAAAGGGACAGGATACGAAGGTTAAATACGATGCCTTTAGCATCTTCCTAGTGATGATTATCGTATTTTTCAGTATAGGGATGTACGCCCTGACCGCTACAGGTGTCGTTGATGAGATGACTTGGAGGATGAAAAGCAGTATTATGACGGTGGACGTACAACCCCGGGGATTTCCCATAGACGAAGGGGTAGAAAGGATCGTTGTGTATGCCCCCGGCGGAAGGTTGGATATCAAAAAAGGCGTCGATTCGGAGATAATGGTTTTCGGTCGGGCGGTAGTGAATGCCGTCGATGTTGAAGAGGCCGGCGCTTTGATAGAAGAAAATCCAGTAACTGTTCAACGAAGTGGAAACATTTTGTTCGTACAATTTCCATCGGATATTAGACCCGGGGGCCCCGGACCTAGTATAAGGGAATTACGGTATACTCTATTACTTCCAACGGATAGGGCCGTAGAGATTAGCGGCGATTATTTCTATATAGATGTCGATGCCGATGCATTGGGCAAAGCCTGGCTCCTAAAGGGTAATGGTACGTTAAATACTGTAGTTACCAAGGATGCCGATCTATTTTTAGAGGCATGGGTTTATAATACGGGCCAGCTTAAAGGGAACGTAAACTGGGAAATCGAAGAATTGGCCATTAGCCCCGAGGGGAGGACAACGACCTATAAAGGATACCTAAAATGGGGGGAAGGTATCAATAAAGCGGACATTTTTATCGATAGCGGGGAGATCACGGTAAAGGAATTATAAAGCGTAAAGGGAAAAAGGCCCAGTATTCATCGGTCTGGGCCTTTACATACGTCTAATCGTTGTCTTTATCCCTTCGGCTGCCCGGTACGCATATCACCTGGCCTATCTGCAAATTATTCGGATCCACGTTCGGGTTTAGCCGCCTTAGTTCATCGACGGTCGTGTTAAACCTCCTTGCAAGGTTAAAGAACGTATCCCCGGATCTGATGGTATAGGGCCTAGATCCCGATGGGCATTCCGTCGGCGGTGTCGGCGTCGCTGCGGGTATACATATCACCTGGCCTATCTGCAAATTATTCGGATCCACGTTCGGGTTCAATCGCCTTAGTTCATCGACGGTCGTGTTAAACCTCCTTGCAAGGTTAAAGAACGTATCCCCGGATCTGATGGTATAGGGCCTCGACCCCGATGGGCACCCCGTCGGCGGTGTCGGCGTCGCTGCGGGTATACATATCACCTGACCTATCTGCAAATTATTCGGATCCACATTCGGGTTTAGCCGTATTAGCTCATCAATAGTCGTGTTAAACCTCCTTGCAAGGTTAAAGAAGGTATCCCCGGATCTGATGGTATAGGGCCTCGACCCCGATGGGCACCCCGTCGGCGGTGTCGGCGTCACTTTAGGTATACATATTATCTGACCTACTAGCAGTGCATCGGGATTAACGCCGGGGTTTGCATCTATAAGGGCCTCGAGGGGAACATCGAATCTTCGGGCTATGGCATAGAAAGTATCCCCCGCCCTTATTCTATAGGATTCAGTATCTTTTGGACATTCGACGGGTTCCCCTAAGGGAACGCAAATTCTCTGGCCTATCATCAACCTATCAGGGTTGATCCCCGGGTTTGCCTCCAGTAGATCATCCAAGGATATATTAAACCGGCGGGAAAGGGAAAACAGGGTATCCCCTTCACGGATAGTGTAGAAATTGCCCCCGGGACAGGGTGGCGGTGAAGGCACCGGTTGTGTGGGAATACAGATTATCTGGCCTACCTGAAGCAAATTGGGATTAGCCGTGGGATTAGCTGCTATCAATGCCTCTACCGTCGTATTATAACGTTGTGCAAGCAAATAAAAAGTATCGCCGGGCCTGACGGTATAGGCGAAGGTATTTGGAGGACATTGTCTCCCCATAAAATTATACACTTAAATATCACCTCCTCAATATAGGGTATTCAGGGAGCGGAAAAATGTTCTAAAATGGCGGAAATATTTAAGTTAATGGCCATAAAACAGCGGGGGTAAACATCGGATAACGGTGATATATTGGCAAGGTATGAAGGAGAGCGATGAAGGGTATCTTTAGGTAGGGTATAAAACCCTTAGGTGACTGGAGCAAGGGGCAGGATATACATGCAGCGTATACAAAACGGGCAACCGGTTACATTTTGGACAAAACAGGGAGGAATAGGATATAATATTGGAGGGCGGTGTACTATGCCAGGGCTTTATGTTTAATTTTTAAAGGGAGGGGATTCTATGCAAAACCAAAGGATACATCCAGTAGAGGGAAGGGTAGAGGTTATAAAGGGCGATATCACCCAAATGGAAACGGACGCCATAGTAAACGCAGCGAATAATTCGCTCCTAGGGGGCGGAGGTGTTGACGGTGCTATACATAGGGCTGCTGGGCATCGGCTTTTGGAAGAATGTAAAACCCTGGGCGGCTGTGAAACGGGTAAAGCGAAGATGACTAAGGGCTATAGGCTGCCGGCTAAAATGGTTATACATACCGTGGGACCAATCTGGCGGGGCGGGGATCAGGGTGAACCGAAGTTGCTACGGGATTGTTACATTAATTCCCTTGAACTGGCCATAAAAAATGGCGCCCGCAGTATAGCCTTTCCGTCCATAAGTACAGGGGTGTACGGTTATCCTGTTGATAAGGCTGCGGTCATTGCCTGTCAAGGGGTTAAGGACGTACTGCAAAAATACCCCGCGGACAAATTAGAAAAAGTATACTTCGTATGCTTTGATAATAAAAATTTTGATATATACACGGACCTGATGCGTACATTTTATTGACATGGGAGGTGTTGATATGACAGACCTGGTTGCTATAACCGGGGCCGGAATATCTAAAGCAAGCGGTATACCGACCTTCGCCGAAACGGAGGGTTTACGGGATAAGTTAAGCCGTAGCTACTTTTATGCCCACCCCGGGGATTTTTATAATACGGTATTGGAAATGAAAAAAGGTGTAGACAGGGCCGAGCCCAACGAGGCCCATATATCCCTGGCGGAATACGGGGTACCGGTGATAACCATGAATATTGACGGATTACACAGTAGGGCAGGCAGTAAAAATGTCCTCGAAGTCCATGGCAATTTAGATTATGTGGAATGCCCGAAATGTAAAACAAAGCATGATTATAGTGAAGTAGAGGAATCTATACATTGTAAAAAATGTGGTGCCCTATACGAACCTAATGTAGTACTTTACGGGGACAGCATACGCCATTTTTATGAGGCCACTAAACGAGCCAGCTCATGTAAACAGGTACTCGTAGTAGGTACATCCTTTTATACCTCAACGGTAAACGTTTTTGTTGATAGTGCTCGGATGGCCGGCGTTAGGATTCATGTAATAAATAAAGATGCGGAAACCGAGGTAGCTAAGTTCCTAAAGGGGTATTATGAAAAACAAAAATAGGTACCGGTGCGATGATGGCGGGGGGTAGGGTACCCCCGTTTAGTCCGTAGTATCCGGATCTATGGGAAGGGATACACTAAATATGCTGCCCTGCCCCCTTTGGCTTGTTACTTTGATGCTACCGCCATGGATTTCTACTAACTGTCTAGCAATGGATAGCCCAAGGCCGGGACTTTTTTTTGCGTCACCCCGGGATTTATCCACCTTATAGAATCTTTCCCAAATCTTATCCTGTTCGTCCCGGGGTATGCCTATGCCGGTATCCTCAACCTCGAACAAAATAGAGTTTCCATCCTTTGAAGAGTAAGCCCTAAGCCATATAGTACCACCCTTAGGCGTATACTGGACCGCATTGTCTAAAAGGTTTATAAGCACTTGGTGCATCCTATGGGGATCGGCCTGAAGGTTTGGTAGCCCATCCTCTATGCGTAACCTTAAACGGATATTTTTTCGTGCCGCCCGGGCCATGGCACTGTTAACGCTACGGCTTACCAGTTCCCCAACCTGTAAAGGTTCCCTATTGAGTCTAATATCGCCGCTTTCTATAGAGGACAACTCTAACAGATCCTGGAGCAAACGGTTTAAATACATGCTATTATCCAGTATCAGGTGTAAATATTTATATTGATCCTCCGGGGGCAATAGACCGTCAAGCATTAATTCAGTATAACCGCGGATAGCGCTTAAGGGTGTCCTAAAATCGTGGGACACATTATCCAATAAATTCTTGCGCATAAGGGCGAGCTTTTTTTGTTCCAGAACGGTTTTTTCTATTTCCGCAGCGGCGTAATTATAGGCCCGGGTAATCTGGGCGATCTCGTCATTGCCGGTAACGGGTATACGACTCTTAAAGTTTCCCGAGGCTAGCTCCCGGGCTGATCTGTTTATAGATCGAAGGGGCTGGGCGATGTTCCTCGATAAGGAAAAGGCTATAAAACCTGCAATCAATGTGGCACCTAACCCCGATAAAATGATAAGTTTGCTTAAATGGGCAATGGTGTCCTCTATTCCCTTTAAAGGTGCATCAAGGATTATTATACCTTTAACTTCTTCGAGTTCGTCATTTTCCTCTAGCATTTTCGGAACGGGGATGGGCATAGCGACTAGCAAACGTTTAGCCCCCGGCCCGAAGGCCTTTTTAGTTAGGGCGTTACCCATAAAGACCTGTTCTAGCTCATGCTTTTCAAAGCTAAGGGCTTCAACGCCCCTATGTTCGCCCTTCGACGGTAATGTCCTGGCCACCGCCTGACCCTCCGCGTTTAGAACCCTTATTTCCATATCAAAGGATTCAGCAAGGGGCGTTACTATATCAGGTATCTGTTCCCCTTTATCCTTATCTAATGTCTCCTGTATCAAGTTTGCCGCGATTTCTGCCTGTTGTTTTATCTCAAGTTCCCTCACGCCATAGAAATATTTTTCTACTAAATAAGAGAGCAGGGCACCTACCGCTATTAAGGTGATAAATATAACGGCCATAAAGCTGAGGAGGAGTTTACCAAATATGCTCTTTGGTCTTATGAAACGCCTCATACGTTGTTCACCTCGAATTTATATCCTATGCCCCATACCGTTTGGATGTACTGGTACCGATTCGTGTTAAGTTTTTGGCGAAGCCTTTTTATATGCTCATCGACGGTGCGGGTACTGCCTGAATAATCGTACCCCCAAATACGCTGGAGTATTTCATCCCTAGAAAAAAGCCGCCCCGGTTGTTGTATGAGCAGTGATAAGAGTTCGAACTCCTTCGGCGATAGCTCAATAGGCTTGTTATTCCGTAATACGCGGTAACTGCTTATATCAACGGTCAAATCTGAAATGGTTATTACCTTTGCTATGTTGTATTCCTTGGCCCGGCGGATAAGCGCTTTAACACGGGTTGCAAGCTCCCTAGGGCTAAAGGGCTTTACCACATAATCATCGGCACCGATCTGTAGGCCAAGGATTCTGTCGGCTTCGGAGGCTTTAGCCGTTAACATTATGATAGGAATACCCTTTCGTAAACCCCTTCGGATACGACGGCATACTTCCCAGCCGTCTAAAACCGGAAGCATAATATCCAGGATCACGACTTCATAATCATTTTTGTCTATTAAATCTAGGGCAGTTTTGCCGTCAAAGGCAGTATCCACCGCAAAGCCCTCGGCTTTAAGTACGATGGATACCATATCACATATATCACTATCGTCATCAACGACCAATATATTGCCGGTCCATTGCATCTAAGACACCACCTTCGAATCCTATTACCCTTAATATTAACCTTCGCTAATGCTATGGCCGGCACCTGCCTTATCGTTAAAATATCTATCTGTAATATAAAGCCAACAGGCGGCAAATATCGAAGGGGCACCTTTCAGTAGCCGTTGAACATTAGATACTATTCCCGCAAAGGCTTTATCCATTAATCCGTAGACCGTAAAGAACTTTTTATGCCGATACCATGTAGCGAGTCTAACGATTGTAAAGACTAAAAGGCTTGAAAGTATAATCGCTACGGGCTTGTTAAACGTTTCTAAAAGGCCCGTTAAGTATAAGGGGACGAATATTATCGTGTAATGGGATACGAACAAAAATAGGGAACCTTTACCCACATTGGCCAATATCCGCATTAGTGCAGTTGTTTTCACCCTACGTAAAGCGAATACGTACATCAATAACATTGCCATGCCTACACCAAACATAATAAAGGATATACTCATGTTTATGCGACGGATAGGCTGAAAATAACGGTGTATAAATAGTCCCGCTACTATAAGGGGTACCCCTACCATGAGGAGCCAAGGGCCTACGCCCTTTGCCTTTAAATAATAGCCTAGGCAAAACCCTAGGGCGTTAAGCCCGGCTATTGCAAGTAGCGGGAATGTATCCCCAAGGATATCCAGCCGGGGCTTTGTTCCAGGCGGGCCTATGAGGATATAATGCCCTATGAGCATCAACAGTCCCGTTATTACAATACATGTCACGCTTTTTTTAAGGGACAGAAACTTTTTTGCCCTTAAAAATATCGCGGCTATTATAAAAAGGGATACCGCCTGGGCTTGAAGCACGCCCCAGGCCTTCGATAGAAAAACGCCTATTAGGAACAATTGGCTAAATCTCTTTAAATAAAAATAAAACACCGTGCTAAAATCGTGTGCCCTCCGGAGCCGCGATGTAATCGAAAGGTACAGGGCCGCCCCCGAGATGGTATAGAAAAAGGGTGTGGCCATATCCCCTACAGAGTTTGCACCAAACAGGCTTACTATACTATGGGAGCCCCCTGCGTAAAACCAATGCAGACCATGGCTAAAAACCATCATTATTATAGCTAATCCCCGGATAGAATCTATGGAAAGGATTCTTTCGCCGCCCTCTGTTAAAAGTTTAGCCGTAGCCGGCGACGTATTCCGCGGTATCGAACAAGTACTTTGCATCATGCTAACCCCCTTTGCTATATTAAATATAACAAAGGGTTTTAAAGCCCTATTCAACAAACTTTAAACAAAGTGTAAACTTTTCGTAGTTATTTACTTTGAATCGCCACTTTCTTCCGCACCGGTTTTTGTGCCTCCTTATCCAGGCTTCTGATGCCATGATAAAACCATATACCCGTTAAGAGGGCCGCAAAAAAGTCCGCGAAGGGCGTGGAATGTAAAAGACCTGTCATGCCCCAATATTTCGGGAATATAATAATAGCCGGTATAAGGAATACTAGTTGACGGGTAAGGGTTAAGAACATGGCGGACCTGGGCCGGTCTATGGCTTGGAAGAAATTTGACCCGACTACAAAAAAACCGAACACCGGCAGGCACATAAACCACGTGACTAACGCGTAGCTGGCGAATTCAATGAGCTCTGGTTCACGGTTAAAAAGTGAAATAAGCTGAACGGGGAACAGTCTTATGGTAGCGTATCCCAGGATCACGATTGCGGTACCCGCGGCTATAGCGAGGCCCGTAGCGGTCTTAACCCGATCAAACTTTTTGGCACCGTAATTGAAACTGATTATTGGTTGCATTCCCTGTCGTATACCCATAAGGGGCATTAGCAGCATAGTCCGTAGGCTGTTTAAAATGCCCATACCGGATATGGCGATATCGCCGCCGTATATTAAGAGAGTTTTGTTGAGTATTGCGTTCATGAGGCTATTGGCAAGGCTTATAGAAAACCCCGGTAGACCGAGAAGGGTTATACGGGTGATAATAGCCGTTTTAAGGCGCATGTATCCGATTTCTAATTTGTTGTTACATTTATTACCTAAAAAATAGGCTACAACCCATGTCGCAGATATAAACTGAGCCAGTATGGTGGCAAGGGCCGCACCGGTCATACCCATCCTGAAGACGAATATAAACAATGGGTCAAGGAGTATATTGATACCGGCACCCATAAACATCGTGAGCATCGCGATGTTGGGGCTACCGTCGGCTCTTATAAAGTTGTTCATACCCATGCTCAGAACCTGGAATACGGCGCCAAAGAATATAATCCTCATATACTCCACCGAATAGGGCAATACCTTCTCACTGGCACCAAAAACCGATAGTATAGGTTTTAAAAAGATCTGGCCGGAGAGCATAAATAGTAGGCCGGATAGTATAAGCATCACGAAGGCATTGCCCATTATATTTTTAGCCTCTTCATTCCTACCCTGACCAAGCCTAATAGAGAACAGGGTGGCACCTCCAACGCCGAAAAGATTGCCCATGGACATAAGTATTATCATAATGGGAAATCCGATAGTGATACCCGCAAGGCCGTTAGAGCCCAGATCAGGGCTGTTGCCTATAAAAATTCTGTCTACGACGTTATAAAGGGAATTTACTACCATGCCTACTATAGCGGGTACGGAATATTTTATCAACAGTTTAGATATCTTTTCCCTGCCCAGGGGATTTGTGTGTTCCATATTGAGATTCCTCCAATATTTTTGTAAAATTAGTATCCTCGATTCTTTCTATCATTTTCTCCAATGTATTTATAACTATATCCGTCGTAGCCTCATTGATCTCCTCCGTCAGGAATTCGCCCCAATGCCGGATCCTTCGCCATATTTCATGTTCGCAGTTCTTCGCCTTATCCGTAAGGAATATCCGGTTGCATCGCCTGTCTAAGGGGTCCTTGGCCTTTGTTACGTAACCTTTTTGTTCGAGGGATTGTATTGCCCGGGCTGTGGCGGCCTTATCGATATATAGGTAACATGACAGTTTATCCTGGGTAACCCCGTCGTTTTTGTAAAGGTACAACAAAAAGGAATACTCCGCGGAGGTTATCCCGAATTCCTTTAACGAACAATTAAAATACATCTGCGAATGGCGATGTAATATGGACATAAGCCGTCCGAAGCTTTTTTTCATGCTCAGTTTCTCCCTTCCCGCGGCTAAAACCGGTAGCGGGTTTTAGATGCGATCCTAAGGGGTTCGGCACCCATAGTTGACTTATCAACTATTATAGATTATAATACAAATATTTTACATGTCAACTACATGAACGGGATCCTTTTACAGCTATCCCTTAATAATATCATGCCGTGTCTAGGCGTGCATGGACCGTCCGTGCATTAAAAAAATACCCCGCCGACGGTAACCCACGAAGAAGAAGTTGCGGTTTTGTGGGCAGGGTATCCTACGCTTCGTTAAAATCTGACTCTAGGGACTTCTTTGTCCTGTTCTTCAATTCGGAAGAACGGTCTTTGGCTAAAATTAAACATCCTAGCAATGATATTTTTAGGGAACAAACGTATACCGCTGTTATATTTTAGCACCGTATCGTTATAAAATTGCCTCGAGTACCTTATCTTATCCTCCACGTCTTTAAGATCCCCCTGTAGGGCGATAAAATTCGTGTTTGCTTTAAGCTCCGGATAGGCCTCCGCTATCGCCAAAAGTCTACCAAGGGCGCCGGATAGCATATTATTGCCCTCTATAGTCTCCTCCGGCGTTCTGGCGCTTAAGGCCCTGTTCCTGGCCTTTACTACATTTTCGAAAGTGGTTTTTTCGTGGGCGGCGTATCCCTTAACCGTTTCCACTAGATTGGGAATAAGGTCCGCCCGGGTTTTAAGCTGTACATCAATCTGGGCCCAGGCGTTTTCGACCCTGGTCCTTAAAAGGATTAACCGGTTATACGTAAACATTACATATAACCCGATGAGCACTAAAAGCCCAATAAAAACGATAGTTTGCATTTTTAACATCCCCTTACCGATTATATTTTAAAAAGCACCACCGCCACCGCCACCGCCACCGCCGCCGGAACTGCCGCCGCTGAAACCGCCGCCGAAACCGCCGCCCGAGGAGGAGGGGGAGGCCGCTATTGAGGCAGTATTTATCGCTTGGGTAACAGAGTTAATGGTATTTGTCATCGTAGTGTTCATGATATGGAAGGAATGGAACCCGTATCCGTACCCGCCCATATAGGTTAGGCCAGGATCCTTTAACTCGCCCTCGCTGAATACCTTTGGCAACTGATCTAATACTTCCTTAGCTATTCCCAAGGAAATAGCATAGACCAGATAATGTTCCCATATAACGATTGAAGGTATTTGGGCCTTATCCATGTTAGAAAAATGAAGCAAAAACCGTTTAAAAGCACCCCATTTAGCCCTTTGTTCGACGCCATAGCGCGTTAGCCTTGTTTTGATTTTAAGGGCCCCCAGGTTTATAGGCAACAAAATCCCAAGGATAATAGCCGGAATACCGAATAACAGGGTCCCTACGGAAAAAAGTGCCGTGATCCCGGAGATTATAAGGAAAAGGGCTAGTAGGATGTATTTGCCGCTACCGGTAAGATCCCTAGATGTAAAAAAGCCCTTTGTCGCGCCCTCTGCTTTTACGAGATCTTTAAAGGTTTTATAATCCTGCCTGAACTCCGAGGCGGTTTTTTTATTTTTTAGAATCCGTTTAAGATCGTCCAATATAAGGCCCTCGTCACCGCCGAGGCGGTCGATGAACCAATCCATTAGGAATACCTCATAGGTCGTTAGGGTATCGGCGTCCGTATTTTTTATCCTTTGTAATCTGTATTTTTCCACGGTTTTATTTCTAAAGAATAACCCCGTCCTTTGATCTAGTTCTACTTTTATAAGTTTTAATTGCTTTTTTCTCACGAGATCCATAAGGGTGGCCATTATATCCTTAGGGCCTATATTATTTCTTTCTAACAAATAACTCATCACCGAGGGAGTATAGTCCCCGGGCAGTTCCCTATAATAATCGCCGTTAAAGTGTGGCCTCAGTTCACGGCCGTATTTTAAGTTTAATGTAACAAAGGACAGAAGGGCTATGAGGATGATCAGCAAAAATGCCGGGAACAGTCTTTTCCTTATGTTCTTTTGTTTTTCTAAATGCGCTAACTCCGCCCGGGCATGTTCGCGTATTCTGTTTGCCTCATCAGCCAGCCTTTGTTCGTTTTCTAGTATTGCCGGAAGTTCGTCCCGATCATAAACATTTCGGGAATCCGGTATAAGCCGGGGCGGAAAAACAGCTAAGGTCTCGACGAAGGTGCCGGGCATTACCTCATCCACGAAGAAGGAAAAGGTTTTATCATCGAGGATTTCAGAGCGACCTGTCAAGGGGCCATGGGCGAAAACCCTGAGCTCATCCTTCGAGGCGCCATCGGGTATATTGATTTTTATGCTTATATTTTTTAAGGGTACATCCCAGTTCTTATCTATCACCCTTCGGTTAAAGGTTCCTATATCGTTGTACTTTTCGGCAACATTTTTTAAAGTGTAGGCGTATACGAAGGTTTTTTCACGGTTACTGGTGCTTTCGTATACCTTAAGGGATAGGATGTTCCCGTTTTGGGAGAGCTCGTACTCGCCGGGATCCCCCCTTTGCCCCGGGGAGAATTCCCTCAGAAGCTCACCCTCCTTTACGTAGATTCTAATATCATCGTAACCATCGGTTTTGCTAAGGTCTATATCCCGGAGAACTCCGTTAAAATCCCCGGAAAAATCATAATTAATCCTCTCTTCAAACTGGGCATCACCGTTGGGTTTTATTGCGATGTCCATATCATAGTTTACTATGTCATAGGATCTTGCCAATGACACGGTATTCGGTGTAAAGAGCAGGATTAAAAACAATACCATAAAGGACCGAACAAGTTTTTTCATAATAACCATCCCCAAATCCTTGGTTCAATTTTATTTATTAAACTGGTTTCTATGGTGTAGCCCTATTAGGTCAGAAATTTTCACCGAAAATATTATGCCTGTGCCGGGATCCTTTAACCTGCCCCTGTCCACCATAGCATCCATGATCCTCGATTTTTTAGAATCCTCGGACAGAACAAATATTATTTCTTTAGAGGATTCTATATGCATATTTAGAAATCTTTTTGCCTCCGTTAATCCGGTACCCCTTCCGTATAATATTGTGGCCCCTGTAGCACCGGCTTTTTTTGCCGCATTAACTATTTTGTCCGCCTTGCCCCTTTCAACGATGGCGACAATGCACCTTATATCTAAACTGTTATCAACCAACGGGAAAGCCTCCTTTTATTAGAATTTTGTCAGCACCCCTAGAATCATTACCGATACCATGGACCCAATGGACGTAAGCCCTACGATGCCAAGGCCCGAGAGCAAAGGGTCCACCCCTTCGATAATGCTGGCAAGGCCGATGGCTATGGCCATATTTATTGGGATATTCACAGGACCCGTCGTAGCGCTAGCCGAATCCATTGCAATAGATGTATAGGGGTCAGGGGTTACAATGGATAAAAGGATAATGATAATCAATAATGGGATGATCACCCTAACGTATGATACGTTGGACATTATCCTATACAGCCCTACGGATAGACCAAGGCCGAAGCCCGCGGCAACGCTATGCAACAGCACGGTTTGCGGGATAGCGCCCTGGGATAGTTCCTCTACCTGTAGCGCCAGTGCCCTCAGGGCCGGCTCTACGAGGGTGCCGCTATAGCCTATAACAAAACCTATTAGTATTATTATCCATTTATTGTCTAACACATAAAGATGTCTGCCAACGGAATCCCCTAGGGGGATTAGGCTGACGCTTGTCCCATAAAGGAATAAATGTAGTCCGAGTAATGTAATAAGTATGCCCGTTGTAAAATTTTTAACCTCTTCAATAGGTTTTTTAAGTATGACGGTTTGGATGATAACTAACGCCGCCGTCAATGGTATAACTCCCTTCGCTGTCTTCCATAAGGGACCTAGAACGTCCATTAACTTCACTAGACCACTTCCTATCTATGATAATATAATTTTTTTTTAATCCAATAGACCTATGCAGGATATTACGGTAAATCCTAGGGATTATTAAACTGGGGATATTTATCCCGAAGTTTGTGGGCGTTAAAATAACCGCTTTTATTATATCAGTACATGGCACAATTTAATAGCGGCAAAACAGGGATTTTCCCGTAACTTAAGCGTTGGCACATATAAAGGGGGTGCATCGTTTCGGCGAATATTGTTCTTCTTTTGTACGTAATACAGAAAAATATAGACCTTCTATCACATTAATAGTTTGGCGGAATAGTATAGTATAGGAATATAATTTTATTTTTGGCAAAAGGGGTGAAAGCAATGGAGGGTACTAATAACCTACGGGGCGATGGCGGCAGGGTGCGAACAATAATAACTAATGCGGTATATGGCAGCGCAACACAAATGTGTAATACCACTATATATATAAATGTTACGGACGATAAAAGGCCTATAGAGATATTAGGCCATAGGATAAAGGGGGCCCAGATAAAAAGTAGCGATTTCGATGAAATAACGGATGATAAAGTAAAGGTGCGGATAAACGGGGTTTTTGAGGTACATGTTTGGTACGAGGCCGGCGGCGATACTTACGTAGCGAAGGAAGATGCCAGGTTTTCTGAAATCCTTCCCCTTAAATGCCTCGGCGGTGAAAGCTATAGGAACAAAAAAATACTTGCTTGGATTTCCCAGCAACCTACATCCCTCGATACTTCAATGGTAACGAAGGCCGGTATGCCCTCTATATCCGTTCAAATCGAATACGGTTTAGGGGTAGAGGTTACCGGTGAAGCGATGCTCAACGTTATTTCATATCACCAGGAAAGGGAGCCAAACAGGTCCAACGAAGAGGTGATCATGGACACTTTAGAAATGTTTGATGTGGATGTTGAGGCGGAGGGTGATGATTAGGAACATAGAGCAGCCCTTACGATGGGAGTATGGTTTTTACATGCTCTCATTTTTTTATGGGATGGTTAATTAGTCATTATTCTGGTATCATTTAAGTGTATTTAAAGGGCTTTATATATTTTACAACACGGGGGTAGATAAACATGAACGGAATATGTAAAATCGGAAAAGAACAGGCAATTGAAAGGGGTAAGGGTTATTTTAATAAGGATTATAATTGCTGTGAGACGATACTCCTTACATGTAGCGAACTGTTGGGGATAAAGAGCGAAATAATACCGAAGCTGGCGACGCCCTTCGGCGGAGGAATATATAAAAGAAAATATATGTGCGGTGCCCTCTCCGGGGCAATAATGGCCGTCGGTTTAAAATATGGACGAAGTACGCCTAAGGGCGATAGAGAAATATCGTACTCAAAGGCGGAAAGGCTCGTAGATAAGTTCATAAAAAAATACGAATATGTGAACTGTATTGATATCCTAGGCTACGATCCCGGGGATCTTGAAAGCATAAAACGGGATAAACAGCGTATAAGGACTGATATATGTGAGCCTATTATAAAACAGGTAACGGAATGGCTATGGGAGGAGCTGCAATAGCAGCGCCATCGCCATAGGCCCTTCTGTGGTGGGGTGTATAGGGTTTTTAATCGAGGGTTTCCATGTACTCAGCGAGTTTTTCCAAACCTGCTTTTAGCATATCAGTACTGCAGGCATACCCCATCCTAAGCCATCCTTCCATATCAAAACACTTCCCCGGCACCAGCATGGTGCCATTTTTTTTGAACAGAGAATGACAAAAATCCCGGGATGCTATCGGGTATTCGTATTTCAAAAAGGCGGTAGTACCCGCTCGGGGTTTTATATAACTTATCCCCTCTTGGTTTGATACCCATTCCTGTAACAAGTCAGCATTTGTCCGTATAATCTTGAGATTCCGTTTCATTATTTTGTCCTGGTTTTTAAGGGCTAGTACTGCTAACAGATCATCTAACATGCCGCAGCTTATGGTTACATAATCTCTATGACGGAAACATTCTTTTATTATTCCCGTCGAGGCTGATATCCATCCAAGCCTCAGGCCGGCAAGGGAATAGGCCTTGGACATGCTACCGGTGCTTATGCCCTTATCGTAAATATCAACGACAGAGGGTACACTAAGATCCGGTTCATGTAAAAGTCCCCTATATACTTCATCACACAGTACATAGGCATCATTTTCCCTAGCTATGTGTATTATTTCACGGAGCATTTCCCCTTCAATGATGGAACCGGTAGGGTTATTAGGGTTGTTAAGTATTATCATATCCACTCCGTCTTTAGTTGCGGTCTTAAGCTCATTGAGATCCGGCAGAAAACTGTTCTCGGGTTTTAGCTTAAGTAGCGTAACTTCGGCGCCGAAGGATTCAGGTACCGAATATAACTGTTGATAAGTCGGGTGCACGCATACTATTTTGTCGCCGGGGTTTACTAAGGAAAAAAGTGCGAGGAAGTTCGCACCTATGCCCCCCTGGGTTATTATTACGTTCCCTTCGTTTAAATCGGAATATTTAGAGGCGATTAGGCTGCGAAGCTCCGGGGACCCTTTAATATGGCCATAGGTCAGTTTTTTATCATAAAGTTTTTCCATAAAGTCTTGGGGCTCCTCGGCCAGGGATATAAGCCCGCCCAGCGTAAAAGAATCAACACAGGTCTCCGCTAAGTTGTATACCGCATCCATCTCATAGGTATTCATCCAATCCTCTACCATAAATTGTTCTATATCCATTTTACACGACCTCCCTTATATAATTACTATTCTCAAACTTTTTAAGGATTCCTTCTTAATTAATACAGAATTACCTATAAGGTCCTTGTTTTTATTGTTTATGCGATTACGACAGTAGTATACCCGACAGAATATCGGAGTCCGTTGTCGGTCTAAGACATGCAAAATTTTCGCATACGTAGGCCGTAGGTTTTCCTTCGAGCATTTTTTGTTCCTTTGTAAAGGGGGCGATTTTGTCCAAGTTATTCGGTTTTGTGTTCAATAATACTGTTGCAAAGGGCATAAAGCCTTCATTTATTTTCTCTAACATATCCCCTGCATGGGCCCTGGAGCGGGCTGTTAATACTATCTCCTTAGTAGGTCCTTCATGAAACATAAGGGCGGATATAAAGAATGTATAGCCCATCGGATTACGGCTTACTTCGCCGCCGAAGGCGTTAATAAGCCCTTCGGCCTTATGTTTTAGATTGGCATCCCCCGTTAGCCTAAATAGACGGGATATATTGTATAGGGCTACGGAGTTCCCCGAGGGAATAGCCCCGTCATAGGCCTCCTTAGGCCGTGTTATAAGCTGTTCGCTATCATGGCCGTACAGATAAAGGCCGCCACTATCGTCGTCTCCGAAAATCCCGAGCATATCTTCATTTAATTCCAGGGCCCTTTGGAGGTAATCTGTCTTGAAGGTACTCCGATACAGCTCTAAAAGCCCTAGGATGAGGAATGCATAATCATCAAGGTATGCTAAAAGTGCCGCCTCGCCATCCCTGTATCTAGCTAGAAGCCGGCCGTCTGTTCCTAGGAGATTTTGTTCAATGAATTCAAGGGCTTTTTCCGCTATTTTAATATATTTGTTCTCATTAAAAGCTCTACCCCCCAAAGCGAAGGCGGCGATCATAAGCCCATTCCAAGGGGTAAGGATTTTATCGTCCCTATGGGGACGGTGCCTTTGTTCCCTGTACACAAAAAGTGTTTGTCTTATAGCTTCTAATTTTGACATTAGGGGTTCATTCCTTTGGAGCTCCTCGAGGTTAGTATAGATAAGATTCGGAATGTTTTTCCCTTCAAAGTTACCCCCGGGTTTTATATCGTAATGTTTACAAAATAGCCTACCGTTATCCTCGCCTACTATGGCCTTTATTTCTTCGGGAGTCCATACATAAAATTTTCCTTCCTCCCCCTCGGAATCCGCATCCTCGGCGGAATAAAACCCTCCCTCCGATGAGGTCATATCCCTCATGACATAGGTAAATATTTTTTGTGCAATATCCTTATAAAGCCTATTGCCCGTAGCCTGATATGCTTCCGTGTAAGCCATGGCTAAAAGGGCATTATCATACAACATCTTCTCAAAGTGGGGTACAAGCCATTTATCATCGACGGAATATCTGGAAAACCCAAACCCTATATGGTCGAATATTCCGCCTTTATACATACCCTTAAGGGTCGTTTCCGCCATTTGGAGGGCACGGTGTTCTCCTTTAGCCTTCCAATACCTTAAAAGAAACATTATATTGTGGGGCATTGGGAATTTAGGTGCCCCGCTAAACCCGCCATAGGATCTATCGAAGGAGCTTTGTAAATTCCGGAAAGCGTTATCCGGGGTTTTTTCGTCAAGGGTTTCGTCCTTTGCCCCTTCGGGCGAATGTTTTATCATCTCAACAACGTCGTTACCAATCCTTACAAGCCGGGCCCTTTCAGTATCCCAGGCGGTTTTGATCTGGAGTAAGAGATCCATGAGCCCGGGGTGCCCGTATTTTTTTGTCTTTGGGAAATAGGTACCGGCAAAGAAGGGTATCTTATCCGGCGTCATTATCACGGTGAGGGGCCAGCCCCCTTGACCGGTTATAGCTTGGCATGCCGACATGTATATGCTGTCTATATCCGACCGTTCTTCCCTGTCCACTTTAATGGATACGTAATAATTGTTTAACACCTCGGCTACTTCCCTATCCTCGAAGGATTCCCTTTCCATGACGTGGCACCAATGGCAGGTGGAATAGCCTATACTGAGGAATATAGGCTTATCCTCCCCTTTTGCCTTTTCAAAGGCATCTTTGCCCCAGGGGTACCAATCTACGGGGTTATAAGCATGCTGCAGAAGGTAGGGCGATTTCTCATGTATCAATCTATTAGTTCCTTTACTCGTTGTTGGTTGCACATTATTTACCCCTTTCTTTATTAATATAAAATTAATATGCCCACAAAACAAAAAGCAATACTGATACGGGAGTGCCCCTGTTCCATCGTAGTGGGGCCTATTGACTATTTGTAAAAAGTGTACGATAATTAATATTGTTTTATTAAACATTATCAAACCTACAGCAAAGGGAGTTCACAATGAAAAAATACGACATGCTAAAGGATCATCCGGGGAAATCTTTATTGTTTTTTGCACTTCCTATGATAATAGGCGATTTGTTTCAAAAGTTCTACAACATGGTTGATTCGATTATAGTGGGGAGGTTCGTTAGTGAAGGTGCCCTAGCAGCAGTAGGGGCATCTTACTCGTTGACTACCATATTTATAATGATAGCAATAGGCGGCGGGATTGGGTCCTCCGTTATAACGTCCCAGTACCTAGGGGCGGGGGAATACGAGAATATGAAGACATCCATATATACTTCCCTTATAAGTTTTTTTGCCCTAAGCACGCTTCTGCTATTATTCGGTGTTTGTGCAAACAGGCGAATGTTACTAGCATTAAATACGCCTTCGGACATCTTTAACGATGCTGCCCTTTACCTGAATATTTATTTTATGGGGCTCCCGTTTCTGTTTATGTATAACATCTTATCATCTATATTTAATTCCCTAGGTAAATCTAAAATACCCTTGTATTTTCTTATATTTTCATCGGTGTTGAACGTTTTCCTCGATCTTTATATGGTCATAGTTCTGAACATGGGTGTTGCAGGGGTGGCTATTGCTACAGTGATTGCCCAGGGGGTATCGGCGGTCGCTTCGTTTATCGTGCTAATGAGGACGATAAAATCCTACGATACCGATACAAGGTACGTGGACAAGTTTAACCTGCGTATGTTAAAGAGAATGATATTTATTTCAATACCTTCAATATTACAACAATCAATCGTTTCCATAGGTATAGTGCTAGTTCAGTCCGTTGTAAACGGTTTTGGCTCCTCAGTTTTAGCGGGCTATTCCGTAGCAACGCGAATAGAAACGATATGCATTGTTCCGATGATCGCAACGGGGAACGCGATTTCAACATTTACGGCGCAAAACATCGGTGCAGGTCAACATGAAAGGGTACAAGAGGGCTATAGCGCTGGGTACAGGATAGTCGGCACCTTTGCGATAACGATTGCACTTATAATTGCACTATTCCATAGGCCTATCGTTTCGTTGTTTTTGGACGTTGAAAGCGGTAGCGAGGCCTTCGACGTAGGTATTAGCTTTTTAAGGTTTATCGGTTACTTTTTTATATTCATAGGTCTTAAATCCATAACAGACGGCGTGTTGCGTGGGGCCGGGGATATGACGGTGTTTACCGTTTCCAACCTGGTGAACCTAAGCATAAGGGTTATAGTCGCCTCTAAGTTAACCCCTGTATGGGGTATTGGAGCGGTATGGTACGCTATTCCTATGGGCTGGGCCGCAAACTATTTAATATCCTTTATGTACTATACAACCGGAAAATGGAACCAGAAAAGTATACCTATAAGGCAGTAGTTGCAGGGATTGAAATTCGAAGCGGAGTTAAGGGGATAAGGTATAGCATGATTCCTACGAAACCGATACGTAGCTAATGCGGAGGAGGGGGGTTGTGCGACCGTGCCGGCGGAAGCGAGGGGGGGAAAAAATCGTCATAAAGGATATTAACGATCCCCCCTGTGCCGGACGGCAATACCGTTATACGTCGCCTTCCTCGGGTACAATACAAATCAGGGATAATTCTCCGGTACCGGTGTTGCGGAAATTATGTTCTTTGCCGCCGGGGATATAAGCAAAGGATCCTTCTTCGATCTCATAATCAACACCGTCTAAGTACAATATTCCATTACCCTTTAATATATAGTTTATATGAGGCCAATCATGGGAATGCTTGGGGGTACTGCCGCCTTTATCGACATCAAAAACCCTCATCACATAGCCCTCCCAACCTTCGGCCGGGGATATGAGCACTTTTCTTACAGCACCGACGGCCCCGGGGGCTTGTACTTTGATTCCCTTTACATCCTTTACATGGGATACTATCATTTTCTAATACCTCCTTAGTTTTTCTATGTTCTATTATATAGCAAAGGAATAAAAAACTAAATGATTAATTATATCCCTCGGGGCAGGTTTTTTTAGCAGTATGTGGAATGATATATTTAGGGTATCTAAATAGGAAATAAATAGGCATAGAATGTTTAAAGGGGGAGGACGTTTATAATGAAATTTGAATGCAACGATATCGTAGTGTTTAAGACTCCGGACAATGTATTCAGATCAAGGATATCGAAGGTTGATGGGAACGTGATAAAACTTTTTGAAAAGGATGGATCCTATAGGCAAATGTCCCGTGTAAACCTTGAACAGATGGTAGAACAAGGGTTTGCCCGTATAGAAAGACCAGCTAATGATTATTAGAATTATAATAGGGCATTCATCATGCTAAGCCAGCTACCCTTTGTAACGGGGCATGTGAAGGGCCGTTTTTAATAGCGGTAGTTGACTTATGCCCAAAATGACAATACAATTAGTTATGGGCATAAGTCAATAATGGCTTCGCGGAGAACTACAAAGGATAAAAACCGTAATAGATCTTTATAACGATAAAACGGACTTTTAATGATACGTGCCTTGATGAAGGGGGTATGACGGTTGATCGAAGAAGCCTATAATCTATTAAAGGAACAGGATATAAGGGTGACGCCCCAGAGAAAAGCTATCCTTGAAATGTTATATAGCCATAGGGGACAACATTTGGAAATAGAGGATATACACCGTTTCCTTGCCCTGGACAATGACGATTCGAACAAACCCGGGCTTGCAACCGTCTACCGTACTATTGAACTATTTCAAAGGGTAGGGCTTGTGCATAGGCTCCCGATGGAAAGATCTCCAGCCAGGTACGAATTCATAGGTCCCGGCGTACCGGGGCACCACCATTTAATCTGTTTGGAATGTGGCAAAGTCGAGGAGATCGGCGAACGATTATTAGTCGATTTTAAAAGACGGATAATGGGGGATCGGGGCTTCTATATTTCCGGAAGGCCTATAAAGATATACGGCTATTGCAGTAACTGCAGAAAAGAGCACAAAAAGGGTGTTGATTAAAGGTCCCAATTGCGCGTATACGGGATCTTTTATACTATGTATTCACCCCATATGATATAAATACAAACAAAAATCAAGTTACAACGCTCCATCGTTCGGGGCGCTTTTTTTAATTAATGGCTTCATTGGTTTCGAATTAATCCTTGCACATTTGGGTAATATAAACCAAAGGATTGACCAATTTTAAAGTATAGGATTGTATTACCAGCATAATAGCAAGGAGTGATTGACATAAAAGCTGTAATAATGGCGGGGGGCGAGGGAACAAGGCTTAGGCCCTTAACCTGTGGTATGCCGAAACCCATGGTACCCGTGCTCAATAAACCGGTTATGGAATATACGATAGAATTGTTAAAGAAACATAACATAAAGGAGGTATCCGTAACTTTAGCATATTTGCCCTCTTCAATAACCGAATACTTCGGGAAAGGCGACGGATGGGGCGTGCATTTAAACTATTTCATCGAACAGACACCCCTTGGGACAGGGGGTAGCGTAAAAAATGCCGGCGAGGGTTTGGACAGTACATTTGTCGTAATAAGCGGTGATGCGTTAACGGACCTCGATTTAGACGGTGCTATAGATTTTCATAAAAAAAAGGGTTCAAAGGCCACCCTAATACTAAAACAAGAAGCAGTGCCCCTGGAATATGGAGTAATAATAACCGATGAAAATGAACGCATAATAAGATTTCTTGAAAAACCAAGCTGGGGTGAGGTGTTCAGCGATACGATAAATACCGGTATATATGTATTGGAACCCGAGGTATTAGAATACTATAAAGCCGGCGAAAGGTTCGATTTTAGTAGGGACCTTTTTCCGAAGCTTCTAAGGGATAAAGTACCTATGTACGGTTACATTACAAAGGATTACTGGTGCGATATAGGTGATTTGAAATCCTATAAACAGACACAATTTGATATGCTCAAAGAAAGTGTGGACATTCCCGCTACTATCCGGCGGATAGAGGAGGGCGTATGGGCGGATGTTGGCGTAGAGCTCGGCGCCAATGTGACTATTTCGCCGCCGGTGTACCTTGGTAGGAATTGTAGTATCGCCCCGGGGTGTGATATTCATCCCTTTACCGTAATAGGTGAAAATTGCAGAATAGGCCGAAACACGACTCTTAAAAAAAGTATCCTATGGGACAATGTAAACATAGGGGATTATTGCCATCTAAGGGGTACAGTGGTATGTTCCAACGTTCATATAAAAAACGGCGTCAGCCTTTTAGAGGACTCCGTCGTAGGCGCAAAAAGTACAATTAGCAAAAGGGTGACGGTGAAACCCGGTATAAAGATCTGGCCGGAAAAATCAATAGACGAAGGAAAGACGGTTACTCAAAACCTAATCTGGGGTACTAAGGGAGCAAAGACACTTTTCGGGCAAAGGGATATAAAGGGTTCTGTCAGCGCTGATATTACACCGGAGTTTGCTTCCCGCCTAGGTTCGGCCTTTGCCACGCTATTGAACGAAGATTCCTTTATCGTGGTAAGCTGTGATAACGCTGGCGGTTCTAAGTTAGTAAAGGATGCAGCGATATGCGGTATACTGTCCACGGGCGTCGGGGCTATAGATATAAAAAACGCATCGGCGCCGGTTAACCGGTTTGCCGTTACATATCTCGAGGCCGCAGGGGGTATACACATAAGGAGCGATTACCGGTCACGGGATCTGGTATACATAGAGCTTATAGGGAATAATGGGGCCAATATAGATCGGGGTACGGAGCGTAGGATAGAAAATTTGTTCAACCGAGATGATTATAGCCGATGTGACGGTGCCCGGATAAATAAACCGGTTACAGTGGACGAATTCACTCTTATATACCTAAAAAGTGGCGCCTCCATGTTACAAAATCTAGATGAAATAAAAATAAAAAGTCCAAGTGTGTTGGTACACGCCGGCTCGGGAACTGTACAGGCGTTAGCTACGAGATTTCTAAGACATATTGGATGCACCGTAAAAACCGATTATCAAGATGGGGACTACCCTTCAACGGATAGTCTGAAGGAGCTTATTGCACGGCAGGTGCTTAATGAAAAACTGCAGATGGGAATAATTTTTAGCGAGAATGGAGAAAATTTAATCCTGATTGACGATAGGGGCAATGTTATAGATAGCGAAAAATATGTCGCCCTTGTATCCCTTATAGCACTTAAAACGGGTTCTGTAAACAGCCTTGTATTACCCTACACCGCTCCCGGGATAATAGAGACTATGGCCAAGGGTTATGGCGTAAAAGTGATAAGGACAAAATCTAATCCCTCTAATTGGATGAACGCAATGCTTAAGGCTGCAGATGCCGAGGGCGGGGCAAAACTACAGTATGACCTTAACTTTGACGCTATATGGGGTGCCGGCAGGATAATAGATTTTTTAGTTGCAAATAAAATGAAATTAAGTGAACTGGTAAGGGAATTACCGGCGTTCCATTACATAAAGCGTGAAATTAAATGTGACTGGCGGGATAAGGGCAGAATCCTAAGGGAAATAATACATCTAAGCAGAGATAAGGACCTTGAACTGTTCGAAGGAGTAAAGATAAAGGACAAAAGGGGTTGGGCATTGGTACTTCCGGATTCTGAAAGGCCGGTATTTAATATATACGCCGAGGGTTCCTCAGAGGAATATGCTACGGAAATTTCAGCGGATATAAGCGAAAAGGTAATGGAGCTTATAGGGAAAAGGTAATAGAGCTTACAGTGAAATAGAAAATAGTCTTGTACCATAGGGAGGAAGGACATAGGGGTTATGGGAGCTTTGTTGATCATTCTGACGATAGGTCTGATTGGTGTTGGCTTAAATAGATATAAAAACCTAAGACATGATGATACAGTAGCCGTTAAGGATGTATTGTTGCAACCGGACCAACTACAAATCCATGCAAACCAGATAGCGCGACAGCATATTGTCTCAAAAAAGCCGAAACACATAAAATCCCTTCCCAGCCGGCTGGACAATAATTTCCGCACAATAACGGAGGTCTATAAGGATATAAATTCCTACGCCCAAAAAGGCAGGGATCTTACCCCCGCCTCTGAATGGTTATTGGACAACTATTATAAAATAGAGGAACAGGTAAAGGAGATACGGCAAAGCCTTACAAGGGAAAGGTTGCGTAAGTTAAATATACTAAAGGGCGGCGCCCTTAAGGGCTACCCACGGGTGTATGCTATAGCTTTAGAGCTTATATCCCATACCGATGGCCGATTGGATCAGGATTTGCTCATTGATTTTGTCACATCCTATCAGAACTACAGTAAGCTATCCAGCGCGGAGGTTTGGTCCCTATCCCTTATGACCCGGTTAGCCCTTATAGAAAATATAAGATATATATGCGATAAAGTACATAAAACCCAAAATCAATGGGAGACCGCCGTAAAAATGGTAAGGGAGCACGGCGATAATGTTTTGCCCGCCCTTATAGAATACATAAAACGCAACCCCGGCCTTAACCCTTCCTTTGTTGAGCATCTATTGCGAAGGCTAAGAAAGGATAGAATAGACAGCGGAGACGTTATAGATTTAATAGACGAAAAACTCTTTGATCACGGTATGGCAGTTAAAAGCCTGATAGAGCAAGAGCATAAGGAACAGGCTGCCAGGAAGATTTCCGTAGGCAATGCGATAACAAGCCTAAACACCGTAGCGGTTTTAGATTGGAACGATATATTCGAATCCCTGTGCACTATACATAGTATATTAAAACAGGATCCCGCAGCGGTGTACTCCGATATGGATTTCGAATCCAGGGATTATTATAGAAAGCTCATAGAAGGATTGGCTTTAAAAGCGAAGGTATCCCAAATAAGCGTGGCGCGAAGGGCGCTGAAGTGTGCTAAAGAAGCCCCTGACCATGATGATGACAAAAGAAAACGTCACATAGGATATTATATCGCCGGTAGGGGTAGAAGGGATCTTTTAAAGTTGTTAAACCCCGAAAAGGTCGTAAGGGATAGGTTTCACGATTATAATACGTCCTCTTACCTTTTGCTCGTTACATTTTTTACACTTATAATAACCGCGGGGTTTTTATATTATTCCTACGCCATAGCCGCGGAAAGAAGCATATTTTTAAACCTGTTAGTTGTCCTAGTGGTATTGATACCCGCTAGCGGTGTGGCCCTGGGCATTATAAACCAATTGTTTGCCCATTTTATATCGCCGGGATTTTTGCCCAAGTTAGAATATAAGGAGGGTATACCGGATACCGCCCGTACCCTCGTAGTGGTTCCAACCCTTTTGCCGAATAAGGAAAGGGTAAAAGAGCTTATCGCTAACCTTGAGGTATACTACCTTGCAAACAAAGAAAAAAATCTATACTTTGCCCTGGCCGGGGATTTTAAGGATGGGAACAAGAGCATTATGGACGGGGATGAGGAAATTGTAAACACGGGTATGGACGAGGTGCGGGCACTAAACGAAAAATATTCCACTGAAGGGGATATATTTTTCTTCCTGGTAAGGCATAGGCAGTACAACGATAAGCACGATAAATGGATGGGCTGGGAAAGAAAAAGGGGTGCGCTACTAGAGCTTAACGCACTGCTTAAAGGGGATAAGGATACATCCTATGGGATGGTTTCGGGGGATATATGTCGTAGCGGGGATATAAAATATGTTATTACGTTAGATGCGGACACAAATTTGACTATTGGTGTGGCAAAAAGGTTAATAGGGACCATTTCCCACCCCCTTAACAGGGCAGTTTATAACGATGGTATGCGCATAATAAAAGATGGGTACGGGATAATCCAGCCTAGAATAAGCATAGACATTGAAAGTGCTAACAGCTCAGTGTTTACACGTATATTCGCCGGCCAGGGGGGTATAGATCCCTACACCACTGCTATATCCGATATATATCAGGATCTGTTCGGTGAAGGCATATTTACGGGTAAAGGTATATACGACGTCCAAGTGTTCAATAAAGTGTTAAAGGGTGCGTTCCCCGAGAATACGGTATTGAGCCACGATCTTTTGGAAGGTAGTTTCGTGCGAACAGCCCTCGCCACGGATATAGAGCTCATCGATGATTATCCGTCGGGCTACGGGTCCTATATGATGCGATTACATCGCTGGGTAAGGGGCGATTGGCAACTCATAGGATGGCTTCGCAGGACCGTAAAAAACGAGGCGGGAGAAACTTTTAAAAATCCATTAACGCTGTTATCCCGTTGGAAAATAGCCGACGATCTGCGAAGGAGTCTTGTACCTATATTCCAATTTTTGTTGATCATACTAGGGCTTACAGTGTTACCGGGTAACCCTGGCCTATGGATATTTTTTTCTATAGTTACCGTGATGTTTCGGTTTTTGCTCGATGTAGCGGACTATATAGTATTTGGCTCCCATTCAGGATTTGGCGGCAAGCTTAATGGCAACATAATAGCGGGGTTAAGGGCCTCGGCGTATCAGGGTCTGCTTATATTTATATTTTTACCCTATAACGCCTATATAACGACGGATGCGATCATTAGGACTTTGTACAGGGTATTTGTGTCACAAAAAAATATGCTTGAATGGGTTACGGCTTCTGAGGCGGAGAGGTCCTTTAAAAATGATTTAGCCGGTTATGCGAAAAAAATGGGCAAACCCGCGGCGGCTGCTGTGGTAATGCTATTCGCTACCCTGTTATTAGGATTGCAAAGATTGCCCTATGTATTGGTCATTGGAACCCTTTGGCTACTATCCCCCAGAATAGCCTATAGCGTAAGTGTCGTAGAGGGTAAAAAGCCCATAGAGGCAAGCCCGGAGGAAATTGAAAACCTGCGCAAATTATCGAGGAAGATATGGGCTTATTACGAGGATTTTACCGATAGAGAGAATAATTTTTTGACGCCGGATAACGTACAAATAGATCCGCCTAACGGTGTAGCCCATAGGACATCCCCTACTAATATCGGGTTTATGCTGATTTCGATGTTATCCGCCGGGGATTTCGGCTATATTTCCGTGCCTGATATGGTGGAAAGGATAGATCAATCCATGACTACTATCGAAAGCTTGGAAAAATGGTGGGGGCACTTGTATAATTGGTATGATACTAAAACCTTAGAAGTATTAAGGCCCTATTTCGTATCCACCGTAGACAGCGGCAACCTGTTAGGATATTTTATCTGCCTAAAAAAGGGACTAAAGGAATATCGCCAAAATCCTATAATAAATATTAATCGTATAAAGGGGCTTATAGATACTGCACACCTTGTAGAGCATGGTAACGAAACTGCTATGGGCATATTAAATTCCGCCCTCGATAAAGATGCCGTTACCTTGACTGAATGGCGTTGTCTCCTTACAAAGCTAAAGGAAATAATGCCCGAGGAAGATAATTGGGGCATGAGATTTAACAGAACTGTTGTATCCTTTCTAAGGGAGATCAACGATATCTTCCCGGATAGGCGGTTCTTTGAAAACGGGGTTTGGGACAATAAACAGGATAATCTTAACGGGATTGCCGATGCTATGACAAATATAAACAGGGGCATATCCCTTAGGGGCCTCTTACAAAACCTTGACAGCATTATAGAGGCGACGGGGGATAACCCCGTGTATACCGGAAATGGTGATGACCTGCGCAACTTATTGGATCTAAGGGATGAAGCAATGCGGTGTAGGGCTAATGTAAATGTGTTGCTAAGTAGGATAGATTCCCTGGCGGAGAGGATAGATCAAAGGATAGATGCTATGGAATTTAGTCCCCTATATGATGAAACAAGGCACCTGTTCTCCGTTGGCTATAACGTTGAGGACGAAAAATTGATAAACGCCTATTATGATCTGTTGGCATCAGAGGCAAGGATCGCAAGTTATGTAGCCATCGCCCGGGGTGAAGTACCAAAGAAGCATTGGTTTAAACTCGGGCGGGCTCTATCAGTAGCGGATGGTTATCGCGGTTTGGTTTCCTGGGCAGGCACGATGTTTGAATACCTTATGCCCCATTTAGTACTGAAGAATTATAAAAATACGCTATTAGATGAGACTTACGGCACTATAGTAAAGGCCCATAAGAGTTATGGAGACAAGAGAAATGTTCCCTGGGGCATATCGGAGTCCGGATATTATGCCTTCGATATGTTGTTTAATTATCAGTACAAAGCCTTCGGGGTGCCGGATTTCGGCCTTAAAAGGGGTTTGGCGGAGGATATGGTAGTATCACCTTATTCGACGCTATTAGCCCTGGGAATTAAGCCGCGATTGGCTATAGACAACTTAAAACGGCTTAAAAATGAAGGCTTAGAGGGGGATTACGGTTTCTACGAAGCGGCGGATTATACGCCGGATAGGATACCTAGGGGTAAAAAAAGGGTTATAGTGAAAAGCTATATGGCCCACCATCAGGGTATGGGGTTTATAGCCCTTAATAATTTCTTAAATGATAACATCATCCAAAAGAGATTTCATAGGGATCCGGTTATAAAGTCGGCGGAAATATTGCTCCAGGAGAAGGTGCCCCTTAGGGTCATTATAACTAAGGAATACAAGGAGACAGTACGCCCCCTCGAAGTAATAGATCGCGAGGAAGTTAAGGTTATAAGGATATTCGATGAGAAGGATACGCCGCTACCCCATTGTCATAAACTTTCTAACGGGCGTTATTCACTCATGTTGACTAACGCCGGCGATGGTTATAGCAAAGCGGATAAATTACAGATAACCCGTTGGCGAGAGGACCCTTTAAGGAGGAACTACGGTATCTTCGTATTCCTACGTAATCTTAACACGAAGCAGGTATGGTGTAATACCTATAGGCCCCTTAGGGGGCATACAGATGGGTACATGGCGATATTTTCCCAGGATAAGGCCGAATACTATAGAACCGATGGGAATATCGATACCCACAGCGAGGTGGTTGTAACGACCGAGGACGATGCCGAGGTACGAAGGATATCCCTTACGAACCATGGCGAGGACCCCGCGGTGATCGAGGTTACAAGTTATCTCGAACCGGTGCTAGTACACCAGGCTACGGATATTGCCCACCCCGCCTTTAGTAACCTTTTCGTAAGGACGGAGCTTGTGCCGCAGTATGATAGCATTATTGCTTCAAGGCGTCCCCGGGAGGCCAATAGAAAAACATTATGGGCCTTTCATACGATGGCCGTAGAGGGTGAAACCGCCGGCAATCTGCAGCATGAAACCATCAGGGAAAACTTTATAGGCCGTGGCCGGGACATATCAAATCCCGTAGCCCTTACAAAGCCCCTTTCCAATACCGTAGGCATCGTCCTCGATCCGGTGATGTGCCTTAGGAGAAAGGTTAAGGTCGGGCCCGGCAAGGTTGTAAGTATAAGTTTTACGATGGGGCTTGCCCAAAGCAGGGCGAAGGCCATCGCTAACGCCGCAAAATACCATAACCCTGCCTCTATAGCCAGGGCCTTTGATTTGGCCCTTACTAGGAGTCAGGTGGAGACGACGTATCTTAATCTGCGGGCCGGCGATATAAAGACTTACCAAAACATGATCTCCCAGATAGTATACGCAAGCCCCGTTAGGCGGAAATACCGGCAACTTATTAAAAGCAACGAAAAAGGCCAATCGGGGCTATGGCCCTATGGTATATCCGGGGATATACCCTTCATACTCGTAAATATCGACCAAACCGATCATGCGCAGTTGGTCAAGGAATGCCTAAGGGCCCATGAGTATTGGAGATTGAAGGGCTTACAGGTGGGGCTTGTTATACTCAACAGGGATGGGGGCAATTATCTACAGCCCCTGCAGGAGCTCGTTAACGAGTTGGTGCTCTCCAGTAACGGCAGGGACGTTATTGATAAGCCCGGGGGGGTGCATATACTGAATGCAGATATAATGCCCGAGGAGGATATAGTTCTCCTTCACGCTGCAGCGAGGATTATATTAAAGGGTGGCGAGGGGCCCATTGGGTTGCAAGTCACTATACCCGAGGACAAAGAGGATTTGCCTAGGGAAAAAAGTTTTAATCGGTACGATATTGAATACGAGGATAGGGATTATCCCTTGGAGCTTACATACTTTAACGGGTACGGAGGGTTTGCCCAAGAGGGCGAAGAATATATTATAAGATTAAAGGAAAACAGCCATACGCCGGCGCCATGGATAAATGTAATATCCAACGATAATTTCGGTTTTTTTGTATCGGAAAGCGGTTCTGGCTCGGTGTGGGCGGAGAACAGCCGTGAAAATAAATTAACGCCATGGTCTAACGATCCCGTAACTGATCCCCCGGGGGAGATAATATATTTAAGGGACGAAGAAAACGGGGACCTATGGACTATTACGCCGCTACCTATAAGGGACGGTAAGGATTACACCATAAGGCATGGCTTTGGGTATTCAACGTTTCATCACTTAAGCCATGGTATCGAACAAAGCCTTAAGATGTTTGTACCTAAGGATGAACCGGTAAAACTGTCAATAGTTAGGCTCAAAAACGAGGGTTCAAAAAAAAGGAAATTAAGTATTACTTATTATATAAAACCCGTGTTAGGTATAAGTGATCACCTAACACAACAGTATATCTACACAGACTACGATACCCAGGAACAGATATTCTGCATCCAAAATCCTTTTAACTATGATTTTCCCGGGCGGGTTGCTTTTATCGCCGCTTCCGATGAAATAAACAGTTACACCGGCGACCGACGTGAGTTTTTAGGTCCGGGGGGTGACCTTGCCTGCCCCGGAGCCCTATCACGGGTTGGGCTTTCCAATAGGGTCGGCATAGGTTATGACCCCTGTGCAGCGATACAGATCCATGTGGAACTGGACGTCGGTGAAGAAAAGGAACTAGTATTTTTGTTCGGTCAATGTGCGGAAAAAGGACAGATTGGAGAAATAGTTAATAGGTACAAAGATCCTGAAAGCTGTTATAAAGCCTTACAAGATGTTAGGGAATACTGGCGGGACGTGTTAGGCGTAATAAAGGTAAGCACTCCGGATGCTTCTATGAATTTGATGCTAAATCATTGGCTTATGTACCAAACCGTAGCGTGTAGGATAAAATCAAGGACCGCCTTCTATCAGGCAGGGGGCGCTTACGGGTTCAGGGATCAGTTACAGGATGCGGTAAATATTGTGTACGCATTACCTAGGCGTACCCGGGAACAGATAATAATGCACTGTGCCCATCAGTTCGTCGAAGGGGATGTGCAGCATTGGTGGCACCCGGGTATCCAGGAAAAGGGTATAAGGACACGGTTTTCCGATGACCTTTTATGGTTGCCCTATGCCACAGCGGAGTACATAAAAAGGACCGGTGATTATGATATCCTGAAGGAAGAAGTACATTATCTAGAGGATATTCCATTAGCCGAGGACGAGGACGAAAGGTACGGTACGCCGAGGATATCTAAGGAAAAATCCTGTGTCTATGAACACTGTAAAAGGGCAATCAAAAGAGCACTAAAATACGGGGAGCACGGTATACCCCTTATGGGTTCCGGGGACTGGAACGATGGCATGAATACCGTGGGCAACAAGGGGAAGGGCGAGAGTATATGGTTAGGCTGGTTTTTGTGCGATATCCTTACAAAATTTTTGCCCCTCTGTGATTGGATAGATGATAAGGATACTAGGGAAGAGTACACGAAGGCTATTGAGGACATAAGGAAGGCCCTTGAGGAGAACGGATGGGATGGGGCATGGTATAGGAGGGCTTATTTTGATGATGGGACGCCCCTTGGCTCATCGGAGAATACCGAATGTACGATAGATTCCATTGCCCAATCCTGGGCGGTTATAAGCGGTAAGGGCGACCTAAAACGGGTTACCGAAGCAATGCACGCCGTGGAGCATTACCTTATAAGGAAGAACGAAGGTATCATACTGCTATTTACGCCGCCCTTCGATGAAAGCGATTTGGAACCCGGTTATATTAAGGGCTACGTACCCGGGGTGAGGGAAAACGGCGGCCAATACACCCATGCCGCTGCCTGGGTTATAAACGCCTTTGCAATGTTGGGTCAGGGTGATCGGGCCTGGGAGTTTTTTAATATGATTAATCCGATAAATCATGCAAGGACACCGATAGAGTGTGCTACCTATAAGGTGGAGCCTTACGTGGCGGCGGCGGACGTATACGCGGTGGCACCCCATTCGGGCAGGGGGGGCTGGACTTGGTACACCGGTGCCGCGGGATGGCTATACAGGGTTGGATTGGAATACATGCTGGGGTTCAAAAGGGAACAGGACGGATTCAGTTTACAGCCCTGTATCCCTAAGAATTGGGCTGGGTATACGATAGAATACAGATATAAAGATACTAAATACTGTATTGAGGTTAAAAACCCCGACAGGGTTAACCGAGGCGTACGCAGCGTTTTATTAGACGGTAAAGCCGTCGATAACGGGTATATTCCCCTATCGGCGGATGGCGGTATCCATAGGGTGGAGGTAACATTGGGCACAGTTTAAAGGGGTTGCTAAAGGGGGAAGTAAAGCATAATATTTGTTCAGGGGTGATTATATGGGATATTTATCCGAATACGAAAAGTGGGTCAAAAGTCCATACATTGACGAGGCTACGAGGGGCGAACTTATAGGCATAAAAAATAACGAAGAGGAGACAAGGGAAAGGTTTTGCAAATATTTAGAGTTTGGTACCGCCGGCCTTAGGGGTCTAATAGGTGCAGGCACCAATAGGATGAACGTATACACCGTAGGGAGAGCAACCCTAGGCCTGGCGAATCACATAATATCCCGGGGTGCGGATTATGCCGGCCGCGGGGTTGTAATAGCCTATGATCCCCGTCGGCTATCCTACGAATTTGCACTGCGGGCGGCCCTGGTACTTTGTGCAAAGGGTATAAGGGCTTATTTGTTCGATGATATACGGCCTACACCGCTTTTGTCCTATGCAATAAGGGATTTAAATACCACTGCGGGTATAGTGGTAACAGCCAGCCATAACCCGCCGGAGTACAATGGGTTTAAGCTGTATTGGGAGGACGGCGGCCAGATAATAGACAAAAGGGCAGCATGGATATCCGAGGAGATTCTGAAGATCAATGACGTGTTTGGGGTACCGGCGATGGATAAAGAAAAAGCCCTTAGGGAGGGGCTGCTTATAACGGTAGGGCAGGGCATAGATGAAAATTATATCGAAAAGGCCCTTACATTAAACATCGAAAGGGAAATGATAAAAAATAGGGGTAAAAATCTAGGGATAGTATATACACCGCTCCATGGTACCGGTTACAGATTAGTTACGTCGGTATTGAAAAGAGCCGGGTTTTCCCGGGTTCATACCGTGCCGGAACAGAGGGAACCCCATAGCGAATTCCCTACGGTTAAATCCCCGAACCCCGAGGAACGAAAGGCTCTAGAATTGGCAATAGATACAGCAAGTCTAAGGGGTGCGGAATTGGTAGCGGCTACGGATCCAGATGCAGATCGGCTCGGGATTGCGTCAAAGAATAGGGATGGATCCTTCGAAGTTTTTACCGGCAATCAATTAGGGATACTCCTTGTGGATTATATATTATCCCGGCGTAGAGAAAGGGGTATGTATACCCATGGCGATACTATTATAAAGTCCATAGTAACAAGCGAAATGGGCCGTGTTATAGCTGCGTCCTTCGGCGTAGATATTATTGATACCCTCACGGGGTTTAAATACATAGCGGGAAGGATCGAAGAGTTTGCCCAAGGCGGGCAGCAAAACTTTGTATTTGGTTACGAGGAAAGCAACGGCTACCTTGCGGGGGATTTTGTAAGGGATAAGGACGGTATTACTACAACCCTTCTAGTATGCGAGATGGCCCTTTATTATAAAGAAAAAGGATTGACTCTGACGGAGGTCCTTAACGGGCTTTATGAGGAATACGGTTATTATATGGAGGATGTTCTATCAATAAAAGCCGAAGGCTATGGCGGGTTACAAAGGATTAGAAATATTATGGACTATTTCAGGGCCAATTTTAAAAATATTGAAAATATATTAGGGGAACCCGTGGAGGAGATCAGGGACTATTTAAAGGGTAGAAGGTTTAATCCCCGGGGTGAGATAACGGGGGATTTGGTCCTTCCAACATCCGAGGTTTTGTACTTCAGTCTAAGAAACAATTCTTGGGTATGCGTGCGCCCTTCGGGTACGGAACCTAAGCTGAAGATATATTTCTCCGTCACTGCCAAGGATAAAGGGGCAGCCCTGGGGAGGTTAGAAGATTTAAAGAACAGGATGGATGCCGTGATAAAGGAAATATTGGCTAGTGATTAGATAGGGTTAACTACATAGTATTCGGTACCGGGTGATTTAGGTGACGGTCGGGGGACAGGGTAAGTGGCGGTAGCTAGGCGACGACATAACTAGAGTTATAGGGCCGCCTATATATTATGGAAGGGGGAAGGGATGCATGTCGGGGAAAATAAAATTGGATTATTCAAACATACAAAGCGTGGTGCCGCAAATCGAAGGGGATATAGAAGGTATGCGGGATCAGCTTTCAGTTGTGGTATCGTCGATAGGGTCCAAAAAAGATAGGGACGTAATGGGCTTTTTAGATCTGCCCTTTAACGAAGATAACGTGAAGGAGATAACGACGTGGGCAAGGGATATAAAGGGCAAGTTTGAAAACTTGGTAGTAATAGGTATAGGCGGATCCGCCCTAGGGAACAAACTACTCCATAGGGCCCTTAACCATCCCTATTATAATAACCTTCCCAAAGATCAGAGGGAAGGCCGGCCCAGGGTGTTCGTGTTAGACAGCATCGATTCTGATCATCTGGCGGGGCTTTTAGATATCATTGATATCAGAAGTACGTTGTTTAATATAATAACAAAATCCGGTACAACTGTTGAAACAATGGCTAATTTTTTTATTATAAGGGATATGTTAAAGGAAAGGGTTGGCATTGAAGGGGTTAGAAGGAACGTAATAGCTACTACCGATGCGTCCCGGGGAAGTTTATTTCGGATTGCCCGGGGGAAAGGGTATAGGACCTTTTATATACCGGTGAACGTAGGGGGTAGGTATTCGGTGTTATCAGCGGTGGGGCTGTTGTCCGCAGCGGCATCGGGAATTGATATTGAAGGGCTCCTTGCCGGGGCAGCTTTAATCGCCGGTGATGTTTATAACGATAACCCCTATGAAAACCCTGCCCTTATGATGGCTGTGCTGCAGTATATTGCATATAGAGGGGGTAAAAATATCTCCGTTATTATGCCCTATTCCGAGGCTTTAGAAAGCTTCGCCGATTGGTATTGCCAGCTTTGGGCCGAGAGCCTAGGCAAGGCCAAAATAACGGGGACCGGGTTAGAACCCGTAGGGCAAACACCCCTTGGGGCTATCGGGGTAAGGGATCAACACTCACTTCTACAACTGTTTTTAGACGGGCCTGACGATAAAATATTTACGTTGATCGAAGTCGAGGGCAGAAAGAATTCCTTCATTATACCCGAAGGAGGAAAGGGGGGCGAGGGGCTAAAATATTTAGCCGGGAAGTCTTTAGAAAGGTTGCTCGATGCCGAGTTTAGGGCTACGGAAAGTGTGTTGACGGAAAGAAAAAGAATGAATTACAAGATATCCCTGCCGAACATTTCAGCCTTTACAATAGGCCAGCTTATCTTTATATACTTACTTGGAACGGCCTACATGGGCGAGTTACTAGGGGTGAACGCCTTCGATCAGCCGGCGGTGGAGGAGGGCAAAAGAATAACTTATCATTTAATGACGGATTAACGTGGAAATGTGGCAAGGGGACGTTTTGTTTGCCACATTTTTAGAATGATTCTTACTATGTGGCAAGGGGACGTTTTGTTTGCCACATTCTTATATATAACGTGATAAAGACTTTACATCTTCTAGCGTATCATCCTGGGCGTAGCACCAGCGTGTCATCCTGGGCGTAGTACTAGCGTATCATCCTGTGAGCATAGCACCAGCGTGTCATCCTGTGAGCATAGCACCA
>CAZDSH010000004.1:0-59239 GCA_964508195.1 uncultured Clostridiaceae bacterium
CTTCGGGCTTCGCCCTCTTAAATGACAAGTAAAGTAATATTATTAACACTTTATACCTAGCCTATCTAATAATACCCATTTTATTGGAGATCTAACTTAATTTTTTTATTTTTTAATCCTTATGACAAGGAAACGGGGGAGCTTTAACACTCCCACGTCCTTTGTCACATTATTTTACTATATCTTTAGCTTCATTCATAAGGTTCATAGCCCTGCCTGCTATGCGCCGTCCCGTTCTCTGTACTCGCCTTCTCGTTCTGGGCGCCGGCATAGGCATCATCATGGAGATTGCCGCCCCGATCACGCCGCCCATGAGCAGCCCGCGCATAAACCTGTTGTCCATATTCACACTCCTTTTCCATTATTTTGAATATAACATAATCTTTAAAGCCTATTATATACAGGACGCTGATAAAGTTACATTCCCTTATTTGTCATTCCAAGAACAAACCCTGAAAAATCCTGTTTAAGGGTTGGATTCTTCCTATCGCTCAAAATAACAACAATATAAGGTCTTTATTGCGTTGTATATGGATGTAGCTGTTTTCTTTATTAGTCTTCGGTATGAAAAAATAAAAATGCACTGTAAATAAGTGCATTCCTAGTAGAATATTCAAAACATTTAAACCATTTTTTTGTTATTGGGATCACGGGTAGCAATAATGCCGCCGCCTACCACTACATCACCTATATAAAATACCGCCGATTGACCAGGGGTTACTGCCCTTTGCGGGGTGTCTAACTCCACCTTTACCCTATCATCATCAAGGGGAATAATTACTGCATCGGCAGGTTTTGCTGAATACCTTATTTTTACCTGTACCTTCAAGGGACCGTCGGGTTTATCCATTAATATATAATTAACGTCCTGTACAATAAAATCCCCGCTCAACAGATCCCCTTCGTCCCCCACTACTACGACATTATTTTTGGCATCTATTTCAACCACGTACACCGGCCTACCCATTGCAAGCCCCAGGCCCCGTCTCTGGCCTATGGTATAGTGTATTATGCCTTTGTGTCTACCTAGGACATTACCCTTCGTATCAATGAAATTGCCCCCCCGGGCCTCCCTTAGGGTCCGTTCCGTAATGAACCGTCCATAATCGTTGTCCTGCACGAAACATATCTCCTGACTATCGGATTTGTCCGCCACGGGCAGCCCAAGCTGTTTTGCCATTTTTCTGGTTTCATCCTTTGTATAATCCCCAAGGGGCATAAGGGTATGCCTAAGTTGATACTGCGTCATATTATAAAGGGCATAGCTTTGATCCTTTTCAATAGTAACAGCTTTTTTGAGCAGGTATCTCGCCCTTTCGCGGCTATATTCTATCCTTGCATAATGCCCCGTAGCTATATAAAATGCATCAAGATTATGGGCCCTTCTCATTAGCTCCTCAAACTTAACGTAACGGTTACACGCGATGCAGGGGTTAGGCGTCCTACCTTCCATGTATTCCTCTATAAAATAATCCACAACCTGTTCTTGGAAATAATCCTTAAAGTTCATCACGTAATAGGGAATCCCCAGCCTACGGGCCACCCTTCTGGCATCCTCAACGGCAACAAGGGAACAACATCCCCTATCCCCACGGGAATCGTCTCCGGCACCCGACCATAGCTGCATGGTCACCCCTATTACTTCATAGCCCTTTTCTAAAAGCAATGCAGCGGCTACCGAGCTATCAACGCCGCCGCTCATCGCTACCACAACCCTATTTTCCTTCATTTGTTCACCTGCAATCCCCGGTCTTTTTGCCCCTATTTTTATAATCATTAATAGCCGCCCTTATTGCTTCTTCGGCTAACACCGAACAGTGTACCTTCGGTGCCGGGAGCCCGCCTAACCTATTAACCACGTCCTTATTCGTAAGGGCCAGGGCTTCTTCCACGGTCTTGCCCTTCACCATTTCCGTCATTATACTACTAGAGGCTATAGCGGAGGCACAACCAAAGGTTTTAAACTTTACGTCCTTTATTATATTGTCCTCAATTTTTAAAAATATTTTCATTATATCCCCGCATCGGGGGTTCCCGACTTCGCCTATACCGTCTGCGTCCACTATTTCTCCTACATTCCTCGGTTTAGCAAAGTGGTCCATCACTATTTGATTATACATTCACCTTTCCCCCCTCGTATTGTTTAAATAAAGGTGACAGCTCCCGCAGTCTTTCTACTATCGGTGGCAACTGCTCTAATATATAGTCTATATCCGCATCTGTGTTAATCTCCCCAAGGCTGAGCCGTAACGAACCATGGGCAATTTCGTGAGGAAGGCCTATTGACATCAACACATGGGACGGATCCAAAGACCCCGAGGTGCAGGCGGAACCGCTTGAGGCGGCTATACCCACCATATCCAGGCTAAGGAGCAACGCCTCGCCCTCGATAAACTCAAAGGATATGTTCACGTTGTTCGCCAACCTTTCCGTAGGATGACCGTTTAATTTGACGTGGGGTATCCTCTCGAATATGCCCTTTATGAGTTTATCCCTTAGCAAGGACATTTTTTTCACGTGCTGCTCCAACCCCGCTGATGCGAGCTGGGCGGCTTTACCCATCCCCACCACCGCGGCTACGTTCTCTGTCCCGGCCCTTTTTTTTCTTTCCTGGGCACCGCCATGGATGAGATTATCAATCCTTGTACCTTTTTTAATATAAAGGGCACCTATGCCCTTCGGTCCCATTATTTTATGGGCGGATATGGAAAGAAGATCTATGCCTAGCTCCTTTACATCAATGGAGACATTTCCCATCGCCTGGACCGCATCGGAATGGAAGTATATACCCCTTGCCTTTGCAATCTCGCTTATATTGCCAATAGGCTGTATCGTGCCTATTTCATTGTTAGCGAACATTATTGAGATGAGTACTGTGCTGTCTTTAATTGAACTTTGTAACTGTTCCAAATCTATCCGGCCGTATTCATCCACGTCTAGGTAGGTCACCTCAAACCCATGGTTTTCTAAGTATTCACAGGCATGCAGCACGGCATGGTGTTCAATCTTCGTAGTAATAATATGGTTCCCTTTGTCCTTATTAGCAAAGGCCACACCCTTTATCGCCCAATTATCTGATTCAGTACCGCTTCCCGTAAAATAAATCTCCCCGGCCTCCGCGCCAAGGGCATCGGCAACCCTTTCCCTTGCTTTATCCATTGCATGTTTCGCCTGCCGCCCAAAGGAATGAATACTAGACGGATTTCCGTAGCCTTCATTGAAGAAAGGCAACATTTCCTCTAGCACCTGCGGACTAAGCGGTGTCGTTGCGGAATTATCGACATAGATTCTTTTCATTGTCAATGGGTTCTCCCCCTTTTTCTATATATTCTTTCCCGATTCTTTTATAGTCATCTACCATGTCCTGCAGACTTATGGAATTTATTACGCTGTTTATACTGTCCATTATTTTTTCCCATAGCATCCTCGTTACACAGGAGTCCACCTTAATACATTCCTTATCATAATCATCGAGCACACATTCCGCAGGGGCCATCGGTCCCTCTAGGGACCTTAAAATATCACCGACGCTAATTTCCGAAGGAGCCCTAGATAACATATAGCCACCTTGGGCACCCCTTACGCTGGTAACTAGCCCATCCTTCCTTAGGATAGCAATAAGCTGTTCTAAATATGGGTCCGAGAGATTTTGACGTTGCGAAATATTTTTTAAAGGTATAGGCTCCGATCCGTAGTGTAAAGCGAGGTCAAAGGCAGCCCTTACCCCGTATCTTCCCTTCGTTGACAATATCAAAGTGCGCACCTCCTTTTTCAATCCCGACCATTATAGTAGGGATTGCTAAAATTACAATAGCACAGCGGGATTTAATTGTCAACATCTTTATTAGGTTTATTAATGGGGAAAAAAGGGTAATTCTATTATGTTAACCAATATAGCATAATCTCTATAGCCGTATCCCGCATCGTTATTGGCATAAACTACATTTGTAACATCTGGTATATTATTTGCATTATGTATACCAATAAAGTATTATCTTTGTATAGGTTTCCCGAGAACGGCGGACGGGCACATCTTTTAAAACGTATAATTAAAAGGAGTGATATTTTGAAGAAAAAAACCTTAATAACCCTTATGGCGCTGACGCTGCTATTTAGTGTCGTCTTTGCGCAGACGGCCCTAGGAGCCGGTTACTACGGGTCTGATAATCGGCAAAGGACCGGTGTCAATGTAAAGATCAATACATACTACAACATGAATAAAGGAAACAATGCTAAAGTCGGATATGTATCGACGGGGCGGCAAAACATATATTATGTATATCCTTCCGCTTCCCAGGGGGAAGGATATTATCCCGTATTTATAAATCGGGGTACCGTAGATATACAAAAACCACCGGTAAGACCAAGGCCGCAGCCGCAGCCGGAAAGACCACAGCCCGAGCCTGAGGAACCTCCGGTGAAGCCAAGGCCGCAGCCACAGCCCGAGCCCGAGGAGCCTCCGGTAAGACCGCAGCCGCAGCCGGAACCGGAAAGATCCGGCTCTCACCAGTTAAGCGCCGCTGAACAAAGCCTGATCAATATGATAAACAACGAAAGGGTAAGGGCGGGGCTTAACGCTTTAGAAATTGATAGGGAGCTGTCAAAGGTAGCAAGGCTCAAATCCGAAGATATGGATAAGAATAATTATTTCTCCCATACTTCGCCTACTTACGGCTCCCCCTTTACAATGATTAAAGATTTCGGGATAACCTATAGAAACGCAGGGGAAAATATCGCTAAAACCTATAGCGTGGAAAGGGCCCACGAGGGGTTTATGAATTCCGAGGGCCACAGGAGGAATATATTGACCCCTGGTTTTACCCATATCGGCGTTGGGATATCGGGATACTATTATACTGAAATGTTTATAACAAAATAGATTAGATTCTGTGTTTTCTTTACAATGACTTTAGAATCGAACGAATATTTTAAAACAGGGGCTACGCCCTTCGGCATAACCCCTGTCTTTTATTTCAGCAAACCTTTAAAGCCTTTCTAACACCCTCGATCGTTTTTTTGACTTCATCTTCGCCTATGTAATAATGGGTAGCGAAACGCACAACCGACGCATCGGAAGCATTTAAAAGTATACCATCAGCCCTAAGCCTCTCCGCTACCTGAGTCCCCTTCAACCCTGCCCCCTTGAAGTCCACCATTATAAGGTTTGTCTGGACTTTATCCACATCCACTGATACGCCCTCTATCGCATTTAACCCCTTCGCAAGCAACAGAGCATTATCATGATCCTCCTTAAGCCTTTTGCTCATCTTTTCCACGGCAATAATACCCGCCGCGGCAATAATACCCGCTTGTCTCATGCCACCGCCTAACATTTTTCTGTACTTCCTCGCCCTTTCTATAAATTCACGGCTGCCTGCCAAAACAGACCCTACCGGGGCACATAACCCCTTGGACAAACAAATATTAACGGTATCGCAGTATTTAGCTATTTCCTTCGCCTCTACATTCAAATAGGTAGCGGCGTTATATATACGGGCCCCGTCTAAGTGTACCGGTATATTATACTCCCGGCCGACGTCGTACACGCTTTCCATTTTATCCAGGGGCACGACCATGCCGCCGGCCCTATTATGAGTATTTTCTACACAGATTAAAGTGGTTTCCGGGAAATGGATATCCCTCTCCCTTATGCTCTCCTCCACCTGCTGTGCATCCATAGCACCGTCTGTTTCCGGTACTAGAGCGGTTAGTACGCCGGCTAAGTAAGCTATACCCGCTACTTCGTAGGTATATATATGGCTTGTCTTACCAAGTATTATTTCATCGCCCCTTTGGGTGTGCGTCATAACCGCAACTTGGTTCGCCATAGTACCGCTTGATACATAAAGTGCCGCCTCTTTACCCATTTCCCGGGCTATTAATTCCTCTAGCCTATTAACGGTAGGATCGTCTCTATACACGTCATCCCCTACTTCGGCTTTGTACATAGCCTTACGCATTTCCTCCGTAGGTTTTGTTACGGTATCGCTCCTTAGATCTATTATTCCCATTTATATTTCCTCCTTCTAAAGTTGTGTAAACCTCCCATCCCCGACCCCCGATTCCATATTATTTGCAGTTTTATAATAATTCTATAATAGCACAAATAGAACAAAAAAACCTCCCAAATAAGGGAGGGTTATGCGTATTTATCTATTCTATTGCTCCATTTGCCGCATCTGTCGCCCCAGCAGGCTATCCCGACACCGTCCTTTATAATCTCAATTATCTCACACATGTTGGCACAATCCTTACACTCTATGGGCCGTACGTTAAAATCACATTCTGCGATATCCAGCCCTTTAAAATTCGTATAACCTTTTTTTAATGCCGCATCCCTTGCTATTAACGATGCGCCTATGGCGCCCATAATATCGTAATGGGGCGGCACCTCTATATCCATGCTCAATTCCTTCTTAAAGGCTTCCCTTATGCCCCTGTTAGCGGCTACGCCACCTTGGAATAGTATCGGAGGTTTAATATCCTTACCCTTTCCTAGGTTGTTTAAATAGTTTCGTACTAGTGCCCGACAAAGACCATATATTATATCCTCAGTCCTGTGTCCCAGTTGTTGCTTATGTATCATATCGGATTCGGCAAAAACTGCGCACCGGCCCGCTACCCTAACCTCGGCCTTCGATTTTAGGGCCAGGTTACCAAACTCCTCTATAGGTATACACAACCTTTCCGCTTGCCTGTCTAAAAAGGACCCAGTCCCTGCGGCGCATACCGTATTCATTGCAAAATCCGAAACTATACCGTCCCTAAGCATTATTATCTTCGAATCCTGGCCGCCTATTTCAAGGATGGTACGGACCGCCGGGTTGGTTTCGAGGGCAGCCACCGCGTGGGTGGTGATCTCGTTTTTCACGACATCCGCCCCGATAATGGTACCGGCTAGTTTTCTGCCGCTACCCGTAGTACCGGCCCCGGCAATATTTATCTCACCCATCCTGTCCCTAAGGACCTTAAGCCCCTCCTGTATTACCCTTATGGGCTGTCCCACGGTCCTAAAATAGTCCCTATAAACGAGGTTACCTTGACCGTCTAGTAGCACGAGATTAGTGCTTACAGACCCGACATCAGCCCCCAGATAAAACTTCTTCTCCATAGGAATCCTCCATCTCCTTTTTCCTCTCAATTAGATCAACGAAAGCCTCAAGCCTTGTCGTGTATCCCGCTTCACCGGTCATCTCATCCAGCACTAAGGTCATAACCGGTATCCCATGCTGGCAGCTTACCCTTGGTAGAGCGCTACGGGCCACTATCTCGGGCATACAGCTAAAGGGCAGTAGGTGTATAACTCCGTCATAACCTTTTTGTTTGTATAGCACGGTATTAGCAACGCTTTCCAAACCATGCCCCCCGACAAAACTCTTAAGATAGGGATATGAAGCTTCTTTTAACTCGCGCTTATTATAAAGGTGTAAAGCCTCCTTTATTAAGTTGTTCACTATCCAATGGCTCACGGTAATGGATTTATCGATTTCCACGCCTAGGTCCCCCAACTTCTCGCCAATACCCACATTAACGAAGGGCTCTATAACCGTGTATATTTCCCCTACTATACCGATTCTTAGTACATCCTCTTTGTTCACCGTATCCGCCCGGGCCACGAGGCCCTTATACTTTTTTATGATCCTTGTAAGCCCCTTTGAGCCCCTTACATTCAACGCCTCTTTGTAAAATCTTCGCATAAGGCGGCTGACGGTACCCTCAAGTTTTTCCCGGGGCCGTACCTGCCAGCATAACTTCTCTAGGGAGTCCATTAGTATCGAAACCCGGGTTGCACTTTTTATAGAATACAATACTTGCAACATATTTTTGCCGCCGGTTACCATAGCGATTTTATCCACGAAGTCCCTTATATTGCCCTGGGGCCTTTCCAATACGATCATTTTGAAATCATAACCCAAATCCCTCAGTATTTCCCTTTGTACCTCGGCATAATAACCGAATCTACATGGTCCGCAGCCCCCGGCCATCATTATGACCTCCGCCCCCTTTTCAAGGGCCTCGATATAATTGCCTATATTCAATTTAAGGGGTAGACAAGCCAATTCCGGCGAATGTTTTGTACCAAGCTCTAAGGTTCTCTTGGTACAGGGTGGCGGCACTAAAACCTTCACGCCCAGGTCCTCCAGAACTGATTTTATAGCTATACAGGCGTTTCCCATGTGGGGAAATGTAACTAACATTCCGCTGCCCCCTTCCATTCCAACATATCAATAAAAGCCTCCAGCCTCGTGTCTATACCTGCTTCACCGGTATGCTCGTCTACCGTGAGCAGACAAAAAGGTACCCCTTTTTTTCGTATACCCCGTTCCGCCAGATCCCCAACGAGGGCGTCAAGGCCGCAGCCAAAGGCGATAAGGTACACGATACCCTTTACCCTGCCTTCTTTCATAAAATACTTAGACGCGGCCATAATCTTTTTACCGAAGCTCCAGAACATCGGTTTAGGAAACCCTTTAGCGATTCGATTAATGGTACAGGGGAGAACCATATCCTGGGTGAGTACGTTTATATTTTGACCCCGGAGCTTATCTATTATTCCCATGCTTACGTAACAATCGTATATGTTATAGGGATGACCTATAAGACCAATGGAATAGCGGTATTCTTTTATCAAAGGACCCTTCCCTCTCATAGCCTCAAGGGGGGTAGCACCCTGTTGCACCAGATCCTCGAAGGTGTTAAATTTAAGCATCGCGTACTTGTAAGCACCAAGTATCCTACGATAATCCTTAGTAAAGAGCCTACCCACATCCAATATTGCCTTTTTAAAGGATAGAGTATTATTCCTTAAGTTTATCGTACAATCTATAACCCTTGGCAAACCTTTAATGGAGTTTATGATCATATCCGGCAGCCCGCAGAACTTTGGACATATATATTCGTTGCGCTCGACGCTGATAAGCCGAGGTATAAACAGATAATCTACTTTGTCCTTTATATCTACCACATGACCATGGAACACTTTTATAGGCAGGCAGGCATCATCGACACAGAATTTTACACCATCGTTTAATATCTTCTTGTTCGTAGGGCCGGATACAATAACTTCCGCACCTAATTCGTTGAAAAAAGTCTCCCATAGGGGGAAATAACTGTAATACAACAATGCCCTTGGAATTCCAACCTTCGGTTTCATTATGACATTCCTTCCAATGGATATGTTTTTAATAAATTACACCAATAATTATTTTTACCATCCCGACGGTTTTCTAAACAATTTCGGTGATAGTTAGCCCTGTTAAGGTTTACAAAATCCCCTATATACATTTTCAAGGGGATGATATATACTAGAAAAAAAGCCCTTATTTTTATAAAGTCCGGATTATCCATCCCTCCCATAGCCTGTTATCGGTCGGCGAGTAATCCGAGCCCAACAAAGATAACGGGCAATACCAGGAGGAGATTTTTTATGTACCAGGACAAAACTTTAACTTGTAGAGAATGCGGTGAGGACTTTATTTTCAGCGCCTCTGAACAGGAATTTTACGCAGAAAAAGGTTTTGAAAATGAACCCGCCCGTTGCCCTGAATGCAGGGCGATAAGAAAAGCGAACGCCCGCAGAAGGCGCGGAGGGAACAGACAAATGCATCAAATAGTGTGCGCTGAATGTGGCAAAACCGATGAAGTTCCCTTCAAACCAACGGATGACAGACCCGTCTATTGTAGGGAATGCTTTGCAAAGCGCAACAGTTATTAGTATAAGGGAATTAACGCTATGGAAACTATCATCCATAGCGTTATTTTTTTGTCCGGAAATGTTTGCCCATCAGTATTTTGTTTTATTGATACGTCGGCACCGAAATGTCCCCTACAGGTTTCGCCTTCTAAGAACCATCTTGGCCTACTACGGGGCATTTACTATTTTAATCATTTTAAATTTTCAAAAAACAAAGGGTTAAACATTGCAGGATATTTGGCGTATCATGTCAAATATAACCAGTAAAGGTAATAACAATTCAGTTCCTAGGGCGACCTACTATATTTTAAACATCGCTGTCCAATGAAACCTTACATATATGCCCTTGTAAATATATATTTTAATAAAGTGAGGTTGATGTTTTCCATGGCATTCGCCCATAATTCCCGGGCTATTGATTTCGCCCGGGCGCATTACGCCCGTATATACTATATTCATAAATGCCTAAAGGATAACCGTTATCCCAGCATTATCCATATCGCACAGCAGTTCGAAATAAGTACGCGAACCGTTGAACGGGATATAGAACACATGCGGGATCGGCTAGGTGCCCCTATATATTATGACCGTTCCAGGAAGGGTTATTATTATGGGGAAAAGGGTTTCCAATTGCCCCCTATCCGCATCACGGAAAAAGAACTGATAACCCTGTATATGGGGCAAAGGCTGCTTTCACAGTTTATGGGTAGTCCCTACGAGGGTACTATCCGGGGTGCCCTAAATAAAATATCCTCGGTGATCCCAGAGGGAAGGGAGGTTGATCTGTATTCCTTAGGGGATATAGTATCCTTCGATATAAAACCCCTAAGGGGCGATGAGAAAAGGGTGCTGGATAACTATAGAAGGCTTGCAAATGCTATAGGTGAAAGGAAAAAAGTTTGGTTGAAATACTATAGCGCCAGTAGCGATAAAACGAATAAACGTTACGTAGACCCCTATCATTTGAGATATCATCAAGGGGCATGGTACCTAATCGGTTATTGTAATTTGCGTCGGGATATGAGGGTATTTGCCCTTGATAGGATAATAGATCTAAGGTACACCGAGAAGGATTTCAGGGTTATAGGGGGATTCGTTTTAGAGGATTACCTGTCCCGTGCCTTTGCCATAGAAATAGGGGGTAACCCCCGGGAGGTAGCCATTAAATTTGACCGTCATCAGGCTCGATGGGTCAATGAAAGATGTTGGCACCATACGCAGAGAATTGAAACCCTGGAGGACGGGTCTTTAATACTTCGTTTCACCGTCTCCGGCCTAGGTGAAGTAAAACGCTGGGTATTAAGCTTTGGCGGGCACGCAGAGGTATTGTACCCGGAAAAACTCAGGGAAGAAATAAAGAGTGAGATAGAGGGCCTTGTCGCTACCTATATGGATTGAACATATGTTCCCGGCAGCTTATGTCGGTATAGCAGGTGTATAATTAAGCGGAATTGTTTATGTCGCCCCTCGTGCAGGGGCGTGGATTGAAACTTGAATGGCACAGTGCTATCTACGGATTTTATGAGTCGCCCCTCGCGCAGGGGCGATGGTATTGTGTAGGACGTGGACAAAGGCAGGGGCCGGGTGGTTAATCACTCGGCCCCTGCCTTTGCCATTAAATAAATATACATAATTAGTTTATAGTTCGCTATCCATTGCCATTTCTACAACCTTTTTAGCTAAGACTGACGTTGCATCAATATACTCCATATCCTTAGGCAGGCTTGCTTCTACAAGGGGCAATTCCGTACAGCCGAGTATAATCGCTATTGCACCCCTTGACTTCAAATCCTTGACCACCCTTGAGATGCCATCGGTATCGGCCTTATTTAAATCCTCTTTAATTTTATAAATAAGTTCGTATACATCCTTTTTCCCTTCGTCTCCAGGAATTATTATATCGATTCCGTGTTTATCGAATACCTTCTCGTATACCTTGGCCTTATAGGTGCCAAGGGTAGCCAACAGCCCCACCTTGACCCCTTTACCGTGCCTGGCCTTTATTTCCTCGGCAACTTCTTCTATCATATTTATAAAAGGGATGTCTACGTACTTGACTATTTCATCGTAAAAATAATGGGCCGTATTGCAGGGCATCGCTAATAATTCCGCGCCCATTAATTTCAGTTTAATTGCCCTTTCGATTAATACATTAGTCGGATCTTCACCGTTACCTACAATATATCCTGTTCTATCCGGCGTTTTTGGGTCATTGTCCACTATAATCCTTAAATGTTCTTGGTCACTACCGGCCGGAGTTAATTTAATTATCTTCTGAAAAAAATCCGCCGTTGCCTCGGGACCCATACCCCCTAATACGCCAACCGTCCTTTCCATTACTCCTTCTCCCCCTCGTATATTATTTAAGAACGCCTAGGGCCTTCTCCATTCTGTCCATACCCTCTTTAATGTTCTCTAATGAATTGGAATAGGATATCCTTACATTATCGGGGGCTTCAAAGGCTGCCCCGGGTACAAGGGCGATATGCGCTTCTTCTAATAAAAAGTCTGCGACATCAAAGGAGTCCTTTAATACTTTATCCTTATATGTTTTACCAAAAAGTTTTGATACGTTAGGCATGAGATAGAAAGCACCCTCTGCATTTGCACAGGTTATGTTTTCCATGTTCCTTAGACGATCTATGAGATATTTCCTTCTTTCGTCAAACTGTGTCTTCATAAATTCGATGGAATCCTTCGCACCCGCCAATGCCGCAATTGCAGCCTTTTGCGTTATAGAATTCGCATTAGTTGTCGTATGTCCTTGCAGAGAACCCATAGCCTTTATTATTGATGCGGGACCTGCGGCATATCCCATTCTCCAACCGGTCATCGCATAAGCCTTCGAGAATCCGTTTATCACTATAACCCTATCCTTTACTTCCGGCGATAACGTCGCAATAGAAATATGCTTATTGCCTTCATAGACCAGTTCCTCGTATATTTCGTCAGCTATAATATAAAAATTATGCTTTACAGCAAGGTCTGCTAATTCCTTTAATGATTCCTCGGTGTATACCGCCCCCGTAGGATTGTTAGGGGTATTAAGAATTATAGCTTTAGTCTTATCGGTAATAGCGGCCTTGACTTTTTCAATATCCATTTGGAAGTCATTGGCTTCATCGGCGGGTACAAGTACCGGTGTGCTCTCTGCAATCTTTACCATTTCTATATAGCTCACCCAGCACGGGGTAATGACTATAACTTCGTCACCCTGCTCACATAGGGCCAATACTGCATTAACAAGGGCTTGTTTGCCCCCCGTCGAGACTATAATCTCATTCGGCGCATAATCGAGATTATTATCTTTTTTTAGCTTTTTACAGATTGCTTCCCGTAGCTCCAAAAGCCCTGCCACGGGGGTGTACTTAGTGAAACCTTCATCAATAGCTTTTTTCGCAGCTTCTTTAATGTAATCAGGGGTATCAAAATCAGGCTCGCCGAGGTTAAAACCTATTACATCTACCCCTTGCTGTTTTAATTCAGCCACCTTTGCAGTAAGCTCAACTGTAGCCGACGGTGTCATGTTCAGTATCCTTTTAGTTAACATAAAAACGCCTCCCAATTATTAAAATATATCTGACAACGGATTATTCAACCCGTATCGCCAGGTCCGGGCAGTTAATTTCACAAAGATTACACTTTATACAATCTTTCTCACGAACTGCCCTAGCTATATTATACCCTTTATCGTTCACTTCGTCAGTTATTTCGAACACATCTTTTGGGCAAAAATATATGCATAGGCCGCAGGATTTACAAAGGTCCTTATCCACATAAACAGCCATTTTATTCACCTCTGATTTTTTTTATAATTTTAACTATATCCTGGGGAGTGCGCGCTATATGAACCCCGGCCTTGGATAGGGCCTCATTCTTTGATTGCGCCGTACCCTTTGTACCCTCTATTATGGCCCCGGCATGTCCTAGAGATTTACCCTCGGGAGCGGCCCTGCCTACTATCATGGATATTACCGGTTTAGTAACATGGGAGGCTATATATTCTGCGGCTTCCTCCTCGGAGCTACCCCCGATCTCTCCTAGTAACACTATAATATCAGTTTCTTTATCCCCTTCATAAAGGGCAATAATATCCCTTTGTGTAAGACCCCATATAGGGCCACCACCTAGGGCCACAACCGTTGATTGGCCTATACCTGCCTCCGTCAAAATTTTACCCGTCTCATAGGATAGCGCACCGCTTTTTGAAACTAAGCCTACACTACCTTCAATATACATTTTTGAAGGATGGGCCCCCAGTTTACATTTGCCCGGCGCTATAACCCCGGCAGTACCCGGACCTAAAACAAGGGTTCCCTTCGCCTTTGCATAGTTTAAAACATCAACTACATCATGGTCCGGTATCCCCTCAGTCGTTAAAACAATCAATCTAATACCTGCATCTATAGCCTCATAACATGCATCCTTTGCAAAGATAGGGGGTACAAAATTAATCGCCGCATCTATTTCATGTTCTTTTATTGCTTCCGCTACAAAATCATACACCGGTATGCCCTCTACAACGGCGCCACCTTTACCGGGGGTTACGCCGGCAACGATTTTTGTCCCATACTCTTTCATGACTTTGGTCTGCAGCGATCCTGAACGTCCTGTAATACCTTGAACTATAACCTTAGTTTTTTCATCTATAAGGATTGCCATATTATTTACCCCCCGTCAATTTCACTATTTTTTCAACAGCTTCTAATAGGCTTACATAGGTGGGTAGCCCTGCCTCTTTCATCCTTCGTGTGCCCTCGTCTTCCATAGTACCGCACATCCTTACTGCCATGGGCACTTTAATGCCACGTTCTTTTTGGTATTTTATTATACCCTCGGCCATTTCATCCATCCGGTTGAACCCGCCTATTAATACTATAAGCAAGCCTTCTACCTTAGGATTTGCCATAACCCTTTCCAACGCAGTATACATGACATCGGGATTTGTTATGCCCCCCATCTCACAAAAATTCGCCGCCTCGCCGCCGGCATCTTTAATGAGATCTAAAGTCAGCATACCGGTTCCCGCGCCGTCTGAGATTAAGCCCACAGTTCCGGATAGGGGCACATACGTTATCGTGTTGTCTTCTTTTTCAACTCCTAAATCTTTCCCTAACAGACCTTCACGCTTTTCTATTATATTTTTGAATAATTCCTTTCGCCTATAAGCAGCTTTATCATCTAGCAGCACTTTTGCATCTAATGCTACTAATCCATCGGGGGTCATAACGAGGGGATTTATTTCTACTAATGTAGCGTCGGTGTTTTTGAATATTGAATACAATTTCAAAATAAATTTACCAAGTTCCCTATGCTCGGCGTGGTCTAGTTGTTTTGCAATATATTTAATATGATATCCCCTCGGACCCACCATTGGATCAATAGGTATTGTAAGAATCTTCTCCGGCGTTTCCTTCGCTACTTTTTCTATATCAACACCGCCGGCAGCGCTTGCAATTATTACAGGCGTAGCTTTACTGCCTTTAAAAGTAATTGATAAATAGTATTCCTTCAGAATTTCAACCTTTTGCTCTACGAGAACCGCCTTTACTTTCTCTCCCTTTATATCCTTTGAAAATAAAGTTTCTAATACATGCCCAAGATTCTCGCAACCATCCCAAATTTTTATGCCCCCCGCTTTGCCACGGCCACCCACTAATACCTGGGCCTTTAAAACGGCCGGTGCGCTTACATTTTCCCCGGCATTGGGGAAATTAAGCAATCGCCCTGCAGGAACCGGAATACCATACTCTTTGAATATCCTTTTGCCTTCAAATTCGAATAGTTTCATGTGTTAGACCTCCAATGATATCTTAGTTCCCTTTGCAAGCCTGATCCCTTCGTCTATAGCATTAACATTGAGTTCTACAAACCTTTCCGGTACAATGCCTTTCACCACATCTATCAAATCGTCCCTACTCATAAGCCCGGTACTCCCCTGTAAAAAACCTAAAACAACCATATTTGCAGCGATCCTATTACCAAGGTTTATAGCGGTTTCAGTCGCCGGCACTTCAATGACCTCATACTTAGAGGTATCTACATCATGTACGAGTTTAGGATCTATAATCAGTACACCGTTGGGTTTTAAACTGCTTATATACCTATCAAGGGCGTTTTGCGAAAGGGCGATTAATATATCCTTCGTCGCTGTAATAGGCGAATTTATAGGCACATCTGAAATGATGAGCTCAGCCTGACACTGGCCTCCCCTAGCTTCGGAACCATAGGACTGGGTTTGTACCGCATACTTATTACCCTTTGTAACGACCACAGTTCCTAAAATAACCGTCGTCAGTATGACCCCTTGACCGCCAAAACCACAAATTCTAATGTTTAAATGTCCCATATAAATCACTCCAATCCGTATACGGTGCTGCCGGCATATATCGGCCTTTTTTTATTAACGAATTCTCCAACTATGAACTTGTTAGCCTTTTCTTCGTCTGTTAAGCCCTCCGCCTTAACAGCCCTTACGGTGTTTTGTTTAACCCAATCAAGTGTCACTTCAGGTTTACCGCTTTTTAGCGCATAACGGCCGAAATGCGTAGGGCATTGGGATACGACCTCTATTAGCGAAAAACCCTCATGGGCTAAAGCGATCTTAAAGGCCTGAACCGTTTGATTCGGCATATTTGTGGTCCAACGGCTTACATAGGTAGCGCCTGCAGCTTTGGCTACCTCACAAACATCCATAGGGGATTCACCGCTACCATAGGGTGTTGTCATTGTAACGGTGCTTTCCGGAGTTGTCGGTGCAACCTGGCCGCCGGTCATAGCAAAGTTCATATTGTTTACCATAATAACCGCTACATCAAGGTTACGCCTTGCCGCTTGTATGAAATGGTTACCGCCTATAGAAGCCAGATCACCGTCCCCGGCGAAGATAACTACTTTTAGTTCGGGCCTATGCATTTTTATACCCGTAGCCCAGGCTAATGTCCTGCCATGTACCCCGTGTAATGATACTGTATTAAGATATACGGGGATCCTTGCCGTACAGCCGACACCGCCTATAGTTACAATATTGTCAAGATCGAGTTTTAGCTCGTCGACGGCCTTTAAAAAATAGCTTAGCACCTGTCCACAACCACAGCCGGGACAGAAAAAATGGGGCAATTTATCGTTTCTAATGTACTTCCTTAGGGGGTTTATTGGTTGTGCCATTATTTGCAGACCTCCTTAATAGCTCGATAAATCTCCTCGGGCGAATGTATTAAACCTAAGTTTTTTGTAACCCTCGCAGTTTTGCATAATCCGCCGCAGACACGCTCTATTTCAGCGGCGTATTTACCGATGTTCATCTCTACAGACATTACCATCCCAACGTGTTTTGCTATTTCTTTTATTTGAGTCTCCGGCACAGGCCATACCGTTGCAAGTTTTAATAGTCCAGCCTTTATTCCAGATTCCCTTGCCATTTTGATCGCATCTAACGCCGGCCTGACCTCGCTACCGTAGGCGATAAGTGCGATATCCGCATCGTCCATATAATAAGATTCGGTACGGCATATTTTGTCCCTGTTTTCTGTGATCTTGCCGGTAATCCGTTTATATAATTTATCGAATACATCGGGATCCCAATCTATACTACCTGCTTCGTCATGGGGATTAAGGGAGTATATATGGTTATATCCCTTACCCATAGGCGCAAAATCCGGTACACCGAATTTGTTAGCCTTAAAGGGTTGATAATCCTTAGGAGGTAATTCGGTATATTTACGATTTATTATTTCGATATCCTTTGCCGAAGGGATCTCCAGCCTTTCCCTCATAAGTGCTATAGTAGTCTCAGACATAACTATAACGGGATTTCGGTATTCTTCCGCCAGATTAAATGCAAGGATCGTATAATCAAATAATTCCTGAACGGAAGACGGTGCAAGACATATCATTTCATAATCGCCGCTTGCGCCCCACCTCATCTGCATTACATCGGCTTGGCTTGCATAGTTTTCGCCCCTGCATCGTTGGACATCGACTATGACACATGGCGCTTCTACCGCAACCGCATAACCAATACCCTCTTGCATGTAGTTAAACCCAGCGCTGGCGGTCGCTGTCATAGCCTTAGCGCCGGCCAAGGATGCCCCGGATACTGCATAAATAGAACAAAGTTCGTCTTCACCCTGGACAAACTTACCTCCTACCGCCGGTAACCGGCTGGACATTCTTTCGGATATTTCATTAGCGGGGGTAATGGGGTAGCCTGCAAAAAAATCACACCCCGCCGCTAAAGCCCCCTCTACAACCGCATAATTACCTAGCATGAAATACACCCCGGTAAGTACACGGTCCCGATCCCTTCTCTCATGTGAGCCCAAGTATTTCCTCCCCTTTCGCATAAATTATTATTTTTGTTAAACATCCGTTAAAAGTTTAAATATAGCTACTGCCGGGCATCTCTGTACTGTCTTATATATACCATAGGGATTGTATATTGTCAACAATAAACAACGCAAGGGGTTAAATCCTCCATCAACATTTTAAAAATGTATTGATTATTTATATTGTTCAGGGGTGAATATATTGAGTAAACATAACCCTTATATTTACAAGGGTTATGTTTATTAAAGGGCTTTTTATTTATTCCCGTTTAGTGCATTTAATGTCCTGTTTTCACTATTGATTAAATGGGCATTAACTACTTTCTCTACCTTCTGCTTATCCCTTTCTTTAATAGCATTGATTATATCAAGGTGCTCCTTAGAAACAGTTAACATTACATCCCTTTTGACATTTATTTTCCCCTCGGAATAATATCTAAGGCGTAGGGAATGCTCCTTTATCATCACTAGAGTGTCCTTCAACAGTTTATTGTCTACATATTTATGCAAAAATTCATGAAGCTCAAGATCGACTTTTATATATAAGTCGAAATCCCTAGGATTTTGTAAAACTGATTTTAACTTATTTTCGATACATTTTATATCTTCATCCGTATATTTATCAAGGCACAATTTAGCTGCATAGGGTTCAAGCAATTTACGCATTTCCCATATGTTTTTCACATCCTGGACGGAAATCTTTGCAACTATAGCTCCCTTACGCGGTATAATACTTACGAAGCCATCCTTTTCGAGCATATTTAGAGCTTCCCTTATGGGCCCGCGGCTAATGTTCATAACGTTAGATAATTCCAATTCGTTTAAACGTGTTCCCGATTTAAGATCTCCGTTGATTATTCTTTCCTTTAGTAAAATATAAACCCTTTCCTTCAATGACATATTTGCACTTAAATCCTTTAGACAATGTCTCATTTTTATCTCCTCACATATTTGAGCTCCTGTAGAGATATTAGCATCGATGGGGATTAATGTCAATAATCATGGATGTTTAGGGATTAAATAAGCGTCATAACCCTTTAGCTCAATGATGGTTTTTATTCCCCCGCTGATTAGTTATATTTATATGTGTATACCTTTACCCTTAACGAGTAAGGCCGCTTCAAACATCGTCTCTCCCATAGTCGGATGCGGATTTATTACTTCTTCAAATTGATCCAACGTAGCGCCCAGGGTTATCGCCACACAGGCCTGCTGAATAATTTCACAGGCATGGGGTGCCATTATATGCACGCCTAAAATTTTATTATCATTTTTGTCGGCAATTATTTTTACAAACCCTTCCCGCACCCCTTCTATCATCGCTTTTCCGTTTATCATAAGGGGGAATGTTCCTATGCTGTATTCAATACCCTTATCCTTAGCAATATCCTCCGTAAGTCCGACGGCCGCTAATTCGGGATTAGTGTATACACAATAGGGAACAGCATTGTACTTCATCCAGGATTTATTGCCCAATATATTATCCACTGCAACTAAACCCTCTTCCGATGCGACATGGGCTAACTGCGGCGTTGGTACAACATCTCCAACGGCATAAATACCCGGTACATTTGTTTCCATGCGCTCGTTTACCTGTATTCCCTTTCTATCATACATTATATTTGCAGTTTCAAGGCATAGGCCCTCGGTATTAGGCCTTCTGCCTACAGCAACTAATACTTTTTCACAAAATATTTCTTCTTCTTTCCCCTTGTTATCTATTTTTATCCTATCGCTACAGATACCCGTTACTTTAGCGCCGGTATATATCTTTATCCCCTTCTTTTTAAGGGCCTTTTCTAAATTCTTCCCAAGGTCTTTATCCATTACCGGCACAATATCCTGTAAAGCCTCTATTACGGTTACTTTCGTACCCGTCGCAGCAAATACGTTAGCCAACTCCACCCCTATAACCCCTCCGCCTATTATTCCGAGACTCGTTGGTAACTCTTTTAAAGAAAGGGCGTCATTACTGAATATAACGTTTTCCCCTTCGATACCCGGTATTGGAGGTTTTGCAGATTCTGAACCTGTAGCAATAATAGCCTTCTCGAATTGTATTTGTTCACCATCTATATCAATGGTATCCGACCCTATGAATTTAGCAGTTCCGTATAAAACTTCTACACCGTTTTTATCTAAAAGGCTTCCTACGCCGCCGGTAAGCCTTTTTACAACCCTATCTTTCCATTGCATTGTCTTATTGAAATCGAATTCAACATTATTTACGGTAATTCCGTAGGATCTCATAGATTTTATCTGTTCCAACAGCGATGCACTTTTTAAAAGGGCCTTTGTAGGTATACATCCCCTATTAAGACAAGTTCCGCCGATATCTTTATTTTCTATAAGGGTAACTTTTATACCCCTTTGGGCGGCCCTTATCGCTGCAACATATCCCCCCGGTCCTCCGCCTAGAATCATTAACTCCTTTTTCATCCTTTACACCATCCTTGCCCTGTTTATATTACCTGTATACTTGACACCAAAGGAACGGCCTCTAAGCCTGGCATTTTTATAATTACTTCGCTTACGATTACAAATCATGCCAGGCCATGGCATCTACTCTATGGTATTAACGTACCCCTCGTTGGTTAAAAGCCCTTCTAGTTCCGAAACGTCCTCTATTTCCATCTTAACGATCCAGCCCTGCCTATAGGGTGAATCATTGACTAATGTGGGCATTTCTTCTAGTTCATCGTTTACTTCGGTTATTTTACCATCTATCGGGGATATCAAATCCGAAGTCACCTTAGCGGATTCTATCACCCCAAAGGGTACACCGCTTTGTGTTTCATCGCCTAATTCAGGCAATTCAACGAATAATACTTCCCCTAACTGTTCCTGTGCAAAATAGCTTATCCCTACGATTACTACATCACCATCGAGCTTCGCCCAAGTGTGTTCCCGATGATATTTCCTATCATCAGGAAAATTTTTCAAATCGCTCATATTATCTCTCCTTTTGTATTAATTGAAACAGCTTAATTTAAAGCAGGCCTTTCGTTATTTTGCTACTTTAACCGGTCTTTTAAACCCTTTCACAAGGCCGAAGGCAACAGCGCCTAACACCAATCCAACTAAGTCACTTATTATCCCGGGTTTAATTAACGTAAAGGCTGCTGCTAACAATATAATCCTGATAAACCAGTTTGCTTGCCCAAAGAAATGCCCCTCGGAACCGGCAGCTAATAGATAAACCCCTACTAAAGCAGTGATAACCGCTTGCACTATCTGCAGCTTTGTATCCGCAATTAACAACATAGCCGGCGAATAAATAAAGAAAAACGGGATTATAAAACCTGCAAGGGCCAGCCTGAACGCTGTCCAGCCAACCTTATTCGGATTTGCCCCCGCAATACCGGCGCCAACGTAAGCAGCTAGCGCGACAGGAGGTGTTATCGTCGATAACACTGCATAATACAACACAAACATGTGGGCCTGCATCATATCAACGCCGACATTACGTAGTATCGATACACAGATACTAGCAGCTATTACGTAACATGCACTGGTAGGAAGCCCCATACCTAAAATGATGGAAACAAACATAACCAATATTAAAACTACAAACAGTATCCCCCCGGATATGAGTGTAATGTTTTCCGCGATAATCAGTCCTATACCCGTTATCGCCAGAATACCTACAATAATGCCTGCGGTTGCCATAGCCACTGCGACGCTGAGGCTACTTCTAGCTGCCTCAATAATAATGACATAGAATTCTTTAAAGGTAACCCTTGTACTTTTAAGAAGAAATGATAAAGCTATGGTAAAGATTAAAGCGTAGAACGCCGAAAACATTGCAGAGTGCTGTGTCATAAGCAAATATACCAATAATACTATCGGCAACAACATATGGCTATACCTTTTGACAGATAACATATAATTCGGAATTTCATCTTCATTTAGACCTGTAAGGCCCATTTTTTTCGCCCTGAAATCTACGGCGAAATATACACTTGCAAAATAAAGTATAGCCGGTATTGCAGCCGCTGCTGCTATCTTAATGTATGGTACACCGGTAAACTCAGACATTATAAATGCCACAGTCCCCATTATCGGAGGCATTATTTGTCCCCCTGTAGAAGCTGCAGCCTCTACAGCTCCGGCAAAGTGCGATTTATATCCGACCCTTTTCATAAGGGGTATCGTTAGCGCCCCAGTAGTCGCAACATTTGCTGCGGCACCACCGTTAATCATTCCTACTAATCCACTGGAAATAACCGCAACTTTGGCAGGTCCGCCGGGCGAGCGCCCCGCAAGGCCTAAGGATACATCGTTAAACAAAGTGCCTACGCCGGTCTGGGCAAGTATTGACGCGAGGAATACGAACAACACCATGTATTCCGCCGAAACACCCATAGGTATACCGAATATACCCTGGGTTGTAAGGTACAGTTGATATATAAGCCTTTTAATCGTATAACCCTGGTGGGAAAAAACACCGGGCATATATCTGCCGAAATAGGCGTATAGTATAAACGCAACCGCTAGCCCAAGTAATTGGTATCCGATAACACGACGACAAGCCTCCGCCACAAGCAATATGCCTATGAAACCAATTACATAATCAGCGGTAACTGCTACGCCGGCCCTAAGGGCTATCATATCTATTGCGCGTAGCATATATACCGTCGTTCCCAATACGGTTAATGCCAATGCTATATCTATTATAGAAGGCCTGCCTTTAGGCGAACTCTCGTGGGCGGGAAATAGAATAAAAACAAGTGACAATACGAATCCCAGGTGGATCACGCGATGCTTATAAGCCATGGGCATGCCAAACCCGGATGTATAAATATGATACGCTACATAGGCTATAGATATAGCGGCTACTATCCAAACCCAAATGGTAGGCAGTTCTTTCCTGTATTTATATTCTCTATCCCTTTCTTCTATTATCTTGCTAGCCGTTTCTAAATTCTTTTTTTCCTCCTCCGCTAGCGATAACTTAGAATTTTCCCTTTGAACATCCTTCTCAGTATTAGATACTTTTTTATTATTCAAGTTCTACACGCTCCCCATTTTAAGAGTTTAGGATTCTATATTTAATATAGCTTATACAGTATCTGAGCAAGTAGTTTTGTGCGTTCGAAAATCGATTCGATGTTTACAAATTCATCTACGCTATGGCAACCGTATCCCTCTGGCCCCATACCGCAAATAGTCGGCACGCCTATTGCACTTGTCAGATTCCCGTCAGAAGCGCCGGCTCCCTTTCTCTCTTTGATTGTAAACCCGAGGTCGGAAGCCGTTTCTTGCACCATTGCTACCATTTTTTCTGTTTCCTTCGTTTTTTCCATAGGCCCCCTATGAAAATTCCCCGTCCACTTGGTGACAACTCCGTCTATTTGACTCTCCGCCGCTATTTCATTGAATTTTGCAACAATATAATCCCCATCCGCCTTCGTTGGGATTCTGCAATCTACCTTAGCCATAGCATGTTCGGCTACCACATAGGGATACGTCCCGCCTTCGATTACGCCGACGTTTACGGTAATCCCTTTTTCGAAATCGTTTAACTTGGAAATATCTATTATTTTTTTACCCATTTCAACAATTGCGCTTCTACCCTTTTCCGGTTCTGAACCGGCGTGGGATGCCCTACCCTTACATTCGAAGGTAAATATTCCTACTCCCTTTCGTTCAGTAACGACTGTACCACCTTCGTTGCCTTCCATTATGAAACAACGGGCTGCATCCTTCGCTTCTCTATGGATAACATCCCTTGATGTAGGCGAGCCCGGTTCCTCATCGCTATTAAGGATAATTGTTATATTAGGCCGTTTTGCGGTATTTTCGAGAATCGCTTTTAGCGCATAATAAGTGGCCACTATACCGGATTTCATATCTGCAGCCCCCGGCCCATGCCCTTTATTACCCTCGAGTTTAAACGGTCTTTCCGAGGGTGTACCCTTGGGTAATGCAGTGTCAAAATGACCAATTATTAATGTTTTCGGGCCGTACCCTTTCATTTTGCAAATAACATGGTCCCCGTACTTATCCTGTGGATCCTTGCTTACTTCTAGACCGAGTTTAGAAAATTTTCCGGCCAGATAATCCCCTAACAAGTCCGCCCCTTCCTTGTATTCAGAGGCTGAATCCATATTAACCATAGTTTCCAGCATATCAATCATATTGTCTCGATTCTTATCAATAAACTCATTTATTCCCACAGTCATGGTGGTCCCCCTTTCCGAAAGTAAAGCCAAATTAATCAAAGCTATCGGGGGGAGGCGCAATGGGCCCGGTTCTTTGTTATTAAAACCGATCCGGGCTACGCCATTTATTTAGGGATAAAGCCCCCCGATAATACCCCGTATCATATAGGTTGTCCTTTTAATGACCTTACTCTGGGCATGCATACGATCTCTTTAAATTGTAGTTTGAAAAAGTCATTGCTATGGGCCGGTACAAGCACTACCGCCGTATCACAACCCCTTACTGTACCCGCTATGGACATAACTTCTTCATCCACAGGAACACCGCCGGCATCAGCAGCCATGATAGCTATTTCGCTGGCAACCTTGAACCCTTCGCCAAGCATTTTTAATATTTGTCCTATAAATTGAGTTACACCTATGCCACCGTACTTCCTGTTTACTGATCTTTCTATTCCTGCAAAGGAGTGAGTCGTATAAACCAAAGTTGCACCGGCATCCTCCAGTTGTTTTCTAACCTCCGGCGGCAAGGATTCTTTACCCGGCTCGCGGAAGCCGTACATCGAGTTTACTACAACGATCTCTTCGCCCTTGAAATAGTCCAACGCCTTTATCGCCGTATCGCCATAGGAGGTTGCCACCAAAACTTTTTTAAGCCCAAGTTCATCAAATCGTTCCTTCGCCAGCCTGAAGGTTTCCTCCGTGTTAGCCCTTCCCATTCGATCGAAGTATACGATCTTTTTTTCCTGGCCACCGGATTTATTATTAGTTTTACAGTTACCCAATGAAGTCAGCTCCTTTTTTATTTATTGTTCTGCAATAGTTTTTCCGTAAATAGCAATAAGTGTTTTACTTTGATTTTACTCCTTTTCCGCCTTGCCGCACGGCTTAGGTTGTCCCTACAAAATACACAATCGGTAACTAATACAGATACCCCCACCCTTTCGGCTTCTTCAATAACTTTTGTCGAAAGATCAAGAGTCATAGAGGGGTTACTGGATGAAGTCATCCCGCCGCAACACATATCAGTTGTTCCGGCAGTTACAAACTCAATACCCGGCGTAGCCTTTAAGACCTTCAACGCTTCTTCGGCTAAGCCCTGGCCTTTACCATGATGGCAAGGTGAGTGATAGGCTACCTTAATAGCTTCCTCCTTTACTATAGGAGTATTTTGAATATTACCGGCTAGCAATTCCGCCATGTCAATTATTTCAAAGGGCAGTTCATGCCCTGTTTTTGCGCGATAATAATCATTATAATCCTTTTTTAACGTAAGCCCGCAACCCGGACATGGGGTTATTACCCTGTCAACTTTTGCATCTATCAGGGCTTTGATGTTTATGTCAAAGGCTTTGTCAGCCTGCACTTTATCCCCTACCCACATCAGAGGACCACCACAACATACCATACCTTCGGGCATTTGTACCTTAAGGCCCTCCGCCTGTAAAAGGTTCAGTACCTTTTTGCCTTCTTCGGGGTAACGGTCATTGAACATACAGCCTAAAAACACGGCGGTCTTACTATTATCATCTATTGCCGGGTGTTCCATTTTGTTTTGTTTCATAGGCACAACACTGCCGGTTTTCCCATACTGATCCGCCAGTCCCTGTTGCATCATCGGTAGCTCCAGTTCCTTTTCTTTTATAGCTGACCTTAAAGGCAAAACGCCGTTCCTGAACGGATGCACATCCTTAGGACAGACGTGCTCACACGTCATGCACGCAGTGCAATTATGAACGCCATCTATCCAGGCTATATGTTCTTCCTGCCCGAGGTTCATAGGATGGTTAAGCATTCGGCTTAATTGCACTAAAGATGAAGGCCCGGGAAAATCTGAATTATTATAACCAAAGGCCGGGCATGCACTTTCACAAATTAGGCACCCGATACATTTTGATAAATCCATAAATCTGTCGGACCAGTTAAAGGGCTTATCATCCTTTTTTAAATAATCCGGCCTATTATGAAAGGCTCTGGTTACCTTTAACCTGTCATGGTATTCACTTCTTTCCACCACAAGGTCTTTAATGATTTGATGTTGACCCAACGGCTCTATTACTGCTTCTTTATCTAAAGGAGTTCTGCAGGCTAAAACAGGGTTCCCGTTCATTGATACAGCGCAGGATCCACATTTACCTAACCCGCAGGACTCTCTGAATGCCAGTGTTGAGTCATTTTCGTCCCTTATCCTCTTTAATACTTCGAGGATCGTGGGATGATGTTCATAATCGAAGGTATATGAATCGTACTTCGGGTCACTGTTATCCGCTGGATCGTATCTGTAAATTTTTACTGAATAGCGTCCCAATCGGTGCACCCCCTTGCTCCTACATTTTCGCGTCTTAAGCTTAATTCCCCATTTTCGTTCATCTTAAGGATTATATTATTCCTCCATTTTTTATCGTCCAATTCCGGATAATCCGAACGATAATGCGCTCCACGACTCTCTTTTCGTTTTATAGCGGATTTCGCTATACCAGTTGCCAACGTTATCATATTGCGTACTGATATGCCGTGAAGTATTTCCGGGCTCCAAGTTTCATTAAACCTACCATTCATCTTGTATGAAGCGTATTCACCGAATAATTCTATTCCTTTTTGTAAATTGTCCCCATTCCTTACTACGCCAACACATTTGAACATAACTTCCTGTATTTGTTTCATCATTTCCAAGGAATTCATTCCGTCATTGCTAAAATAGTTTTGTAATTCTGCTATCTTTTCCTTCAAAACTATATCACTGTAAGACGGTATCATCTTCACCTTCGATGCATATTCCCCCGCAGCTTCTCCAGCTATAACACCGAATACTAAGGCTTCGGCTAATCCGTTATTTGCAAGCCTGTTCGCACCCTGTACCCCTGAAGTACATTCGCCGGTTGCAAATAAGCCCTTTATAGTTGTTCTACACTTTTCATCTATCCTTACGCCGCCCATATAGTAGTGACTTGATGGCGCAATTTCAAGCAAATCCTTTGTTAAATCCAATCCAACGCTTACCGCTAAATCCCATTCTGTCGGAATTTTAGTCGCATATAATTCCGCTGGAATCATTGTGGCATCGAGGAATACCCCGCCGTTAGGCCCCGCTCCGCCGGAAAGGATTTCTAAGAAAATGGACCTGGAAAGCTTGTCCCTCGTTGTAAGCTCCATTTCCTCAGGCAGATACTTTTTCATAAACCTTTCGCCCTTAGAATTAAAAAGCTGTGCCCCGTAATATTGGCTATTAAGGTTCATCCCCCTTATTCCCTGTGGATAAAGGGCCGTGCATGGATAGAACTGGATAAATTCCAGATCCATCAGTTCAGCCCCTGCCTTCATCGCAAGGGCAATTCCATCGCCGGTATTTCGGGACGGGTTAGACGTTAATTCGTATAATCTTCCGATCCCACCGGTTGCAATGATGATAGCCTTTGTTCGTATGAACACCAGCTTACCGGTAATCAAATCTACAGCTAATAGGCCGGAAATCCCTTCCTTGTCTTTGATTATTTCAACGGCTATATGCTCTGAATACATCTTTATCGACCGTCTTCTACATTCCGCGTACAATGTATCAATTAGCATTTTCCCCGTTATATCGCTAAAATATAACGAACGAGCTTTACTATGGCCGGCTGAAGGCCCCTCAACAGCGACACCTTCGCCGTTTTCGTCCCTGCTAAAGGGCATACCCATTTTATCCAAATCATTTATAACCCGTTCGAGCCTGTCAACTAATACCCTCACAAGTTTTTCATTGTTTAGGTAGCATCCTGCTTTTATTGTGTCCTCAAAATGTATATCGGGTCCATCACCATTTTTCGACCAAATACCGGTAGCGGCAATTTGTTTTGCGCCCACCGTTGAGCAATCGTTGCCAATGATACCTTTATCAATGGCTACAACGTTACAGCCTTTTTTGTTTGCCCCAAGGGCCGCTAATAGACCCGATAATCCGCAACCTACCACCAATACATCCGCTGTTATTGTTCTGATAGCCCTTCCCTCCTGTCTATTCCAGGCACAATGATTCCCTTTATTTTATAACAACTAATTCCTTGGGGAAGTTTGTTAATTCTTCGCACCCTGTTTCGGTTACTAAAATAGTCTCGCTGATGCCAACGCCATATTTATCGTATTTCCTTAGTGCCGGGGGCATATGGAATACCATACCTGGTTTAAGCACCCTCGGGTCATCCTTTTTAAGATCCATAATATGGCCCTCAGACCATGTCGGCGGATAGCTAACGCCTACTGAATAACCTGTGCGCTTACGGAAATTCTCATAGTACCCAGCCTTTTCTATTACGCTTCTGCAGGCTTCGTCTACTTCCCCTGAAGTTACACCGGGCTTTATTGCATTTATTGCTTCTTGTAACGCCTCTGCACATATATCGTACATAAGCTTTATTTCAGGGTTACCGTCTCCTATTACTGCACTCCTCATAAGGGCAGCAGTGTACCGGTTGTATACGCCGCCAAATTCAAGTAATACTGCATCACCTTTTTGTAACCTGTACCTATGAAACGTCGTATGGGGTACTCCGGATTTCCAACCGGCGGTCATAATCGGATCACTTGAAGGATATTCACTTCCTACAGACATCATGGCTTCGTATACTTTCGCTATTACCTCGTTTTCCGTTTTCCCCTCGGCCAGATTATCCATAGCAGCCTTCATACCTGCTTCAGTGAATCTAGCAGCCTTTTTTAAATATTCAATCTCCGCCGGGGATTTTATCATTCTAACTTCATCTACAATCCCCGAACCATCTATCAATTCCACTGCTAAAATGTCTTTTAATATCCCGTAGTCCTTAGCCGATATATGCACATTGTTCTTTTCAAAACCTATTCTTTTATTTAGCCAACCCTTACTTAAAAGGGCGTTCTTCGTTACTTCGTAGGGATTTTCATGGTCATCCCAAGTGATTACGTCTTTAATCCACGAGGTAGCAAAGGTTATCTGTTTTTCTAAATAACGAACCAGAAGCGTTAAATCCCCCTCGGGGGTAATGAATAAAATCTCGTAATTCGAGAATCCAATCGTGTTGTATCCTGTTAAATAAAAAATATTACTCGGATCCCTGACTAATAAAAGATCAATGCCTCTATCACCCATTATTTTTCTAACTTTCCCTAATCTGTTTTCATATTCAGACTGTTCGAAAGCAATCCCTAACTGGTCGCTTCTAATAGTCATGCTATACGGCCTCCTTGAATAATTGTTGTAAATTTTTGGTTATATGTTTCGCCATAGCTATAATTTGTCATAATCACCGATATATCTAATAGCGGCATACATATAAGCTGTGCTTCCAACTGTATACACCCTGTTAGTATCGGCGATTATCCAATTATTATGTCCCGCTCCTAATTCGGGTTACCGGATACGGCCGGCCGCTATATCATCAGTTCGGCCGCATCCGAATGCATTACCCGGTCATTGTTGCAACATTGCCCGCCTACTTTATTCTAGAACACCGATTTCCTTCCAGTACTTGACGGCACCTGGATGTAATTCTGTGAACGTTTCTACTTTTGTTACTACGTCGGGTTCCCATATATCTACCATTGAGTGCGCTTCCTGGAATTCTTTATAATTCTCCGCTATGGCCTTAGTCAGGTTATACGCTAGCTCCTCGGGCATATCTTCGCGTACTGCCAAAAGGTCTGGAGAGCTTCCCCTTGTTAGAACGTCATAGTCCTGGTTCGGATAAAAGTTTGCTTCAATGAAGCGTTTGTTGAATTGAGGTTTATCAGCTAAATATTCGTCTAATACGTCTTCGTCTAATGGTAACAGTTTTACTTTACCCGTGGACATTAGCTCCCGCGCCGTTGCGGAACCACCGGTAAGTCCAAGGAAAGCAGCGTCAATTAAACCGTCTTTCATCATTTCGGCGGCCTGGGCTGCTTCAACGAATTCCGGTTTAATATCATCGTACGTCATGCCATACATACCTAGAAAGTCTTTAGCGTCTAATTCGCCACCGCTTCCGATAGGACCGACGGCAACTTTTCTGCCCTTTAGGTCTGGAATGCGCTCTATTCCTTTGTTCGCCAATGCAAATATTTCTGATCCTGTGGTTGGTAGCGGGAACAATGTCCTTAACCACGGGGCCTCGTTACCTTTATACCCTTCTTCGCCTACTATTGCCCTTCGGCATTCTTCGTCTCGAATGATTGCAGTTAGTACGTCCTTTTCACGTAGCAACTGCACATTCTGTGGCGAACCCGCTGTAGCTTGTGCTACGGCTTTAACATTAATATCTGCGGCATTCCATATCTTAGCCATACCTATAGCTATGGGATACCAGGCGCCCCCAACGCTTGCTGTACCGATATTGACATGGATTACGTCCTGTGACTTATCATCGGCGTCGCTTGATTTTCCTCCCTGGTTTGTACAGCCGGTCGCAAACATAGAAATAATTAGTACTGCTACTGTAGCCATTACGAATAATTTTTTCGTTCTTTTCACGATAATACCTCCATCCCTTGATTTTTGTTTACATTTTCAATCTAATTAGCTGTAAGGTAATTAAGCGTGTATCCCCCCTTCCGCAGTCTAAGTATTTGCAAATATTAACCGCCGGTGTTATAAATAGATTGCATATAATTACTACGTTATATTCAATAATCAAAGGGCTATATTGTTTTTATAAAGTCTATTTTATTATTTGATGTAGGTAGTTTGGCGGTTTTCCCATAGAACCTTTACTTTATAACATTATGGATTTTCCGAACCATTTTTGAAACTGAAACCAGACTGGCAAAAATAGAGTAACACATCTACAGTTTATTGTCAACAATTTATTGTAGATAGTAAATCCTATGTTTTCCATGCAATTAACAGGCAGGTTTAATCCCTGCCTGTTAATTAATGTAATAAATGATATTTTTAACAATATCCCTATATGGATTTTCCGATGGGCCGTCTTACATAAAGGTTGAACTTGCCTAGAAAAAACTGCTCAAGATTTCCTCCTGCGATATGCTACCAAAATATTTAGATAGGTTGTGATTAGATAAAAACCGCGCTACCTCGTCCTTCCCGTATCTTGTGCCTTTGATACCCTGCTCAAGATCCTTTACGTCAGTTAAAGCCAAAAAATCGCCGTAGATTTTGCAATTGTTTATTATACCTTGCTTAACATCCAACAAAACTTCAATCTTGCCCCCCTGGAATCGCTTGGATTTTTTTAGGTTAAAGGAAGGGGACATGCCAAAATTCCATTCCCATTGTGAATACTTATCCCTTTTAAGCTGATTAATTCCTTTTATGTCCTCATCCGTTAATTTATAATCTCCATAACCTTTTATTATTTCATCGAATATATACCCCTTTAATAAATCTTTAAATTGCACGATATCTATCTTATTCCCAATATAATCGCATATGTTTGTAATCCTGTTTCTAACGGACTTTATCCCCTTTGATTTAAATTTTTCTTCGTCTACATTTAGGGCCCTTTGTAACACATCAAGATTAGACTTAAAAAGAAGGGTGCCATGATGGAGCAACCTATTGCCGGAGATATGTTGGGCGTTACCGGAAATTTTTTTACCGTCTATTGTAATATCATTCCTACCGCTTACCTCCGCATTAACCCCCAGTTCACCTAACGCCCTTATTACAGGCAGTGTCAAAGCCTTAAAATCCGTTGATATATTGTTCACATCCTTCAGAATAAACGTAAAGTTTAAATTTCCAAGGTCGTGGTATACCGCTCCGCCGCCTGAGATCCTTCGCACAACGTGTATACCCTGTTCCTTTACATAGTCAATATTTATCTCCCCAAGGGTATTTTGATGCCTACCTACTATAATTGAGGGCTCATTTCGCCAAAGTATAAAGTAATCCCGCCCACTATCGAGTTTCTTTAACACATATTCCTCTAGAGCTAGATTATAGGTAGGATTCAAACACTCGTTATCAATAAATTTCAAAATATCATCTCCCTTCGTTACAACATAACCCCGGAATACTTTCCATATATCATTTAATATAAAATTTCTAAACTCTTCTATGCACTTTTTATTTACTTATTTGCTCTTGCCGCCTTTGTTTAGATTTAAAATCCTTCAACATATAAATGCCCATTGGAACGGACAGCAAAAATGATAATACATCTGCAACAGGTTGGCTGATTTGGATACCGGTAATGCCTAAATAGCGCGGCAATAACAGTATAATCGGCAAGAAAAACAACCCCTGCCGTGAAATGGCCAAAACAGAGGCCTGAACGCCTTTGCCTATGCTCTGTAATGTCATATTAACCATGACCATCCATACAGAAAGCGGCAGGACTAGGCTTTGGAACCTCAGAGCTTTAGCACCTATCATTATTACATCCGGATCCTCTTTACGAAAAAGTGATATTATCCCCGTAGCCTTAATAACCCCTATAATCCCGATACACATTATTATTGTAAAAGCTGCTTTAAAACAAAACCAAAAAGCATCCCATACACGATCATAGCGCTTTGCACCGTAATTAAAACCGCATACCGGCTGAAAGCCATGTAAAAAACCAAATATAATCGATATCGCGAACTGAAATATTCGGGCAACGATGGACATAGCCGCAATAGCTGCATCGCCAAAGGGACCTGCAACCTTGTTCAGATACGCCATTGAAATGCTTGCCAGCGTCTGCCGATAGAACGATGGTAGCCCGTCCCTGAGCATCTCTTTATATATTGCCCATTTTGGCGTAAAATCCCTAAAACGTATTTTGATGTTGCCGCCGATACCACAGTTAAAATACAGTATACAAAATCCGACGAATTGGCTTATTATGGTGGCCAGCGCTGCACCGCCGGTACCCATTTTAAACTTAAAAATAAAAATCGGATCAAGGATTATATTAAGTATCCCACCGGTCCCTATTCCGAACATCGCAAAGTATGCGCTACCTTGAAAACGTAATGAAAGATTGAGCACGAAGGATGCTACCATATAGGGCATACCAATCAATATATACCTTAAATAATCCTTCGCATAGGGAGCTATCGTATCCGTAGCTCCTAGCATATAAACTAGCCTGTCCAGGAATATCAACCCAATGCCCCCGAGGACCATCCCCGCTATCAGGGCGGTATAAAAACCCGTGGCTACTACCTTCGCGGCAGACTCCCTGTCCTTTCGTCCAAGTAACCGCGATATACAGCTTCCGGTACCCATACCGAGGGTATATCCTAAGGCCTGTATTATCGCCATAAGTACAAAGGATATACCCACTGCGCCGGAGGCACTGGTACTTATTTGGCTTACGAAAAAAGTATCAGCGACATTGTATACGGCGGTTATAGCCATACTCGTCACCGTGGGAATAGCTAAGGTAGTAACCAACTTGGGTACCGGTGTATTTATCATTTTGTCGTATTTTATTTCTGAACTATTATCATGTCCCATAGAATGTTTTCTTCCCGTACGTAATATTTACAAAATACTATATACCCCTTTTTGTTAATTGTCAACACAGACGGAATTTGAATTTCCGCAAACCGTAATAATCAAGTTGAGAAAAAAATTGTACCAATGGTGGGTTCCCCGGGGATTATAGCTAGCTTACAACGCTACAAAACATAAAACCTCCAAATGGAGGCTTTGCATTAAAGGCCTATTAATAGATGTTTATTGACCCTTACTTTCCTTCTTAGCTTTTCCCTCTAACCCCTGCCCCGAGGATACATAATACTTCGCCCCTTTTAACTCTTTAGGCAAATAACTCTGTCTTACGTGATGCCCGGGATAATCATGGGGATAAAGATATCCCTTACCATGACCAAGTTTTGAGGCCCCCGGGTAACCGGCATCCCTTAAATGGACCGGCACCCCGCCGATATCGCCTTTTTGAACATCCTCTATAGCCCGATCTATGCCTACATAGGCGGAATTGGATTTAGGCGATAATGTCACAACAAGGGCCGCCTCCGATAGGATAATCCTCGCTTCGGGCATACCTATCATGCGCACTGCCTGAGCCGCGGACGTAGCTATCTCTAAAGCCCTCGGGTTTGCAAGACCCACATCCTCCGCAGCGGCGATTATTATCCTCCGGGCGATAAAATTTATATCCTCACCGGCGTGTAGCATCCTGGCTAGATAGTGTAGCACTCCCTGGGGATCCGAACCGCGCATACTCTTTATAAAGGCCGAAATAACATCGTAGTGCTCGTCGCCGGTCTTATCGTATCTGATAGCCCGTCGTTGTATACAATCCTCCGCCTCTTTGAGCCCTATAATGATTTTTCCCTTTTCGTCAGAGGGAGGGGTAGTCTTAAGGGCGAGCTCTAAAGCATTAAGGGCCCGCCTTGCATCACCATCGCTTACCCGGACGAAATGTCCTACGGCGCCTTCCGTAAGCTCAACGCCAAACCCTTTATAAGCGTTCCCTAATATATCCAGGGCCCGATAAAGTAACATCAAAACATCATCATCCCCTAGGGGATAAAACTTAAACACCGTTGATCTTGATATAAGGGCTTTATTAATTTCGAAGTAAGGGTTCTCCGTCGTAGCGCCTATAAGTACAATGCTACCATTTTCAACATAGGGAAGTAATACATCTTGTTGCCCCTTGTTGAGACGATGTATTTCATCAAAAAAAAGCAGTATCTTGCCTCGGGGGGTGAGTAAAGGGTTAGAAGCCTCATTTCCAATGAGCCTTATGTCCTTTACCCCGGCGGATACTGCGCTTAACTCTTTGAATTGATAGCTGCTTTTTGCTGCTATAAGCCTTGCAAGGGTTGTCTTTCCTGTACCCGGCGGACCGTAAAATATCGCAGAGGTAAGCATATCCGCTTTAATCAATCTATGTAAGAGCTTACCCTCATCCATTAGGTGCCTTTGCCCCGCAAAGTGTTCTAAACTATTTGGCCGTACTAGATGTGCCAGCGGGACACTGCCATTCCATTTAACATTCATCTATTATTACCTCCGCCCCCGGGCTTTGTTTATTCAATGATGGTCTTTTCCACATAGGGAGAAGTCATACCCCCTAACATACCACCGTAGGTAAGATCAAAGGCCAGTATATCCCCTACTTTGTAATTTTTCTTGCAATCGGATATATCCAATATCGTATGATCGCTACTACCACCCAGTATTATAACATCCCTGTCGTAGGGTATAAGGGTATCGGGCTGTATGTCTTGTTTGCCTATAGCTATTATCGCCCTTTTTCTTATTCCACGATCTACAAATTCCGGTACTTTACCGAAGGCATCCTTACCTATATCCCCTAGGGGCACCGATGGCTTTTCCTTGATTTCCACTATCTCGGCCTTTAGAACAAAGGTATCGTTATGATAACCTTCACGTTCTATGTCCAAAATAGTTTCCCTTCCAAGGAGTATAGCCTCACCTATTCTAAGATTGTTTATGCCCTTTGGGATAATGCCATCGAACAAAAGGTGCATACTGCTGGAGGCACCGCCGGATATCGTCTGAAGGTCTATACCGTACTTATCCTCTATAGTCTTTGCATACTCCACAAGGGTGCCTAAGTTTTTACGGCTGGGTATGACCCCGCCATAACACGATAGATTCGCACCAAGGCCCACAATCTTTATCCCCTTTATATTCAGCAATTTACCGAAGGCGGGTATCACATCATCAGCCCAGAAGCCTTCCCTCAGATCCCCTATATCGACCATGACCATTATTTTTTGAATCTTATTTTTCTGTAGAGCCTTTCGGCCAAGAACCTTCGCCGTTTCAATCTCCGATATCAATGCTATATCCACATATTCTATAATGTCCTCTATTTCGCTCAGCATCGGTATCCTCAAAAGCACTTTATCTACATCGAAACTTTGCAGTTTTTTGATGTTTCGTATCCTAGCATCTGCAAGGGCTACGGCGCCACCCTCTATAAAACATTTCGCTATTTCCGGCCAGGCACAGAATCCTTTAGTTACAGCCATAACCTCTATACCGAAGCCTTTACAGAGATTCACTATATTTTTACAGTTATCACGTATCTTGTCGGGATAAATCTCAATCCTTGGATATGTATTCATTTTATTCACCCCAATCCGTTAACGCCTATATGAAAATACCCCTGTTTCCTAGGCTTGATTTATTATAGGATTCTAATTTTGTCAAAAGTTATGTCCCTAAGGGTCGTACATCCGGTCATAATCATCGTCTCTTTTAGCTCATGTATAAGCTTTTCCGTATACAATTTAACCCCCTCAGGTCCGCCACCGATGGCCGCCGTTGCATAGGGCCTTCCTACGAGGACGGCATCGGCACCTAGGGCAATAGCTTTAAAAACATCCCCGCCGGTCCTTATACCACCGTCTACAAACACTTTTACATCATCACCTACCGCATCCTTTATCTCGGGTAATACTTCACAGGTAGCCGGCGTATTATCCAATACCCGACCGCCATGATTAGATACTACGATGCCATAGGCACCGGTTTGCACAGCTTTTTTAGCCGCCTTCGCCGTCATTACACCCTTTATTATAAAGGGTACCTCCGCATAGTCTACTACCTTCTTTAGATCTTCGACGGTTTTAGAGAACACCGGAGTACCCGATGCCGCAAGGTGCACAAGCCCCGCTGAATCTATATCCATTGCAAAGGCCATGACATTTATCTCCTTTGCCATGTCCATCTTCTGGAATATCCGATCATTATCCTTCCACGGTTTAAGGGTTGGTACAGCTATTCCCTTTACTTTTTTTATAGCGCTAAGAGGTGCAGTATACCAAGAATCATCGGCTCCATCGCCGGTGAATGCGGCACAACCCACGGCTACGGTACCAGTAACCGTCGCCTCGGAGTAATCCTCCTCCGTTATAATACCGTTGTAATTTATACTCATCCCGCCAATAGGTGCCGCGAAGATCGGTGCTTTAAATTTATGTCCAAAGAGTTCAATCGAAATGTCCTGCTGCATGAATTCGTATATAGTGTCCATTTCCACTTTTACATTAGCTAAATATTTATAACTCCTTATAAACCCTTGACCGGTGCCTTTGCCACCGACCCCGGGTACTTTACCTCTACAATATACGCCGTCACATTCCCTGCATACATTACAGTGGGGTGCCAATTTTTCCTTCGCCTTTTTAAGTACATCATTATAATTCATAAGTGACCTCCATAATTTTTATTTAATCTTAAAAAAACCCTCGCAACCTATTGCAATTTTATTTCTGTATACAGTGGATACTCGTTGCATAAAATTTTTACCCTTTCCGCCGCCCTTTCCTTCGCTTCACGATTGTTGAGTATAAAAGCGATTATATCAGCGATACTCTCCATGGCATCCTCCTTCATGCCCCTGGTAGTGATCGCCGGTGTTCCTAGGCGTATGCCGCTGGTAATGAACGGGCTCTCTGTATCATAGGGTATAGTATTTTTATTGACCGTTATCCCGATATCGTCTAAAAGTCTTTCCGCCTGTTTACCATTTATGCCTTTACCCCTTAAATCAACGAGCATAAGGTGGTTGTCCGTGCCCCCTGAAACAAGACGGAAATCCCTTTTTATGAGTTCCTTCGCCAGCTTGGCTGCATTCTTTATTGTTTGTTTTTGGTATTCCCTAAACCCCTCGGTCATAGCCTCTTTAAAGCTGAGGGCCTTAGCCGCGATAACGTGCATAAGGGGGCCCCCTTGTGTACCGGGGAATATGGCTTTATCTATATCCTTTGCAAACTCAGCCTTGCATAGGATAGCGCCGCCCCGGGGACCCCTTAATGTTTTATGGGTAGTAGTAGTTACAAAATCCGCATAGGGTACCGGGTTGGGGTGGACACCCGCCGCTACAAGACCAGCGATATGCGCCATATCCACCATATAGAGGGCATCCACTTCCTTTGCTATGTCCGCCAACCTTTCAAAGTCTATAACCCTTGGGTAGGCACTGGCACCGGCAACCAATAGTTTGGGCCTACACTCCTTGGCTATTGCTTCTACCCTGTCGTAATCTATCCTTTCGGTATCCCGGTCCACGCCGTAGGCCACAAAATCGAAATATTCACCGGATAGATTCACTGGGCTACCATGGGTAAGGTGCCCTCCATGGGACAGATCCATACCCATCACCGTATCCCCGGGCTTTAGGACCGCGAAGTATACAGCCAAATTAGCGTTTGCCCCGGAATGGGGCTGTACGTTAGCATGATCCGCCCCGAATAGAATCTTTAGACGTTCCCTGGCCAAGTCCTCAGCTCCGTCTACGAACTCACAACCGCCGTAATAGCGTTTCCCGGGGTACCCTTCGGCGTATTTGTTAGTCAAATGATTGCCCATGGCCTCCATAACCGCCGGGCTTACAAAATTCTCTGAGGCTATTAGTTCTATTTTATCCCTTTGCCTCCTTAGTTCCTTAGCTATGTATGTGTATAGTTCCGGATCCTGCTCCTTTACTTTACAAAATCTCATATTATATCCTCCAATATCCTTTATCATTGTAAACTTTCTTTTGTACCATTTTATTTTTATAGATCCAATAATTCAAGGCCTGTAATTTATTTTGTTCCGCTAAAGAGCAAGTCCTTTACAACTTCACTTGCAATTATAAGCCCCGCCGTCGGCGGTACGAAGGAAACGCTTCCACAGACCCCTGACACCTTCGGCTTTATCGGCCTTTCTATGGAATATACTACCTTAAGGGTTTCGATTTTCTTTTTGCGTAGCTCCCTACGCATTACCCTAGCCAGGGGGCAGGTGTCAGTATCGTATATATCCGCCACCCTAAACAGCGTAGGATCCAGCCTATTGCCGGCGCCCATACTGCTTATAATAGGTATATTCATAGAATCACATAGAGCTACAAGACACACCTTTGAAGCCACCGTATCTATAGCGTCAATTACGTAGTCATAGTCCTTGGAAATAAGTGTCCTTGCATTTTGGATATGAAAGAACTGTTTTATGGCTCTAACCTTTGCATCGGGGTTTATATCCAGGATTCTCTTTCGCATTGTCTCCGCCTTAGACCGTCCTATCGTACTCATTAGAGCGTGCACCTGACGATTAATATTAGTAATACATATATCATCATGATCAATAAGAGTAATGTTCCCTACCCCTACTCGGGCCAAGGCTTCGACTGCAAAACTTCCTACGCCACCTATACCGAACACAGCTACATTTGTATCGTAGAGCTTTTTTAACCCTTCTTTGCCGATCAAAAGTTCCGTTCTTTCAAGCCTATGTACCACTACCATTCCCCCGTATTGATTTTTTAGAACGCCTGTAACATAAAAGGAATAAAAAAATCCCCACTATGCCGTGGTCGGTTGTTTTGAACCTGCTAATGCAGGTGGGTATCCTCCTGAGTACTTTACATGTCCCCTCCTGGGAGGCTTATGCGCCATATCCAGAGCTCAGATTCCCTATGTCTAAATGTTGGCTCAAAACTATACCGATTGTCACGTACACAGCAGGGCTGCTCCTTTAGTTCCCTTTAATAGTATCATAGCACTTTCTATTTTTCAACTTATAGAATTTACCATAACAGCCCCTAAAGAGCGCTTTAATGCTATTATACTCTACTGTTGTTGGGATAATGCAGGTATCCCTTCCTCTATCGGCTTTTTCTATAGGGAAAGTTTTTTGGCTATCTTGGCCTTATCAAAACCCACTATAAATTCTTCGCCAATAGCTATTACGGGCACTGCCATAATGCCCTTTGCCATTAATTCTTTCCTCGCCTGGGCGTCCTGCTGTACGTTCTTCTCCTCAAATTCTACGTCATTTTGCGAAAGATACTCCATCGCTGTTATGCAATGGGGTCATGTCTTTGTTGTGTATACGACGACTTTATCCATAACCATCCCTCCTTGTACCTTTGATTTGATTGTTTCATCAGCAGCCTTTGCCACTGTACAGCCCCTTTAGTTTAAATCTACGCGGTATCGCTAATAGAATACCCACAATTATGATAATATAACGCACCCTTGAACTTTAGTCTTGTGTTTTTAGGTCAAGTTTTATATGAAGCTCCTTTAGCTGTTCATCATCCGCTTCCGCAGGAGCACCGGTCATAAGACAAGCGGCATTTTGCGTCTTAGGGAATGCGATAACATCCCTTATATTTGTTTTGCCTGCCACCATCATAACTAGTCTATCCATACCAAAGGCTATTCCGCCGTGGGGCGGCACGCCATATTTAAACGCTTCTATAAGAAAACCAAACTTTTCTTTAACCTTTTCCTCGGTAAATCCTAAAACTTCGAACATTTTTTGTTGTAACCTCGCATCGTGGATTCTTATGCTCCCTCCTCCTAGTTCCACGCCGTTGAGTACCAGGTCATAGGCATTAGCTCTGACCTTTTTAGGTTGTGTATCCAAAAGGGCTATATCTTCCTCCGATGGCGACGTAAAAGGATGATGCACCGCTACATACCGATTCTCTTCCTTATCGTACTCTAATAGCGGGAAGTGTGTAACCCATAGAAAATTAAACGCATCGTCGTCTATAAGGCCGAATTCTTTACCAAGGTGCAACCTTAACTGCCCTAAGCTCTCGAACACTATGTCCGGCCTGTCCGCTACTATGAGCAATAAATCCCCGGCCTTACCCTTTAGTCTGTTTATTATAGCATCTGTCTCCTCCTTGGTCAGAAACTTAGATATAGGGGATCTTATTTCATCGGATTCTACTAGAATCCATGCTAGACCCTTTGCGCCAAATCGTTTCACGTGTTCAACGAGGCTATCTATATCCCTACGACTTAACACATCCCCTAAGCCCTTCGCATTTATACCGCGTATATCGCCGCCGTTATTGACCGTGTTACTAAATACGCGAAATTCGGATTCGGCGACTATATCGGTAATATCGATTAGTTTCATACCAAATCTCGTATCCGGTTTATCTACGCCATAGTCCTCTAGAGCCTTCTTATAGGTAATCCTTCTAAAGGGCCTTTTTATATTTAATCCAAGATTCTTTTCGAATATATAGCTTATTAGTTCTTCGTTTATAGATATTACATCCTCCATATCCACAAAGGCCATCTCTATGTCTATTTGCGTAAACTCCGGCTGCCTATCAGCCCTAAGGTCCTCATCTCTAAAACAACGGGCTATCTGAAAATATTTATCCACGCCCGAAGCCATCAAAAGCTGTTTAAATAGCTGGGGCGATTGGGGTAACGCGAAGAACTTACCGGGGTTTACCCTACTTGGCACCAGATAGTCCCTAGCCCCCTCGGGGGTAGGCTTAGTAAGCATCGGCGTTTCTATCTCCAGAAAACCCTTCCTATCAAGGAATTCGCGTACATCTAATGTTAGCCGATGCCGTAGCCTAATATTCTTTTGCATAGACGGCCTTCTAAGATCAAGATACCTGTATTTAAGCCGAAGGGCCTCGGATATATGGGCATCATCTTCTATGTATACAGGTGGTGTATGGGCCTTACTGAGTACTTTTATTTCCTTCGCCATAACTTCTACTCTCCCCGTTTTGAGCTTCGGGTTTATGGTATCCTCTTTTCGCATAACCACGGTACCTTTTATACCCACTACAAATTCATGTCTTAGGATACCGGCCTTATCACAGGCCGATTGCGATACCTCACCGTCCGCCACTACCTGTATTATCCCCGTCCCATCTCTTATATCGAGGAATATAAGCCTCCCCAGGTCCCTTCTCCTTTGGACCCACCCCATTATCACTACATCGGCGCCACTATCCTGTACGTTTAGCTGTCCGCACATATGCGTACGTTTTAAACCTTGCATATACCTTACTCCCCTTTTTTAGCTTCAAGTATTTGTTTAATATTTTTCACATCAAAATCAATTGGAATTTCCTTATCGGCATACATATCCTTTAAAACCGCTGTACCTTTGTTTAGCTCGTCATCCCCAAGTACGATGGTAAATTTCGCCCCAATCCTATGGGCATATTTCATCTGTGCCTTTAGGCTTCTCTTCATGTGATCGTATTCCGCCGCAATGCCTATAGTACGTAGTTGGTGCACCATTCTTACGGCCCTTTGGAGTGCTCTGTCTCCCACATTAGCTACATATATATCAAACCCTTCGTCCTTTTGTATGCTAATGCCTTGGTTCTCCATTGTGAGCAAAAGCCTTTCTATACCGAGGCCGAACCCGACCCCCGGCGTAGCGGGGCCGCCACATTCCTCCGCAAGCCCGTCATATCTGCCGCCGCCGCAAACAGTATTCTGGGACCCTATATCCTTTGAGATTATTTCAAAGGCGGTTTTTGTATAATAATCAAGACCCCTTACTATAGTAGGATCCACAATGTATTCTAAATCCATGTTTTTTAAATGTTCTTTAAGATTTATGAAATGTTCTTTACATTCATTACATACATAATCAAGCATAAGGGGCACGCCCTCTATAGCTGCCTTACATCTTTCCTCTTTGCAATCAATTATTCGCATCGGATTTGTATGATATCTCGTATTACACGTTTCACATAGATTTGGCAGCCTTCCCTTAAGGAATTCCCTCAGCTTTTCACCGTATATCCTTCTGCATTTTGGGCAGCCTACACTGTTTATCCTAAGCTCTAAATCCCTAAGCCCCAATCTTTCAAAGAATAACATTGCAAGGGATATCACGTCTGCATCCGCCGAGGCATAATATGAACCTATTACCTCTATGCCGAACTGATGGAAAGCCCTTAGCCTACCGGATTGCGGCCGCTCGTATCTGAAGCAAGGAGTAGCATAATATGCCTTCACCGGTTGGATGTCCGCATACAGCCTATGCTCTATATAGGCCCTTACCACCGGCGCCGTCACCTCGGGCTTTAATGTAATACTACGCCCGCCCCTGTCCTCGAAGGTATACATTTCCTTTTGCACTACGTCCGTAGTATCCCCGACGCCCCTTTGGAACAACTCAGTATTTTCGAATATAGGTGTCCTTATCTCCTTATAGCCGAACTGTGCACATATCCTTCGAAACATATCCTCTACATAATGCCACTTATAGGATTCCTCAGGAAGCAGATCCCTGGTACCTCTAGGTGCCTTTATCGCCATTTATTTACCTCCCTCTTTTGCAAACAAAAATAACAAAATCCCTAACAGCAGGTTTAAACCACTATCAGGGACGGGGCTTTCCCGCGTTGCCACCCTGGTTGGATATCTTTTTAATATCCCCCTCGTTAAATATAACGCTTTTTACGCGTAACGGCTTACTATAAACTTCAGCCGAAGGGTTCCGGAAGGTCTTTCGTCGCCGGTAAACGTCGGGGGCTTTCAGTCCGGGACCCCCTTTCCCTATACGCTATTTGACGATTACTCTTTCCGTCATTACCCGTTCATCTATGGATTTTAAAACCATTATAGTCCACAACCGTGCCAGTGTCAACTGCCATCAGGTTGACACCTATTTCAATAGGTCTATGGCACCCTGCCAGCTTTTTGCAATGCTTTCTACCCTGTTTATATAATGCCCTAAACCCTTCGGGTTTTGCCTTCTTTCCAGCCGATCTTCAGAAAGGTATACCAACTTAGTTACCGCGCCGGCCCCCAACCCTATGATAGTCTGTTTTTCTTCCATAGTCTGCATATTATAGATGCCCTCATACCCGGGTAGACAAAACCCTATATTCTCCAAATTATCCGCCATATACTTTTGGCGATACAAATAATATGGGTTCATACCCAAGCTCCTCAGGAAATCTGTAGTAAGATTCATCATAGTCTGCACTTCCCCTTCCCTAACCCATCGGGAATCAAAACCCCACTCTTCGTGCAATCTAGACGCTCTTTTTATCGCCAGGGTATGTACCGTAACGTTTTCGGGGTTTAAAGCCTTAATAAATCCGAGGGTACGGGCCACCATAGCTTCATTTTCCCCCGGCAACCCCATTATTATATCCATGTTTATGTTATCATAGCCCGCTTTTCTCGCCATTTGGAAGGCGTGTACGATATCTTCGGGCTTATGATCCCTACCAATTCTCTTTAAAGTCATGGCGTTCATAGTCTGAGGATTTATACTTACCCTAGTTACATCGTATCTTTTCATCAGTTCCAACTTAGCCCAATCAAGAGTATCCGGCCGCCCAGCCTCTACAGTGTACTCCCTTACCCCGGGACATATTAGGTTTTGTTTAATGGCATCAAAAATTTTAGCTAGCCCGTTTAGGTTAAGGGAGGTAGGTGTACCACCGCCTATATAGATCGTATCACAGCTAAGCCCCGCCCTTGTAAGGGCCTTACCCGCTGCACAAATTTCGAGCCTAAGGCCTTCGATGTACCGATCTATGAGGTGCCCGCACCTTGAAATCTCATTAGCGGGGAAGGAGCAGTATGAACATCGCGTAGGACAAAAGGGAATACTGATATAAACGCTCACTTTTTCAGGGTTATACGGAAATATAAATCTTCTTTCGTATATGGCTATATCTATGCTAAGCTGTGCCCTATCCGGCGAGAGTTTATAAAGACCGGTTAATTTATCTAATATATCCTCCGTCCCTAGACCCAGATCCATTAACTTGTGTACCATTTTAATAGGTCTTATGCCGGTTAATATGCCCCAGGGCAATGGCCTTTGGAAAAATTCTTCCGCCGCCCTTAGCAAATTGTGCTTAACGTATATTTTGCATTGCCTCTTAGTCCTAAGGAAATCCCTATGCAACAATTCGAACCGATCAACCTTAACGCTGGTACGCCCGTTACCGGTGATCCCACATCGTAGGAGTGCATCCTCCTTATATGTCCTTAGCGTACTCTTTACAAAAATAGCCCCTTCCCCCGATGGTGGCGTCCCTTCTTTGACAAATTGTATACTATCCCTTTTGCAGTAATTCGCCAGGATATCTGCAACTTCATAATGAAAATTATGCCCCTCGGTAAAAACCCTCACCATATTATAGCCCCTTTTCTAGCCCCTTCGTCATTAGGCTACCGTTTTTCCCCATTGGCTAAATCGTTTCCATACCCCTGTTCGTGTAAAACCGGCTTATGCGAAACTCCGCGTCATATATAGTATTTACCGCTACAGGAAGGGGTTATTCTTAATTTCCCTGGCGATAGTCGTACCGATGCCGTGCCCGGGATATACCTTTGTATCTTGCTGTAATGTCAAAATCTTCGTCCTTATGGATTCTATAAGGGTATCAAAATCCCCGCCGGGTAGGTCCGTCCTGCCTACGGAGCCTGCAAACAATGTATCACCGCTTATCAGCACATCCTCGCCTATTTTTATACATATACCGCCACGGGTGTGCCCGGGTGTATGTATAACCTCTAGCCGAAGGTCCCCTAACTCCAACACTACGCCATCCTCGAGGAACATATCTGCATAAACCTTTTCGTAATCATTCCCTACGAATGCCGCTAAACTTTTACCGGGATCCTGTAGCATGTGTGCATCTTTTTTGTGTATCGCCACCTTAGCCGTAGTCCTTCCCCTTACCTTTGCTAAAGCCCCTATATGATCAAAATGTCCATGGGTGAGGATTATATACTCGATCCTAAGACCGTGCTTTTCGACGGCTTGCATTATACGTTCCGCCTCATCACCGGGATCTACCACGGCCCCTGATTTTGTCCTATTGCATGCTATGATATAACAATTAGTACCGTAAGCACCGACGGTTATTCTTTCTATTATCAAGCGTTACCCCTCCTTTTAGCGCAGACAAAAAATTATATATATGTTTCGTTTTTGCTCCCTATTATAAGGGTAACGGGACCATCATTTATAAGCTGTACCTGCATATCAGCCTGAAATTGGCCCGTTGCCACCTTTACGCCCCTTTGCCTACATATGTTAACAAACTCCTCGTACAAAGCCTCGGCCTTATCCGGCGATGCGGCCTTAGTAAAGCTGGGCCTTCGTCCTTTACGGCAATCACCGTACAACGTAAACTGCGAAACTATCAACAGCTCGCCCTTGACGTCCTTCAGCGAAAGGTTCATCTTTCCGTCGGCATCTTCGAACACCCGCAGGTTTACGACTTTATCCGCTAAATATTCGGCATCCTTAATGTCATCGTCACCGCTTATGCCAAGGAGTACCACAAAACCCTTCCCGATGCTACCCGTTTCCCTACCTTCGATTGTTACCTTTCCCTTTGAAACCCTTTGCACCACAACTCTCATAGTAATAAACCCTCCATGTTTATCCCTTCATCCTGTATACTTCGCGCACGCTTTCCACCTTTTTGAGTTTTTTAATAAGATGGTTCAACTGTGTGGTATCGTTTATGGACAGCGTCATATTTATAGTCGCTGTACTATCCTTATTTGCCCGCGCATCAAGGGCTTTTACCGGCAACTTTGCCTCGGTCATGATGTTGCTTATATCCGCCAAAAGCCCTGCCCGGTCGTAGGCCTTAATCTGTAGATCCGTCATATAGGATACACCTTCACTTTCGTCAATATACCATTCTACTTCTATTAGACGGTTGGGATCCCCCGCGTACTTACTGACATTAGCACAGTCCGTCCTATGCACCGATACCCCGCGGCCCCTTGTAATATAGCCGATTATTTTATCCCCGGGTACCGGGTTACAGCACTTAGCAAACCTCACCATGACGTTAGTAATTCCCTTTACTACGACGCCTGTTTTCGGATCAGGCCGTTCTTTTTTCGGTGGGCCCTCATGCTGAAGCACGCCGATGTCGGCGATCTTTCCCTCTAGAGGTTTTTCCTTCCTAAGCTCCTCCTTAAATCTACCTAGTACCTGGTTTAGCGATAAGCCGCCATAGCCCAACGCCGCATAAAGGTCGCCTATATTATGAAGCCCAAATCTTTTTAGTACCTTTTCTACCCATTCTGGGCGTAATATATCACTTGGTACATAGCCCTGCCTTTTTAGGCCCCTTTCGAACATTTCTTTACCCTTTTCCAGGTTTTCTTCCCTACGTTCTTTTTTGAACCACTGTCTTATCCTGTTCCTAGCCGATGGGCTTTTAACTATTTTTAGCCAATCCCTACTAGGGCCCGGCGAATTTGCAGAAGTTAGTACCTCCACTATATCACCATTTTTTAGTTCGTATTCGAGGGGCACTATTCTGCTATTTACCTTTGCACCTACGCAGGCATTACCTACGCCGCTGTGTATCTTGTATGCAAAATCTATAGGCGTGGAACCATTAGGAAGGTTTATAACTTCCCCTTTCGGCGTGAATACAAAAACCTCATCGGAAAACAAATCAATCTTGAGAGTCTCCATAAACTCCCTAGCGTCCTTTGTATCCCTTTCCCATTCCATGAATTGTCTGAGCCATGAAAGTTTTTTGTCGAAATCGTCCTGATTCTTTTTGCCCTCTTTATACATCCAATGGGCGGCGATGCCGTATTCGGATATTTTATGCATATCCCTCGTTCGGATTTGTATCTCCAGGGGTTCACCCTCTGTACCTATAACTGTTGTATGCAGCGATTGGTACATGTTGGGCTTAGGCATTGCAATATAATCCTTAAACCGCCCGGGAATAGGTTTCCATATAGCATGCACCGTGCCTAATACGCTGTAACAATCCTTTATAGTATAAACTATAATCCTTATAGCTGTGAGATCAAAGATTTGTTCGAAGGTCTTGTTTTGGTAGACCATTTTTTTATATATACTATAAAAATGCTTAGGTCTGCCCTCTATCCTTCCGGATACGCCCATCTCGTCCAACTTCCCCCGTAATTCTATAATGACCTTTTTAATGTACTCCTCCCGTTCCAACCTTTTCTTTGCAACCTTCTCCACTAATTTATAATATCCCTTGGGGTCGAGGTACCTAAGGGCTAGATCCTCTAGCTCCCATTTAATCTTCGACATACCGAGTCTATGGGCAATAGGGGCGTATATTTCCAGAGTCTCCTTAGCCTTTTCCTTCCTTTTTGTTTCGGGTAGGTATGCGAGGGTTCTCATATTGTGTACCCTGTCGGCTAATTTTATAAGGATCACCCTGATATCCTTAGCCATCGCAATGAACATCTTTCGTAAATTTTCCGCTTGTTCTTCTTCCTTCGTTTGATAGGATATCCTACCCAGCTTCGTAACGCCGTCTACTAAATGTGCAACCTCGGACCCAAAGTTTGCTTCTATATTCTCTATGGGAAAATCAGTATCCTCTAAAACATCGTGCAAAAGCCCCGCTACAATGGTGCTAAGATCCAATTCAAGCTCCGCTAGTATTGCTGCTACGTGTGCCGGATGATTGATATATGGGTCCCCTGATATTCTTTTTTGGCCCTCGTGAGCTTGCTGGGCATAATTATACGCCTTGATCACAACCCCTAAATCCATATCGGGGCTATACTGCTCAATCTTGTTTATTATCTTCTCCAGCATTTAAGCTCACCTACTTTTTATATTTGTATCGTTAATTTTCATACAGTCCTTTGTAGCGTCGACTATAGTCCTTATCATATTTAGGGCGGGAAATTCATATATATTTATTTTTTTGTCCGGCGGCGGCATCAAATATATATGTCCATTGCATTCTTTTATAAGGTTGGCGGATTTAAGCCCCTCTATCGCCAGCATAGCCTCGGCGGAAGCTAGGGCCTTTTTCAGAGCAAATTTTATCACATCGTTAAAACACAACCCGTTTTTCCTTTTAATTAAGCGATAAACAGTAGCTATTTCTGCACGACCGGGGAGTATATCGTTAAGATCCCGATAGAGGCCCCGGGCACCCTCCTCGACTAACATTGTACCCTGTATACCCTCTATATCAGCTATCCCCCGGAGCTGCCCCGGCAGCATTTCGTTAGCATAGAAATACAGTCGCCCTTCACAGCCCGCCATACCTTCGAAGGAGCTTGGATGGATTACTATAAAATTCTTGTCCCTTGAATAACCTCTTAGGCAACTAAAGTATACTTCAGTGTTCGGACATAGGGACAACATTGAAACCAAAGATAATACCCTCTTATAACCGTTTAGAAATAATAAGTTGCCCGTAGAGTTTAAAAATACATCCTTTAACAGTGGGTGGCTATCCTTTACGTTTTGTGTTTCAAAGGAAATCAATTTATCCATTGCCGCAGATAACGTTATATCACAACGGTCCCCCAGCTTTTCAAGGCTTTTATACCAGGCCCTGAGGAACGTCTCCTCCTCTGCAATGCCCTTTATGTCCTCCATCATAAGTTGTAACTCTGTTTTACCCAGCCATCGGTTCATAGTAGGTGCAAATATTATGTCCACCCTTTGCCCCGGCACCGGCCAGCCTGCGCTTTTCCATTGGAAGGCTATAGATGCAAACTCCCTGTTACCCTCAGCGGTGACAAATTTCAAATGCTCCCTTCCTTTGCCCACTCGCTGCAACCTATTTACCTTAACGTGACGCTTTACGAATAATGGATGGGGATTACCACAACCGCAGGGTTCTAATAGCTCCAGTTCCTTTACATCCCTTAAGGTTATATCTATATCCGTTAAATCCGCCTCTGCCTTTAATACGCCCTTCAACCCAAGGCCCTTAACTTCCTGTGACATAGCGACGGAGTTTATTTCCCGGGCAAAGCCCTCTAGATCTGTACTTTTTATGGTAAGCCCCGCAGCCTGCTTATGGCCGCCAAAGTTTTCATAATAATGTTCGCATAGAGAAAGTAACCGATACAAATCCAAGCCAGGTATACCCCTTGCTGAGCCACGGGCTTCATGCTTACCTACCTGGAATAACACCGCAGGCTTATTAAACCTTTCTGCTATACGGGATGCGGCTATACCTATTACCCCTGGATGCCATTTTTCAGAACCTAGGACTAATACATTATCCCCGCTACTTTCATTAGCTATCTCTATGGCCTGTTTATATATCCTGTTACCTATTTCCTGCCTTTCACGGTTCTTTGCATCTAATTCCTTTGCCAAAGACACCGCCCTAGCCCAATTATCCTCTAATAGCAATTCTACGCCTTTTTTTGCATCGGAGATTCTTCCAACCGCGTTAAGCCTCGGTGCTAGTCTAAAGGCCACCTGCCCTGCATTTATTAACCTCTCATCTATACCGGATACGCGCATTAACGCTCTCAGGCCAGTATTGGTCGTACGGGACATTTGCTTTAATCCTAGGCTTACCAGAACACGATTTTCGCCGATAAGGGGTACTATATCAGCTATCGTTCCGAGGGCTACCAAGTCCAGCATTTCATCGGAGAGGAGGGCCCCCTGATCTTCTTTGTTAATAGATACCCCAGCGCTTAACATCAGTCTTTCCAAGGCAGCGCATAATTTATATGCCACCCCCACCCCCGCGAGATCGTTAAAGGGGTACTCACTATCGCTCCTATGGGGATTAATTATTCCCATAGCGGGGGGCAATCCTCCTTGACTTGGCAGATGGTGATCGGTAACTATAACGTCTATACCGTATTCGTTACAAAGTTCGATTTCATCATGGGAGGCTATACCACAGTCCGCCGAAATAATAAGGCGAACGCCGGCTTTATGAATGCTGTGTACCGCCCGGGTATTAAGCCCATACCCTTCCTTTACCCTATTAGGAATATAATACATGGCATCGGCTCCGGCGGCATTTAATATCCGCATTAGTAAGGAAACGGATGTTATGCCATCTACATCATAATCACCGTATACGCATATCCTTTCACCGTGCTCTAGGGCCAATATTATCCTTTCAACGGAAACTTTTATATCTGGCATCAAAAAGGGATCAAAAAGATCGCTGAACTGCGGGTACAAAAACTGCTCCCCTTCTTCCTTGGTATTAATCCCCCTGTTTATTAGCGCCGCTGCCAAAATAGGGGCAATATTCATCGCCTCGGCCAGCCCTTTTATCCTTCCACGCTCCGGGTTGTTACATATCCATCTTTTGTCATTGAACATGGCTCCATCCCCTAATCTTAGTATCACTATTATAATTTAAACGTGTACCCATATCAAATCCCCGAAACACGCCCGCCTGATGGGGCTGAACTTCATTGTAATAGGGAATGTTTAAATTGTCTTAATACGAAACAAGACCCCGTAGCCAGGGTCCGTTGTCAGACATCAACTCTAATTCCCTTAAGTTTAACCTTTAATCAGGTTTGTTGTTTATTCTGTATCCGGGGCCGAGGCCATATCATCGGTATCAGCGTCTGTTTTATCCGCAGGACGCACTGTTGGCCCTTTAGCCTGTTTCGCTATAGAGGCCTCGGTCTCTACGATGGTATCATCATTTTTTGCGCTATGCGACCTCGCTGCCTTAAGCTCTCCGTGGGCTATAGCCAAATCCTCCTCGGCTTTCCTTAGCTGGTTTTCTAACTTTTTTATCCTTACATTCATTTCTCTGGCCCTTAGATTTTCCTTAACCTGGCGGAACAACCCCAAAAGCCCGAGTATAATAGCCCCCGTTGCAGCGGATACGAGTATTACTAGGGCAAGGGAAATCTGAAGTTCATTGAACATAAAATCCACCGTAACGGGTTGAGCGTTAAGTAGTGCAAATATCGCCACTACCAGGGCAAACAACAACGCTATTATATATGTAAGCTGCACCCCTATTACCTCCTTACCTAAAAATAAATAATTATATAAACATTCGCCAAAATGTGCCAGATTCCTCCTGGAATTAAGGCTATAGAAAAAACGGCTATCGCCGTCTTTTCCTAAGCCCTCCTCCCCCGAGGCGTTTCTTTGCTTTTCCAGATAGCCCATAACGGACCGGCTATTAAGACCGATGAATAGGTGCCCGCTAATATGCCTACGATTAGCGGCAATGCAAACTCTTTTATCGCGCTAACGCCTAATATATATATCATCCCAATTGTAAGTAGCGTAGTAAGGGAGGTATTTATAGATCGGGCCATCGTCTGTGCAATGCTTAAGTTTACGAGCTCACCTAGGGTCGTGCCCTTCTTCGATATGCCGCGGTTCTCTCGTATCCTATCAAATATAACTATCGTTGCGTTTATCGAATAGCCCACGATGGTGAGCATAGCCGCTATAAAGGACGTGTTAACGGGTATCTGCAGTATTACGTATACCGTCAACACTATTAACACGTCATGTAACAGGGCCGCTGTTGCCGCTACACCGAATTTGAATTCAAACCTGTAGGTTATATAAAGAAGCATACCTAATGTCGCCGCCAGGATAGATAATATCGCCTGCCGCTTTAACTGATCCCCGATGGCGGGGCCCACCTTCTGCATAGAGACTAAATCCTTTACGTCTAAATCGTATTTGTCTTTAAATTGATTAAAAACTTTAGTCCTTTCCGCCTCGGACAGATCCAGCTTTGTCTTTATCTGTACCTGGGTTTTTTCCTCACCGGCGTAGGTTATAGTCGCTTCTTTATCAAACCCGTCGGTTATTTCCCTTATCTCCTGGGTAGAAAAAACTTTGCCCAGATCTATTTGGATAATTGTACCCCCAGTAAAATCGATACCTAGGTTGAGACCCGTTGACAGCATAAATACAAGGCCTAACAGTATTATCAGTCCGGAGATACCTAACCAGAGTTTGCGTTTTTCATAAATTTTCATCCTAATCCCACCCCCTACGCGCCGAATAATTTAGTATTTTTTATTATGTTCATTCCCACTACTAGCTTAAGCAGCATCTTAGTGATTACTATAGCGGTAAACATACTTGTAAGGATCCCGATGGCCAAAGTCACTGCAAAACCTTGTATAGGCCCCGCACCTAGGTAGAAGAGCACCGCCGCTGCCAATAGCGTAGTCACATTGGAATCTAAAATAGTTCTAAAGGCCCTTTTGAAACCTGCATCTATAGCGGGTCTTAGGCTTTTCCCATTCTTTAACTCCTCTTTAAGCCTTTCGAATATAATAACGTTTGCATCCACGGCCATACCTATGGACAAGAGCAACCCCGCAACCCCGGGCAATGTCAATGCGGCATTAATGGATACAAGCACTAAAAGCACAATCATTATATATATAATGAGGGCGAGATCAGCAACAAGGCCGGGTATCCTATAATAGGCCGCCATGAATATCATTACAAGTAATATACCTATAATTCCCGCCCTTACGCTTTTTTCGAGGGAATTTGCCCCGAGGGTAGGCCCAACGGCCCTTATTTCTACGGCTTCTAAATCCACGGGTAGCGCCCCGGCCTTAATCAACGTAGCGAGTTCCGCCGCGGACTGGATATCCCCCATACCGTCTATTATCGCTTTACCGTCTACGATATGTGCCGCTACCTCCGGGGCTGATATAACCTCGTCGTCCAATACTATTGATATGGCCCTTTCCGGTTGATACCCCGATGATCTCGGTATTTCCATTATTGCGCCGGTAACCTCGGCAAACCTATCTGCACCCTCGGAATCCAATTCTAAGGATACCACCGCCTGCTTTACGCCCGATGACCCCGTCTGGTACACCGCTTCAGCGCTTCGCACATTTTGCCCCGTTAGGATTTCATTACCATCGGGGTCGAGGAATTTAAGCTGTGCGGTCTTACCTATTAGCTCTACAGCCCTTTCGCTGTCTGTTATATCCGGTAGTTCTATGCGGATCCTGTTTTCCCCCTGTTTTGTAATAACCGGCTCACTCACTCCCAGGGCATCCACACGGTTCCTTATCGTGGCAACCGCCCTATCGAGTACACCGCTTGTTAGCGTCTCCCCCTCGCCGGGCTTTGCCTCCAACACTACATATACACCGCCCCTTAAATCCAGCCCATATTTTATGGCATCCTTAATAGGTACTACATCGTATCCGCCTACAGTAGCACCGTAGGCCAATGCATGGGCCAAGGACCCCATAATCAACACCAGGGCGATAAAAATTATTACCCGTTTTAAATTCATAAAACCCTCCCCTTAGCTCAGCTTAGCTGCTCCCTATTGATAAAATATTGTATTATCCGCGCAAGTCTCCGACCCTAATCCTCTGCATGTTCGCCGGACAATCTTACATAGCTATAGGCACTTTCCCTTATATCTTCCCTTTCACGGTCCGTAACATCCCTTACGACATCCCCCGGGAAGCCCATTACCACCGACCCCGGGGGGATATTTTTGTGTGGCGGTATCAATGCCCCGGCGCCGATTATCGAGTATTCGCCTATCTTTGCACCGTCCATTATTATAGCACCCATACCTATAAGGCAGTTATTTGCTATTTTGCATCCATGTAATATGGCGCCATGCCCAACAGTGACATAATCACCTATTATTGTAGGGATTCCCCGGTCGCAATGTATTATACAGCCATCCTGTATGTTAGTAGATTTGCCTATAACAACCCTGTCCACATCGCCTCGGATTACGGTCCCGTACCAAACGCTGGAGTATTCGCCTAAACGTACATCCCCAACTATTATTGTTCCCTCGGTAACAAAGGCCCTCTCATCTATTTGCGGTTTTTTATCTATATAATTCTTTATCATCCGATACATTCCTCCATTTAAGAACAACTTCTATAAACCATTGCATCAGTTGGCATCATATAACGTATGCTTGTCCTAGGTTCTTACTTAAAAAAAAGCAGCATAGCTGCTTTTTCTTAACAGCACTTTTCTTCATGAATTATAACATAATGCAGGGCTTAATAAAAGTAATTTTATTTATCTGACAAGGTTTATACCGATCATACCACCTATAGTGCCCACTGCAATACCAAGAACGACCCTTGAAGCCACGTATTTATTGAATGTAAAGTTTTCGACTGCAATAGAGCTTACAATGAGCATAACAGCGACAAAAAGTATGCCACAAAATATTCCGTACAACCAACCCTTGGATTTAGCCCGCATAGCGGCGGTGGCCCCGGAAATAGTTAGCCCTATTATCACTATTCCCTGGGTGACCATCGGTACTACCGCTTCGGATAATTTTGTAAAGGTTACGATAGCGGCGAGCAGTAGAAAGCAAATTAATGAGAACCCATATCCAATACTTACCGATCTAAGGATAACGGACATCCTTAATTTATTACCCCCCCGGCTGTCCCTCATCGTGATCCCTCCAATTAGTTTTCTTATGACAAATTTATGCTTCCTACTGATTTTTATTACATTTATGCTCATAACGGAAAAAGAGCATTTCAAGAATGCTCTTTCTCTCGTTATTCACCCTTGTCTATTACGCTACCTATGGCCCATTTCGCCAGCTTTAACTTTATTTTATCAGAGCCCGCTTCGACGGTAACGATATCCTCCTTTACAGATATAATTTTGCCCATAATTCCGCCTATTGTAACCACCTGATCCCCTTCCCTAAGGGCCGCCCTCATCTCCCGTATCTTCTTTTCTTTCTTCCGTTGCGGTGCTATTAATAGAAAATAAAAAACTACCAATAATATAATTGGCAAACCAAAAGTTTGTAAAAACTGCTCCACCTAAACTCCTCCTTTTAAATATTATAACCTATTATTTATTCTTCAAAGACCTGAAGATTCCTTTAAAACTATGGGTTTTAAATTTAATAATCGTATTTAGCGAAGAATTCATCTCGGAATTCCGGTAGAAAGTCTTTATCTATCGCTTCCCTTATTTTATCCATTAACCGTAGCGTAAAATACAGATTATGATAGGTCATAAGCCTTAAACCTAACACTTCCCGTGCTTTCAACAAATGACGTATATACGCCCTGGAATAATTCTTACACGTATAACAATCACATTCCGAATCGAGGGGCGAAAAGTCCCTAGCATAAACTGCATTACGCACGACAACCCTGCCCCTCGATGTCATTGCCGTACCATTCCTCGCGATCCTCGCCTGTAGAACACAGTCAAACATATCGATACCCCTATATACGCCTTCTATTAACGCGTCGGGGCTACCTACGCCCATGAGATATCTGGGTTTATCAAAGGGTACGATGGGCATAATCCCTTCTAACAGCCGATACATTAAATCCTTCGGCTCACCAACGCTTAGCCCGCCTATAGCATAGCCGGGAAACCCTAGGGATGTTATCTGTCTGGCGCTTTCCTGCCTTAGATCCTCATAAACCGAGCCCTGTATGATACCGAAAAGGGCCTGTCGTTTTATTTCCTTATGCGCTTTAAGACACCTCTTTGCCCAGCGTGTAGTAGTCCTTAAGGAATCCTTTGCATAGTCATAATCACATGGATAGGGCAAACATTCGTCGAAGGCCATCATTATATCGGAGCCTAGGGCGTTTTGTATTTTGATCGCTTTCTCCGGTGAAATAAAATGTTCAGACCCGTCTATATGGGAACGAAAATATACGCCCTCGTCTTCTATTCGCCTTAAACCCCTCAGGCTAAATACTTGAAAACCGCCACTATCGGTAAGTATGGGCCTATCCCAGTTCATAAACTCGTGTAGCCCGCCCGCCTGCTCTATAAGCCCGTAGCCGGGACGCAAATAAAGGTGATACGTATTGCTAAGTATTATACCCGCCCCTATATCCTTTAACTCGTCGGGGGTCATCGTCTTTACCGTCGCCTGGGTACCTACGGGCATAAATATCGGTGTTCTTACGGTACCATGGGGTGTAGTAAGCTCCCCTATCCTTGCACCGGTCCTTTGACATTCCTTTACCACTCTAAATTTTATAGCCATGTTTTTCTTCCTTCCCTAGATGCATTATCACTTTTGTCCAGTCGGAACCCCTATACCTTGCTTTAAATGATTAGCATCGCGTCCCCAAAGCTAAAAAACCTATACCTGTTTTCTATAGCGGCTTTATACGCGTTCATTATATTGTCCCTACCCGCTAAAGCACTTACCAGCATAATGAGCGTGGACTGTGGTAGATGAAAATTCGTTACCAAGCCGTCTATTATCTTGAACTCATATCCGGGGTATATGAATATATCCGTCCACCCTTCACCCGGTCTTATGCCGTCATCCGTAGCCATGGTTTCCAAAGCCCTACAACTGGTAGTGCCTACCGCGATAATCCTACCCTTTTTATGTATAGTTTCATTTATAATATCGCATGCCCCCTGGTTTATCCGATAAAACTCCGAATGCATCCTATGGTCTTTTACTGTTTCAGTTTTCACGGGTCGGAAAGTGCCCAGCCCCACATGCAATGTAATAAATGCTCTGTTTATACCCTTATTGCGTATCCTTTCTAATAGATCCCCGGTAAAATGAAGCCCCGCCGTCGGTGCCGCCGCAGAACCATCTACCCTTGAATAAACGGTCTGGTATCTTTCCCTATCTTCTAACTTCTCTTTGATATAAGGTGGTAGCGGCATTGTACCGAGGATATCTAGCACATTTTCGAAAATACCGGTATATTCGAAGTTTACTATACGGCCGCCGACGGGGGTGTTATCTAATACCCTCGCCCTAAGCATCCCTTCGCCGAAGTCGATTATCGTTCCTATATGTGCCCGACGCCCTGGCCTAACGAGCACTTCCCAATTATCTATGCCGATACGCCGAAGTAATACTATTTCGATCTTAGCCCCGGTGTTTAATTTGTTCCCAATCAACCGGGCCGGTATAACCCTCGTATCATTTAGCACGAGACAATCGCCGGATCGGATATATTCCACAAGGTCTTTAAATACTCTGTGGGTTATTTCTCCGGTATCTTTGTCCATCACCATAAGTCGGGACATATCCCTTTCCGCCAACGGCCTTTGGGCGATTAACCCCTCGGGGAGATAATAATGAAAATCCCTGACCTTCAATACGTCTTCATCCCCTCTTGTTACTGAACAACGCAGTCTTTGTAATAGTATTGTAATATTCCTATATAGCTATACCCAGCCTCCGCCATACCCTTTGCACCCCATTGGCTCATGCCTAGGCCATGGCCCCAGCCTCTGCCGTTGAATATAAACCGTGTGGGATATTTGTTCACTGATACGTAATCCCTCCCGTTGCTTATTATAATATAATCGGGGCCCTCGGTTAATCTCTTTATACCGGCGGCACTTAACATCCTTGCATCCATAGCACTTACTTGACTAAGGGGACCCCCGATATCCTTGAGAACGAAAAAGTCTGCATCGGTCTCCACGGTAAAAAATGTGCTTTTCAAATCATTATAACCAAAAACAGCCCTGCTCCTTTCCTTTTCCAATACGGTGCTCCCCCTAGAACCCTGTATAGTAAGGGCTAATGACCTCCCCGTCGGCGTATAGCTGTCTACTTTCATATCCTGGATGTTCCCGATATTTATACCGTGTTCCGCCAGTATAGAGGTTATCTGGTTATTCGAGTAGACCCTCTGCCAGCTATCATGGGGCGAACCGGCATCAAAACTATCGTCAACGGCCTTAATATAGGGTAAGGATATGCTCCACACGTTCTCTGAGTTTTCGGTGTAGCCGCCGCTACTTGCATGGAAAAAAGCTGTAATAGGTTTTCCTCCATAGTATATCATCTGTCCCGCAGTCTCATCTACGGCAGCGTTTGTATATCGGTTTTCGCTATCGAGGCCGCCATAGACCTGACAATCGGTTCCGGCGCATACGTCGAACCCGAATTCGCCGTGTTTATTGAGGTTAACCGCTGCAAAATTCCTCGCGGCCACGGCCTGGGCCTTCAGCACCTCCCTATGCCAGTCGGGGCTTACCTCCCTGGGCACGACTCCGTATAGGTAATGCTCTAGGGGCAATGAATTTACCACGATTATTCCATTTACCCCTTGGCTTTTAAATTCGATATTGCCACGATATTTTTTCCCGTCCACTGTCAAACAGCCATCCCCTAAGGGTCTACTTATTAAAAAATCGTCACCCCCTTCGAATACAAATAGAACTTTTCCGTCGGTATCCCTAAGCTGCAGATGATAGGCCCCGGAAAGGGAGCTATCTTTGCATATATAGATATCCCCTTTACCGGTGTATGAATAGACGGCCTTAAACCCGTCCTTGGAATTATAGCCGAACTCTATATTATTGTCCGATTTAAGCTGTACCATGGTCGGGGCCGTAGCACCGAATTTCAGCCCGACTCTGATTATCTCTGGGGGCGCAGCCTTTGCCCCTATGGGTACGAAAATTATGATTAAAACTAAAGCCATTGATATCCTTCTCAAAAATCCCCTAACCATAATAAATATAACCTTCCCCCCTTGTATTCCGCGTACTTTTAAACGGTAGGCACCACTAACAACAAAGTGCCGGATAAAGACTTCGACAATAAACGCCCTACTCCTTTTATATATACAATATTTCGTTTATTTTAAGGAATCCACGGGCAAAAACGCATAATTTATAATCGTCCCATTTAAAA
>CAZDSH010000005.1:0-53224 GCA_964508195.1 uncultured Clostridiaceae bacterium
GCTACGGATAGCCTAATGCCTTTCACTTCCTACCTCCCACCTCTCACTTCCCACTTTCAAGCATAGCTTCGCGAATGTGGCAAACAAAACGTCCCCTTGCCACGCGAATGTGGCAAACAAAACGTCCCCTTGCCACCAAATGTGGCAAACAAAACGTCCCCTTGCCACATTAAGCGGGGATGCCAACCTTTACCTTCGCCCAACGCGGATGTTTCTTTTTCGTTTCTATAGAGGGTTTTCAAACATTATGGGGAAATACTATAGGGAAGCGGGGCAAGGGAAATGAAAAGTCGGAGGCCGAAAATGGAAAATAGTAGAGAGAAAGCGGAGGGAAAGGGAATGGAGAGGGGAGAAGGGGTGTAGCAAGTGAAGGGACCAAGAATGATCATTATAGACGGAAACAGCCTTGTAAACAGGGCTTTTTATGCATTACCGGATCTAACTACAAGTCAGGGGCTACCTACGAATGCCGTTTATGGTTTTATTACCATGCTTCTTAAAATAATAGAGGATTATAATCCAGAATACATAAGCGTTGCTTTTGACAGGAAGGAGGCTACATTCCGGCATAAAGAATATGCTGATTATAAGGCACAGCGAAAGGGAATGCCCGAGGACCTGGCAAAACAGATGCCCTTTCTGAAGGGAGTTTTAGATGTACTGGGCATAAACCGTCTAGAAGTACCGGGATTTGAAGCCGATGATATAATAGGGACCCTTTCAAGACAAGGGGAAGAGGAAGGAAAGGAAGTATTCATAGTGACCGGCGATAGGGATGCCCTCCAATTGGTAAGCGACGATGTTAAGGTGATTTATACAAAAAAAGGCGTATCGGATTTTGAAATTTACGATGTAGAGAGCATAAGGGAAAGGTATGGCTTGGAGCCTGAAAAGTTAATAGATATAAAGGGACTTATGGGGGACAAGTCCGATAATATACCCGGTGTTCCGGGGATCGGCGAAAAAACCGCATTAAAACTCATCAAACAGTTCGGTAGCTTTGAAAATGTGTTGAAAAATATCGATTCCCTGCCGGAGGGAAGGCTGAAAGAAAACCTGGAGAACAATATACAGCAGGCGGTTCTCAGTAAGAGGCTTGCGACGATTCACAGAGAGATACCCATTGTGATAGATATAGCGGAGTGTAAGAGGTCTGTCCCGGATGTCCGGGAAGTAACGATAAAACTTTCTGAGCTGGAATTTAACAGCCTTATAGAAAGGGTGAAAAAACTTTTTAGACCGATGGATGGCACCGGTGTTGCTGAAAGAACGCCGAAGGAGAGCAACTTTGTTTGCCTTAGGCATATTGAGGATATTGAAACGGTGTTAAAAGAGATAAAAGGGGCTAAATCCATGGCCTTTGAGATAGTAACCGATATTGATAATAATAATGCCGGGCCTAAGATATACGGATTGTCCGTAGCTTGGGGCCAATGGAACGGCGTTTATATACCAATAAATCACAAAAAATATGCTATGGATGAAGCGGCGGTTTTTAAAGCTATGAAACCGATTATGGAGGATGGCAGGATCCAAAAGTTTGGCCACCGCCTTAAACAGGATATTTTAATTCTTAATAAAATGGGCATTAATCTTCTAGGCTATAGTTTCGATGCGGAAATATTCGCGTATCTATTGGATCCTTTGTCTAGCAACTATGACTTAGAAAGGATTGCTATAAAATATTTAGGCACAAGTATTATAGGCCGGGGGGAACTCCTAGGCGAGGGGAAAGAACAAATTGGATTCGACTATGTGGAAATGAAAAAGGTATGTCAATACCTTGCCGATCGTATAAAGTGCATATTTGCCCTTAAAGAAGTAATGGAAAAGAGGATAAAAAGTGCCGGTATGGAGGCCTTGGCCCGTGAAGTAGAGTTGCCCCTTATACAAGTGTTAGCTGATATGCAACGAATAGGTATTAAGCTGGATAGGCAGGTTTTAGATGAACTTTCGATGAAATTAGACCAGGAGATAAAAAAATTTACGCGGGAGATTTATGCCCTGGCAGATGAGGAGTTTAACATTAATTCGCCAAAACAGCTCAGCGAAATACTATTTGTAAAGTTGGGGCTCCCTGTTATAAAAAGGACGAAGACCGGTTATTCCACCGATGTAGATGTACTTGAACGCCTTGAAGATATACATCCCATCGCCAAAAAGGTTTTAGAATACCGGCAATTCATGAAATTAAGGTCCACATATATTGACGGTCTCATAAGGGAAATAGACCCGTACACCGGACGCATACATTCTAATTTTAAGCAGACGGTAACGTCTACCGGCAGAATAAGCAGTACTGAACCGAATCTACAGAACATTCCTATAAGATTTGAACTGGGTAGGGGAATAAGAAGGGCTTTTATACCCGGGGACAAAGGCAATGTATTTGTTACCGCGGATTATTCGCAAATAGAGCTCAGGGTTCTGGCCCACGTATCCGGGGACAAAGGTCTAATAAATGCATTCAAAAGGCAACTTGATATTCATACACAAACCGCGGCCCAGGTATTCGGAGTGACGCATTTAGAGGTGACGCCGGCTATGAGGGATAGCGCCAAAGCAGTGAATTTTGGCATAATATATGGTATAAGCGATTATGGTCTATCCCAGAATTTACGTATACCGCGCAAAAAGGCTGCGGAATACATAAAAAAGTATTTCGAAAATTTTAGTGGCGTAAAAACTTATATGGACAAAGTGATTAAAGAGAGTAAAAAGAGCGGAATGGTGAAAACGATGTTAGGCAGAGTACGGCACCTGCCGGAACTCAAGTCTGGCAATAGGAATATAAGGGCCTTTGGTGAACGGTTAGCCATGAACACGCCTATACAAGGTAGCGCGGCGGATATAATAAAACTGGCGATGAACAAGGTGCATAAAAGGTTAGCAGAAGAAAGGTTGGAAGCCCGGCTTGTGCTCCAGGTACATGACGAGCTTATAGTAGAAACTCCGAAGGGTGAGCTAGAAAGGGTAAAAAGGATTTTGAAAGAGTGTATGGAGAGGGCGATAGAGCTTAAGGTGCCCCTAGTGGTTAAAATGTCCGTAGGTGAAAATTGGTACGAAGCGAAATAGGCAATCTAACCGCAAGGAAGGTTCCCGTGGTTTATACGGAAAACCTAATTTGGCCTCCTGCGTTTCGGCGTTAGGCCATCTCAGCTTCGTGAACCCGTCGGCGATGTGTGTATGTATGAACTTAAGGGCTAAGGGAATTTCCCCTCGCCAAACCATTTATAAGCATAGCTCTGCGCATCCTATGGAGCAAACGTGGCGGAGAAGGAAAGGTACACAGCAGAAATTCTAAACCTTATTTTATCGAGGAGGAAATAATATTGTATATAATAGGGCTTACGGGGGGTGCAGCATCGGGTAAATCAACGGCTAGCAAAATATTAAAAAACTTAGGTGCTTACATAATTGATGTGGACTTAATAGGGAGGGAGGTTTTAAATAGGAAAAGCCGTTGCCTTGAAGCAGTAGCAATGCAGTTTGGTAACGAAATATTGCAACCCACAGGGGACCTCGACAGAGAAAAACTAGGGGATATAGTATTTGCAGATAAAACAAAATTAAAAAAGCTCAACGCCATAGTACATCCCGTTATGATTGCAAAGGTACGGGAAAGCCTGGAAATCCTAAGGGAGGACGAAAATGTCCGGACAGTGGTTGTAGATGCCGCAATACTGATAGAAATGGGCCTTAACAAGCTGACGGATTGTGTTTGGCTCGTTTGGGCAGACAGAAAGACCCAGCTTAAAAGACTTATGATGCGGGAAAGGATGACACTTAAGAAGGCAGAAGGTATAATAGAATCACAGATGCCCTTGGACGAAAAAAGGGCCTATGCAGACGTCACAATAGAGAATACCGGCACTTTAGAAGAATTTGAATTAAAGATACATAGGCTATGGGAAAGACGCTGATCATATTGCACACATAGGGGGGGTAATAATATAATAAGGTAGCGTATATTTTTAGGAGTGTTGTATTTGGGTGTTGCGTTCCGAAGGCATAGGATTTTTGTTACGTTATTTGTTACGGCAATCCTTATTTTTATCATTATAAATAGCGCAACATGGCTGTTAAAGGTATTGTTTCCTATGTATCATAGGGATTTAATATATAAATATTCCGAGATGTACGATGTTAACCCCTATCTTATAACAGCGATTATAAGGACGGAAAGTAAATTCTACACTAAGGCAAAATCCCGTAAAGACGCCCGGGGTTTGATGCAAATATCGCCTATGACGGGATTATGGGCGGCTAAGGTTTTAGGGATTGAAAATTATAATCCCGAGATGCTATATGAACCAAAGACCAATATAATGATAGGATGTTGGTACGTGCACACGCTGGAAAAGGAATTCGACGGCAATTTGCGAAACGTTATTGCGGCTTATAACGGTGGCAGTGGCAACGTTACACGATGGCTCAAAGATATAAGGTATAGTAGCGATGGCAAAAATTTAGACCATATTCCCTTCGTAGAAACCAGGGGCTATGTGGACAAAGTTATTTATAATTATAATATATACAATAACTTGTATAGATAGAAAAAAACTATGCAATATAAACATTTAAGGAAGGAAGGTACGCTATGTCAAGCGAGGGAGAGATAAAATCTATTAGGGATGTGTTAGAGTTTGAGGTTGATAGGGACAGGCCCCTACATTCAGCCAACCATGGGGAGATATTGTCCGGTAAGACTACTGACGTTTATTTTGTAAGGACTATGGACATATTGGAACACATGGGTCTTAAGGATAAGGTTGTAACCGCCGAAATATTTCCGAGGAAGCCGGGCATAGCGGCGGGGATACATGAAGTACTAAACATACTGGATAACAAACCTATTAAGATCTGGGCCTTAGAAGAGGGCGACAGCTTCAAAGCTATGGACACTATACTAAGAATAGAGGGCCCATACAGCGAATTTGGCATTTTTGAAACGGTCATACTGGGATGCTTATCCAGCGCCAGCGGCTGGGCCACCGCCGCAAGGGAATGTAGAGAAGCCTGTGGTGACAAGCCCTTCGTATGCTTCGGCTCGCGTCATGTTCATCCCTCCGTTGCACCGGTAATGGAAAGATCCGCTCTTATAGGAGGCGCAAATGATGCAAGCTGTATATTAGGTGCCAAGCTTATGGGTAGAGAACCTACAGGTACGGTACCCCACGCGGCTTTTATTATAGCCGGGGATACATTAAGCGTTGCAAAGGCCTATGATGAGATAACGTCGGAGGATCATACCAGAATCATATTGGTAGATACCTTTAAGGATGAGGCCGAGGAGACTTTAATAGTCGCCGACGGGTTAAGGCGAAGGCTAGGCGGTATTCGCCTTGATACGCCTAGTGAAAGGGGCGGCGTTACGCCGGGGCTAGTGAAAGAGGTGCGAGCGAGATTGGACCAAGAGGGTTTTAACTGGGTCAAAATCTTCGTATCCGGCGGGCTAAACCCTGAAAGGATAAAGCTCCTATCCGAGGCCGGGGCCGATGCCTTCGGCGTAGGCAGTTACATATCTTCTACATCCCCTATTGATATGACTATGGATATAAAGAAGGTCGAGGGTAAAGCTATTGCAAAAAGGGGCAGAATACCTGGACTCATTTGTAATGATAAGCTTAAAAGGGTAGAATAAAGTACCATATCAATTATACAAGGAGTGAGTTATGTTGTTGCCGGCAAAAAAACTGTTAACGTTAATATTGATTTTTACTATAATATTAACGAGCTGTCAATCATTAAATGAAATAACCGATGAACAGTCAGAGGTACATTATGATCCTGTTAAGGGGGGACACCTCATATTTGCCGGGACGGAACCGAAAACATTAAACCCCCTTATAAATGTTGAAAGGGATGCGTATCATTTTCTTAAACTCATATTCGAAGGATTAATAGATTATGACGAAAATCTAAAACCAAGACCCCTTTTAGCTCGGGATTGGAACATATCTGAAATAGGTAATTCCTGTACATTTAACTTAAGGGAGGATATAAAGTGGCATGATGGGACGCCTATGACCGCAAAGGACGTTATATTTACATTGGAATATTTAAAAAACTTCGAAGATAACAAAGGATTATACAGCACTAATATAGCCAGGGTGATGTATTTCGAGGCCATAGATAACTATACTGTTAAAGTGGTATTTGATCAATGGTTTAACGGCGCTTTGGATATTATGACATTTCCAATACTGCCCAGCCATATTTATAGTTTGTTGCCCGAAATTGATGATAATGACGATGACGAAGATAATAGGACGTCCGACGGGATGAAGGCACGATTAGTGGGGACGGGGCCCTATAGATATAAGGAATATGAACCTTATAGGTGTCTGGAATTGGAGCTAAACCCCTACTGGTGGGGAGATACGCCTTATATAGAGGAAATGGAAATGCGGTTTGTGGCCGATGAAGCGACGGCCCTTACCCATTTAAAAAATGATGAAGGGGATATGGCTATAGCTACTTCCCCCGATTGGGAAAGATATAAAGAGGGTGGTAAAGCTTATACCAGGGATTATATCACCAGCAAATATGATTTTTTGGGTCTGAACTTCACGAACCCTATTTTCAATGATAAGGCCCTACGTAAAGGGATTCAGTATGGAATAAACAGACGTGAAATAGCGGATAAGGTTTATTTAAAACATGCGGTATTAGTAGATACGCCGATACCGCCGGGTACGTGGTTATATTCCGATGACGTGCATAATTATCCCTACGATGTGGAGAGTGCAAAGGAAATCCTCGGTGAAGCGGGCTGGGCTGATAGGGACAATGACGGAATATTGGAAAAGGAGATCGACGGTATAAAGCACGACCTTGAATTTACTTTATTAGCAAGTTCCGATAATCCAAAACGGTTCCGGGCTGCGGAGATGATAAGGGATGATCTTATTAATATAGGCATATCGGTAACCCTCGAGGATGTCGATTGGGAACAGTTACTTCAAAGGGTATACAAAAAGGATTTTGATGCGGTGATTCTAGGCTGGGATTTTGCCAATTATATGGATTTATCCTTTGCCTTCCATTCAAGCCAGATAGAAGAGGGCAGCAACTATTTTTCCTATAACAACGAAGAAATGGACAGATTATTGCAACAGGATTTCCGTGCAACGGAAAAAAACAGGGAGAAAACTAGTGAGAATCTGCAACAATTTATAGCTGAAGAATTGCCCTATAACAGCCTTTATTTTAAAAAAGCTGCGTTAATCGTAAAAAATAGGATAAAGGGTACTGTTGACCCCCGGGAACATAATGTGTTTCTTAACGTAGAACAATGGTATATTCCGACGGAATTTCAATAGATGTTGACATAGTGGCCTAGTGTTTGTATAATATGATTTGCAACTTGATTTAATAAAATATTTGCCGTGGTGGTGGAATAGGCAGACACGCTATCTTGAGGGGGTAGTGAGCGTGCGCTCGTGCTGGTTCGAATCCAGTCCACGGCACCAAAATAAATGCCAGGGGCTTTCCATACCCCTGGTATTTATTTTAATACGCTAAGCGTACATAGGGGAAGAAATAAATTCGGGTTTATTTAGTATTAAATTTTGTATATAATAAAACTGAGTTAGGAATATTTAGTTAAGGGAGGCTTTATTATGATGATCGCTAACGACGATATCGCTGCTTCTATGGTAATAAAACTCGAAAATATTTTTAGCGAATTACCCGTAAAACCAAAGTTCGAAAAAGGCATAAGAAGGGCACCTAACAGGGGCCTTACGTTGAGTAAAGAAGACATAAAACTTGCATTAAAAAACGCGTTGCGATACGTACCGGAAAAATGGCATAAAGAATTAGCACCGGAGTTCTTAGATGAATTGCTTACAGTAGGAAGGATATACGGCTATCGTTTTAGGCCCGAAGGCGCGATAAGGGGCAACCCCATAGAGGAATATAAGGGTAAATGTATAGAGGGTAAAGCCTTTCAGGTAATGATCGATAATAACCTCGATTTCGATGTAGCCCTCTACCCTTATGAGCTGGTAACCTATGGCGAGACAGGTCAGGTATGTCAAAATTGGATGCAGTATAATCTAATTAAAAGATACCTCGAAGAAGTAACCCGGGATCAAACATTAGTGATTCAGTCAGGGCATCCGTTGGGGCTTTTTAAATCATCCCCCGGTGCACCTAGGGTGATAATCACCAATGCCCTTATGGTAGGTATGTTCGACGATCAGGAGAACTGGCATAGGGCGATGGCCTTAGGGGTGGCGAACTACGGGCAGATGACCGCCGGCGGATGGATGTATATAGGCCCCCAGGGTATCGTTCATGGTACGTATTCTACAATATTAAACGCGGGTAGGGACAAATTAGGCATTCCCGCGGATAAGGATCTGGCGGGCAGGCTGTACATCACTTCGGGGCTAGGGGGTATGAGCGGTGCCCAGGGCAAAGCCGTAAGGATTGCAGGGGGTGTTGGAATCATAGCCGAGGTGGACTATTCTAGGATAAAAACGAGACACGTCCAAGGTTGGGTAGATGAGATAGTGAAGGACGTCGAAGAAGCCTTCCGCCTTGCTAAGGAATACCAAGCCAAGGGAGAGGCTATAGCGATAGCATTCCACGGAAATATAGTGGATCTCCTCGAATATGCCGTCGAAGAGGGTATAGATATAGATCTTTTATCGGATCAGACCTCATGTCACGCCGCCTACGACGGTGGGTATTGCCCCCAAGGTCTTAGCTTTGATGAAAGGACAGAGCTTTTGGCGACGGATAAGGCAAAGTTTAAAAAGATGGTGGATGAGTCTTTGCAAAAACATTATTATCTTATCAAAACTCTGGTAGACAGGGGCGTGTATTTCTTCGACTATGGCAATAGCTTCATGAAAGCGATATACGATGCCGGGGTTACCGAGATATGTAAAAACGGTCAAGACACTAAGGATGGATTTATATTCCCATCCTATGTAGAGGATATAATGGGACCCGTGCTGTTTGACTATGGTTATGGTCCCTTCCGCTGGGTATGCTTAAGCGGTAGTGAGGAGGACCTTATAAAGACTGACAGGGCTGCCATGGAGTGCATAGACCCTGAAAGGCGGTTTCAGGACAGGGACAACTATGTTTGGATAAGGGACGCTATAAAAAATAGGCTTGTAGTAGGGACAAAGGCAAGGATCTTGTATCAGGATGCGATGGGTAGGATGAACATAGCCCTTAGGTTTAACAAAATGGTACGGGATGGTGATATAGGTCCGGTGATGCTAGGTAGGGATCACCACGACACCGGCGGTACGGATTCGCCCTTCCGCGAAACTGCAAACATTAAGGATGGCAGCAATATAATGGCGGATATGGCAACCCAATGTTTTGCCGGTAATGCCGCCCGGGGTATGTCCCTTATTGCACTGCACAACGGCGGCGGCGTAGGCATAGGTAAAGCGATAAACGGCGGCTTTGGTTTAGTATTAGACGGCAGCGAGCGAGTCGACGAAATAATTAAAAGTGCTATACCATGGGATGTGATGGGCGGCGTTGCAAGGCGTGCCTGGGCTAGGAATGAAAATTCTATAAAGACCTGTATAAAATACAATGCGGATAATAAAAATACAGATCATATCACTATACCCTTCATAACCGATGATGATTTCATCGAGGATTTAGTTAACAAAAGTGTATGATTTATGAATATAAGGCCGGAACCAGTGTTTATGCTCTATCGGATTAACGTAAGGGAATGCATATATGCGGTACAGTAAAGGCTTTATACTATCGTCATTCCGGGCGAAAGGGCCCCCCCCCGGGCAAATCCCCCCCGGGTTTTGCCCGGGAACGATAAACGGAAGGATACAATTTTATTAATACCTATATTAGGATAGAAAGGGAGATGAGACCTATGGACAACGGGATTTTGGAATGTGTGCCTAATTTTAGTGAGGGAAGGGATAAGGAAATAATAGAAAAGATAGTGGCTTCTTTTCGTGATACAGAAGGTGTAAAGATACTAGATTATTCCGCGGATAGGGACCATAATCGTCTGGTAGTCACGTTGATAGGCGGCCCCGAGGGGCTGAAGACCTCCCTTCTGAAGGCGATGGATACGGCGATACAAAATATAGACATGACAAAACATAAGGGCGAGCATCCTCGGATGGGTGCCGTAGATGTAGTACCCTTTATCCCCGTAAGGAATATAGACATCGAAGGCGCGAAGGTTTTGGCGAAGGAGGTTGCCGAGGAAGCGGCGAAGATGTTCCAGTTGCCCATATATATGTATGAGGATTCTGCTACCATCCCCGAAAGGCAAAACCTAGCGAACATCAGAAGGGGACAATTCGAAGGCTTTTTTGAAAAGATAAACGAGGATGGTTGGGAACCGGATTATGGTCCCCGAAGGGTGCACAAAACCGCCGGTGTTACGGCGATAGGTGCTCGTATGCCCCTCGTAGCTTTTAATGTGAACCTCGCTACGGACAAAATGGATATAGCAAGGGCTATAGCTAAAAAAATACGAAACTCCGGCGGCGGTCTGAGGTATTGTAAAGCCATAGGCGTCGACCTTCAGGAAAAGGGTATGGTTCAAGTTTCTATGAACATGACCGACTATACGAAAACATCCCTTTATCAATCCTTCGAAATGATTAAGATGGAGGCAAAAAGGTATGGTATCAATATAGCCGGTAGCGAACTTGTGGGTATATTGCCTATGCAGGCGTTAACCGATGTTGCCGCTTATTATTTAGGCCTCGAAGGTTTTTCCGATAAACAGCTACTGGAAAATAGGCTTCTATGGGACAAATAACGTCTGTACTTTAAGTATAAAAAGATATATAGATAAGATATGTTAAGGGAGTAAATACAGGAGGAAAGATTATGCTGGCAGATATGAGCGTTAAAGAGTTTTTAACTAAAGTTTCTTCAAAGGCACCTACACCAGGTGGCGGCAGTATTGCGGCCCTCTGCGGTGCACTGGCCTGTGCGCTGTCTTCTATGGTGGCAAACCTTACGATTGACAATAAAAAGTATACCGCCGTGAAGGATGACATGGAGGGAATAATTGAGGACGCAAAGGGACATATAGTTTTCTTCACTGAACAGATGGATGCGGACGCCCATGCCTTTGAAGGGGTTATGCAGGCATACCGGATGCCGAAGAAGGATGATAAGGAAAAAAAATCAAGGAATATGGCTATACAGCAGGGGTTAAAGGAAGCAGCGGAGGTACCGCTTCATGTCGCCCAAAGGGCCTTTGATACTATGGATATGCTAGAAAGGGTAGTGGAAAGGGGTAATGTGCAGGCTGTTACCGATGGTGCCGTTGGGGTTATGCTGGCAAGGACTGCCGTACTAGCCGCCCTTTATAACACGGAGATAAATCTTGCATCCATAAAGGATGACGATTACAGGGAAAGGTTACAGGATAGAGTTCGTATGCTTAGGGATGAAACCCATACGAAGGAAAAACATATACTCGAAAAGGTTAAGCTATAAAATAGTTTGAACTCTAAAAAGGTGGTATCGGTTATAACCGATACCACCTTTTTATGGTGCACGTTTAGCAGGCTACGCTTGTAAGGCATAATAATTGCCTATAGAAATGAGGCTATATTATGTTATAATGATACTAAAGAATAACCTTGACTAAGCGGTGATAAACATGAGAAGAAAGAGGAGAAGTACTGCCCGTAAAACCCCTAGGGGGAAGTTAATAGTACTCTTATTCGTAATTATACCCTTAATAGGTATAGCTATCGGCTATGGTGTAGCAAAGATGCTTATAATACCGCGTCTTACACAAAACCAGCAGGATATATTAGAAAAGGGGCCCGATGGGGACAATACCGAGATCCCTAAAGTCTTCGAACCGGATCCCTTACCGGATCCCCCCGGGGATAATGACGATGCCACACGGGACGTGCAGCGTAAATTTACCGTAGAGGGAATAGAAATATATCGTATACAGATCGGCGCTTTTTCCGATATGGAAAACGCATTAAAGTTGGCGGAGGAACTGAGGGATAAAAATTTGGCGGCATCGATGGACGATGATGGTATGGTAAAGGTGTATACCCATTATCTATTTTCTAGGGACCAGGCTGAAACCGTCCTTAAGGGTGTAAGGAATCATTATAAGGATGCCTATATCTCCCGGGCGAGCTACCCTTTAGTTCATATAAATTTCCGAGGTTCCTATGCTTCCGAGGCGGGTTTGCTTACAGAGCAGTTAAAAAAGTGTAAAGGGATGATTATTGAAATAGCGGCTAAGGACGGGGCCGGCGACGAATTAGAGGATATCGTAAGGGAACAAAGGGATCGCGTTACACAGTTTAAAGCGCAAATTTCCCAAGCCCCATGGCCTGCGGATTTAGAACAATATAAGGATTGTGCGTCTCACTTGTATACCGTAATGCTTGGTAGCTATTTTGATTATGACGGCGGGTACTATATGCCGGGCCAGATCTCCATGGAATTAATAAATTGTTACATAAAACTGTTGGACCAATTAAACTCTATCGTTTAGGGGCGGAGAAAACTTTTAAGAGGGGTAGATTTATATGTATCTTCACGAAATCAGGGGTATCCTCGATGCGGAGGTAATAACGGGTAAGACGAGGATGGACAGGAAAGTGGATTTTGCCTTCGGTGCGGATCTGATGAGCGATGTATTGGCCTTCGTAAACGAAAGAACGGTGCTACTCACGGGGCTTACTAATCCACAGGTCATAAGGACTGCGGAGATGATGGACATCGCGGCTGTTATATACGTCAGGGGCAAAAGGCCCGACAAGGCTTCTCTGGAGCTGGCGGAGGAGAACGGCATGACTATTATGTGTACGCCCTATACCCTATACACTACGAGCGGTATTTTGTATAGGGCGGGGCTTAGGGGCATAGATGAACTAGGGGTTATCAAATGAATGCAAAGGATATGGTAAAGTATAACTTCAAAGTGAACACAGAAAATTTTGCAAAGGCCGGGGATGCCTCCAGCAGTACCAAAAAGGTGTTACAAAAGCTCGGTATTCCCTCAGAAATCGTTAGGAAGGCAGCGGTGGCGGCATATGAGGCGGAGATGAACATCATAATCCATTCTACCGGCGGAGATATAAGCGTCAGTATATGGCCCACTAAGATCGAAATAATAGCAAAGGACCATGGGCCGGGTATTCCGGATATTGATATGGCAATGCAAAGGGGTTATTCCACTGCATCGGACCACGTTCGGGAGCTGGGCTTTGGCGCGGGGATGGGTTTGCCCAACATGAAGCGGTGTAGCGACGATTTTCTAATAAAATCTAAAGCGGGTGAGGGTACTACTGTTACCATGATAATAAATATCCGCAATTAAGAGGGTGGCAAAATGGGGGATTATTTTCATTCGGTAATATTGTCAAAGGAGAATTGTAACGGGTGCACCCATTGTATAAAAAGATGCCCAACAGAGGCTATAAGGGTAAGGAGCGGGAAGGCCAATATAGACGGCGAAAGGTGTATAGATTGTGGCGAATGTATCCAGGTATGCCCTCACCACGCACAAAGGGCCGTAACGGACGATTTGGCGGATATCAATAAATACAAATACAAGATAGCCCTTGTGCCCGCGGTATTACATGGGCAATTTGAACTATGTATGGATTCAAATAAAATACTAAAGGCCGTTAAGATGCTGGGTTTCGATGCGGTCTATGATGTGTCGCCCTATTGTGATATTGCTTCCGCAATTATAAAGAAACATTATTTAAAGGAAAGGGGCATAAAAAGGCCCGTTATTTATAGCGACTGTCCTGTAATAGTTCGCTTAATACAACTTAGATACCCCGATCTTATCAAAAATGTAATACCCCTGGTATCGCCTATGGAGATTGCTGCAAGGCTCGAAAAGCCTAAGGCCATGACGGAAAAAGGTCTCAAGATGGAGGATATCGGGGTATTTTATTTGACGCCATGTCCCGCCAGGGTAACGAGTATAAGGGTACCCATAGGCGTGGATTTTCCTTATACAGACGGCCTAATATCCGTAAGGAAAATATATGGAAGCCTTACTAAAAATTTAAACGAACTAAAGGGTGTAGACGTATCAGAGGAATATAAATTTTCCGGAAGGGGGCTTAAATGGGGTGTTATCGGCGGGCAGGGCCATTCTATCGGCTCGAAGCATTACCTAGCTGTTGACGGTATAGAAAACGTAATAAATATCTTTGATGAGCTTGAGCTGGGGCGGCTTAAAAATATGGATTTTATAGAGGCCTATGCCTGTACCGGCGGCTGCGTAGGCGGTCCCCTCCTCGTTGAGAACACCTTTGTTGCCAAGACTAAGATAAGGCATCTAGCCGCCACTACCCCTTCACCTAAACTAATTAGCGGGGCGAAGGTTGAACAGTATCTTAAATCGGGTTTGTTTAATTGGGTGGAGGAGGTTAAACCTAAGAAAATGGTCAGCCTTGATCCGGATATAGGAAAGGCTATTCAGAAGATGGAAAGGGTCGAGGAGATACTAAAAAAGCTGCCGGGTATAGATTGCGGGTCCTGCGGCGCGCCTACCTGCAGAGCCCTGGCGGAGGATATAGTAAACGGCAGGGCCCGGGAAGTGGATTGCGTTTTTAGGCTGAGGGAAAAAATGAACGAAATAGACAGGGGGTAAAGTTATATGGATGTAAAGGAACTATGTGCCGATCTTGGATTGGAACCTATAGCGGGTAAAAACGGTATAAACAGAAATATAAAGGGCGCCTACGCAGGGGACCTGTTGAGCTTTGTTATGGCCAATGCCGCCAAGGGGGATGTATGGATAACTATCCAGGCCCATTCCAATATAATAGCTATTGCAAGTCTCCTTGAAATGGCATGTATAATCGTTGCCGCAGATGTTGAAGTGGATAAGGATACGCTGGAAAAGGCTGATGGGGAGGGCATACCGATATTATGCGCAAAAGAACACGTATACACCCTTTGTTGTAAATTATATAATCTCGGGATCCGATGACAAATGGATATTGCCTTGGATTTACATATACATTCCGTATTGTCCCCCTGCGGAGGTAGCGATATGACTCCGAATAATATAGTAAATATGGCCTATTTAAAGGGGCTTGATGCTATAGCGCTAACAGACCATAATTCGGCGGAAAATGTCGAGGCAGTTATGAAATTAGGCATCAAAAAGGGAATAATTGTGGTCCCCGGCATGGAAGTACAATCCAGGGAAGAAGCGCATCTGTTATGCTATTTTGCCCATTTGGAACCGTTATCAAAATTGCAACAAAGGGTTTATGAAAACCTACCGGGGAAAAATAGGCCGGATTATTTCGGCGAACAGCTTATAATGGATGAAAAAGACAGGGTAGTGGGGCACAGTGATCGGTTGCTCATCGGTTCTGTAGATTTTTCAGTAGAACAAATAGTAAATATGGTGGTCAAAACAGGGGGCAAAGTAGTGCCTGCCCACGTTGACAGAACGTCCTACAGCATAATATCCAACCTGGGTTTTATACCGAAGGACCTTGATATCAGGAGTATAGAAATAAGCAAACCGCGGGAACTTGATAGTTTTTTACGCCAACACAGCGACCTAAAAAGGTACAGGATAATACATTCCTCCGATGCACATCGCCTCGGGGATATATTAGAAAGGGAGTACTTTATGGACGTAAAGGAAAAAAGCGTCCACGGAATATTAGCACAAATTTAAGGAGTAGAAATTATGAGGGATATTTCGTTGCATATTCTGGATATCGCTAACAATTCCCTGGAGGCAGGGGCAACCTTGATTGAAATTTCGGTGGAGGAGAGCGTAAGGGACAATATGCTTAGGGTTCGTATAAAGGATAATGGCAAAGGGATGGACAGTGCTACGGTGAAACGGGTTTTAGATCCCTTTTATACATCACGGACGACGAGGCGGGTGGGTTTAGGACTTCCGCTCCTTAAAGCATCTAGCGATAGATGCAGGGGTAAGTTTTCAATAGAATCCACACCCGGCCAGGGTACCGTAGTTGATGTGAGCTTCCAATATGACAACATCGATCGGCCACCCCTGGGCAACATGCCCGAGACAGTTTTTAGCCTTATAATACTTAACCCTTCAATAGATTTTGTGTATAACCATCGGTATGACGATAAGGATTTCACGACGGATACTCGAAAGCTAAGGGAAGTACTTAAAGGGCTACCCCTTAACACCCCGGAGGTAACCGGTTGGTTAAGCGAACATTTAAGTGAAGGTATCCTACAGATTAAACCCTAAAACCCGTGTCCGTAGACTGGCTATGTAGATATCTTTTCTGGTAAGGATAAGGAACAAAATTTGACTATACTGTTTATATATATTAAAATATAGTCATGATATTCCAATCCGATAACACTTATACTACGTTTCGTGGTTGCCCTAGGGGGGCGACGGAGGACTTTTTAAACTTAATAAAAACGCTATAAATACTTCGAGTCTGGAATTCTAAGGAGAACTATGGTTCCAGATCGATAGGGTATAACGGGAAACGGTTATGCCTCCCGGTGTGGAAAGAAGTGATTTAAGGTGGAGCGTTTCTTCACAGGGGGCTAAACTTACGGTTTAGCTTTCTTTGTGTATATATGGATTTAAAGGTACCGGGAACATTTTATGTTTCCGGTATTTTAAATTTCGGCAAAGATATAGTCCGAGGTTACGGAGATCGACAAAAATATTAAATTAAATGTCCGGGGCCCTATAAAAGCCGGGGCGTTAAGACAAAAATATTGGAGGCTTGATAGGATGAAAGAACTGTTTCAAAGGCTCAAGGGATGTTTACAAAGGGGCGAAGATGTTGTACTTATTACCGTTATTTCAGAACCAAATCCAGGGGCTTCGGTAGCGATAGGAAAGCGTATGCTCTTTAGCGGGACGGGCCTTTTATATGGAACCATTGACAACGGTTATATCGGGGGTGAGGTAAAGGGATTTGCTATAGATATCCTCAGGGACAAAAACCCCTATACGAAAAGCCTCAGATTTAAATACCAACGTACCGGGGATTTAGATTTCGCACGAAGTAGCGGCGATGGTGTTCAGATATTTTTTCAGTTCATGTCCGCCTCGGACTGGAGAGCCATTGCAATAGTAGAGGGTATACTGAATATGCTTGAACGTGATGTGGATTCATGGATAATAACCGATATATCCGAGGGTGCCCCTTGGAATATGGGTGTTTATAGCGAAAGCAAAATCGTAACCGGATTGGAATTAAAGGAAAAAGAACGAAGGCCTTTGTTTAAAAACGATTGCCTATGGCTCAGTATAGGGGACAAAAGATATTACAGCGAGCCGTTAGTGCAAGCGACGAAGATCGTTAGGATACAACTTCGTTGATGCCCTATATTAATTGGGTTTATTATGGTAGCAAAACCATGCCACCGTTATTACATAAAAAAATAATTATGAGAGAAAAAAGGGGAGACGAAACATGAAAAATAAACTGTTTTGTGCATTGCTTTGTACTGTACTTATCGTAATGGCTGTTTCAGGGTGTAGTAGCCCGGGGGGTAACGATGCGCCCGCCGATGCTGACGAGCAGGGGGAGGAAGAACAGGTGAGCATCCTTGTTGCAGCGGCAGCAAGCCTTCGTTACTGTCTCGAGGACGAGTTACAGGGCATGTTTGAGGATTTGCATCCTAATATAAAGGTGGCTTTCTCCTTAGACAGCTCCGGAAAACTACAAAAGCAAATAGAAGAAGGTGCCGATGCAGACGTATTCATCTCCGCGGCCACGAAGCAGATGAATGCGCTAAAAGATCAAGGGTTAATGGTTAAGGATTCTATAACGGAACTTTTAGAAAACAAGATCGTCTTGATATTGCCCGCGGATTCCGAAGAGGACATTTTAGATTTCAAGGATATATTAAAGGCTAATGTAATAGCCGTTGGCGATCCGGAGAGCGTCCCCGCCGGCCAATATGCTAAAGAGGCCCTCGAAAGCCTGGGGCTATGGGAAGAAGTTGACAAGAAGTCAAGCCTCGGCACTAACGTTACAGAGGTGCTAAACTGGGTCGCCGAAGGTAGTGCCGATGCCGGCATGGTATATGCTACCGACGCCGCAACGACGGAAAATGTAAAGGTCGTTGCAGAGGCGCCGGAGGGCAGCGTATCGAAGATTATATATCCCATAGGCGTGGTAGCGGCTAGCACGAAACGTGATGCGGCGGAAGCCTTTGTAGAGTTCCTAAAGACCGATGAGGCCTCTGCGGTATTCAAAAAATATGGGTTCACGCCCAGTAGCTAGATGTATACATTAGAACCGTCCTTGTATTATACCGGACGTGTATAGAAGAAAGAGGCCGTTTGTTTAAGTATCCATACAGGAGGAGAAAAAGGGGGAAAAGCCGATGGATTGGGCACCGATTATTATTTCGTTAAAGACATCTATTACGGCAATTAGTATCACATTTTTTGCCGGGGTATTTACGGCAAAGGCTGTAGTTAATATGAAACATGCTAAGGGGAAAATGATTATAGACGGTATTTTGACGCTGCCTTTGGTTCTTCCCCCTACGGTGGCTGGTTTTCTTTTACTTTGTATATTTGGAATAAAAAGGCCTATAGGGAGCTTCCTTATAAGTGCCTTCGGAATAAAGGTCGTGTTTACATGGTCTGCAACGGTTATTGCGGCGGTAGTGGTATCATTTCCCCTTATGTATCGTTCTGCAAGGGGCGCCTTTGAACAGGTGGACGTGAATTTAGTATACGCCGCTAGGACCCTAGGATTATCGGAAAGGAGCATATTCTGGCGGATTATAATGCCTTTGGCGTTACCCGGCGTTGCCAGCGGTGCCGTGTTAGCCTTTGCGAGGGGTTTAGGCGAGTTTGGTGCAACGGCTATGCTGGCAGGGAATATCGCAGGGGTGACTAGGACGTTGCCCATGGCTATATATTCCGCCGTGGCAGCGGGCAACATGGAAGAGGCATGGAACTATGTGTTAATAATCGTCGTGCTGTCCTTTATCGTAGTAGTGCTGATGAACTATTCTACGTACAAAAAGAAGGATCCGTGGGAAGGGGGAGGCTTCTAATGGGATTGCAGGTGAACGTTCAAAAAAGGTTAAAGGGATTTTTCCTAAACAGCAGGTTTGAAACCTCCAGCGGATGTTTAGGCATATTAGGTGCCTCGGGCTGTGGTAAGAGCATGACATTAAAATGCATCGCCGGCGTCGAAAAACCCGATAACGGGAGGATCATTTTAAACGAGAGGGTACTATTTGATTCTGAAAAAAATATAAACCTAACGCCCCAGGAAAGAAAGGTCGGGTACTTGTTCCAGGATTATGCTCTGTTTCCAAATATGAACGTAGTAAAGAATATCGGAGCGGGGTTAAGGCTCCCTAAAGAAGCTAGAAGGGCAAGGATAAACGAGATGATAAAATTTTTCCATTTAGATGGATTAGAGGGCAATTACCCCCATCAGCTTTCAGGGGGACAACAACAAAGGGTGGCCCTGGCAAGGATTATGGCCTACGAGCCCGATGTGCTCATGCTGGACGAGCCCTTCTCCGCTTTGGATACATACTTAAAGGAACAGTTGCAAATTCAGGTACAGCGTGTGTTAAGGTCCTACCATGGGGATGTATTATTGGTAACGCATAACAGGAACGAAGTATATAGGTTCTGTGATGAGGTCCTCGTTATGGAGGCAGGAAGTATCGTAGGTATGGGTAAGACAAAGGAAGTATTTAAAAACCCCGATAACATCACATCGGCGAAGCTATCGGGATGTAAAAACATCTCTAAAGCGAAGAAAATATCCGACTATAGGATCCTTGCAACGGATTGGGGGCTTACATTCCAAACAGCGATGCCCATAAAGGAGGATATACGCTACCTCGGCATACGGGCCCATAGCTTTAGGCCCGCCGATAAACCCGTAGATGGTGCGGCTAATGTTTTCCCATGTAAGCCTATAGAGATATTCGAGGGCCCCTTCGACCTCGATATAATAGTATCCTGTAACAATGATTGGGATATCATCGCCGAAAACAGGGTATGGTGGAAGATCGGTAAGGAGGAATGGGAGACGCGGCTAGGGAGAAAAGCGCCGAAATATCTAAAGGTAGCCGCGGAGGATATTATGCTTTTGCGTAAGTGAAAGGTTACATAAAACTCGGTTATAGGCTGTTCGATTAAGGGTGTACAAAGACACGTTCGGGTAAAAGGGACGTGTTTTTTGTTATGTAAAGGGCTCATACGTTTAGTATTTGTAAAGTGACCCTTTAAACCTTGGTATAGGCAGAGACCGGGTTAAACACAGTATACGCTGTTATTTATACATATCGTCCGCGATTAAATTATCTAGTATTTACAAAAAAGATAGGTTTTATACCTATTTTTTTTGAATAGCTCTATTTTTTTTTAAAATTTTATGTTAGAATGTATTTAGCCTTGATAGATAAATAACAAACACAATCATTGGGGGCATTTTTTTGTAAAATTGGGATGCGCAAATTATTTTAACCCTCATCCCTGACTTTCTAATTATGGTGTCCCCATACTTTAGAGGGAGGGAATTTAATGGCAGTTAAAGAGATCTTGGACCCAGTAGACGTACAAGAGAATTTTGACAAACTGCAGCAGGTGATCGATGAGCACAAAGGCAAGTCGGGGGCGGTTATACCGATAATGCAAAAAGCCCAGGATATATTCGGTTATTTGCCCTACAAAGTACAGGATTATATTGCTAAAGAGTTAAAAGTTCCGTTACAGAACATTTATGGCATTGCCACGTTCTACGGTCAGTTTACCCTTGAGCCCCTGGGCGAACATTCCATTGGCCTATGTATGGGTACGGCATGCTACGTACGGGGGGCACAGCAAGTGCTCGATGAAATACAAGAGGAATTAGGGATAGCCATGGGCGAGACCACCGAAGACGGTAAGTTTACGCTAGTGGCTACAAGGTGTCTCGGATGTTGCGGTTTGGCCCCGGTTATGATGATCGATGACGACGTGTACGGTAGGCTAAAGCCCGATATGATACCTAAAATATTAAAGAAATATCAATGATCGACAAAAGATAAATAAAATGACTGATAAGTATAGTACGTATCCTACAAAGAATTAAATATGGGGGTGTTATGAAGTGAAAACCATAGAAGAACTCGAAGAGATAAGGAAAAGAACCCTTAAAAGGATAGACATCAGGCAGGAGAAGGAAGGCACGAGGGTAGTCGTAGGTATGGCTACATGTGGCATATCAGCCGGAGCTAGGCCGGTACTAAAAGCCCTCGTTGAGGAGGTCAGTAAGAGGAATCTCCATGGGGTTATAATATCCCAGACGGGGTGCATTGGAATATGCGAACTTGAACCCATTGTAGAAGTGTTCAGGCCGGGGGAAGAAAAAGTAACCTATATAAGGATGACCCCAGAAAAGGCCGTAAGGGTTGTAGCAGAACATATCGTAAACGGTAACCCCGTTACCGATTACATTATAGGTAGCGAGAGTAAATAGAAAACTAGATAAACAGTATTCGTAAAGGTTATAAGGGAGGTAGAATAATGGACATGTTTCGTTCGCATGTGCTGGTCTGCGGGGGTACCGGATGTACTTCTTCAGGCTCTCATAATGTAATGGAGGCTTTTGAAAAGCATCTTAAGGATAAGGGGATAGCAGGCGAAGTGAAGGTCGTAATGACCGGATGCCATGGTTTATGCGAGCTAGGCCCCGTTATTATAGTTTATCCCGAGGGTGTTTTTTATAGTAGGGTACAGGCAGAGGATGTTGAAGAAATAGTAGAGGAGCACCTATTAAAGGGAAGGATTGTAAGAAGGCTCGTATATTCCGATACTATTGAAGATGACGTAATAAAATCCCTTGACGATGCCGCATTCTATAAAAAACAGCTAAGGATAGCCTTAAAAAATTGTGGCGTTATAGATCCCGAACAAATTGACGAATATATCGCCGTAGACGGCTATAAAGCCATTGCCAAGGTTTTGACCGAGATGACGCCCCAGCAGGTTATAGACGAGATGAAGGCTTCGGGCCTAAGGGGAAGGGGTGGCGCGGGATTTCCCACCGGCGTTAAGTGGGGATTCGCAGCTATTCCGAAATCAGACGTAAAATATGTTGTATGTAACGCCGACGAGGGTGACCCCGGCGCGTTTATGGATAGAAGTGTTCTGGAAGGAGACCCGCATACCGTATTAGAGGCGATGACTATAGCCGGTTATGCCATCGGGTCACACCAGGGCTTTATTTATGTCAGGGCGGAGTACCCTATCGCTATAAAGAGGCTAGAGATAGCAATAAACCAGGCGAGGGAGTATGGCCTCCTCGGTGATAATATATTGGGCAAAGGATTTTCCTTTGATATAGAACTTAAAATGGGTGCCGGTGCCTTCGTATGCGGCGAGGAGATGGCCCTTTTAAATTCCATCGAGGGTAAAAGGGGCGAGCCTACACCTAAACCGCCATTCCCCGCTAACGAAGGGTTATGGCGTAAACCGACGATTATAAATAATGTGGAGACCCTCGCAAATATTTGTCCGATAATACGAAATGGTGCGGAATGGTTCAATAAAATCGGGACCGAACGAAGTAAGGGAACAAAAGTCTTTGCCCTTGGGGGCAAAATAAACAATACGGGGCTTGTAGAGATACCTATGGGTACGCCCCTTAGGGATGTTATCCACGAAATAGGCGGCGGTTGCCCCGGCGGGAAAGCCTTTAAAGCGGTACAAACCGGCGGACCCTCCGGCGGTTGTATACCGGCGGAACATATAGATGTGCCGATAGAATACGATACCCTGGTGGAAATAGGTTCCATGATGGGTTCCGGCGGAATGATAGTGCTGGACGAGGATAACTGTATGGTGGATATAGCGAAGTTCTTCCTACAGTTCACCTGCGACGAATCCTGCGGAAAGTGTACGCCTTGCCGTGAGGGTACGAAGCGTATGCTGGAGATGCTAGAAAAGATAACCGAGGGCAAGGGCGAAGAGGGCGACATCGAAAAGCTGGAAAAACTGGCTAATCATATAAAGGATTCATCCCTCTGTGGCCTCGGTCAAACGGCGCCTAACCCGGTACTATCCACTATAAGGTACTTTAGGGACGAGTATGAGGCCCATATAAAGGAGAAAAGGTGCCCCGCAGGTGTATGTACTGCCTTACTACAGTTTGTAATAGATCCGGACAAATGTAAAGCCTGCGGTATATGTGCCAAAAATTGTCCCACTAACTGTATATCAGGTAAACCGAAGACTCCCTATATAATTGACCAGGATAAATGTATAAAATGTGGTACCTGTCAGGAGGTATGTCCCTTCGGCGCAATATACAGGAAATAGCAAGGGTTGAACCTTATTAAAAGAACATTTTAAACTAAGATTATATTAGAATACTGCCGGAAGCCAGTTTGAATTTTGTCTAAGAAAGGAGCAAACGGAATGAAGATGATAAATCTTACTATTGACGGTACCCAAGTTCAGGTACCTCAAGGGCAGACAATACTTCAGGCCGCCCAGAGTATCGGAATAGATATACCTACCCTCTGTTATGATCCGCGTTTAAGGCCTGACGGGGCATGCAGAATGTGTGTAGTCGAGGTTGAAAGGGCAAGGACATTAGTATGCTCATGCTCGACACCGGCCGGTGAGGGTATGATAGTACAAACGGAAAGCCCAAGGGTGGTAGAGGCGAGGAAAGAGATATTGAGACTTATGTGGGCGAACCACCCCTACGATTGCCTGACCTGCGAGAAAGCGGGTAACTGTAAACTACAGGAGTATAGCTACAGGTATGATATATTGGATGAGGATATACACGCCTTTGAAGGGGCAAGAAGGGATCTACCCATCGATGATACGAACGAGTTTTATATCTACGATCCGAGCAAATGTATTCTATGCGGTAAGTGCGTAAGGATATGTAGCCAACTTTCCGTCGTTGATGCTATAGGTAGATCGGGTAGAGGTTTTGCAACGCATATTACGCCGCCCTTTGAACAGGTTTTGGATAAATCCCTATGCGTATCCTGCGGTAACTGTGTATCCAACTGTCCTACCGGGGCACTAATGGTTAAAAAAGATGTAAAGTACAGGGAATGGGAAGTTAAAAAAGTGCCGACTACCTGCACCTACTGCGGCGTAGGCTGTCAGCTAGAGCTTTTAGTTAAAGATGGTAAGGTCGTAGGCGTCGAACCCTTAGACGGGCCTTCTAACGATGGTCTACTCTGCGTTAAGGGTAAATTCGGTTATAAATTTATTAACCACGCTGACAGGCTAAAGAACCCCTTAATCAAAAAGGATGGACAGTTCGAAGAGGTGACCTGGGATGAGGCACTAAGCTACGTGGTGTCCAAGATTAAGGAAAGCAAAGAAAAGTATGGTGCCGACGCTATTGCGGGATTATCCTCGGCAAGGTGTACGAACGAGGAAAACTATCTGTTCCAAAAACTTATGAGGGCCGTGATAGGAACTAACAACGTCGATCACTGTGCCCGGCTCTGACACTCTTCCACTGTTGCCGGTCTGGCAGCAACCTTTGGAAGCGGTGCAATGACGAACAGTATACCGGAACTAGATACAGCGGACGTTGTATTCGTAATAGGCACAAATACTACCGAAAACCATCCGGTAATAGGTAGCAAGATAAAGCAGGCGGTACGACGGGGCGCTAAGCTCATAGTAGCGGATCCGAGGGAAATAGAGCTAAAGGAATACGCCGATGTATATATGCAGATTAAACCCGGTTCCAACGTAGCCCTTATAAACGGCATGATGAACGTCATAATCGAGGAAGGGCTACAGGATAAGGAGTTTATTAAAGAAAGAACCGAAAATTATGAAGAGCTTAAGGAAACTGTCAAGGAGTATACCCCCGAAAAAGCCGAGGAAATAACCGGGATACCCGCCGATCTAATCAGGGAGGCAGCGAGGATCTATGCTACCGGTGGCAATAGCATGCTATTTTATGCCATGGGCATTACGCAGCACAGTACCGGTACGCAACATGTGTACTCCACGGCGAATATTGCGATGCTCTGCGGCATGATGGGTAGGCCCTCGGTAGGCGTTAACCCCCTAAGGGGCCAAAATAATGTGCAGGGCGCCTGTGATATGGGTTGCCTGCCTAACGTGTTCACCGGTTACCAAAAAGTCACGGATAAGGCTGTTATTGAAAAACACGAAAAAGCATGGGGCGTTAAACTCCCGGATAATATCGGTCTTACGGTATCAGAAATGATAGCGGGGGCCGGGGACGGAAGTATTAAGGCTCTGTATATAATGGGTGAAAACCCGATGGTATCGGATCCGGATTTGAACCACGTGGAGAAGGCCCTGGAAAATGTCGACTTTTTAGTGGTACAGGACATATTCCTTACGGAAACCGCTGAATTAGCCGATGTAGTGCTTCCTGCGACATCCTTTGCGGAGAAGGACGGGACTCTTTCTAATACCGAGCGAAGGGTACAAAGGTTAAGGAAAGCTATAGAACCCGTAGGGAATTGTAGGGCCGACTGGAAGATCATTATGGATATAATGAATCTAATGGGCTATGAAAAAACCTACAACGATCCATCGGAGATAATGGATGAAATAGCCGAGTTAACACCCTCCTACGCCGGTATTGATTATAAACGGTTAGAGGAGCTAGGTAGCCTACAATGGCCGTGCCCGACGAAGGATCATCCGGGGACGCAGTACCTCCACGAAGGGAAATTTGCCCGGGGTAAGGGGTTGTTCAAGCCCGCCCACTATACGCCGCCTAAGGAACTCCCCGACGAAAAGTATCCCCTTCTCCTTACAACGGGTAGGGTACTTTATCATTACCACACGAGGACCATGACAAAGAGGGTAAAGGGTTTGGAGAACTTGGTACCGGAAAGTTATATAGAGATCAATCCCCATACTGCTAGAAGGCTCGACATAAATGACGGGGACAAGGTAAAGGTGTCCTCAAGGAGGGGAAGGGTCAGCGTTAGGGCAAAGGTAACGGATATAGTTGAAGACGGAGTAGTATTTATGCCCTTCCACTTCGGCGAAGGAGCGGCTAATAAGCTTACGAACCCCGTATTTGACGAAATAGCCAAAATACCGGAGTTTAAAGTATGCGCAGTTAAAGTGGAAAAGGTGAGCTAGGAAAGCAGGAAGTTAAAAGCAAGGGATGGGAAGTGCGGGGTAGGGGACCCTTACCTCGCTCCCTATTTAATATTTATATTATCGAAGGCTTGGCCGCCTAAATATAGAAAAAGAATTTCTACAAGGCCGAAAAATCTGTAGCTTGGAGGCCGGGCTTGTATTTTATGTAGGCACAACCTGGCAAATATTAATTATAGTCCATCGGTTGTTCACAAAGGGGACAAAAAACACGTCCCTGTGAAATATAAGCTATACATTAAAATATGAAAGGAGTAATGATAAGGATGGAAAAACGATTTCTAGCACCGGCAGCCATAGCGGATGCCATGGTCGGAGTAGGCAAGGGCAAGTGTTCCCTTAAGACATCGCAGATGACGTTACTTGGAATATTTGCAGGCGCTTATATTGCCTTTGGGGCTTTTGCCTGTGCAATGATATCCCATAGCGTGGAGAATGTAGGCCTTTCCAAATTTGCAGGGGCAGCGGTGTTTCCGGTAGGACTTATGCTTGTTGTTTTATGTGGTGCCGAACTTTTCACCGGGAATAACCTCATTGCGGTGGCATACCTAAACAAGGACGTAACATTAAACGAAATGCTAAAGAACTGGGTGTTCGTGTATATAGGTAACCTCATAGGTTCATTGCTTATAGCCTTTGCAGTCGTTGGGTCAGGGCTTTTGGCTACAAGCGGCGGCGGGCTAGGCGCAACGGTTATAAATGTAGCCAGCGCTAAAGTGAGTATGACCTTCGGCCAGGCAGTAATTCGAGGTATATTGTGTAACGTGCTAGTCGTGTTGGCGGTATGGTTCGCAGTAGGCGCCCAGGACTTCATAAGTAAGATATGGGCATGCTGGTTCCCGATAATGCTTTTCGTGCTATCGGGGTTTGAACATAGTATAGCCAACATGTATTTCATACCCGTTGGTATACTAGCTAAGGCCAATGCGCAGTTCGCTAACGCCTCGGGCCTTGCAGCGGAAAAACTTGCGGCCATAAACTGGGGTACATTTTTGACAAATAATATAATACCGGTAACCATAGGCAATATAATAGGCGGTGCGGTCATCGTAAGCTGGGTATACTGGTACGTGTATAAGGGATGCAAAAAAGAAGAAGGTACGCCGGCTAAGGCAGCGAAATAAACGGTATAGCGAATAATCAAAAGCGCCCCCGGCGCTTTTGGTCATTTAACGAGGACATATTTTTTATATAGCATTAAGGCGGTGAATATCATGGAACTATTCGGTACAGCCATTATCCTCGCGGGGGGAAAAAGCCGGCGGATGGGCTTTGATAAGGCACAAATCGAAATATGCGGAATGCCTATCCTAGGGCTGATAATAGATCAGCTTAGGGAAGTGTTCGAAGATATAATACTGGTAACCAATAATCCCGGGGGCCTTACCGACGTAGATGCCAGGATCACCGGGGATATTCTAAAAGGGGCGGGTCCTTTAGGGGGCATCCATGCGGGACTTACCCTTGCAAAGAGCGAATATTCCTTCCTCATCGCCTGTGATATGCCTATAATTTCGACGGATTATGCAAAATATATGATGGATATCGCCCGGGGGAGTATGCCCCATGCGGTTATTACGGAAAAGGGTAACTGGGTTGAGCCCTTCCACGCCTTATATAAAAAAAGCCTGACAGATGATATAAAGGAGAACATAAAAATAGGGCGGTTCAAAATATTCGATGTTTTAAAGGATAAAAAAATGATAAAAATAAGTGAAGACAAAGCGAGGGAGTTTAGCCCCGATCTCAGCATATTTACAAATTTAAATTATGTAAATGATCTGGAAGGTTTTATGAGAAGGGCGAAGGCTAGGGGGATGGGAAATGTCCTTTTATAAAAATGTAAGCATAAAAAGATACGACGCCGAAGGTGGCCGACGGACTGAGGATATAGTCGTCAGGGAGTATCCCCTTACGTTGTTCCTAGAGGACGAAGAATTTGTTACATTGCTCTGTTCTCCTAAAGATTTAGACTACCTTGTAACGGGATTTTTGTTGTCAGAGGGGTTTATAAAAGGCCCCGGGGATATACAAAGGCTATGGATCGACAAGGAAAAGGGTATTGCAGAAGTAGAGCTAAAAGGGGCCGGTAAACTAGCTAAAAGCCTTTACGGTAGCCGTACTATAACGAGTGGTTGCGGCAGGAGTCCGACATTTTATAATGTAAAGGATTCCTTTGATACGAAGGTTTTGGAAAGGGACGGGTTTAAAATCGAATACAAGGCTGTATCAAGGCTTATGGGGCAGTTTGACGGTAAAGCGGAAATTTTTAAAAAAACCGGCGGCGTACACAGTTGCGGCCTCGGCATCGATGGTGATATAAAGGTCTACCATGAGGATATAGGTCGGCACAATGCCATGGACAAGATCCTGGGCCATGGCGTCATAGAGGGCCTTGATTTCAGTCGATGTATTGTTCTTACCAGTGGGCGGATATCCTCGGAGATGCTCATAAAGGCAGCTAAAAGGGCAGTACCGGTTATTGCGTCAAGGTCAGCGCCTACAGTGCTGGCGATAGAACTGGCTAAAGAGCTTAACATAACATTGGTCGGTTTTGTTCGCGGTAAAAGGCTAAATGTTTACACGGCATTCCACAGAATAGCGGATTAAGGTACAAATATTTTTGTTTATGGACAATGTTGTATGTTTTGTAGTATAATGTACTAGATTGAACTCCGAGCTTGAACGTCTGCGGGTAAAACCTGACGCCAAGCCGATAGGGTATAATGGAAAACCGTTATGCCTCCCGTGTTGGAAAGGAGTTATAAATGACGAGTTTATAACGGTATCCACGGGCTGGATACCGTTTTTTAAGTTAGGGGCTTACCCTGAACATACCTTCCTATTCATTCACCGGGCGGGGCATGACAATCATATCGTGACTACCCTTTACGGCCTGGCCAATGCTTTATGATACGGATTAAAGCATCGGAGTTTAATACTATATATAACGTGTCTTACGCTTTACATTGATCGGTTCAACTGCCCTTTTTTCATCCCTAGGGGGCCCCGGGCAAAGGATATGAAAAAGTGCGGTACCTATCATCGACATGTTATACATAATAGGATTTATAAAATTTAGGAGGTATGTAAAGAGATGAGGAAATTTTTTGTCCTGACTGCTACGTTATTGTTCGTGTTTGTACTCGTATCCTGTAATACTGCACAAAAACCGCAATCCGACGTATTAGGGCCCATTACGCTGGCCACGACTACTAGCACCCAGGATTCCGGGTTGCTAGACGTAATACTGCCGCACTTCGAGGATAAATATGACACGAGGGTGGATGTAGTGGCCGTAGGTACGGGGCAGGCCATGGAAATGGGTAAAAACGGTGACGCGGACGTTTTACTCGTCCATGCGGAGGCCACTGAGATTCAATTTGTTAAGGACGGGCACGGTGTTAACAGGCATAGAGTCATGTATAACGATTTTATAATAGTAGGTCCTAAGGAGGATCCCGCGGGGATAAAGGCTGCAGCGGGGGCCGATGCAGCAAAGGCCCTCAGGATGATGAGTGAACAGGGTGCGATATTCTGTTCAAGGGGCGACGATTCCGGGACACATAAAAAGGAACTGGAGCTATGGAATGCCGCCGGTGTGGAGCCTGTCGGTGATTGGTATAAATCCTTAGGCCAGGGTATGGGCTCAACCCTTACCTTCGCCGATGAGGAAGAGGGCTACGTAATGACCGATAGGGCTACTTATCTTTCCATGCTAGATAACCTCGATCTTGTAATATTGGTAGAGGGCGATGAGCGGTTGTATAATCAGTACGGCGTGATAAAGATTAACCCCGAAAAGCATGAAGGACTCAACGAAAAGGGTGCCGATTTGTTCATTGAATGGATAATCTCCGATGAAGTACAGGGTATGATAACCGAGTTTGGAAAGGACAAGTACGGACAAAGCCTGTTCGTTCCAAATGCGGACTAGGGCGGATCATAATGGGAAATATACTCCAGGGTATTAAGGGGGCGCTAAACCTTATAGTTTCAGGTGATAAAGAGGTCTATAGTATTATAGGCCTCTCCCTTAGTGTTTCCTTTATGTCCGTTGTAATCGCAATGGTGTTTTCGGTGCCCATGGGGATAATCATAGGTATGAAAAAGTTCCCCTTCCGGAGGATCGTCGTAATGGTGATAAATACGCTTATGGGGCTTCCGCCGGTTATAGCGGGTCTTTTTGTATATTTGTTTCTTTCAAGGAGTGGACCATTGGGATATTTAAATGCGTTGCATACGCCTAGGGCAATGGTAATAGCCCAGGTACTCTTAATATGCCCTATAGTCACAGGCGTAACCATGGCTGCCGTTAAAGACAGAGGTGCCCTCGTTAGAAATACCGCTTACACCTTAGGCGCAAGCGGGCCCCAAACCCTCTGGATAATAATACGGGAATTTCGGACATCCATAGGGTCCTCCCTTATAGCCGGCTACGGCAGGGCTATCTCGGAGGTAGGCGCAGTTATGCTGGTCGGCGGCAATATAAAGGGTTATACGAGGGTAATGACTACGGCTATTGTACTTGAGACTAATATGGGTAACTTTAACCAGGCCATAGCTATAGGTATAGTATTGCTTATATTATTTTTTATAATAAATGTATTTTTACAAAGGTTCCAGGGGGCTTAAGCGTTGAAAATACAGGCTATAAACCTAAGGAAAGAGTATAACGGGGTCAAGGTTTTAGATATCGAGGATATTGTGTTTAGCGAAGGCAGGTTCCATGTAGTTATGGGGCCTAACGGTTCCGGAAAATCTACGCTGCTTGGGATAATAGCAGGGTTGACGGAGGCCGACGGCGGAAGGGTTTTATATAACGGCCGGCATCAGGACTTCGAAGCCCTTAGAAGGTACGTTACCCTGGTGATGCAGCGGGCTTATTTGTTCAATACGAATGTATACAACAATATAGCCGCGGGTTTGAAATACAGGGGCGAGGACAAAAATATCATCAAGGATCGGGTTTTGGAGTATGCCGAGGCCTTAGACCTTAGGAAATTTTTATATCGTAGTGTACAGACCCTCTCCGGCGGCGAAAAGCAAAGGGTAGCCCTAGCAAGGGCCCTAGCCCTTAGGCCAAAATTATTGATGCTCGACGAATCTACCGCAAACCTTGACCCCGAAAGTATAATAATAATAGAAAAGGTATTAAAGGATTTCCAAGGGCAGGCCGAGGCCACCATTATTTTTGTTACACACAACGTATTCCAAGCAAAGCGCCTAGCGGATAGGGCCTACCTCTTGATACAGGGAAGGGTAATAGAGCAGGGGGAGGGGAAGGATTTTTTCCAGAACCCGGACTCCGAACTCACGAAGGGGTTTTTAGGCGGAGAAATAGTATACTGAATAGGAGGTCTTTATAAGTGCTGCTCAAGGTAATAGATATAGAGGACGCCCTTTCGACAATGGAAAAACATTTCCCCGGAAATGTACTGGAGAAGGAGTACGTATCATTACTCGATGCCGCTGGCCGGGTAGCCGCGGAGGACATTAAAGCCGTCGTAGATGTACCGGGCTTTGATAAAGCCGTTGTGGACGGGTATGCAGTTATAGCGAAGGATACCTTCGGCGCAGGGGATAGCCTGCCGGCATTGCTCCATAGCGTAGGTGAGGTTATGATAGGCAGAGATACGGAGATAATGCTAAGGGAAAGCCAGTGCGCCTACGTGCCCACAGGGGGTATGCTCCCCGCGGGAAGTGATGCTGTAGTTATGGTAGAGGATACCGAGGACCTTGGCAGCGGAACCGTGGCGATATACAGGCCCGTGGGACCCTGGAATAATACTATAAGGCGTGGCGAGGATATAGCATCAGGGCGGAGGGTACTAAAGGATAAAACAGTGATCAAACCCCACCATATAGGGTCCATGGCGAGCGTCGGGTTAAAAAAAATAGCTGTTCGTAAAAGGCCCCGGGTTTTCATTATATCCACCGGCGATGAGCTTATCCCGCCCGGGGAAGCCCTAGGCCCCGGGAATATATGGGATGTAAATAGTTATTCCTTGGCGACGGCGGTAGCTATGGACGGCGGCGTACCGATTATAGGGGGTATCGTAGGGGATGATTGGGATGCCATTAAAGAAAGGGTAATAAAGGGCCTCACAAAATGCGATGTTATGCTCATTTCCGGGGGCAGTTCCGCGGGGAATAGGGACTACACCGCGGGTATTATTGATAAACTAGGGAAACCGGGGGTTTTAGCCCATGGTATTTCTATAAAACCCGGGAAGCCTACTATTATAGGGGGTATAGATGGGAAACCGGTTATCGGTATGCCCGGTCAGCCGGTTTCGTCCTTGGTGGTATACGATGTAATCGTATCCCCCCTTATAAGAAGGTTGGCGGGGTTAGAGGCTAAGGAGCGGATTTTGTATAACGCAGTATGCGACGAGAACTACTATTCCGCACCGGGCAGGGAGGAGTACCTCATGGTGACGGTATACAGGGGCAAAGACGGAAAGATCCGTGTTCGGCCGGTATCCGGTAAATCCGGTATGATAACCACTATATCCGATGCTAACGGGATGGTGGTCATACCAAAAAACAAAGAGGGGCTTTATAAGGACGAAGAAGTTCCGGTGACGATGCTCTAGGGAGGTTTTTATACATGGAGTCAAGGAATATATATCTTTCCAGCAAGAGTCTGGAACATGCCAAAGGGGAGTACATTGATAGGTTACAAACATTTTTTAAAGGCTTTCAAAGGGAAGAAATAAAGACAGCTCTGTCCCGGGGCAGAATAACCGCCGAACCGGTATTTGCGTCAATCTCGTCGCCCCATTTTAATGCCGCGGCAATGGACGGTATAGCCCTTAGGGCAAGTATTACCTTCGGCGCTAATGAGCGTAACAGGATAGCCCTTAAAGAGGGTAGGGACTATATGAAGGTAGATACCGGGGATCCTATACCCACTAAATATAATGCGGTGATAATGTCTGAATACCTAATCACAAAGGGCAAAGGGGAGGTAGAGATCTCCGCCCCGGCAACGCCGTGGCAACATATACGGCCCATAGGCGAGGACATGGTACAGGGTGAGCTTATCATACCTACATTCCATAAAATAAGACCCGTAGATATAGGGGCGTTATTAGCCGGCGGCATTAATGAAGTTAACGTTATTAAAAAACCCCGTATAGCTATAATACCCACGGGTACAGAGCTTATATGTCCGGGGGAACCACTTAAAATAGGCAATCTAATCGAATATAATTCCCATATATTTGCCGGTCTTATTGAGGAATGGGGCGGCGAGGCTATTAGACAAAGGCCCGTACCCGACGTGTACGATGATATTAAAGGTGCATTAAAAAAAGCGGTACAGGAAAATGATATGGTACTCGTTAACGCCGGATCCTCCGCAGGTAGCGAGGATTTTACGAAGGACATTATAGAGGATCTCGGTGAGGTGATAACCCATGGTATAGCCATTAAGCCGGGGCACCCCGTCGTGCTAGGCGTAGTAGCGGATAAGCCGGTTATAGGTATACCGGGGTATCCGGTCTCTGCATACATGATCCTGGAAAACATAATAAAACCCCTTATATTTAAATATTTGCGGCTTGTGGCAAAAAGTGACCGTGAGGGGGAGGGGGTACTATCCAGAAGGATAGTGTCCTCCCTTAAGGACAAGGAATATATAAGGGTTAAGCTAGGGAAGGTAGGGGACAAGCTCATAGCCACGCCCCTTACCCGGGGCGCCGGCGTGGTCATGTCTTTGGTCCGAGCCGATGGTATATTGGAGATTCCGCAGAATAGCGAAGGCTATGATGCCGGCGAAAGGGTTAAAATAAAACTTTTAAAGGATCCTGGGGACATAGAAAATACAATAGTTTGTATAGGTAGCCATGATCCCATATTAGACGTGCTAGCGAATGAGATACATTATAAAGATCCAAGGCTGCATTTAGCCTCGGCCCATGTGGGTAGTATGGGGGGTATAACGGCCCTTCTAAAGGGCGAAACGCATATCGCCGGGGTACATCTTTTAGACGGGAATACAGGGGAATATAATCTGGGCTATATAAGGAGATACCTCGGTAGCGGCAAAATTGCCCTTATAAAATTGGTGGACAGAATACAGGGCCTTATGGTAAAGAGGGGCAATCCGAAAAATATAAAAAATTTCTCGGACCTTGCAACGAAGGGATTTAGCTTTGTTAACAGACAAAAAGGTTCCGGAACGAGGATTTTGTTGGACTATAGATTAAAAGAAGAGGGTATTAAACCCGATACCATATCCGGTTATGAGCGGGAGGAGTTTACACATACGGCGGTAGCCGCGGCGGTGGCATTTTCGGATATTGATGCGGGGTTAGGTATATATTCAGCGGCTAATTCCCTGGACCTTGATTTCGTGCCCCTATGCAGTGAAGAGTACGATTTGGCGATTCCTGTTCATTTCCTGGAGGATCCAAATATACGGCTTATGTTAAGCATTATAAAGGATAAAGGTTTCCAGGAAACGATAAAGAAAATGGGGGGCTATTCTATGGACAGGGCAGGGGAGATCGTAATAGTCGACTAATAGGGGGTGCTATGTTTGCAGGATAATTATAGCAGGCGGATCAATTACATGCGAATATCCGTAACGGATCGGTGTAATTTAAGGTGTTTCTATTGTATGCCCGAGGAGGGCGTCTGTAAGATGGACCACGGGGACATCCTGAGGTACGAGGAGATACTAAGGGTGGTCAAAGAAAGTGTCGGTCTTGGCATTTCGAGAGTGCGTCTAACCGGCGGTGAGCCCCTTGTAAGGCCAGGTATAGAAGATCTTATAAGTAGGATAAAGGCCCTGGACGGGATACAGGAGGTATCCCTTACCACCAACGGTATACTGTTGGGGGGTATGGCGAAGGACTTAAAGAAGGCGGGCCTTGACAGGGTAAATATCAGCCTTGATTCATTAAAACATGACAGGTATAGGGACATTACCCGATGCGGGGATTTAGACAAAGTTCTAGATAGTATATACACTGCGATAGAGGTTGGCCTCGAACCGGTAAAAATAAATGTAGTTCTGATGAAGGGTATAAATGACGACGAGATCAGCGACCTTTCGGGGCTTACAAAGATGCTGCCGGTAAGCGTAAGGTTTATAGAACTTATGCCCATAGGTCACGGGTCACAATGGTTCAGGGATCATTATATGTCCGTTGACGACGTTATGGAAAGGTTAAAGGGTATGGTGCCTACGGATAAATTGCAAAGTAGCGGCCCCTCGGTTAATTTTAAGTTACCCGGCGCTATGGGGACTATAGGCCTTATCGGTGCCCTAAGCCATAATTTTTGCCACCGGTGCAACAGAATAAGGCTTACCGCCGACGGAAAAATAAAGCCCTGCTTAAACAGCGATTTAGAAGTGGATCTAAGGCCGGCCTTAAGGGAACAAAAAGGCGACTTAAAGGATTTAATAGCCCGGGCCATTAGGCTAAAACCTAGAAGGCATAATATGGGCGATATTGATAATGTCAATAACGGTAATAGGGATATGTACCAGATAGGAGGCTGATTGCCGTGACGAAGTTGACTCATTTCAACGATCAGGGCCGAGCTAAGATGGTCAATGTAGGCGAAAAGGATGTTACCCCCAGAAGGGCTGTAGCCATGGGAAGGGTGTATATGAAACCTGAAACCCTCGGGCTTATCGAAGGGGGTACAATGAAAAAGGGGGACGTTTTAGCCGTAGCCCAGGTAGCGGGAATAATGGGGGCGAAAAAGACCGCGGATATTATACCTATGTGCCACCCTTTAAATATCCATGGTATCGATATAAGGCTCGGGATAAATAAAGCCCTTACAGCGGTGGATATAGAAGCGGAGGTTACTATTTCAGATAAAACCGGTGTGGAAATGGAGGCCTTAACAGCGGTATCCGTTGCGGCCCTTACTATATATGATATGTGTAAGGCCGTGGACAGGGAAATGAGCATAGGGTATATACAGCTCCTTAAAAAATCCGGCGGAAGGTCCGGCGAATTCGTAAGGGGGGACCAATCCGGTGGAGGGAAGGATAAGATCTATTAACATCAGCGCACGAAAGGGCCAGGGAAAGGTCCCTATAGCCATGGGCAATTTGATCGAGGATTTTGGCCTGGAGGGGGATGCCCATGGCGGAAACGGGCCTAGACAGGTAAGCCTTATGGCAAAGGAAAGCATCGACAGGATGAGGCGTTATAACATTGCCGGCCTTTGTATCGAAAAATTTTCAGAAAATATAACCACAGAGGGTATCGCACTCAATAGTATAGGCATAGGCGCAAGATTTATGTTAGGCAACGCGGTTTTAGAAATAAGCTCAATAGGCAAAGGGTGTCATAGGGGATGTAAAATATTAAAAAAGGGCGAAAGGTGCGCTATAGCTACCGAAGCGGTATTCGCTAGGGTAATAAAGGGCGGGCTTATAAAGCCCGGCGACATAATAAAGCCTATTATAGAAATACGGGGGAACAAGGACGCGTAAAATGCGCCCTTTGCCCCCCCGTACTATTGTCTGTCTTATCCTATAAAAGCATTTCGTCAAGTTTAATTTTGTCAAAGCCTACGATGGTTTCATCCCCTACAAGGACGACAGGCACGCCCATATAGCCCTTGCTTACGAGCTCCCTACGGGCGCCCATATCCGTGGAGATATTCTTTTCTGTGTAGGATACATGCCTTTCCCGTAGGTATTCCTTTAGAGCGTGGCAATACCCGCAAGTATCACTTGTAAAGACCGTTACATTTTCCATTTTAATCCCTCCTAACAGTAGGATGCCCCCCGGGCAATTATCCGTAATCCTTTAAAAATGAACCCGTTTTGATATATAATATTAAAATGTCTGTACTGTTTTGCCAGGTCCTTATCTATTAAAAAGCTGAACCCATTCTTATTTATTACTGTATCGTCCTCCCTAGGCTCATCCAGAGCCATTGCGAATGTGGGCCCGCCTCAACCGAATCCGGCAACGTGTATCCTAAGTTTTTTGTTTTCGGCATCCTTTGTATTCAATATTCTGTCCAGCTCCTCCGTCGCTCTATCCTGGATGTCTATTCTCATATTATACCTCCTCAATGTCTATATACCTATCCCGGGTATACGGGTTAATATTAGTATAGCAAATAAAAATATAAAAATCAAGTAAATTATGGGGTCAAAAACAGGATAATTCTTAACTAAATCATGTCCCCGGGTTTATTTCAAAAAAGAATTATAGTATAATTGATTATATTATGTGAAATAATATATGGTTCATGTAATTTTAAGTAAATTTAAGCCCCGTGAGTTTTATGGTACTAGAGAAAAAAAGGGGAATAGCAGGTGGATTATAAAATTCGTTATTCTTATACGTCAAAGGAGTGATAAGATGCCAATGAAGCTATTAACTTTTAAGGGGGGTGTACACCCTCCCCAAGATAAACACAGAACCGGGAGCTTACCCCTAAAGAAGGCTAAACTGCCTAGCATGGTAATAATACCCCTTCAACAGCATGTCGGTGCCCCCTGTGAGGCTATAGTGAAGGTCGGTGATAGGGTAAAACTGGGACAGAAAATCGGTGAGCCTAAGGGATTTGTCGCGGCGCCGGTACATTCCAGTATATCGGGTAAAGTTATTGCCATCGAAAAGAGGCCCCATCCCGGAGGCGGGATGGTGAAATCCGTGGTAATAGAGTCCGACGGGTTGGATACGATTGATGAAAGTATTAAATCCCGGGGTGAGCTCGAGGATTTAAGCGCCGAGGATATAAAAAGTATCATGAAGGAGGCGGGCCTCGTGGGTATGGGCGGAGCGGCCTTCCCCGCCCAGGTGAAATTTTCCCCGCCACCGGATAAAAAAATTGATACAATTATCCTAAACGGGGCGGAATGTGAACCCTACCTCACATCCGATCACAGGCTCATGGTAGAAAACCCCGGGGATGTGATAAGGGGCATAAAGGCTATGATGAAGGCCGTAAACGTAAGCAAGGGTTATATTGCAATAGAACACAATAAACCCGACGCAATAAGGGAGATATCCAGGGCTGCTAAGGATGAAAAAAACATTAAAGTAGTTACCCTTAGGGTGAAATACCCCCAGGGTGCGGAGAAACAACTGATAAAGGCATGCACCGGCAGGGAGGTGCCCTCCGGGGGGTTGCCCATGGATTGTAACGTAATAGTAAGTAACGTGGGAACTGCTGCCGCCCTTTCTAAGGCTATTCACACGGGGATGCCCCTTATTGAAAGGATAGTTACAATAACCGGTGACGGCGTTAAAAAGCCACAGAATCTCGTGGTTAGGATAGGTACGCCCTTCGCTGATGTAATAGACCAATGCGGCGGTTTAACGGAAAACGTAGGTAAGGTGATTCAAGGCGGTCCTATGATGGGGATAGCCCAGTATACGACGGAAGTGCCCGTAATAAAGGGTACCTCGGGTATATTGGTCCTAAAGGAAGAGGATTTACAATTAAAACAGGAATTTCCGTGTATAAAATGTGCTAAATGCGTAGATGCGTGCCCCATAGGTCTTATACCGACAAAATTAGAGGATTTGGCCGACAAAAATATGCTGCAGGATGCCGATGAATACAATGCGGCGGATTGTATAGAATGTGGCGCTTGTTCCTTCGTATGTCCGGCTAATAGGCCCCTTGTGGAAAAGATACGCCTTATTAAAGGGGAAATATTGGCACAAAGACGGAAAGCGAAACAGGCTTGATTGGATAGGAGGTAAAAAATTATGGGCTATGGTAATTTAGTAGTCAGTTCATCACCACACATCCGATCCGAGGAAACGGTACAGAGGATGATGTACGATGTAATAATAGCGCTGCTACCCGCAACCGTTGCTTCCGTATATTTTTTTGGCGGGAGGGCATTTTTAATAACCCTCGTTAGCGTAATTACCGCAATGATAGCGGAGGCGGCTATACAAAGAATAAGAAATAAACCCGTCACATTAGCGGACGGAAGCGCGGCAGTAACGGGGCTTTTATTGGCGTTAACCCTTTCGCCGGCGTTACCGCTATGGATGGTGTCAGTAGGAGCGGTGGTGGCTATAGGTATAGGTAAACAGGTGTACGGCGGTTTGGGGCATAACCCCTTCAACCCGGCCCTAGTGGGTAGGGCATTCTTGATAGTTTCTTTTCCCGTGCACATGACAACGTGGCTAAGCCCCATTGATGGTATTACAACGGCGACCCCCCTTGGGATGTTCAAAATGGAGGGTATAAAAACCGGATATATGGAACTCTTTATGGGGAATGTCGGGGGTTCTTTAGGGGAAACCTCGGCCCTTTTGCTTATATTAGGTGGCCTGTACCTCATTTATAGGGAAATAATAGATTGGAGGGTACCGGTTTTTTATTTAGGTACCGTAGCCCTTATGACTATGGTATTAGGGGCGGATCCTATATTTCACCTATTATCCGGCGGATTAATGTTAGGGGCCTTCTTTATGGCAACGGATCTAGTTACAACGCCGATCACTAAAACGGGTAGAGCGATATTCGGTATCGGCGCCGGGGTTCTCGTTGTGATAATAAGGATCTTCGGCGGGTACCCCGAGGGCGTGCTGTTTTCTATACTTCTTATGAATATATTTACACCGATTATCGATAAATTTGTACGGCCTAAACTTTATGGGGAGGTGAAGTAACGATGAAGAACCTGACAGTGAGATTAATAGTTGTATTGGCTTTGATATCAATAGGTTCAGGTTTCTTCCTTGCCCTTACCTACGCCTACACTATACCCCACATCGAAGCCAATGCAACCCGGGATAAGGAAAGGGCCGTTTTTGAAACCCTTCCCGAGGCTACGGATTTTGAGGAGATAAAGGATGTAGACTTCCCGATGTATAGAGGGCTTGACGATAACGGAAAATCCGTTGGGTTTGCCTATGTCGCCGAAGGCGGCGGTTTCCAGGGGCTGATCAGTATGATGATAGGCGTAGAACCGGAGCAGGAGAAGATTACGAAGGTAAAGTTGCTTAGCCATTCTGAAACCCCCGGTTTAGGTGCAAGGATTGCGGAGAATGTATTTTTGCATCAGTTCACACAAAAGCAAATATGCGATGATTTTGAAATAAAAAAGGACTGTGACGGCGTAACCGGTGCGACGGTGTCCTCCCAGGCCGTAGCAACGATACTGAAACAGACGCTACCTAAGGCGATGGAGCAGTACAGGGAATTTGGAGGTGGGAAATGATGAAAGCCGGATACGAATTAATAAAGGGACTATGGGACGAAAACCCTACCTTTAGGTTGGTCCTTGGGATGTGCCCTACACTAGCGGTTACGAATGCGGCTATAAACGGCGTATCGATGGGTCTGGCTACGGCCTTCGTGCTTATAGGCTCAAATATGATGGTATCTGCATTAAAGAATGTTATACCCGATGAGGTCAGAATACCCGCCTATGTAATAATTATCGCGACATTTGTTACTATAGCGGATCTAGTATTAGCGGCATTCTTTCCTAGCATGTATGAAGTGTTAGGCTTATTTATACCCCTTATAGTGGTTAACTGCATAATATTAGCAAGGGCCGAGGCCTTTGCAGCCAAAAGCACGGTATTTTTGTCTATGCTGGACGGCCTTGGAATGGGCCTTGGTTTTACCTGGGCGTTGACGTTCTTAGGAATAGTAAGGGAAATATTAGGCATGGGATCGGTGTTCGGTATAAAATTATTTGGCGAAGGGTTTGTATCCTGGATAATATTTATACTGCCACCGGGGGCGTTCCTGACCCTAGGCTTAATATTAGGTATCTTTAATGCGCTGCTTAACAAAAACAAGAAAGCCCAGTGTAATTAAAGGGTTAAAGATGCCTTAAGTAAAGGGGGAATTATATAATGGAACTTCTGTTGCTTTTTATAAGCACGGTGATTATAAACAATTTTGTGCTGGCAAGATTTTTAGGGATATGTCCTTTTTTAGGGGTATCGAAAAAAATAGAAGTAGCCTTTAGTATGGGCCTTGCAGCCACATTTGTTATGACTCTTTCCGCTATAGCTACTTGGCTTATCCAGCATTATATACTCATACCCTTCGGTATGGAAAGGTTTTTGCAATATGGGGCCTTTATATTGATCATTGCGGCATTGGTACAGTTTGTGGAGATGTTTCTTAAAAAGACTAGCCCCGGGCTGTACAAAAGCCTCGGCATATTCTTGCCCCTTATAACTACAAACTGCGCAATATTAGGCCTTGCGCTGCTATCGGCCTTAAACGGTTACAATTTGATAACGAGTACGATCTTCGGATTCGGGGCGGGGGTAGGTTTTACGTTAGCTATATCATTAATGGCAGGCATAAGGGAGAATATGGAGTTCGGGGACGTACCGGAACCCTTTAAAGGGATACCTATAACCCTTATAACCGCGGCTATAATGTCCCTGGCCTTTATGGGCTTTTCCGGCCTTATATCTATGTAAGCAGGAGGTGAATATTGTGACAGGTACAATAATAATTGCCGTTGTAAGTATGGGGGCCATAGGCATATTCTTCGCAGGGTTTTTGGCCTTTGCATCTAAAAAGTTCGCAACGGAGGAGGATCCACGTATTTCGCAGATACTGGACATATTACCCGGTGCTAACTGCGGTGGGTGCGGTTTCCCGGGGTGCGCTAATCTTGCCGCCGCTATAGTCGCCGGCGAGGTCCAATGTAACGGATGTCCGGTAGGTACCGGGGATGTTGCTAATAGGATAGCAGAAATAATGGGCCTTGATGATGTACCCGATTGTAGCGAACGTATGGTAGCTAAGGTTATGTGCCTAGGGGACAATGAAAAATGTGATAACAAATATAGGTATATAGGCGTACATGACTGCGTAGCCGCCTCAAGGATGGCCGGCGGCGGGCCGAAGGGCTGCGAATACGGTTGTTTAGGCTTTGGCTCCTGCGCCCAGGTATGCCCAGTAGACGCTATAACCATTACTGATAAAGGCATAGCGGTAGTGGATAAGGGAAAGTGTATCGGCTGCACAAAATGCGTCGACGCGTGTCCTAAAAATATTATAAAGATGGTACCCTGTAGTAGCGACGTTCATGTGCTCTGTAGTAACCCTGAACAGGGTAAAATCGTTAGGAAGGCATGTAAAGTGGGCTGTATTGCATGTAAAAAATGCGAGAGGGTCTGTGAGTTTGATGCGATACATGTGGTAGACAATCTCGCAGTTATTGATTATGATAAATGTACCGGTTGTATGGAATGTGTAAGGGCATGCCCCGTTAAATGTATAGAGGAAGAACACGGAAAGGTCACCGTAGCTGTATAATTATATTTTAAATATTTTTTAATGTTTAGATTTTGGGATGTATAAACCATGGCCGGTGGCAGTGTCCGCCGGCCTTTTTGAACAAAGGTATAGGACCGGGGATAATCGTTATACCCGCTGGAGATATAAGAATTATAATAGAATATACCGCAGACCAATACACCAAAACAAGGAGGATAATATGACTACAATAAAACCTTTTAAGGCCTTTAGACCTAAAGCGGACCTAGCCCATAGGATTGCCGCCCTTCCCTACGACGTAATGAGCCGTGAAGAAGCGGCGGAGATGGCCCATGGGAATGAATATTCATTTTTAAGGATCGATCGGCCGGAGATCGAGCTGGATTCTTCTACGGGATTCGATGATCCCTCCGTCTATAAAAGGGCCGCCGAAAACTTAGAAAAGCTAATACGTGAAGGTGCGCTGAAACAAGATCCAAGGGAATATTTTTATGTATACCAATTAAATACTAAAAAATATAGCCAAAAGGGATTAGTAACCTGTCTATCAGTAGACGAATATCTTAGAGGGTCTATAAAAAAGCATGAACATACGAGGAAGGACAAAGAATTAGACAGGACTAACCATATACTGGAATGTAACGCCCATACGGGGCCTATATTTTTATTCTATAAAGAACAAATCGAAATCAGCGATATAATAGAAAATTGGACAAGGACAAAACAACCGGTTTACGATTTCACGTCGGAGGACGATATAACCCATAGTGTATGGGTTATAGATGATCGGCAAGTTATAGAGGATCTTATAAAGCTCTTTAAAGGAATAAAAAATCTTTACATAGCCGATGGGCATCACCGATGTGCCGCTGCAAGTAGGGTGTGCATGGAAAAAAGGCAAGGGGGCTATAAGGGCCATGAGGAATTTAATTTCTTTTTAGGTATAGTGTTTCCCCATAGCCAACTTCGTATCCTTGATTATAACAGAGTGGTACGGGATTTAAACGGTCTTAGCGAGGAGAAATTCTTAAAAAAACTATCGGATACCAGCGTAGGGATGGGCCCTTTATTTGAAATAAATCCCGTACAATGCGAAAAAGCGTATAGGCCGCAGCGACGACATTATATGGGCATGTATCTCGGGGATAAGTGGTACAGCCTAAGGGCTGTATTAGGTACCTGGAACCAAAGGGATCCCGTTGAATGCCTTGACGTGTCCATATTACAAAATAATCTATTGGGACCGATACTAGGTATAAAGGATCCAAGGACCGATACACGGATTGAATTCGTCGGCGGTATAAGGGGACTTAAGGAGCTAGAAAGGAAAGTGGCCCGGGGCGCGGCGGTAGCCTTTTCCCTATACCCCACATCTATCCAACAGCTTATGGACGTAGCCGATGCGGGTAAAGTAATGCCCCCTAAATCCACATGGTTTGAACCGAAACTTCGAAGCGGCCTTTTTATACATTCCCTGGATTAAAATGACAAAGGGCTTCGTAAATGATACAATGAAACAAAGGCAGGTGAAAAATATGCAAAGGATCGAAAGGTTGGCCGGTTGGATTAGGGATTCAAAGTCCACGGTCGTATTAACCGGTGCCGGTATGTCCACGGAGAGCGGGCTTCCGGATTTTAGATCGGAAAGTGGTTGGTGGAAGAATTACGATCCCACTACCCTTGCAACGGTCGATGCGATGAAAAGTAATTATCCGTTATTCCATGAATTTTATAGCGTACGCTTTAAGGCCCTAGAGGAATGTAAACCCCATAAAGGGCATCTGATACTGGCGGACTGGGAAAGGAAAGGATTAGTGTTTAGTATCGCAACCCAAAACGTGGACGGTTTCCATAATGCCGCCGGCAATGAAAGGGTCCACGAGCTACACGGTTCGTTAAGGGATGTAAGGTGTAGCGGCTGCGACAGGCCTGACACGATAGAGGCATTCCTCGGAGGGAGGGGCTGTAAGCACTGTGATAACAAATTACGGCCAGGGGTCGTGCTTTTTGGCGAAATGCTGCCCCAGGATGCCTGGAATAGTGCAATAGGGGATATTAACGAGGCGGAGCTTGTTTTAGTAATAGGTACGAGCCTTAAGGTCTATCCCGTTAACCAACTGCCCTCTATGACGGAGGGGAGGACAGCCTATATAAACTATGCCATGGAAAGGGAAAGCGGCGGATTCGATATAGCAATTCAGGGTAAGGCCGGCGAAGTTTTAGAAAGGCTAGACGGCGTAATAACGGGTATATGACGAAGGGTTAGACTTATAGCCTAAGGAATTCGGGTTTTCCTAAAGGGAAGCGGGTTAAATATTTAAAGCCCGCTTCCTTTGCCATGGAATGGGCAAGGGCGAAATGTGCAGCCATGTGACACGGTTTATGGGCATCGGAGCCTATCGTAAGAATCTCTCCCCCTAATTCGCGATACCTTTTTAGGAGATCGAAATCCGGCATAGTACCCTTTTCAAGGCCATATCGAAAGCCCGAAGTATTTATTTCAATGCCCTTACCCCTTAATATAAGCTCTTTAAATATGGCATCTAACAGATCTGCATAATCCGTGTATTTGATGCTATTATCTTTATAATCCCCATACCTTCTTATAATGTCTATATGGCCTAATACGTCGTACATCTCGAAATTTTCTATACAAAACAAAAGCTCCCGTAGGTATTCTGTGTAGGCGGTCCTTTTATCCTTTTTCTCATAAAAGGTTTTACTATATAAATCCTTACGGGATACCGCATGTAAAGAGGCTATTATAAATTCGAATTTTTTATCCTCTATAAAGGCTTCACATTCGTCTAGTATATGGGGCTGGAGACCTATTTCCAGGCCCATTATTATATTTAGCCTGCCCTTGTATTTTTGGTTTGCCTTGCTTATAGCGTCAGAGTAGGCGTCGTACTCGAGGTTGAACTGAAAATTTCTGTCCGGGTAATCTATATCGACGTGATCCGTTATAGCTATTTCCCTTACATGCCCTTTAATAGCCGCGACGCAGGCCTCGTCAAGGGACATTTCACCGTCTTCGGAAAAATGCGTATGTACATGGTAATCGTAGAACATTTTGCTTCCCCCACCTTTATAAACCCTATAGGCTGAAGTACTTCGCTTTACAAATGCAATTGTATCCCCGGGGCGGGATGTTGTCAATTATTGATATTGACAAAGGGGAGCTACTGGTGTAGAATTTATTCATCATCACATCACCACACTACCGGTTTAACCAGATAAAGCGGTAAACAAAAAGTCGGTGGTGTAAGGGGTTACGGCCTACAGCGACGGGGGGAAATATTATAACCTTAAGGGTAGAGCGAAAAGGGCCGGTAGCCCGGGATAGGGCGCCGGCAGCGAAGGGATGCAATGACGCCGAAGGGTGTAATAGGGCTTGCCCGATAGAGGGATAGGATAACGCCGGGAAGGGTAGCAGAGGGCCGTAAGCCCTTTAGGAGGGTTATCGAAAAAAGGGAGGTTTTTTATATGGGGGATTACAGTAAACAGGTACCCGAAGGATTTGCCGATACATTAACCGATGAATGTACGGTAAAAAGGACCGCTGAGGGTGCGGTAAGGGATATATTCCTAAGCCACGGTCTAGAGGAAGTGTGCACGCCTACCTTCGAATACCTTGACGTGTTCCACAATGGGCGAACGACACTACGGCAGGAGGAAATGTTTAAACTTACCGATCCAAAGGGAAGGCTGTTAGTTATAAGGCCGGATATGACGGTGCCTATTGCCAGGATGGCCGCTACGTGCATGAAAACACAACTGAAACCCTTAAAGCTTTTTTATATATCCAATGTGTTCAGGATAAAGGGTCCCGGGGCGGAAGATCAAAGGGAGTTTACCCAGGCAGGTGTTGAATTCATAGGGCTCTCCGGTGCGCAGGCTGACGGCGAATGTATCTCGATAGCCATCGAAGCGTTAAAAGCGGCGGGTATTGATAATTTCCGGATAGACATAGGCCAGGTGGAGTTTCTCGAAAGCATTATAAATGAAACAGATATATCAATACCCGATAAAGAATATCTAAGGGAGCTTATAAGGAATAAAAATCTTGCAGCGATAACGGAATTTTTAAACGAAAAGGGGATAAACAAAGAATTAAGAGATTTGTTATTATCTATACCTATGCTCTACGGGAGTACGAAGGATGTGCTACGAAGGGCGAGAGAGCACCCGTTAAAGGGAAGGACCGCCGGAGTGCTTGAGGATATAGAAAGGGCCTTTGAAGTTATCGAAGAATACGGTTACGAAAAACATATCTCTGTGGATCTCGGTATGGTCAGGGAACTTCCCTATTATACTGGGATCATTTTTAAAGGCTTTACAAGGGACCTCGGTTATATAATCTGTAACGGCGGGAGGTATGATGGTCTACAGGGACGTTACGGCGAGGATTTGCCTTCTACGGGGTTTGCGCTAAACATCAACAGGGTAGTACAGTCCTTGTACAATCAAAATCGTACAAAGACCCTTAAACAGAAAACCTTTGTTTTAGAATGTTGTAAGGATAACAGGAAAAAGGCTATATACGTTGCACAGAAATTAAGGGCCGCGGGGTTTTATATAGACATCTATAGTTCCGGAAATGATACCGAAGACGCTATGGCCTATGCCAGGGCAAAGGATGTAAAGGGCATTATTACGCTACAGGAGGGTAGCAGACTTAGGATTATCGAACCCGGCACCGGTAAAAGTTTGACGACGAGTATGCCGGGGATGATTGCCAGGGCGGACTTTTTAGAAGATCGAAGGAGAAGTATTTCCAGTTGGCATTAGGCCATACTCCGATACTGTATCAAGGGGGGATTGTATGGGTAGATATATAAAAATCGCGTTGGCGAAGGGTAGGATAGCATCCCAGGCAGTAGGGCTTTTTAGAAGTATTAATATAAATTGTAGCTCTATTGACGGGGCTATGAGGAAACTTATAATAAGGGATGTGTCCAGCGGTATAGAATTTATTTTAGTTAAGGCAAGGGACGTGGCAAAGTACGTAGAACACGGTGCCGTGGATATGGGTATAGTGGGTAGCGACACGCTCCTGGAACAGCAGCCGGACGTATATGAGATGCTCGATTTGAAAATAGGGAATTGCAAGATGGTGGTGGCAGGGCCGAAGGTAGCCCTACATGACCCAAAGGATGCGGTTAAAGTAGTAGCTACGAAGTATCCGGTAATTGCCCAAAAATTTTTTAGGCAAAAGGGTGAGATCATAAAAACGGTAAAATTAAACGGATCCGTTGAATTAGCGCCCTTAATAGGTTTATCCCATGTAATAGTCGATCTGGTGGAGACCGGTCGTACCCTCAGGGAAAACGGGCTTGTAGTGCTAGAGGTGATATGCCCCGTAAGCGCGCGGCTAGTGGTAAACAGGGTAAGCCTTAAGATGGAGAACGAAAGGATAACGGAGATATTGAACAAAATGCGCGATGTCCTAGGGCGGGCGGTGTAAGATATGAAAATAATAAGGATGCACGGGGATAGGTCCATTGATGATATTAAGGGGCTCCTTTTAAAGGGCAAAGGCAGGGCCTTACCCGAAGATACGGTACAAAGAGTCGATCATATTATAAAGAAAGTCCGTAGGGAAGGAAATAAAGCACTACTGGAGTTTACAAAGCTCTATGATGGCGTAGACCTGACCGAGGGGGATCTTAGGATTAGCGAAGGGGAAATACAGGAAGCCTATAAAAATGTCGATGACAAATTTTTAGGGGCGTTACAAAGGGCCAGGGATAATATATACGAGTTCCATAGTAAGCAATTGGAAAGATCATGGATCGATCAAAGGGAGGGCATGTTGTTAGGACAACTGATAAATCCCATAGACAGCGTAGGGGTTTATGTCCCCGGCGGGACAGCCTGTTATCCTTCCTCAGTCCTGATGAACGTTATACCGGCAAAGGTGGCAGGCGTACCGCGTGTAGTGATGATCACGCCCCCCGCCGCCGGTAGTAGCGGAAACGTATCGCCGAAGGTGCTTGTTGCAGCATCAGAGGCCGGTATAGACGAGATATACAAAATAGGCGGCGCCCAGGGCATCGCGGCCCTTGCCTACGGTACGGATACTATAGCGCCGGTGGATAAAATAACGGGTCCCGGTAACGTATACGTAGCCGGTGCAAAAAGACAAGTCTTCGGCGATGTAGGGATTGATATGATAGCAGGGCCTAGTGAAGTACTCATAATAGCTGATGCCGCTGCTGATCCGGCCTTTGTTGCGGCGGATATGCTGGCCCAGGCGGAACACGATACCATGGCAAGGTGTATACTTATAACTGACAGCGAGGGGATGTTGCAACGCGTCAGTTCCGAGATAGAAAGGCAGCTTAACGAGTTACCCCGTAAAGATATAGCACGGCAGGCCCTAGAAAACCATGGGGCCCTTATACTCGCCAGGGATATAGAGGATGCTTGTAATATTTCAAACGTAATCGCCCCTGAACACGTGGGGCTTATGGTAAAGGAACCTATAAAGATCGTTAATAACATCAAAAACGCCGGGGCTATATTTCTTGGAGATTATTCGCCGGAGGCCTTCGGGGACTATTATGCAGGCTGTAACCATGTTTTGCCCACGGGGGGCAGCGCACGCTTTGCATCGCCCCTGGGCGTCGAACAGTTCATAAAGAGAACAAATATATTATATTCTTCCTATTCGGCCCTCAGAAAGGGTGCGGAGGATATAAAAATTTTAGCCGAGGCGGAAGGGTTAAGGGGCCATGGTATAGCAGTAGATCTAAGACAAAGGGATTAGTCAGGGGGGTGAATCTTTGAGAAAAGCATCCGTTGAAAGGGAGACAGAGGAAACGAAGGTGCAGGTTGTGTTAAACCTGGACGGCGGAGGCACGGCAAACATCAACACAGGCATTGGGTTCTTCGATCACATGTTAGAACTGTTTTGTTTACATGGGTTAATGGATTTCGATATAAAGGCCGACGGGGATACATGGGTGGATTATCATCACACCGTCGAGGATATTGGCATAGTTCTGGGTCAGGCCCTAGGGAAAGTTTTAGGGGATAAGTCCGGTATAAAACGGTATTCTTCGGTATTTGTCCCTATGGACGAAAGTCTGGTGATGGTGGCGATGGATATAAGCGGAAGGCCGTATTTACATTTTGATGTGGCCTATACCGGCGAAAAGGTGGGGGACTTTGATCTGGAACTCATAAAGGAATTTTTAAAAGCCTTTGTAATAAACAGCGGCCTAACGCTACATATAAGGCTTATACACGGCGAGAACAATCATCATATATCCGAGGGCATATTTAAGGGTATGGGAATGGCGCTAGACGATGCGACGCTACGGAGGGACAGGATCAAAGGTGTAATGTCCACGAAGGGTGTACTATAAAAATTAGCCTTCAGGCCGGTTAGATATAGGGGGGGATGGTTATTATGGTAATTCTTCCTGCAATAGATATAATGGGCGGGAAATGTGTAATGCTTAAACAGGGGGATATAAAGACCGTTACAGTTTACGATAGGGTGCCCGCCCGGGCAGCTAAAAGATGGGAAGATGCAGGGGCAAAGATGATACATGTAGTGGACCTTGAAGGGGCCTTCGAAGGTAGGCCCTTTAATATTGGCGCTATAGAAAAAATATTAGAAAGCGTAAAGGTGCCGATACAATTAGGGGGCGGTATTAGAAATTTAAAGACAGTAGAGGAGCTGCTGGCCATGGGCGTGGGAAAGGTCATCCTCGGTACGGCGGCGTTAAAGGACGATACCTTCCTAAGGCATGTAATCAATAGACATCCCTCAAAAGTAATAATAGGCATTGATGCCCGGGATGGGCTCGTGGCTATTGAGGGCTGGCGGGATACCAGCAATGTGAAGGCCCTTACCTTTGCAAAACAGTTGGAGGGGTTGGGCGTTAGCACAATAATTTTTACGGATATAACCCGGGACGGGATGCTTAACGCGACTGATTTTTCAAGCACCGCGGAGATTATTAATAATACTTCGTTAAGGGTGATCGCATCGGGGGGCGTAAGCCGTGTAGAACATCTTTTAAAATTAAAAAAAATCGGTGCCTATGGCGCTATAATAGGAAAAGCATTGTACACTGGCAGAATACACCTTAAAGAGGTAATAGATTCGTTAGGGGGATGATGATCCATGCCTGCTAAAAGGATAGTACTTTGCCTTGATATACGCGGGGGCAGGGTAGTAAAGGGAATGAACTTCGGCAATCTCGTAGACGCCGGCGATCCTATGGAAATGGCCCTACGCTGTAGCGAAGGCGGCGCCGACGAGCTGGTATTGTTAAATATTGATGCCTCCGCTACCGATACTGAGGTATCACTAGGGCCTATGATTAAAAAAATTACAAAAAAAATTTCTATACCGCTAACTTTAGGCGGGGGCATTAAGGGCATCCGCGACATAGAAAGGGCTTTAGGATACGGCGTTGATAAAGTATCCATAAACACCGCGACGCTGATAACGCCAAGGCTTATAACCGAGGCGGCGAAAAGGTTTGGTAGCGGGCGTATTGTAGTGGCCATAGATGCCCGTCGCCGTCAGCGGCACCGGGGAGGCTGGGATGTATACATAAAGGGGGGTAGGGTCAACACCGGCAGGGATGCCTTAAAATGGGCGGCTCAGGCAGAGGAGCTAGGTGCCGGTGAGATATTGCTTACGAGTATAGATCGTGACGGTACGGGGGATGGCTATGACCTTGAACTGGTTAAAGGCGTGGCCGAATGTGTCAATATACCGGTTATAGCCTCGGGGGGTGCGGGGACCAAGGGACATGTATTCGATGTCCTCACGAAGGGTAAAGCCGATGCAGCCCTTATAGCATCTTTGTCTCATTTTAACGGGCTTACGCTGTCGGCTCTGAAGGATTATCTCTCTATAAAGGGGGTACCGTTAAAAAATGATAGCTCCTGCTATAAATGAACTCAAATTTGATGAAAGGGGGCTTATACCGGCTATTGTACAGGAAAAGGCCACAGGGGAGGTACTCATGCTAGCCTATATGAACAAAGAGTCCCTTATAAGGACTATGGAAAGCGGAGCTACGTGGTTTTTTAGCCGTAGTAGGAATAGGCTATGGAACAAGGGGGAGACCTCGGGTAATATCCAAAAAGTGTTGGATATAAGGCTCGATTGTGATATGGATACGCTGTTAGTCTTAGTAGACCAACGGGGTTTTGCATGTCATAGGGGCTACAAATCCTGTTTTTTCCGGACCTTAGAGGATAAAATCCGTGAATCAAAACCGGATAAAGGGTGTGAGCCACAATATGGATACACAACTAAGGGGGATAATGCAAAAGGGTATAGAAAATATTCGTCAAAGGGTACGGATATTCTAAAGGAGCTATATCTTTTGATAGCGGATAGGTCAAAAAACCCGAAGGAGGGGTCCTACACAAATTATCTACTTAACAGCGGTATAGATAAGATCCTAAAAAAAGTAGGCGAGGAGGCAGCGGAAGTGATAATAGGCGCTAAAAACCCCGATAAAGCGGAAACTATATACGAGATAGCGGACCTTTTGTACCATATCACCGTACTCATGTATTATAAGGGTATTGGATACGATGAAATTTTCGATGAGTTAAGCTCCAGATAATACCGTGGGTCTTTCGGCTGATATAAGGGGTATCTAATTTTCACACTAAAAGGAATACCTTTGCATAGTATGATTGTATATATTCCGGTGGGGGGAATAGGTGTGAAAATGTTAGACAAGGGTATCGTGATAGTGGCAAACGCCGGGGACGATAATATAATAGCCTATTGTAGCGGGACCTATCGTGAGGTGTTCAGGGTACGACCAATTCCCTACGATACAAAAACTGCAGGCCCTATTGGGATCGCCGGGGATGGTGCATTGTTGGGGCCAGTGTTTTTATACCACGAAAAGGCTAAGAATCAACTTCTTGTGGTTAATTCCTATGACGATAGCCTCTCCATAATAGACCTTACTTCCCGGGAGGCGATTAAAACGATATTTGTGGGATGTTGCCCAAGCCGACTGGTGGTCCTAAATGAAAATAACAGGGCATTTATTACTAATTATGATTCTGATAGCATATCCGTAATAGATCTTAGCGCTGAACAATTAATAGGTCAAATACCCTGCGGCGCAATGCCTAAAACCATTATTTTTAACGAATATAACGGCATGTGTTATGTAGCAAATACTGGCAGCAATTATATAGCCGTTATAGATATATCGTGCATGGACAAAGCCGATTGTCTAGATGCTAACGGCTATCCGATGGATATATGTTTCGACGATACAGGACAGAATTTGTATGCCATAGTCCTACCTAGTGGCGGGGAGGGGGATAGCCGCTTAGTTGAATACGATATAAAGTCCGGTAAAAACATAAGGTGTACTGAGTTTTGTGCAATGCCTGTAGACCTAGTCTACGATAATAAAAGAGGAAAGTTTTATATACTGGATATTATGGATAATAGGTTAATAATAGTGGACAGGTCGGATTTTTTTGTATCGGGGGCAATTAAACTCGGCAATATGCCCGTAAGCCAATCCTTAGATTCGAACGGCAAATACCTACATGTAGTATGTAACGCCGATAACCAGCTTTGTAAAGTCGATCTAAAAGCAGGCTCTATTAAAAGTATTACAAGAACTGGTATCGAACCTGCGTGGTTACTTTGTATTGACTAATCTTTATCGTTCTTAACGAGGTGTGCCTTTATACTTTGGTAAAGGGCCTTGGCGTTAGCGTTCCAGTTTATACATATTTGTTCTGCATCCTCCTCCTTCTCTGTTTTAAGCTTTATCTCCATAGTGGGAATTTCTCCTTCCATGAGCCTTAGCACAACGGAAAATACACCTTTATCGTTCATAGAAAAATTGCTCTTAGCCCGGAACTGTTTACTAAGGGGTACCTTATTCTCTCTGAAAT
>CAZDSH010000006.1:0-30860 GCA_964508195.1 uncultured Clostridiaceae bacterium
CTATGCTCACAGGATGACACGCTGGTGCTATGCTCAGGATGACACGCTGGTGCTACGCTCAGGATGACACGCTGGCGCTACGCTCACAGGATGACACGCTAGAAGATGTAAAGTCTTTATCACGTTATATATAGAAATAATAAAAAAACGGTATGCCGTAGAATATAGCCCCCGGGAATCATTAAACCCGTCAGTACTATAGTATTTGACCGATGGTGCCGTGGTGACAGTTGTTTTTTTTGCATCGTAGATGTTATAATAGGTAGCGATGGTCTAAAGGAAGGTGAAATAAATGCAAAAACAGCTTAAAGCGGACTTGGCACTATTATCAGTAGTAATTATATGGGGTTCTACTTTCGTTTTCATAAAGGATATAATAAGTCATATACAAACTTACAACTTCCTTGCCCTGAGGTTTGGAATAGCGGCACTTTTTTTGGCGCTCTTTTCATATAAAAAGCTCAAAGACCTCGACATGGTAACGATAAAAAACGGAACCCTCCTCGGGCTTATGCTCTTTGGCGGTTATGCCTTCCAGACGGTGGGCCTTAACTATACGAGCGCTTCAAATTCCGCCTTTATAACGGGTTTTAGCACGGTAATAGTACCTGTACTTTCTACGTTGATGCTAAGGCAAAGGCCGCAGCCCTTCGCCATTATCGGCGTTGTATCGGCCATGTTCGGCCTTGGTCTCCTTACGCTGGGGAATGGTTTTTCCCTCAATATAGGGGATACGTATACGCTGTGCGCCGCCCTTTTCTTTGCACTACAGATAATACTGATACATAGGTTTACCTCTAAATCCGATTCTATGCTACTGGCGACGGTGGAGATAGGCGTAGTAGCCATCGCAAGTACACTGTTTACCTTCGGCCTGGAACAGCCGATAATACCGATGAAGCTCGGCCTATGGTCCGTGATTTTGTTAACCTCGCTCCTGGCGACGACTTATGCCTTTATCGTACAAAACATCGCACAAAAATATACCAGCCCCACCCATGTAGCGTTAATATTTATGGGCGAGCCGGTATTTGCCCAGGCCTTTGCATTTATGGTTTTAGGCGAGGTACTTACGGCAAAACAGTTCGTCGGCTGTGCCTTTATACTGGCGGGGATGCTCGCAGCGGAGTTCAGGCCGACACCGAAACTGAAAAAAGAAGAAAATACCGCCGCCTCCGAGGAGGCATAAGTTTATTCATTTACAGATCACATAGAGCGGATATTATGCCCCAAACCTCGGTACGCCCCATACCCGTCACCGAAGAATAGGGTATGAGCAGGTCTTCGCCCTCCATCCCTAAGGTTTCGATTATATTCCTTAGATGTTCGTCCCTTTTAGCCCGGGGTATTTTGTCCGCCTTCGTTGCTATTACGATACCCTGGAAACTTGCATGTTTTAGCCAATCGTAAAACATCATATCAAGCTCGGTGGGCCTATGCCTTATATCCACTAAATGCAGTATCCCCCTTAACGTGGTACGACTCTCTAGGTACTCGTCCATCATCTTGCCCCATTTTAGCTGTTCCGCCTCCGTCACCTTCGCGTAGCCGTAACCGGGGAGGTCTACTATAAAAAACTCCTCGTTAATACGATAAAAATTAAGCGTCCTCGTCTTACCCGGCTTAGAGCTCGTCCGGGCAAAGCTACGCCGGTTTAGAAGGCTGTTTATAAGGGAGGACTTGCCCACATTGGAACGGCCGCCTATAGCAATCTCAGGCAGCCCCTCCGCGGGGTACTGTTTACCGGATACCGCGCTTATCACCATTTCCATATTTCTTAACTTTATATCACCCATGACCCCAGTCCTTTTTATATTTTACTAGCGCATGCTCCAACACCTTGTCTATGTGCCCCACCGTGATAAACTCCATCCTACGCCTTACGTTAGCCGGTATATCCTCAAGATCTTTTTTGTTGTCCGCGGGTATGAGTACCTTCGTTATGCCCGCCCTATTAGCTGCGAGGCATTTTTCCTTTATACCCCCCACGGGCAATACCCTACCCCTTAGGGTTATCTCACCGGTCATAGCTATATCCTTTCTCACCGATACGCCGGTAAGGGCGGATATCACCGCTGTCGCTATTGTAATACCTGCCGATGGCCCGTCCTTCGGCGTAGCACCCTTTGGTATATGGATATGGATATCAAGATCTTTATAAAACTTTTCGTCTATGCCCAGCTCCTCGGCCCTTGACCTTATATAGCTTATCCCCGCCCGGGCGGATTCCTTCATCACGTCCCCTAGCTGACCCGTTAGCACCTGCTCGCCGCTACCCTTCATAGTGGTTACCTCTATAAACAGCGTATCACCGCCTACGGGCGTCCATGCTAGACCCGTGGCCATGCCCACCTCGTGGCCACCTTTGATCTTCTCGTACCGGTAGGCGGGTATGCCTAAGAATTTATCCAGATTGCTCCTCATCACACGGACACGTTTTTTTTCGTGTTCTACCAACTGCTTAGCCACTTTTCTGCACACGTCGGCGATCTTACGTTCGAGCTCCCTGACCCCCGCCTCCCGGGTGTAATAATTTATTATATCCCGCATAGTGTTCTCAGATAGGGTAATATTCCCCCCTTTGAGCCCATGTTCTTTAAGCTGTTTTGGCAATAGATATTTCATGGCTATCTTTAGCTTTTCCTCCTCGGTATAGCTGGAGATATATATTACTTCCATCCTGTCTAATAGCGGCCGGGGTATAGTGTCCACGGTATTGGCCGTCGTTATAAACATGACCTTCGAAAGGTCGAAGGGTACCTCGAGGTAATGATCCCTAAAGGAGTTGTTCTGCTCCGCATCCAGTACCTCTAGCATAGCCGATGCGGGATCCCCCCTGAAATCGTTGCTCATCTTGTCCACTTCGTCTAACAGGAATACAGGATTCTTCGAACCCGCCTGGCGCATAGAGTATATTATCCTACCGGGTATAGCGCCGACGTAGGTACGCCTATGGCCGCGTATCTCCGCTTCATCGCGCATACCGCCTAGGGACATGTTTACAAACTTTCTTTTTAGGGCCCGGGCTATAGAACGGCCTATAGAGGTCTTACCGACTCCCGGCGGCCCTACAAGGCACAATATCGGCCCCTTCATACCCGTGGCCAATTGCCTTATAGCTAGGTACTCTAACACCCTTTCCTTTACCTTTTTTAGTCCGTAATGGTCTTCTTCCAGTACATCCCGGGCATGCTTTAGGTCCAGATTATCCTCGGTCTCCTCAGTCCAGGGTAGCTCCAATATCCAATCGATGTAGCTCCTTATAACCCCTGTCTCTGCGGAGCCCGGGGGGAGCTTTAAGAGCCTATCCGCCTCCTTTAGCACCTTTTCCTCTATATCCTCGGGTAGTTTTAGCCCTTTTATTTTTTCTTTATACTCTTCAACCTCCGACAGTACGCCATCGTCCTCGCCTAGCTCTTTTTGGATAGCCTTTAACTGTTCCTTTAAATAATACTCCCTTTGCATCTTATCTATCTGCCGCTTTACGCGGAGGTTGATCTTTCTTTCTACCCTCAATATATCGAGCTCCTTTATAAGTATCCCATGGAGCCTTTTTAGCCTTTCCGTCGGATCGAAGGCCTCTAATATCTGTTGTTTTTGATCTATTTTAAGGTTTAGGTTAGATACGACTACGTCTGCGAACCGTGCGGGCTCCTCCACATTGCCGACGGTTAATAATGCATCCACCGCCGCCCTGTTAGTGAGCTTTACGTACTCCTCAAAGCTGTCGAATATAGCCCGCATGAGGGCTTCGGTCTCCGTATCCTTTTCTTTGTCCTCGGAATCAACGTGCTCCTCTACCTCTACCTCGAAGAAGGGTTCATCCTTTATATAGTCTATAATCCTGGCCCTGTTAACGCCCTCCGCCAACACCCTTATAGTGTCCCCGGGTAGCTTTAACAGTTGTTTGATCTTTGAAACGGTACCCACTTCATAGAAATCGCCCGTGGCGGGCTCGTCCGTCGTCGCATCCTTTTGGCTTACTAAGAATATAAGCTGTTCTTTAACCATCGCCTCGTCTAAAGCGCTGATGGACTTGTCCCTACCCACATCGAAATGTATCATCATATATGGAAAAACCGATATACCCCTTAATGGTAAAAGGGGTAAAATCTTAGTAGTTTTGCGCTGTCCCATATCAATCACTCCCCAAAAGTTGTATATTATTAGTGTACCCCTTGGACCTATTGGAATGCGAGATAACTACATAATATAATAAGCTCTACTGTGGATATTTGCAAATTAAAAAGCGCCCCGTAATACGATCAAGTATACCGAAGCGCCCTATTTTTTAATGTAATTTATATATGATATGAACGTTAATACTTCCCCTAGGCAGTTTCGTTCGTTTTACTGGTGGTCCTTCTACCGGCCTTTTGTTTAGGCTTTTTCTTAAGCCCGGGGTCTATGAGTACCAGCGTAGGATCGGTGTTTTGTTTTACGCTCTCCTTCGTTACCATACACCTTTCTACGTCGTTCCTCGAGGGTATCTCGTACATCACATTGCGCATGGTATCCTCTAGTATAGACCGTAGCCCCCTGGCACCGGTTTTCCTGTCTAGGGCTTTTTGTGCTATTATTCTAAGGGCTTCCTCCTCGAAGTCCAGTTCTACGCCATCGAATCTAAACAGTTGTTTGTACTGCTTTACCAATGAGTTCTTCGGCTCCTTTAGTATCAATACGAGATCGTCGCAGGTGAGGGGGTTCAATGTCACTATAACCGGTACCCTTCCTATAAACTCCGGTATTAAGCCATACTTTAACAGATCCTCGGGCAATACCTGCTTTAATACGGCACCGATATCCAACTCGCCCTTACTCGTTATGTCAGCGCCGAAACCGATGGCACCTTTACCGGTCCTTTTTTGTATGAGGTCCTCTAGGCCATCGAAGGCACCGCCACATATAAACAATATATTAGTCGTATCTATCTGTATAAACTCCTGATGCGGGTGCTTCCGCCCACCCTGGGGAGGCACGCTAGCCATAGTACCTTCTAAAATCTTAAGCAACGCCTGTTGTACGCCCTCGCCGCTTACGTCCCTCGTGATGGATGGGTTCTCCGATTTACGTGCTATCTTATCTATCTCGTCGATGTATATTATACCCTTTTCCGCCTTTTCGATATCGAAGTCCGCGGCCTGTATGAGCTTTAGCAGGATATTTTCGACGTCTTCACCGACATACCCCGCTTCGGTAAGAGAGGTAGCATCTGCGATAGCGAAGGGTACATTTAGCATCCTCGCTAAGGTCTGGGCCAACAGCGTTTTGCCCGAGCCCGTAGGCCCTATTAACAGTATATTGCTCTTTTGCAGCTCCACGTCATCGCTTTTTATTTCGCAGTTAATCCTTTTATAATGGTTGTATACCGCCACGGCCATAGATTTTTTGGCGTCCTCCTGGCTTATTACGTACTGGGCCAAAAACTCTTTTATTTCCTTAGGCTTCGGTACGTCCTCGGCACCGTCACCAAAACCGTCCTCGTACTCCTCGTCGATTATCTCCTGGCACAGGTCTATACATTCATCGCAGATATAGACCCCCGGGCCTGCGATAAGCCTTTTTACCTGCTCTTGGTTTTTGCCACAGAAAGAACACCTAAGCTGCTTTTTGTCGTCAAATCTGGTCATCATTCCACCCCTCTTAAACTTGTTATTACCTTTCCTTTATCACTTTGTCTATAAGACCATACCTGACCGCTTCCTCGGAAGTCATAAAGAAATCCCTGTCGGTATCCCTTTCTATCTGCTCCAGTGATTGACCTGTCTTCTGGCTCAATATTTTGTTTAAAGTATCCTTAAGCCGTATGATCCTTTCGGCATGAATCTTTATCTCCACCGCCTGACCCCTCGTACCACCTATAGGTTGGTGGATCATTATCTCGCTATGGGGTAGCGCGAGCCTTTTGCCCTTGGCGCCGGCTGCGAGTAAAAAGGCGCCCATAGATGCGGCTAATCCTACACAGATCGTGGACACGTCGGGCTTTATATATTGCATAGTATCGTATATGGCCATGCCCGCGGATATCGAACCGCCGGGGCTGTTTATATAAAGATGTATGTCCTTATCCGGGTCCTCGGATTCCAAGAACAAAAGCTGTGCAACTACTAGGCTTGCGTTGATGTCGTTCACTTCGTCGCCTAAAAATATTATCCTATCCTTAAGAAGCCGCGAATATATATCGTAGGACCTTTCGCCGCGGCTCGTCTGTTCTACTACGATTGGAACAAGGGCCATTTTATTTAACCTCCTTTAAAGTAAGTACAGTTATTTTTCAATCGTATTTTCAACTAAAAACTCTATAGTTTTCCTTACTATTATACTCTCTTTAATATAATTAAGTTCACTTTCGCCTAGGGTATCCTTAAATTCTTCGGAATCGTCCTTTCCGTATATGTTGCTTAATGTTTCAATCTTTTTATCTAATTCTTCTTCACTTACGTCAATCCCTTCTATTTTCGCTATCTTTTCTAATATAAGTTGATTTTTAACCTTATACGTAGCGGCGTCATCGAACCCGGCCCTAAATTCCTCTAGGGTTTGCCCTATATAGTTGAGGTAAACCTCTAGATTTAAGCCTTTATACAGCAGTTGCATTTCGAAGTCCCGTATAATGGTGTCCTTTTGCTTTTCTATCATAACTTCCGGTACATCTATTATAGCATTATCCGCAATCTTTTTAAGGAGTTCTTCTTCGAACTCGTCCTTAGCCCTTCTGATGGCTTCTTCTTCTAGCTTGCCTTTGATATCCGCCCTCAGCTCTTCGAGGCTATCGAATTCGCTTACATCCTTAACAAACTCATCGTCCAGATCGGGTAGCTCCTTTTCCTTTACCTCTTTAACGTCTACCTGAAATATCGCATCTTTACCCGCCAGTTGCTCCGCTTTATAATCCTTAGGGAATGTTACGTTTACCTCTACGCTGTCCCCGGCCTTTGCACCGATTAGTTGTTCCTCGAAACCCTCTACAAACTGTTCGGACCCCAGTACCAACGTATGGTTTTCGGCAGTTCCCCCTTCGAACTGCTCACCATCTATATACCCTTTATAATCTATTGTTAACATATCTTCATTCTTCGCGGGTTTATCTTCCACGTTCACAAACCGCGCGTTCATATCACGCATTTTCCCTAGCTCTTTATCGACATCCCCATCGGTGACAGGGTACTCTTTCTTTTCAATTTGTATTCCTTTATAGTCCCCTAATTCAACCTCGGGCTTAACGGTAACAACAGCTTTAAATATGAAGGGTTTGTCCTTTTCGATCTGTACGATATCTATTTCAGGCTGGTCCACCGGCTGCAAATCATGCTCCTCTATCGCCTGTAGGTATGCCTTAGGACATACCTCGTTTATCGCATCCTCATAAAACACGCCCTCGCCGTAATGCCTTTCTATTATCGGCCTCGGCGCTTTACCCTTCCTAAAACCCGGTATATTAAAACGCTTGACGTTTTTTTTGTATGCCCTTTGTATACCCTTTTCGAACTGCTCCCTGTCCACCTGTATTTCTAATACCGCCGTATTCTTTTCTATTTTCTCCAACTTGGAATTCATATATGCTCCTCCTCGTTATTGGGATCCGGGGATATTTTAACTTATGTATTATAACATAGCAGCCTATTTATAACAAGTAACATAAAAAACAGACCCCTTGTCAAGGCCTGTTGTAGTGGAGCGGAAGACGGGATTCGGACCCGCGACTTTCGCCTTGGCAAGGCGACGCTCTACCACTGAGCTACTCCCGCATACCAATCTAACGGGTATCCGTGGTTTCATAGTGTATATTAGCACATTTTTTTATATAATGCAACCGCCTAAACGTCCCAAAAAAATATATACCGAGGGCGATAAAGCCCTCGATCCTTCATTGTAAATCATTGTTTTTAAAAGTGATACAACACGTTCCTTCGCTGGTATGTGCGTGACCGTCTCCCGTAGCATCCACCTCTATCGCATCCGCCGTACAGTAATGCTCCCTCCAATACTCGCAATTATGAACGCCGCACTTTACTTGCATCCTTGGCGCAGTCATATTTACACCTCCCTTGGTTTTTGTGCGCTATCCTTAGCATTTACATATTAAAAAAAAATATTTGTCCATAAATTTTTATAAAAAAAAAAAGAGGACTCATATAAGAGCCCCCAAAAGGTTTTTAAATTATCTTCTGGATAATGCATTAAGTTCATTCTGTAGGAAATTACTCCTTACCTCTTTCATCTTAGCGATCCTCTCCTCGGCCATTATATCTGCAGCCTTTGCCGTCGTAATATTTTCTTCTTTGGCAATATCAAATACTAGGCCCAACTGGTCATAAATCCTTGAAGCGTTCCCCAGGGCCCTGTCCTTGTTATAGCCCGACAGTTCATCGGCCACATTTATAACGCCACCTGCGTTTGCTATAAAGTCCGGCGCATAGACTATTCCCCTATCCTTTAGCATCTGACCATGTTTTTCGATATCCGCTAACTGGTTATTAGCGCTACCGCAAATAGCCTTTACCTTCAGCTTCGGTATAGTTTCGTCATTTAGTATTGCACCTAGTGCGCAGGGTGAGAATATATCCGCCTCCACTTCGTATATCTCGTCTACGCCCACCTTTTCGGCACCGAAATCCTTCACAACCCTTGCAACGGCATCTTCGTCAATATCCGTAACTACCAGCTTTGCCCCGTCTTCATGTAAGTATTTGCATAGCGTATAAGCTACGCTGCCACAGCCTTGAATAGCTATGGTTTTGCCCTTCAACGAATCGCTACCAAAGGCTTCCTTTGCAGTGCGCATCATGGCCCTATAGATACCGAAGGACGTTATCGGGCTTGGATCGCCGGAGGAGCCATAGCTCTCGGATATACCCACAACATAATCGGTTTCCTGGTACACAATATCCAGATCCGCCGGCCCGCTTCCCACATCCGCCGCTGTTATGTATCTGCCGTTTAAGCTTTCGACAAACCTACCGAAGGCTCTTAGCAGATCCTCTGTCTTATCTTTCTTCGCATCGGCAATTATTACGGCTTTTCCGCCGCCGATATTCAATCCCGCCGCTGAATTTTTGTAAGTCATTCCCCTAGCCAATCTCATGGCGTCGATTATAGCTTCTTCTTCAGAATCGTAGTTCCAAATCCTGCAACCGCCTAAAGCCGGTCCTAAGGTTGTGTCATGAATAGCGATAATAGCTTTTAACCCCGATGCCTTGTCATGGCAAAATACGACCTGTTCAAATTCTCCAAGCTCCATTTCTTTAAAAATCACAGCCCGCACCTCCTAAAATATTTTAATCCTTACACGTATATTGTAACAAATATTGTGTTGAAATACTAGCCCTACGCACACAATAACTGGGAAATAAGTTCGTATACTCCGCCCGACGATTTAATTTTAAAATATTTCCTGTGTATCCCTTGCATTATACGTCCTTCGAGTGGTATAATATCTTTAAACAAGTTTTAGGCAAAATCAATAGATAAAAGGCAAAGCCGTCGAAAGGCGGTGACGCAAAGCTAAAAGGGGCTACAGCGTGATGATTTTGACGCTAGGCCAGCCAGTTGCCGGAATACAAAGGGAAGTATCATAATATCCGCACTGGCGTTGCGGATTTTTGTTTTTAGAAAAAATAGATAAAGGGCAAAGCCGTCGAAAGACGGTGACGCAAAGCTAAAGGGGCTACAGCGTGATGATTTTGACGCTAGGCCAGCCAGTTGCCGGAATATAGGGACCTAATATATTACCTGCGCTGGCCCGCAGATTTTTTTAATTGGGGGTCAAAAAAGGATGATGAGGCTAAAGAATGTATTGAAAGTAATTTTAATACTTTTAATATGTACAAGCCTTATGACGGCCAATAGCGCAATAGCGAAGGGCGTCTACAGTACGGGCTTTAAGACCGCGAGTATCGGGGTGTCCTATCCGAAGGAAAGCGGCCTTTCCTTCGATGGTAGCCTTACTGTACGGGGCGAGACCGATCTGTCGGAGGTCTGGCTATGCGTAAGGGGTCCCGGGAACGAAACGGCGGTATATCCCGCTAAGGTAGAAAGAAACAATTTCGTCGCGACGCTGTATTTACGGTTCGGGAAGGGTATATACACCGTATGGGCGGGGGATAACCCGAACAAGTTCGATGGAAGGATACGGTTTAAGGTCAATAATACCGCCACAGAGGATGTACGGTACCTGGCACCTTCAGCCCATGTGAACAGCGATCATGAAAGCGTCAAGAGTCTGGCTATGGATATCACAGAGGGAAAAACGACGGATATGGAAAGAATACGTGCTATACATAAATGGGTTATAACGAACATCGAATACGACTATGACGCCTACCTCAAAGGTGATAATACGATGTATACCGCCAGCGAAACCATAGACCGTGGCAAAGGTACGTGCAGGGATTATTCCTTTACGGTAGCGGCCCTTGCCCGGGCGATCGGTATACCGACGAGGGTTGTATATGGCAATATAAACAATACGACGGATTGGGATACACAATTACACGCCTGGAACCAGGCATACATCAACGGCGAATGGATAACCCTTGATACGACCTGGGACGCCGGATATATAGAGGAAGGGAAATTCGTAGCTGCACCATCGGATAAGTATTTCAACCCCGATATAAAAAGTTTCGCTAAAACCCATACAATATCTTCGATAACTACACATTAACTATATACTCCCAAAGCTATACTTACAGGTCCTCCTTAATAAAAAAGCAGCGGCATCCCCACCGTTGCTTTTTTACTTTGTACGATTATATAGGCTATGATTTTAAGGACGCTATCTTACCGCCAAGGCTTACAAAATCCTCCCAAAAGTGCGGATAGGACTTCTTTACGGCATCGCTGCCTACTATGGTGACGGGGTCTTGACACTTTATAGAGGCTATCCCTAAGGCCATTGCAATGCGGTGATCGTTCCAACTGCTGACCTTGCCACCCTGTAGCCTTTCTTTTCCCTTTATTATAAGGCCGTCACCTAGCTCGGTTATATCGGCACCTAGTCTATTAAGCTCGGTGGATATCGCCCTTAGACGGTCACATTCCTTTATTCTAAGCCTTTCCCCGTTGATTATCTTTGTTGTCCCGACGCTGACGGCACCTAGGACCGCGATGATAGGTACGAGATCCGGACATTGGGAAACATCGACTACTATACCCCGTGTCGCCGTGCCGTGGCTATTTTTTATAATGTCACCGCGTACCTCTAGGGCGCCGCCCATTTTGCGTACTATATCCATTATAGCTTTATCGCCCTGTAAGGACGCTGCATCCATACCCTTACATTCCACTACGGTACCGCCTAAGATACCGGCGACTATCCAAAAAGCGGCCTGGGAATAATCGCCCTCAACGCTATAGTTTGTATTACCGTACCTTTGGCGGCCCTTTATATAAAACCTTTTAAAGCCCTCGTACTTTATATCTATGCCGAACTTTTCTAAAACCTCTAGCGTAAGGGCAACATAGGCCCTTGATTGGAGCGGCGTAGCCATTTCTATAACGGAATCCCCGTCTAAAAGCGGTAGCACGAACATTAACCCCGTTATAAACTGTGAGCTTATATCGCCCCTTATTTTGAATGTACCGGCCTTTAACGTACCCTCCTTAACCTCTAGGGGCAGTCCCCCCATCGTGTTTGTATACCCTATACCATGGTCGTCAAATATATCATAGTATAGATCAAGGGGCCTTTTTATAAGCTCGCCGCCGCCGGTAAATGTAAGCCCTTGATCCCCGAGACATGCAAAGGGTAAAAAGAATCTAAGGGTGGAGCCGGATTCGCCGCAGTATAAAACATCCTCTACCGCCCGGGGCCTTGGGTTACCCTTTATAGCGATAGACACGACATCGGCATCGGCCTTATCCTCGGCGTATGTAACCTCGCTACCGAAACACTTTATGCCCCTTAGGGTAGCCTTTATATCCTCAGAAAGTATCACATTATCTATAACGCTCATACCGTCGGCGAGGCCCGCGCAGATTATCGCCCTATGGCTAAGGCTTTTCGATGGGGGCATCTTGATACTTCCTTTAAGGGTTGTCGGTTTTATGTTAACAGTTTTCATACGTTTTTCCCCTCCCCGCTACACGGTACACGCCCACGCCTTCCGCCATGCTGGTCCTCGCCCTATCAAATATTGAATTCAGGGTTTCGGGTTTATCCTCTAGAATGGCCCTTTTTATACGGGCGAGATTGTATTCAAAGTTTCCTATCTGCCTTAGAACATTTTCGCTGTTCTCTAATAACAGTTCCGTCCAGAGCTGCGAATTTATCCTTGCCACCCTCGTCGCATCCCTATAGCTACCGCCGGCGAGGATATCCGTCTCGTAGCCAGAGCCGCTATTAGCAAGGGCTACGGCTATTACGTGGGGCAGTTGGCTTATAAGGGATATTATATCATCATGCCTTTCAGGGCTCATCTTTATTATATTTTTTACGCCTAGTTTAATTAATATATCCTCCACGAAGGCTAAACCGGCCTCGCTGTTCCCCGTTATAGGCGTTATTATATAACTAGCGTCGTCGAATAGTGTCTCCGATGCGAATTCAATACCCTTAAACTCCCTCCCGGCTATAGGGTGCCCCGCTACGAAATGCAGATCCCGCCTAAGGCTTTGATCTATTTCCCTGACGAGTTTTGATTTTATCCCCGCGGTATCGGTTATAATAGTACCCTCTCTAAAATGGTCCATGTTAGTCCTAATAAAATCTGTCGTTATGCCGGGGTAAGTACACATTATAACGAGGTCGGAATCCCTAAGGGGCCTTTGCGGATCGGTGTATCCTTTATCTATTATGCCCTTTCCCTCTGCGGTTTTTAAAGCGCTTACATCGGTATCTATCCCCCATAGGTTCAGCGGGTGGACATTTCTTCTGAGGGCCATGGCGAAGGAGCCGCCGATAAGCCCTAGGCCGACGATAGTGATATTTATTTTAGTCAATTTTGCCGCCCCCTCTTTTTTCTATTCTACTGTTCCATCGTCTGGGCCATTTTTTGCAAAACCTCCATAAGGGCTTTGAACCGTTCTGGTTTAATAGACTGCTGTCCATCGCATTTTGCATTAGCGGGGTCGTTGTGCACCTCTATTATCAACCCATCGGCGCCCACTGCAAAGGCGGCCTTAGCCAAGGGTTCAACGAGCCACCAGTATCCCGTCGCATGGCTTGGATCCACTATCACCGGCAGATGGCTATACTTTTTTATAACGGGTACAGCGCTCAAATCCAGCGTATTCCGCGTATATTTTTCGAAGGTCCTTATACCCCTTTCACAGAGTATAACCCTTTCGTTACCCTCGGACATGATGTACTCCGCGGCCATCAACAATTCTTCTATAGTAGCGGACATACCCCTTTTTAGCAGTACAGGTTTTGACGTCTTCCCCACTTCCTTTAACAGGTCAAAGTTTTGCATATTTCTAGCACCGATCTGTATGACATCTACATCCTCTACGAACTTTTCGAGTTTCCACGGCGACATCAGCTCGCTGACGATAGGTAGCCCCGTTTCTTCCCTAGCCTTTTTCAATAATTCCAAGCCGTTGTCCCCTAAGCCCTGGAAACTATAAGGCGATGATCTAGGCTTATAGGCGCCGCCCCTTAGAAATGTCGCACCGCTTTCTTTAACGCTCCTTGCGATACCTACTATCTGCTCCTCGCTCTCTACGGAGCACGGCCCGGCTATAACTGTAAACCCGCCGTCCCCTATGGATCTATCCTTTACTTTCACGACGGTCCTTTCCGGGTGAAAGAGCCGGTTAGCCATCTTATAGGGCTCCTGTACGGATATAAGCCTGCTGACGTTCCTGTTCGCCTCGATCAATGAGGGGTCGATAGGACTTGTATCCCCTACTAACCCGAGGAGGTGGTAGTTTATCCCCTTGGATTCGTGAATATCACAGCCAAGGCTCATCATCTTGCCTTTGATCTTATCTATCTCTTCCTCCGGGGCACTTTGATTTAATACGATTATCATAGTTAACATCCCTTCTTTAAAATAATTTTTTCTCAGTATATTATCCCGTTGTTTTTGAATACAAAAAGAGGACCCATCCAATGAGTCCTCCGGTTTTATAATCTATATCCAAAGATATAACTATTCTGCTACGATTATATATACTGAGCTGGTAAATCTCCCTTTGCCTTCCCATTGGAAATGGCCTTATCTATTCTGTTGCAGTACAAATAGCCGGCGCTATAGTAATAGCCCCCGCTGTAATAATAGTAGCCTTTAAATTGTACTGCACTAGCCCTTCCAATAGGATTTTTCATAATTCTTTTCTCCAAATTATATATTAGATCTGATTTTACCAGGTTGAATTGTAGTTGTCAATAACATAATATGTAAAATGTGTGTTTCCTGGCCCCTTTTATCAGGCGAAAAAGGGCTCCTTTTCTGCAGTTATCGGTTTAAAGGAAATATCCACGGTGAAGGCGTTAACCTTGCCGATGTTACTAAACTTCTCCTTTATACGCTTACCTATTAAGGTAAGGGCGTCCTGTTGCACATCGGTTAGAAGAACGATCATCTGATAATCGTTCCACTTCGTAAACACATCCCCCTTACGCAGGGATTCCTTAAGCACTAGTTTTAAGTTTTCCGCCGCCCCGTTAAGTTCCTTTTTCGAAACCTTGCCCCCCATCGTCGTATCAATAGTTACAAGGCCTATGTATTCGTTGCTCCTTGCCCTTAAACTCCTACGCTCCTCAAGATTGTATATTGTCCTAAAGTATTCGATATCACAGCACAATGCCCCTTTGCCATCATCGGCGTCGGCAAAACTTTTGCTAAGGGCGGATAGATCGGCCTGTTGGATATTCGTACCCCCTGCGGCGATCCTACTGTATAGGCTTTTTAAAACCGGTGAAGGGTTAACCGATAGCTCCCGGTACATCCTGCCGGTGATATAGTTATAATGGCTTAGGGCGTTATTAAACTCACCTAGATCTAACAGCGCCTCTAGGAAGAACACGTGTAATGCCTCTTCGAAGGGCTCGTAGCACACTGCTTGTTCGAAGTGCTCGATAATGTCCCCGTGACGGCCTTGTTTTTTTAACAGGCCGAAAAGCCTTATAAGGGATTTTACATAAAGCCGTTGATAACGATTCCGTATCATGAATACCCATTCGCTGCCGATAGAGTCGGCCATATATTCGCCCCTGTAAAGATCTATAGCTTTGACGTATTTATCTATCGCTTGGTCGATGTCTTTGTCCCTTGCCTCGTCAGCCGCTTCTATATTTTCTTCGAAGTGTGTCGTGTCTATGCTATAGTTTCCCCCGATATCTAGGTTATAAAATCCGTTTTGGAAAGTTACGTTTATATAACCGACGCCGTCATCCTTCCTCGTACGCGTCAACCCCGCATCCTTTAACATTTTGCGTAACCTGAACACCTGAGTTCTAAGGGCGTTCCTAGGATCTGTACTTTCTGAGCTGTGCCATAGGTTATCGGAAATATATTCAGGTGTAAGATCGCGTTCTCTATGGGTTACAAGAAACTTAAGCAGTTCCATCCTCTTATAGGAGCCTTTATCCTTCTCTATAAGGGATTTGTTCGCCCTCCTAATATCAAAATTCCCTAACGTAAGCACCTCGATCACCGTTCTCTTACCCCCCCTTACATGAGCTATAGGGCAAAACCCAATTATGTATAGAAATCTATAAGCAAAACCGTTCCCAAGGGCATGGCGGCTTAGCTAGGTGTGTATGCACCCTTTATTATAGACGCATCAGCCCTTTATAACGGCTACGGTTTTAAGACGTTTTATAGGCTCTATAAGATCTAGTTGTTGATCTATTACAAAGTTTATATCCTTATAGGCAAACCTACATTCCTCTGATACGTCCCTTTTGTTCTGTTTGCCTAGTATGACACCCTGCTTTTTTAGGTCTACCATAGTTTTTTCGACGGAGAACTGTTGCCTAGCCTGCCTTCTACCCATACTCCTTCCGGCACCATGACTACAGGAACAAAAGCTCTCGGCGTTACCCTTTCCCTTGACTATATAGGAAAAGCTCCCCATAGCCCCGGGTATTATACCCGTCTCGCCCTCCCTAGCCCTTATAGCGCCCTTACGATGTACCCATACTTCTTCGCCGTAATGGTGCTCCTTGGCGGCATAATTATGATGCGCGTTTGCCTCGCCTTTGAATTCAATATCGGGGATCACGTCCGCTAACCTATCCTTAACGATTTCGAGCATCCTCCGCCGGTTTTCCATAGCAAATTCCAATGCCAGATTCATCCAGGATATGTATGCATCAGCCAGATCAGTATCCAGGGGCAAAAACGCCAAATCGTATTCCCCCGGCACGCCAAGGGAACGTTTTTTGTTTAATTCCTTTGCACCCTCGTTGAAAAACCTGGCTATTTTGTATCCAAAATTTCTACTGCCGCTATGCACCATAACGCACAACATGCCATCGTCGTCCTGCTGCAGCTCTATAAAATGGTTGCCCCCGCCTAGGGTCCCTATTTGATAATACCCTTCATCCAACTGCGGCAAACCTTCGGGTATGGATTGTGAACGCATTGATCTGGCAAAGTCTGAGTCCTCTAAGGTTTTACAGCGCTGCTTTTTGCGGTGATGCCTAAAGCCCGTGGGTATATCCCGCATAATCTGTCCTACTAAGGATTTGTACTCCTTCTCCTTCAGGTCATCCCTATGCGCACTTGTTTGCACGAAAGCGACCCCACAGCCGATATCTACGCCCACCGCGTTGGGTATGATCACATCCTTTGCCGCTATAACACCACCTATAGGCATCCCATAACCCTGATGTGTATCGGACATGAGGGCTACCCATTTATGCAAAAAAGGCAAGTTCGACAGGTTAAGGGCCTGCTGCAGACAACCCTCCTCAACCTGCTCTATATCCTCTAGCCAAACTTTAATCGGAATTCGTTGTTTTTGTTTATCGAAAATAACAAATATACCCTTCACCTCCATCGTAAAAAATAATATATTCCACTATCTATTCCTAGGGCCTAAAAAAAGCTAAACTTAAACAGAGGCTAAGCCATTAGCGTTAAAAAAGTTGGCCTTAGCCAACCCTTTGATCTTCATTATACTGTTGCTCCATTGTTTAGAAATATTACGGTCCGCCCTTTATCAAGGAAGGCGTAGGCAATTCCGGGACATTCCGATATAGAATAATCAATAATCCAAGATGGCTTTGCGCACGTTCTAAGGCATATTACTGGTGCGGGAGAAGGGACTCGAACCCCCATGGTTAATTACCACTAGATCCTAAGTCTAGCGCGTCTGCCAGTTCCGCCACTCCCGCATATTTTTTAATATTTAATTGCGAAGATAATGATACCATATACTCCGAAGATTTTCAATAGCGATTTATTTACCAGTATATGTAGAAATGTATCCTGGCGTTATACGGCGTAGGAAGAACGTATTCCCCCCCGCCCGCCGTATAACGCCGGTTTTGATGAGATGGTCGCCTTATAAAAACATTATGGGAAATTCTTAGAAGCGATGGTCATCACAAGGTCATCGAGGAACGTATCAAACCCTTCACGATCCTTTAATAATAATGAACGGTTGTCCAGGATATTTCGTTCCAGTTCACGTAAAAACGCATGATCAAGGTCCTTCTGCCGCTGTACTATTTTTATAAACCTGAGCATAACGGTCAAAAGCCTAAGGGGTGCATATATCCCGGGGTCCTTGTGCATCTCCTTCGCCGATGATGCTATATAGGCCAGCAGATCATAAATTTCGTCCGTTTTATTCATAGTTCGTCGTCCCGCCTTCATATTTCTCATACTTTTGCCAATGGAGTACCTCTTTTAGTGGCCTCCGTAGGGGCGGCTCCGTCCGTTGCAAGGGCTGACCGATAAGCACTATCAGTTCCGGTTTCACAGGCTGCGGTAGATATAGTGCCTTCCTTACTATATCCTCGTTGAACCCGCGGATAACGCAACTACCAAGGCCCATCGCCGTGGCGACGAGCATTACGTTTTGGGCGGCCATAGCAACATCCATTTTACCGAGGACCTCCGCCCCTAATTTACCTGCCAACCTTTGCTCCCGGGCATAGTCTATACATAAACAGACCATCGCCGGGGGCGGCTGCAGTACGCCGGGTAAAAACGCCGTTAAACGCCGTAACATATCGTCATCATCTACGACGACGAATTGCCAGGCCTGGGCATTGCTACCCGTAGGCGCCCAGATAGCGGCCTCTGTCAGCGTTTTTAGTTTGTCCCGGTCTATCTTTGTATCGCTGAAACGTCGTACACTTCGCCTTTTTTTAATAAGTTCCATAGTCTGATCTAAATCCATGTTTTACACCTTTCCTTTAGTGCTACTTACCCCGTAAAGCCCCCGTCTGCAGATACGGTTATTCCAACCGGTGCTCCTATTATATAAATCATACAAGGCCCATTGATTTAATTTCAATCCCATATATCACCCAGACCGTAATCCTTCGGTATGTTCCATTGCCTGATCTCCTCGGCGGGCGGCGGGGCATAGGTCAATATTTTACTCGTAAACCAACCCATGTTTTGCTTTAATTCCGCCAAAAATTCCGCATGTTTAAAAGCGGCTAACATAACATCTATCACAGGTACGCCGAATTCTTTTTGTAATTCTTTAAAAAACCCGAATTCCATGGTACAGCCTAGAAGTATTACCTCCGCCTTGTCCTTTTCTATAGCTTTTTGTATCTCTTCGCGCATCCTTTTAGCGGTTTTTATCGGATCAGCCTGGAATTCCAATACCCCTAGCCCGAGGCTTCTGAAGGATGCAAGCCTTTCAATGTGGCCGTATTTACGTACATTGTCACGCATCTGCGGGATCCATTTATCACGGCCTACTATTATCGAAAAACTTCCGCCTAAAGTCGATGCTATCTGCATCGCTGCCTCGCCGGGGGCCGTTACGAACATAGTCTTACATATCTCCCGGGCGACATAAAGGGCGGGATCGTCAAAACAGCCTATAACCGCCGCATCGTACCCGTCCTTTTCGGCCTTTTTTATTGATTTTAAGATTTCATGGTAGGCGATGCTCTGGTAATACAAATATTCTAAATGTTTAGGTCCCCGGGGCATACTTACTACATCCACCTCCGTTTTATCGCCTTTATATTTTTCTAGATACTTTTTTATTTCGGCGTTCATGGTATCGTAGGCCGAGGGTTTAATATAAAGGATCTTTTTTGTCATATTCGGACCCCTTTCTTTTTTTGTCCCTTAATAGCCGGCTACGCCGAGTTTTTTGCAGAACTCCCTGGCCTTTTCGTCTACAAATATACCGTTTTCTTCAAAGAGTACGCCGTCATAGTATATCGTCGGATTTAACACTATACCATCGGTATGGCTGGCCGCATTCCAGAAGGCGCCCCCTAGGGTTTTACCCTGGGAACCGATACCGAACTCTATGCTGCCGAATATGCGCTCATCTTCGACTATTCTTCCCGTAGGCTTCGTTACACCGGGGTTGAAACCGGGTGACCAATGGGCGAGGCGGTACATGTTCGGATCATTCCAGGAGGCTAACCAGTTTTTAAATATCTGTGCCTGGGGCCCGCCTTCTACGCTCTTTATAACGCCCTTTTCCACCTGCATTATCACTTTATCGTGGAGTACACCTATTTCCTTCGGCGGAAAAAGCGCGCCATCGAACACTAGGGTGCCCTCTATAGTTTCCTCGATAGGGCATACGGTGACCTGGCCGCATAACATCACTGACCAGCCTTTTTTTGTTGCCCTTTGGCCCGAATGTTTAACAAACCTATCGCCCTTGTATCCCTTCAGATCAGTTCCCGCGGGGGACTTTACTATTATTTCATCGGCCTTTTCTATAACGCTTTTTAAATATTCGCCGAACTCTATAACTGCATCCACGTCAACATTGGCCAGGGTATTAACGAGCATCTCTACGTCCATGCCACATAGACATGTATACCGTGTACCAAAATCCATAGCCTCACGGAAGCACTCCGAGTGCATGAGGCTATTATAGGCAAATTCTATCCAGACATCGGCCTTAGAAACCGCCGCCGCTACGGGAACGGTAGGCTGGGTAAAGGCTTCTTTTTGTAAGGGATGGCTGATAAGCACCGGCGCCGCGCCTACGGTGTATGCGGCATTTACGACGGCCTGGGCTACACGCATATCCGTTGCGGTGTCTACGTTTATGACTACGTCCTCGCCGGGCTTAACGAGCATTATATCCCGTACCAATTTCATGGCACCCATGGCTACTTCCATGCTCTTGTATTCGTTACGCATTTCTATACCAATGTTAAACTCCATTTATTTTTCACCTTCCTTGAAATTCTATATAAAAAAAACCTAGAATTATTACTTACCTAATGTCTTAGCCAGCTCCTTAAGCTCTGGCTCTACTCGTTGCCGTTAAAAAGATGGCAACATACATAATGTCCCGGTGAAACTTCCTTCATCATCGGGCGCTTTTCCGAACATATGGGCATCCTATCCCGGCAACGCTGATGGAATGCACAGCCGGGCGGTACGTTAACGGGGCTTGGTATCTCGCCGGTGGATATAATCTTTGCGGGCTTCATTTTTTCCTCCTCCGCCGTCGCTACCGGTATAGAGGACAAAAGCATCTGCGTGTATGGGTGCAGCGGCTTTTGGAAAAAGTCCGCCGCCGGCGCCTTTTCGCATAGCCTACCGAGGTAAAGGATGGCCACCCTATCGGCGACGTTACGCATAAGGCTGAGATCATGGGTAATAAACAAATAGGATAGTCTGAACTCTTTTTGTAGATCAATCAGCTTACTTATTACCTTCGCCTGGACTGACACGTCTAACGCCGAGGTCGGCTCATCCAATATCATAAGGGACGGGTTCGTGGCCAATGCCCGGGCCACGGATATCAGTTGACGTTCGCCGCCCCCTAAAGCCCGGGGGTACTTGTCTACGAACTCTCCGGGGAGCCCTACCTCCTCTAAAAGGTATTTGCTCCGTTTTTCCATCTCGGTTTTGTCCATATTTGTGTGTATTTTAAGGGGTACCATTAGGCTTTTGCCTACTGTACGTTTCACATTAAGGGAAGACCCCGGATCCTGGAATACTATCTGGATATCACCCCTTTGTTTCAATGTACGGTTAAGGCCGGCCTTTGCAATGTTATCCCCTTTATAGATAATATCCCCGTCAGTGGCCTCGTACATGCCCACGAGCACATAAGCGATAGTACTTTTACCCGAACCGGATTCTCCGACAAGGCCTAACGTTTCACCTTTATGCAGCTCCAGGTCTACGCCATCCACGGCCTTTACTACCTGCCCGTTTTTTAATGTAAAATATTTTCTTAAATCTTTTATATCCAGGATTTTTTCCGCCATTATATCACCTCATTTGCGAAATAACAGCTCACCCAATGCCCGGGCTCCGTTTCAATGTGCGGCGGTTTATCAGTTTTACATATATCCTTAGCATAGGGGCAACGGGGTGAGAACCTACATCCCTTAGGCGGTGCCATATAATCGGGCACACGACCGGGTATACCCTCAGCGATGCCCTTTCCCGTTAATTTAGGTACGCAGGACATCAATGCCGTGGTATAGGGATGCCTTGGGTTTTGGAACACCTCATCGGTTTTGCCGCTCTCTACGATTGTTCCCGCGTACATTATGTTGACATAACTCGTGGATTCACGGATAACGCCTAGGGAATGGGCGACCATAATTACCGACAAATGGTTTTCCAAGACCAGCTCATTTATAAGGCGAAGTATCTGATCCTGGATCGTAACGTCCAATGATGTACCCGGTTCATCCGCTAACAATAGCTGGCGCCCCGCGGCAATGGTCATGGCGATACAAACCCGTTGTTTCATACCGCCGGAGAGTTGAAAGGGATAGCTTTTCATGATGCGATCAGCATCGGGTAGCATTACATCGTTTAGAGCCCCCACTGCGATATCATACAGCTCCTTAGTAGGCGTACCCTTGGGCTTTGCGTACTTTAGGGCGGTTATAAATTGGTTTTCTATGCTAAATACGGGGTTGAGCGCACTTGACGGGTCCTGGAATATCATCCCCGCACCGGTACGGCGCATGGTGGCTAATTCCCTGGGCCTCATTTTATACACATTTCGCCCTTCAAACATTACATTACCCTGGTTTATTATGGCATTCCCAGGCAATACGTTTAGTATGGATTTTAATGTAGTAGTTTTACCACAACCGCTTTCACCGACCAGGCCAACCCTTTCTCCTTTTTTCACCCTAAGGCTAATACCATCTAAAACATGGCTTATGCTTCCGTAGACGTCAAAGGATACGGAAAGGTCATCAATCTCTAAAATCATATCCCTTCGTGTATCATCATTATTTGCCATCAGTTCTCCTCCGTTCCCAGCATATTGCTAATGCCGTCGCCTAATAAATTGAACCCTAATACAATCAGGATAATTGCGATAGCGGGAAAAATAGTAAGCCACCACTGATTCGGCATATATTTTACGCCGGAGGAAATCATGCTGCCCAGTGCGGGTTTAGGCGCCTGTTCGCCCAGTCCGGCGTAGCTTAGCGTAGCACCCATTATTATCACATAACCCATATCCAGGGTCATCTTTGTAAGTACCGCTGACAGACAATTGGGCAATATTTCCTTAAATATTATATGGGGCAGTTTCGCTCCGGTGAGTTCCGCATATATAATATAGTTCTCCGTCCTAAGGGACGACGTTATCCCGTAGGATAAACGTGCGTACCATGGCCACCACATCACGGTAATAGCGAGCATCGAATTCGTTAAGTTTGGTTCTAGTACCGAGGCGATAGCCAGGGCCAGCACCAGAGGCGGGATGGCTAGAAATATATCGGTGACGCGCATCAATATAGTGTCTATAGCCTTACCCTTGTTGTAGCCGGCGATCACGCCTACGATAAACCCTACCGGTGCGGAGATGCATAATACTATAACGCCCATCAGCAAAGTATTGCGGAAGGAACCTATTATACGGCTAAAAATGTCGCGGCCCATCAAATCCGTTCCGCATAGGTGTTCACCGCTGGGGGCTAGTCCGGCATTTGCAAAGTCCACATAGGAACCAATGTGCTTCGGATACGGGACGAAATATTTCCCGAACAGCGCTAGCAAGAAAAAGGCGCCGACTATGATAAGTCCAAGGATAGATATTTTGCTTTCGGAAAATTTCAGCCAATTTCTTTTTAATGTCTCCACTGTACTATACCCCCTTCATTATTTGCTCCTGGACTGCCGCATCCTTGGATCAAGGATCAAAACGACTACGTCTACTAAGAGATTCGTTACGATGAATATGACGCCTAAAAGCATGACCACACCGCAGACTGCATTTATATCCTGGCCGAGGATAGCGTTCATCGCATAACGTGAAATACCCGGCCAATTAAAAATGGTTTCGACTAGGAAGGCATTCCCGAAAATAGCTGCAATATCTAAACCCATTATAGAAACTGTTGGGATAATTGACGGTTTAAGTAGAAATTGACGGTTTATTATTTCCCTTGGCACACCCTGGGAGGTTATCATCGTGATGTAATCCTTCCCCGCGTTTTCGAGCATATAGGAGCGCGTTAAACGTGCCTCCTGCATCGTATGCCCAAGGGCTAGGGCGAGGGCCGGCAACATCAGGTGCATAAAAGCATTCCACGCCGCCGCAGGTTGACCGTCTAATAAAGCATCTAAAATCATAAGTCCAGTTATGGATGGCACGGTAAAACCCGGGCTGATACGCCCGCCTATTGAAGGCAATATCGGAAACCAATAGCCGAATATAAGCAGAAATAATACTGCCCAGACAAAGGCCGGGGTCGCTATTATAATATAACTGCTGAAGCGTATAATGTAGTCGGGCCATCGGTTATTATACATGGCCCCCAGGACGCCTAGGAGCAGTGCGAAAAAAATCGGTGGGATACCCGCCCATATTACAAGTTCTAATGTGGCGGGCAAAAATTCGGCAAAATCCCTCGTAACGCTACGATTTGTTACGGTAGATACACCAAAATCCCCCTTCATCACGCCGGTGATCCAATAATAGTATTGCGTCGGCAACGGATCATTATAGTGCATCCTCTCCCGGTATCTTTCTACAATCTCTTCCGGGACGGTAGGACCTAAGGCCAAACGCGCCGGGTCACCTGGGATAATCCGCATGAGTGAAAATATGATTATCGACAGACCGATCAGCACAATCAGGGCCCATCCAAGCCGTTTTAGAATCGTCACGTGTAGTTTGGACACTCTTTCTACCCCCTTGCATATAAGTTAACTAAAGTTTGTATTACAACAAAATACACCGAATTAGCGCTGTTCGCCTAAAAGTAAAACCTGTCCATTTGTATTTCCCGAACGAAGTTCATAAAACGGTGGAAGTACGGGGGGGTCACACGGTGCCCGGGGTGGGGGGACAAACCGCTAAATAAGCGCGCATCCCCCCTGGATTTAGATTTAAATATATAGGCACCGATGTTTATTTTAGAATATTTATTTCATACGATCCGGATAAACCTTTATATCCCTGAGGTAGAATGAAAAGCCTTGTAGCCCTATCCTAGGCTCTAAATCCACGTAGGAAGACTGATAAACGAGGCGTTCCGGCGTTTCTGCTATAGGTATGAAAATAAACTCTTTGCCGCAGTATTCTTGAATCTCTTTATAGGCCGCCGCCCGATCATCAATGTCTACCATAGTAAGGGATTTGTCTATTAACTTGTCCAATTCCTTATCGTTGACCCAGTTCATATTCTCCCAGGTACCAACCTTTTTACTTCGTAGCATTGATACAAACTGTGACCCGGAGTCCGAGGTTACAGGGGTAATGGAAGTAAGGGTTGTCATAGGCGACATATCAACATTCGCTGAGTTTGATACGATCGTCGCCCAGGGTAGCTCCGTTATCTTGATATTTAGACCGATCTGTGAAGCCCCTGCCTGTACCATAAGTGCGACCTTTTCCCTGTCAGCGGATTCGGAATTCCATACTAATTCTATCTCCGTATTCTTAATCGTGTCGGCATATTTGGATTTCGCTAATGCAGCTTCGGCCTTTTCCAGGTTAAACTCAAAATCAAATACCGGCTCGAAACCTAATAGGTTTGAAGGTATAACGCTGTCCTTCCTGAGGGAGTCCGGAAGTATTGTATTACATACCGTTGCATAATCGACGAGGTAGCCGAAGGCTTCCCGGACGTGTTTATCATCCATCGGCGGCTTTTGATTGTTCATCCATAGGTTTATGCCGCCACCGGTATAGTTGTATGCAAGTTTAAAGGTATCATCGGAGGCGAGCATCGCGTCTATATTTTCCGCGGTCTGCCACATATCTGTGGATTCTAGTTCTTGACGGGCCATCATAGTCTTTACGGTAACACCATCGTTTGAAGAATAAACGATGAATTTCTCTGGGTTATCCTCGTGGAGGCCTGCCCAGTAATCATCGAACTTCGTACCGCCGACCGAGATGTTGGTACTTACCTTGTCCACGACGTAGGGACCGGAGCCTGCATCGTTTTCCAACAGGAATCCTTTGCCGTAGTCGCCCTTATCGCCATAGTCACCCTCGGCGGCATACTTTGTCTCCAACAGCTTCTGGTCTACTATATAGAACCTGACTAAACTGTTAAGCAGCGGTCCATAGGCCGTTTTGCAATTAAAGCGTACATTATAATCGTCCAGTACCTCAACGGAATCTATATATTCGAAGAATAGGAATGCAAAACCTTCGCCTATCTCCAGGAAACGCTCCATGGAGTAAGCTACGTCATGGGCAGTAAGCGGGTTACCGCTATGGAACTTTATGTCCTCCCTGATTTTGAAATCCCAGGTAAGTCCGTCTTCAGAGATTTCCCAGTCCTCGGCAACCCAGGGTTCGACGCCACCATCCGGCGTAGGGAATACTAGGCTATCATAGGCGTTAATGAGTACAACGCAGGAGGCATAGTCTGAACCTACAGCAGGGTCCCATTGGGGCATAATCGGCCCGGTTACACGGAAGATACTCTCTTTGCTGCCTGCAGAAGGGCCAGCTGTTTCGTCGTCAGGGGTACCGGCGCCACCGCCTCCACAGGCTACTAATGAAACCGACATAAACACGACTAACAATAGCAGTAAAAACCTTTTCAATAAGCTCATCTCCCTTTTTTATTAGTTGGTTTACATACTCCTTTCCAACCGCTGTGAGTTGACTATCCGAATTTAAGTATGTTGGAAACCTGGCTTAAGTCATGGCATTTTAATCATTATGCGATAAACCAATATTATGTCAATGCCCTTAAAATTTTTGCCGCCATCACCTCCTACGAGTTGTTTTTATGTTTAATAGTTGATATTCATATAAGTATATAACTTTGACATACGTATTTCTACATGATACGACATTTTCCTTTAAATATTATAGCGTTAAAATTGCCCAATACCGTGCTATACCTTGGTTAGACTACTTTAACAGCGAATAAAGGGCCTGGGCGTAGATCTTAGCGCATAATATCAAATCATCAACGCTGATGTATTCGTCCCGTTCATGGGCCAGCTCTTTTTGGCCCGGGAATACGGGTCCGTAGGCCACAAAGTTCTCTAAAGTACGACAATAAGTACCGCCACCGATGGTTATAGGTTCTTCATCCCTGCCGGTAGTCTCACGATAGGCCCTAAGGAGACATTGAATCATCTCGGAATCCTTTGGCACGTACAGACCGGGCTTATCCTGGAGCTGGGTTATATTAAGGGAACGTTCGTCACAGGCTGTGGCGATGTTTTGCCATAGCTCTTTCCTCTCGTTTAGGTTAGGGTACCGCAGGTCCACGAAAGCGCTGCCGCCTTTACCGTCTACCTGTAATATGCCTAGGGACAGCGTCAATTCTCCGAATATATCATCGCTGCAGGCTATTCCAAGGTTTTCGCCCCTGTAACCCTCAGCAAAAAGGTCCGCCAGGGCATAAATGTACGCTTCCCCTTCGGCGGGGGCTAAGGGCAGTTGGCGTAAAAAGTTCAATAGTAGGTTATTGGCGTTTACACCTTGCCAGGGCATGGAAGAATGGGCGCTAACACCCTTTACAGTTATTGTTAGATCCTCGCCCTTAGTGCTAATGGATACGCGTCCTTCGGGGTTATACTTATCGAGGGCCTGTTCCGCTAATGTAAACAACTGTGCATTGCCGCGGAGTGTCGCCTCAGCGGTCTCAGGGACCACGTTCATCCGTGTGCCGCCGGCGATCTTTATAATTTTAAATCGGCGTTCTTGGTCCTGTGTATCGTCCCATTCGCCATCGCATCGGAAACGGTAAATGCCCTTTTCGCCGAATATTACGGGAAACTCACCGTCGGGGGAAAACCCGCCCCAGGGCTGTTTTTCTTTAGTCAAATAATATTTTATACAGCTCATGCCGCTTTCCTCGTCACAGCCGATCAGAAGGCGGGCATGGTTTCTATGGGGCAAACCGCTTTCCTTAATAGCTTTCATAGCATAAAGAGACGCTACCAAGGGCCCCTTATCATCGACTGATCCACGGCCGTAGAGCTTTCCGTCCACGATTCTGCCCTCGAAGGGCGGATAAGTCCACCCGTCACCGGCGGGAACAATATCTATATGGGCTATTATACCGATTTTTTTGCCCTTTTCGCCATAATCAACTTCGCCCATGTACCCGTCTACGTTTCGCGTTTTAAAGCCCATATCCGATGCCATCCCAAGGACGCTATCTAGGGCAGCAGCGATCTTTGGGCCGAAGGGCTGTTTTGGGTCATCGCTTTTTTCGTATACGCTGTTAAAGGCTATTAACTTCTGTGTATCCCGTATAATCTCATCCCTGTAGCTATCTATTATTTCGTTTAACTTATCTATCATGTTATACCTCCAGACTACTTTACTAATAACCCTTTATACCTAACTGGCGGCATATATCCCTTGCGCCGGCGTCTATATACACACCGTCTTTTTCAAACAATTCGCCGTCGAGTAGGATAGTGGGGTAAAGCACAATACCGTCGGTATGGGATGCAGCATTCCAGTGGGCACCGCCGACCTTTATTCCCTGGGAGCCTATACCAAACTCCATACAGCCGAATACCCGTTCATCCTCTACGATACGACCGGTGATCTTGGTCACGCCGGGGTTAAACCCCTGGGAGTAATGGGCCAGACGATACATGTTCGGGTCATCAAAACTATCGAGCCATTCTTTAAATATCTTCGCTTCGGGGCCATCACCCCTTACATCGACTATGCGGCCTTCCTTGAACTCCAGCGTTACAGCGTTCTTTAGGGCACCGATGTTCTCCGGCGGAAATATCGCCCCGTCAAATACGAGGGTACCTTCAATCGATTCCTCTATAGGACACCAGCTCGTTTGGCCGGGCATCATTACGGGATAACCCTTTTCCTTCGCCTTTATCCCGGAATGTCTCACCTTGCGGCCGCCCATTTGCCCCTTTAGGTTTGTGCCTTGCTCTGAGGTTACTATTATTTCCTTTGTATCTTCGAGCTTAGCCTTAAAATATTCCCCCAGCTCGATCACTTTATCTATATCAATCTTAGAAATACAATTTACGAGCATTTCTACGTCAAGGCCCGTGGCACATATATAACGGGCACCGTTTACATCCACTGCCTGGCGATAAGCCTCGCCGTGCATGATAGGCGCATAGGCAAGTTCTATCCATACATCGGCACTACAAACGGCAGCGGCTAATGGTGCGGGGGGGTTGCTCTGCGCATAAAAACCGGTTCCGGTAGGAGTATATATCACCGTGGGTACGCCGTCGATAGCGTACACAGCCTCGGCTAATGCCCTGACTACCCGTTCGTCTATATGCGTATCATAATTTATTACAACATCCTCGCCGGGTTTAACCAGCATAAAATCCCGTACAAACTTTAAAGCACCCTTTGCGACTTCCAGTCGTTTGTACTCGTCCCTCATTTCGGTTCCTATAGTTATTTCCACGTGATCGACCTCCTGTTAGAATCTGTTTTTTAATATAAGTCTATCGCAATAAAATAAGATAAAAACCCTGCAAATAAGCCCAAGATAGCCTGTGATGCCGTGTTTTTTGATCACCACCTAACTATATACGTTGTTAAGGATCGTTAGGCCAATATGCCCTGCGATATCTCAGTCTTTTTATTTTGTGTGGTTTTTCTTTTCATTTTGTGTGATTTTTCTGTGATTTATTCGTGGTTTTTTGCCCCCGGGATGTCGTCGCTTGTTTTGCCCCGGGCAAAAGTTTATTTAAGATCAGAATTTTAGAGGATAACATAGTGACTATATATAATATGTCCTATAACGTTGTGTATTGATAATAGCACAATAATATCATAAAATATAATTATAAAATGTTATGGGTGCATTAGATGGTTTTATATATAGACAGGGGGCTTTCTAATGTTAGATACGAAAATACTCACTTTTCTAGACCTATGTAAGACCAGGAGCTTTACCCGTACCGCGGCTAACCTGTATATTACGCAGCCCGCAGTATCGCAACATATAAAACAATTGGAAGAAAACTACGGTTCAAAGCTGGTGTATTATAAGGATAAGACCGTTAATATTACGAAACAGGGTAGACTTTTAGAAAAGTTCGCCACATCTATGCACGTTAGCGATAAGAAATTAAAAAAAATGCTCAAAGCCGATAAGTTATCCCCGAGCGAGCTAACCTTCGCTACTACGAAGGTGATCAGCGAATTTATCATCCCTAATGTCCTGGTCAAATATTTAAAGGAGGCTAATTTTGAAAAGGTAAAATTAATAGTTACGGAAAGCAAAAAAGCCTTTAACGAACTAAACCTTGGGGAGATAGATTTCATAATCACCGATGGTACTTTCCGGGCGAAGGACTATAAATGTGCCCACCTGTTCCGCGAAGAAACTGTCGCCGTCTGTTCGCCGGAGCATCCCTTCGCGGAGGGCCCCGTGGATTTTAGCGATTTAATAGATGAAAGGCTCATTTATCGTTTAGATACATCGGAGGTTTACGATAACCTTGAGATGATACTGTCGGAGAAGGGCTATAGCATAAGCGATTTCAAGAAAACCATGGTCATCGGATGTATAACCTTAATAAAGGAACTAGTAAAACACAATGCGGGCATAACATTTCTGTATAAATTTGCCGTACAAAAAGAATTGCAAGAAGGGTCTTTAGTAAGGATAAATATCCGTAATTTTAACATATACCGTGACATTTATTTTGTATGGTTAAAAGAAAGCTATTTCAACACCGATATATTTGCGCTATTTGAACATTGCCGGAAATTGCTCTCCGATTATATAAAACCCTAATCCCTAAGTTGCCCCCATCATATTCCGCCATTCAATTGCGAGGCCTTGTTTTATAGGAACGCCATTCAATTGCGAGGCCTTGTTCTATAGGAACGCCATTTATAAACGCCATTTTATCTTTTTTGTGTTTACATTGGATAATTTGTCTATATAATAATATATACGAAGTAGATGTAGGCTCTACTTAGACTACATAAATATAAAGAATCATAAACCGTAAACGATACCCGTTAAATATGGTAACGAAAAATACATAGAAATAGACTGATAAGGATATTAAAATATAGAATTATTATCGGAAAGGACTGATAATATGACCAATGAAGAAAAGATTTATCGACTTATAGAACAAATGCATTTAAATATGGAAAACAACTTCAGCGAACTAAGGACCGACATGGATGGAGTTAAGACGGATATAAGTGGGCTGAAAACAGACGTAAGTGAACTAAGGACCGACATGGATGGAGTCAAGACGGATATAAGCGGGCTGAAAACAGACGTAAGCGAACTAAAGACCGACATGGATGGAGTCAAGACGGATATAAGCGGGCTAAAGACTGACATGGATGGAGTTAAGACGGATATA
>CAZDSH010000006.1:30960-51486 GCA_964508195.1 uncultured Clostridiaceae bacterium
AGACCGATATGGATGGAGTTAAGACGGATATAGGCGGGCTAAAGACTGACATGGACGGAGTCAAGACGGATATAGGCGGGCTAAAGACTGACATGGATGGAGTTAAGACGGATATAGGCGGACTAAAGACTGATATGGACGAGATGAAGATCGAAACAAGAAAAACCAACTTATTTATAGAAAATGAATTGAGCCCTAAAATTGATGCACTACTCGACGGGTACAAACAAAATGCGGATAGGCTAGATCGCATCGAAAGAAAAGTAGACCAACACGAAGAATTTATTATCAGAAGGATAAAATAATAATACCCGGCGGAAGATGAAATAATTGGTAAGGTATTAAAATTACTCAGGGAAGAAAAAAACATTACCCAGGATGATCTTGCTAAAATGTTTAATGTCAAACGCCAAACATATAGTGCATGGGAAAGAGATGTAAGTAGCCCAGATATTGATATGGTTGTTCTTTTAGCAGAATATTATGGCGTTTCAACCGATTTTATTTTAGGGAAAAGTGACTTCCGCTCCCGCATAGAAACAATAGCGGCCCACCACGATGGGGATACATGGACAGAAGAGGAGCTTGCCGATATTGAGAAGTTTAAAGAATTCGTAAAGATGAGAAGAGAACAAAAAGGGAGGGAAGATAAAAATGGCCAATGACGATAAAATATTTGAGCTAATGACCCAGATGTATTCTGAAATGCAGGGGACATTTACCAGGGTAAGAGGTGAAATGCAAAGCGGGTTCGCCACGATAAACGACAGATTGGATAATGTGGAGAATGAAGTAAAGAAAACGAACCTCGTTATAGAAAATGTTATAGAACCGAAAATAGAGGCTCTGTTCGACGGTTACAAGCAAAATTCCGAAAAGTTAACCCGTATAGAAACAGAGGTTATTAAGCACGAGGAATTTATTTAAAAAAGAATAAAGTAAGCTAGGAGGGACACATGAAAGAAAAGCTTATCCAAGAGGCGGAGACAGAAGGGATTGAGCTAATCACAACGCCGTTAGCAAGGTAGCTGAAAGGGCTGTATGCTGACAATGTGATAGCACTTAACCAATACATAGGAACCACCGCGGAAAAGACCTGTATCCTTACAGAGGAGTTGGGCCACTACCACACTACCGCCGGGGATATACTGGGTATACCTGGCTATTCGGGATTGTGAGGGTGTCGAAGGACATCTCGCCGGCGACATTTGAACGGTACGAAGGCGTATACCGTAATTATGTCAAAGGGGAGATATTGGATCTAGGCGATGGGAAAGTCGGAGATCTTTATTATTGCAAACTCCGGGATCTAAAATCACTCGAAATACAAAGGTATTAAATGCGGCCGGCATACCATATCGCAAATTCCATGCCCTAAGACATACATACGCAACGACATTAGTTGAAAAAGGCGTGCCTATAGAAAAAATTCAGGTGCTATTAGGTCATAATAGCATTGAAACCACTCAAATTTATCTGCATCTTAAGGCGCAAAAAATCACAGAGGCAGCAGAAAAAATGGGGGAGGTATTACTGTGATCGCTATTTTCCAATTCCCCCCATGTGGGAAAGATGTGGGAAAAACTAAAAAAATGGGCATAAAAAAAGATATACCAACGCCGCAAAGCATTGATATATCAAGGGTTTTGGTGCGCCCTGAGGGACTCGAACCCCCGGCCAACTGATTCGAAGTCAGCGACTCTATCCAACTGAGCTAAGGGCGCATAATCATGGTGACCCATCGGCGATTCGAACGCCGGACACCCTGATTAAAAGTCAGGTGCTCTGCCGACTGAGCTAATGGGTCAAAAAAAATGGCTGGGGCGGCAGGACTCGAACCTACGAATGCCAGAGTCAAAGTCTGGTGCCTTACCGGCTTGGCTACGCCCCAACGCGTATAAAATATAAATGTGGGGTGGATAGTGGGAGTCGAACCCACGGCCTCCAGAGCCACAATCTGGCGCTCTAACCAACTGAGCTATACCCACCGTATTATGGTGCGCCTGCAGGGACTCGAACCCCGGGCTCACGGATTAGAAGTCCGTTGCTCTATCCACCTGAGCTACAGGCGCCTGCTGAACATCTTGGAGCGGGTGATGGGAATTGAACCCACGCGACTAGCTTGGAAGGCTAGGGCTCTACCATTGAGCTACACCCGCACTTACTCCAACACCACAGTATTATAGCAAATAGATTTTTAGCTGTCAATGCACAAAACTTACCGCGCCGCCTTAACCCAGCCTAAATAGAGCAGTGAAATGGAGCAGTGATATTATTGTAAACCAAAAACCTCCCCGGGTCAAGGATTATTGCCGCTAAAATTCTACAATCTTAGGTTTAATACTGCCCTTAGATATCTTAATTATTCCGTAGGTGGGCGGTTTGCCATCCCGGGGTATAGAAACGCTCCCGGGATTTAGGAAAACCATCCCGTCTACCCTTATTATACCGGCACAGTGTGTATGCCCGAACAAAACTATATCCGCACCGATTTCCAGGCTCTTATAGTACAAAGCTTTGATCCCGAACTTGACATTATATTTATGTCCATGGACCGCAAATATCTTTTTGCCTTTTAGGGTTATCTGATGTTCTAGAGGTGCTATGGCATTAACAAAAAAGTCACAATTACCTTTCACGTTGTAGATTGGCCCAGAATAAACCTTTTTTATACGTTCAACATCTTTAACGTAATCCCCTAGATGAAAAACAACGTCTACTTCGCCCATACGCTCTAAAGCCTTTTCCAGTGCCTGCCTATCACCGTGGCTATCGCTTAATACCCCTATTTTCAAGCCTTGCCCTCTTTCCCAAGGTCTATAAGCCTTTCTTTAACGTTGGCGAAGGCTTTAGCCCTGTGACTGATCGTATTTTTTATTGAGGGCGAAATCTCGGCAAAGGTTTTTTTGTATTCAGGCAGGTAAAATAAAGGATCGTAACCAAAACCACTATGCCCACGGGGTTTTTTTAATATCCGCCCTCTGCATTCACCGTATACCGTAAAATACCTCATATCAGGAAACATTACCGTAGCTGCACAGACGAATCTCGCCGCCCTTTCATTTATCGGTATATGCTTCATCATATTAAGCAATTTACGGTTGTTATCCTCATCGGTGGCATCCTCGCCGGCGTACCTAGCGGAATACACGCCGGGCATACCGTGGAGCGCGCTGACCTCTAACCCCGAATCATCGGCTACTGCGATCATACCCGTTGCCTTTACAACGCCCAGGGCTTTTTTGTAAGAGTTCTCTTTAAAGGTGGTTCCGTCCTCTATGAGTTCAATATGTACGCCTAAATCCGTCATAGTCAGTATCTCCCAATCTAAATCCGCCATAACCCCTTTGATTTCCTTTATCTTTCCTTCGTTGTTACTGGCAAGCACCATCCTGTGTTTACGCATCATCATTCCCAAACTCCTTGGGCAGCACATCCTCAAGGGCCTTTTTTTGGGCCTTAGTTAATCTTCCGATACCCCCTGCGCCTAATTCCACCATTTTGTACATATCCTTTACGGTGAAGGGAAAGCTCTCCGCAGCACCTTGAATCTCCACGACCTTACCGGAGCCCGTCATAACGAGGTTCATATCCACCTGGGCTCTACGGTCCTCATCATAGCAAAGGTCTAATACAATATCGCCGTCTACGATGCCTACGCTTACCGCTGCTATTACATCCGTTATCGGTATCTTTTTTATTATACCACGATTTTTCATATATCCCAGCGCATCTACCAAGGCTACAAAGGAACCGGTTATTGATGCCGTCCTTGTACCGCCATCGGCCTGGAGTACATCACAGTCTATCCAAATAGTGTATTCGCCGCCGAGCCTGTCCAGATCAATTACCGACCGCAATGATCTACCGATAAGCCTTTGTATCTCCTGGGTCCTTCCCTCTAGTTTGCCCCTAGCGGCCTCCCTTATCTTTCTTACCTCTGTAGAACGGGGCAACATAGAATACTCCGCCGTTATCCAGCCTTGTCCCATACCCTTCAAAAAATATGGCACTTTTTCCTCTACGGAAGCGGTACATAGCACCTTTGTATCGCCGGTCTCTATAAGCACAGAACCCTCACCGTATTTAGTAAAATTTTTTGTAATCCTCAACGGCCTTAGCTCATCGAAGCACCTTCCATCTATCCTTGACAATGGCTCAACCCCTTTTCATTGTATGGCTATCTACCGGTTGTACCTACCTTAGGCTATCCGGATTTAGTTGCATATATCATACCACAATCCGCGCCTAATTGTATTCGTTCGCAAATACGGGCATGTCTATAACGCTTTCTAATACTACCCCTGTGGGCAATTTAGCCGGCTGGCCCTCTACCAAAAATACTACCCCCGTAACTGCGGGGTATTCTTTGAGGGTAAGGGTAATGGATTTGACTATATTCTCACCTATACTATCGCTCCCTTCGTAGTCGAAAATACCCTTTTCAAAATTAAGGTACGCAATACCGTTCTTTATACCCATTCCGCTTATACTCGTATTAGCCGGTATAAATGATTCCAAACCGCTTCCCTCGGGGGGGCCTTCTAGCAGACATTCCATGGCTATGCCCATATCGACATCCGCAATGCCGGTATTAAAGGTCACCGGCACGAAGTACTGGTAGCCTATCTCGTTTGCCCGGTGAAAAAACACCGTCACCATGGAACCCGTGCCTTCATTAATGGCATTTATCCCCTCCCTCTTTATGGGCTTAGCAACCTTGGTACCGAATTTTAATGTCTCTATTATATCACCCTCGAACATAAATTGTACCCTATCCACTGTATTGAATTCAGTTAGGGTATAAACGAGACTCCTTAGCATCAACCGTTCCGCCTCCGCGTCATTGCAAGTCAGGGCCTCGGCGGATAGGTCCAATTTAGCTAGTCCGTCCCTTATAGTTAAACCTAACACCTTCGTTCCCGGGGGAATGGCCGAATGAAGCCCCGTGTGCTGCATTATTTCCGAGTCTTTATCGGCAGAAACCAACTTGATTATAGCGGATCGGGCGATGCCCTCCTCCCATTCTATATCAATTGATACCGGCACGAGATATCCATCGCTGTCCCTATAATACAAAACCGTATCCCTCATCCTAGGGCCCGCTTCCCCATCCATGTCCTCGTCCATACTATACCCGTCCCCGGCTTGGGGCGTCTCCGGGACATGGCCATTGTCACGAAACCAATTACTGAACATCTCTACGGGGTTTTCACAACCCGTTAAAACAAATATTACACAAAATGCTATTAATGCCACCACCATAATACGCCTTAGCATCCCTAATCCTCCCTTATTAAATCCTTTCATACATTTTCATACATTCCCGGAACGTACGTATTTTTGTTCCCCGGGGGCGTCCCTACTATAAAATGTATTAGGGAGGAATGAAGGCTATGAGCCTTTTATTTTTTACTGATGCGCCTTACGTAACCGCCCCTTGTTTCCCTCGTATCGCTTACGGTTACAAAAGCATCGGCGTCGACTTTTTTAAGGTGTTTCATAAGCATGCTCAATTCCTTCCTATGAAGGGTAATATCCAGCATACAAACGGGCCCATCCTTCCCCACACCCTCTATAATCGTCACGCCAAAGCCCATATCCCGTAGTTCTGCGGCTATATCCTTATCGTTAGCTTTCCGTGGAACGATCCTAGCCACTATAGTGCCTAGGGCCATTTTGTTTTCGATAAAGCTACCTACCACATTGCCCACGGCAAACCCCGATGAATATGCTAATATATTCGTCCAATTGTCTAAAGAACTCATGACCCTGCCAAGGGCCAAAATATAAACGGTTACTTCAAAAAATCCCAGTACACCGGCTAGATATTTTTTGCCCCGGACTATAAGAAGCATCCTTACCGTAAGCAAGGACACGTCTATAACCCTTGCAAAAAATATAAACAAAAAATTAAACAGGACACCCATAGGATTACCTCCATAAAATTAATATTAGCTTAGTAACTTTCATTATATATTTTATACTATACGTAGTCACGGAATGTACTATGCCGCTAATAAAACAGATAAAATCAATAGGCTCCATGAAGGCTCGCCTATAACAGCTTACCTTACATGAAGCCCTGTTTGTTCCTATTGATTTCTATTTTATAAATCGGTAAGCATTATCTCGTTGGCGTAACGTACTATTCCGTTCGCCAGTGCCCTTGCGCACCTTTGCCTATAGCTTTCGGTCAAAAGCAATGACCTTTCACGGCTGTTCGTTAAAAACCCTATTTCCGCGATAACCGCCGGCATCTTTGTTTCCCGGGTGACGACGAGGCCCTCTCGGGGTATTAGGCCCCTGTCGACGGTCTTTAGCTCTCGCAATAGTTCCTGCTGTATTATCTTTGCCAAGGTGTAATTATCCCTGTTATCCGATTCGCTCTTTTGCGAGGGATAGTACAACGTTTCCACGCCGTATATAGAGCTATTTGTCTCATGGGCGTTGGAGTGAACGCTTATGAAAAGGTCTGCGTTGGCATCGTTAGCTATGTCCGCCCTTTCATACAAATCGACAAAACTGTCATCATCCCTGATCATCAATGTCCTAAAGCCTAACTCCTCAAGCAATACCCGCAACCTATGGGATACGTCGATATTTATATCCTTTTCTTTAACGCCCCCGTGGTTCGCGCCGGGGTCGACACCCCCATGCCCGGGATCTATTACGATAAGCGTATCCTGATAAAGGGATGGCTTAGCCGAGAGCTCTATCTCTATCCGTTTTGCTTTATTCGGCGAAGTTACATTATAACCCGTTTCTTCCTTAAGATATATGGCTATATAACCCGCCTTCTCCCTAGCGTCATAGGGTGTTGACACTACCTTCTCCACTACCCCGTTATTTATGTATAGCTCACCTTTTTCGATAAAGGCATCCTCATCGGGTATCTCTATTATAATTGCCCCCTCAGCCTTATCGTAATCAACGTTGTACTTCGTCTCGTGCTTTACGTCTATGGTAAGGATACCGGTCTTCCAGCCGGTGCCGGTGTATTCCACGGATTTAAGGGGCGACTCGTCGATGAATACCTCCAGCCCCATTTCGCTACTCTGGACATTGTATTGAAACGCGTGACCAAGGTCTATTACTGCCCTTACCGTGTCCTGTTCAAACTGTGAATACCGGATGGATTTAATGTTTTCCCCGTCTATTGCAATAGAGCCGTCCTTTATACCCTTTAGGCGGGCGTTAAACATGTCCACCACTATTCTATCGGGTTTTTGTAGCGTCATGGTCTCAAAATCTAATCTCGAGGCGGCACTTATCGCGAGGATTTTGCGTTTGTCCTCCTCCACATAACGAATATCATTTATGGTGTTTATGGTTCTGATTTTTATTTCGCCTTTATCGCCGTCATAATCTATGCTGTATCCCGAGGGATCGGTAAGGTCGATAACTACCCTCGATATGTCTGGGTTTACTTCAAACTGTGACGCCCTTACCCTTATTATGTTGCCCTTTTTTACCTCTATTCTGTCGGTTCCCGATTTAAATACGGTATTTTGGAAATCAATAACGAGTCTGTCGGGCTCCTGCAAAAACATAGTTCGATGCATAGCTTCCGCGGTAGCCTTTAGAACGACTGCGGCCTCCTTTGTATCGTATTGCATGGCCAATATTTCCGCCCTAGGCGATATAAGTTGCGCCGTGTAGGTGTCTTGGTTCCATTCCACCTTCAGCCCCAACATTTCACTAATAGCCCTTAACGGAACCATCGTGCGATCGTTTATTAGCTTCGCCGGGACATCTAATTCGACCTTTTCGCCGTTTATATCCATTGAGTCATCATTTATCTTAAGCTTAATTATTTTGCCGCCGGTGTTTATTACAACCTGATAATCCTCTTTGTCCCAATCCACACTTGCGCCGGTACTTTCAGTTATAACGCGCACGGGTACCAAGGTTCTATCATCTATTATAACTGCAGGCACATCAAAATTTAATATCTCGCCATCTAATTTAATGGTAACCGGGGGGGCTTTATATGTAATCTGCTTGCCGTCTATATGTAGAATAAGCTCCTGCTCCCTGAGGGCATAAACCCTTGTACCGGAAATCAAAATAACCATGAGCAATACCAGTATAACTATCCTTTTCAATTCCATTACCCCCTGATGTAAATGTTACATTAAATATTATGTTATCCAATGCTTTATCCCGGCTTATTATATCACAAAAAACCCCTGTTTTTGTTGGGTTTAGTCTAATTATGTAAATTTAATGCCCCTGTAATAATGTTGTAACGACCGCGTAATATGTACACTGCTTTTATATAACCTTGTATAGCTCGTCCTTTTCCGGCGGGCTGATAATCTCCCTCGTATCCCCCCTTTCAATAATCCTTTCGCCTTCGGTTATTTTGCCTATTATTGTAGCGGGTATGCCCCCCGCCTTTAGCTCCCCAAGCATGGTCTGGGCATCGCTACAGACAATGATCATACAACCGCTGGATATTAGTTTCAACGGGTCCAGCCCCAATTCATCGCATATAGCCTTTGTTTCCGGCCTTACAGGTATCCTGTCACCGTATATTCTAAGGCCTACCCCCGAGGCTTCCGCTATTTCCCAAAGGGCACCTAATACGCCGCCCTCGGTCACGTCGTGCATTGCCGATGCACCTATTTCGCCGGCTATTATGCCCTCCTTAAGGACGCTGATATGTTCCATAAGGGACTTGGCACTTTCTAAAAACTTCTGTTCTATTTTATCCGATAGCCGTTTTTCAAGGTCATGGGCGATAATCGCCGTACCCTCGAGGCCCGCCCACTTCGTAAGTAAAACAAAGTCCCCGGGCCTTGCGCCGGAAGACATCACTACCTTTTCTTTTTTTGCCCTACCCACCGCCGTAGTGGACAAAACTATACGGCTTACCGCCCTCGTTATCTCGGTATGCCCGCCTATTATCTCTACCCCTAAAGAAGCCGCTTCCTCCGCCGCCTGCTTTGTGATGTACTGTAGTTCCTCTAGGGTCGTACCCTCGGGTGCAAGTATTGTAAGTAATAATCCGAAGGGCTCTACGCCGTTAGCGGCCACATCGTTACAGGATATATGGACCGCGAGGCGGCCTATTTCGTTAACGGCCCCGGTAATGGGATCCGTCGATATGACGCAGGCATAATCGCCGAAATCCAATACGCTACAATCCTCGCCTATTTGCGGCCTCACGAGGACCTCATCCCTTTGGAATGTAAAGTTGGAAAATATACGCCCCTTAAGGATATCCGAGGGCAGTTTTCCACTTTTCATGTTCTATCCCCTCTTCGCTGTGATATAATTTTTTTAAAAAACCACGCTTTTATAAATCCCACCTCGCTTTTTGTGTGTTTTTCGTAATCAATGGGTATTCTAATACTTGGAGGTGGGATTCTTTGACCAACATCAACTGTTCTGAAAACTGTCGTCATCAGCAAAACGGTAAATGCCGTCTTGCCCATGTGGGCATCCTATCTACGATAGGGGGCTCAAAGTGTGCCTATTTCGAGGCGAAGGAGCCGCCCCGGGAAAATAAATAGGCACTAACCCCTTAGCCCAGCAACTGTTTTAATATTTTATTTACTAGGGCCGGATTCGCCTTGCCCTTCGTTTCACGCATTATCTGTCCCATTATATGCCCGAAGGCTTTTTTAGTACCGCCCCTGTAATCCGCTACGGATTGCGGATTCTTTTCCATTACTTTTTCAACTATATCTTTAAGTACGGCCTCGTCGCTTATCTGTGAAAGTCCGAGGCGTTCTACTAATATTTGTGGCTCCTCCCCGGTTTCAAACATTTCGGTAAATACCTTTTTCCCGGCGGAACCGCTTATAACGCCATTGTCCACCAGTTTTAAAAGGTCCGCCATATAAACCGGCGAAAAGGGTATATCCTCGGCCTCAAGATTCTTTTCCTTCAAAAGCCGCATAAGCTCGCCCATGACCCAATTGCTGACGGTCTTAGGATCCTTTTTATACTCCTTAACACATTCTTCAAAGAATAGTGCCATGGGCAATGATACGGTCATCAGTTCTGCATCGTACTCCGGAAGGCCCCATTCCTTTACATACCTTTCGGCCCGCTTTTCCGCCAGCTCCGGGATATCGGCCCTTATACCCTCCACATATTCTTCCTCTAACACCACCGGCACTAAATCCGGTTCGGGGAAGAACCTATAATCATGGGCCTCGCCCTTACTCCTTAGGGGAGTATTTTTGCCCGTTAGATCATCCCATTTACGCGTTTCCTGTATCACCACGCCGCCAGCCCTAAGCACCCCTTCTTGCCTTTTCCTTTCATCCTCTATTGCATTAACAAGGGCCCTAAAGGAGTTTAGGTTTTTCATCTCCGTCCTTGTACCGAGCCCCTTGGATCCTGCAGGGCGCATTGATAAGTTCACATCAAACCTTAAAGAACCCTCCTGCATCTTACAATCGGAAACTTTAGTATACTCCAGTATAGCCTTTATTTTCTCCGCATAGAGCCGTGCCTCCTCAGCGCTCCTTAAATCCGGCTCAGATACTATCTCTATAAGGGGTACACCGCCCCGGTTGTAGTCCACAAGGGTCGATCCGTCCTCGGCCTCGTGGAGTAGCTTCCCCGCGTCCTCCTCGATGTGTATCCGCGTTATACCGATTCTTTTTTCGCCAAAGCTACCCTTTATATCCAAATGCCCACGCCCGCATAGGGGTATATCGTGTTGGGATACCTGGTACGCCTTAGGCAGGTCAGGGTAAAAATAGTTCTTACGATCTAGTTTGCTAGCCAAATTTATACTACAATTCATGGCGAGCCCCGCCCTTACAGCATACTCTATAACTTTTTTGTTCAATACCGGCAGCGTTCCTGGTAAGCCTAAGCACACGGGACAACAATGGGTATTTTCATCGCCGCCGAACTTCGTGGTACAGCCGCAGAATATCTTTGTTTTAGTCGAAAGCTCCGCATGTATCTCAAGCCCTATAACTGTCTCATACTTCATCCCTTGCACCCCCTTTTATATGAGGTTTGTTTTCGTAAAATTTTGTACTTTCCTCATAGGCGTAGGCAGCCCTTAAAAGGGTATCCTCGGCAAAGGGTTTACCGATCAGTTGCAATCCTACGGGTAACCCTTTTGAAAAGCCGCAGGGTACTGACAGCGCAGGCAACCCCGCCAGGTTTGCCGATACGGTATAAAGATCGGTTTTATACATAAGGGACGGGTCCCTATCCTTTTCGCCGATGGCAAAGGCCGTCATAGGCAATGTCGGGCCTGCTATTATATCGTAATCTTTAAATATCTTATCGAAGTCATCCTTAACAAGCCTTCGTACCTTGAGGGATTTTTTGTAGTATGTATCGTAATTATCGGAGCTTAGAACGTAGGTACCTAATAGTATCCTTCGCTTTACCTCGGTACCGAACCCCTCGCTCCTAGTCTTTATATACATATCATCGAGGTCGGTGTACTCCTTCGCCCGATATCCAAACCTTATACCGTCGTACCTTGCAAGGTTTGAGCTGGCCTCCGCTGCGGATATTACGTAATACGCTGCAACGGCGTACTCCGTATGGGGCAAAGAAACTTCATCGCATAGGGCGCCGAGGTCCTCTAGGACTTTTATGCTCTCTTTTACACTATCGCGAACCCCTTCGTCTATATTCCCCTGGAAATATTCTGTGGGTATACCAATTCTCATACCCTTTATGTCCTGTCCGAGGTTTGCCGTAAAATCCGGTACCTCCGTACACGCCGACGTGGAATCCCTTCTGTCATGGCCGCATATAATATTTAAAAGCTCGGCACCGTCCCTTACATCCCGTGTAATAGGCCCTATCTGTTCTAAAGATGATGCAAGGGCTATTAAGCCGTAGCGGGGTACCCGGCCATAGGTAGGTTTGATACCCACCACACCGCACAGGGCCGCGGGCTGACGTATAGAACCGCCAGTATCCGAGGCTAAGGCAAAGGCAGTCATACCCGCAGCCACCGCCGCGGCGGAACCGCCGCTAGAGCCCCCGGGCGTCCTTCGTAAGTCCCAGGGGTTTCGGGTGATTTTGAAGGCCGAGTTCTCCGTAGAAGAACCCATGCCGAATTCGTCCATATTAGTCTTACCCATGAGTATACACGCTGTTCGCATCATTCTTTTGTACGCGGTAGCGCTATAGCTCGGTACAAAATCCTCTAACATTTTAGAGGCGCAGGTCGTCCTTAGACCCTCGGTACATATATTATCCTTAACAGCCATAGGTAAACCGGCAAAGGACGCCGTATATCTACCGGTTTTTCGTTCCCTGTCTACTTCCCTCGCCTTTTCCAAGGCCCTAGCCCTTTCCAGGGAAATATAGGCGCCTATATTTTCTTCCAGTTCTTCTATCCTTTTAAAATAAACTTGTACAATTTCCTCCGAGCTTATATCCCCTTCGGCCAACATATCCCTAAGCCTATGGGCCGTTTCATAATACACCATAAACAACTACCTCCAATCTTTAAATCACCCTCGGCACTCTAAAGCATCCCTTCGCTGTATCCGGCGCATTTTCAAGTACTCTTTCCCTATTAAGGGATGGCTCCGCCACATCGTCCCTTAATACATTCTTTAACGGAGATATATGTAAAATAGGCTCTATAGAGCCGGTATCCACGTTATCCAGTATGCTTATATAATCTAACATACCGCCTAGGGTTTTAACCATGTCTGATTTCTCCTCCTCGGAAAATTCGAGCTTTCCGAGGGCTGCAATGTGTTCGATTTCCCTCTTTGTGATCATCCCATCACCTCCCTATATGAAGCGTTGACCTATAACGTATCGTGACGGTCTTTAAGTTCATTAAACGCTCTCTCGTCAATAATTCTTACGCCGAGCTCCTCGGCCCTGTTCAGTTTGCTACCGGGGTTTTCACCGGCCAATACATAATCGGTGTTCTTGCTCACATTTGAGGTTACCCTTCCCCCTAGATCCTCTATTATTTGGGTAGCCCCTTTACGCGTATAATCAGCTAGGGTGCCGGTCAATACGAAGGTCATACCTTCAAAGGGCCCCTTAGCCTTTGTAGCACTTTTATCCGCGGTCATAACAACCCCCGCATCTTCTAAGTTTTTTATAAATCTTTTATTTTGGGGTTGTTTAAAAAAAGTTGTTATGCTTTCGGCTATTACATCGCCTATTTCCGGTATATCCACAAGTTCCTTTTCGTCGGCATGTCTTAGCGCATCCATACTTTGAAAGTGCTCCGCTAGTATAACGGAGGCCCGGGCGCCTACGAAGGGTATACCTAACGCCGCTATCACCCGGCTGAAGTCCCGTGTTTTTGAGCTTTCTATAGAGGATAAAAGGTTTTCTACGGATTTTTCGCCCATCCGTTCAAGGCCTATCAACCTTTCCCTGTATTCTTTTAGCCGATACAGATCCGAGGCATCATGGATAAGACCTTCGTCCAATAACAGCTTTATCGTGGCAGGCCCTAGCCCGGCTATATCCATGGCACCCCGGGACACAAAATGTATTATGCTACGCCTACTCTTCGCGGGACAGGCTATCCCCGTACAGTACGTAGCCGCCTCGCCCTTGGGCCTTATCGTATCGGAACCGCATTCGGGGCATCTTGTGGGCATACGGAATTCCTTCTCGTTACCGGTCCTATCCCGAGTCAATACTTCAGTAACTTCGGGTATTATATCCCCGGCCTTTCTTATGAGCACCGTATCCCCTATACGTATATCCTTTTCCCGTACATAGTCCTCATTATGCAGCGTAGCCCTTCCTACGACGGACCCGGAAACCTCTACGGGCTCCAACACCGCGGCGGGGGTAAGTACACCGGTCCTGCCCACCTGTACTATTATATCTTTAACTTTGGTAATCATCGTTTTAGCCGCAAATTTGTATGCTATGGCCCAGCGGGGGCTTTTGCCCGTAGCCCCTAATAATGTTCTATGTTCCAGGGAATTCACTTTTATAACTATGCCGTCTATTTCGAAGGGAAGGCTGTACCTTTTTTGCTCCCAATCGGTACAAAACCCTATGATATCGTCGATGTTATTGAATACTTTGTATCCGGGGCTCACCTTGAAACCCTGTTCCTTGAGGTATTCCAGGCCCTCCGAATGGGTCTTAATATCCCTGCCTTCTATGCTCTGTAAGTTGAACACGAATATATCCAGCGCCCGGGATGCCGTTACCGACGGATCCAACTGGCGCAACGAGCCCGCCGCGGCATTACGCGGGTTTGCAAAGGTTTTCAGGCCTTGGTTTTTTTGTCCCTCGTTCAGCCTTTTAAACTCTCCAAGGGGCATAAAGACCTCGCCCCTTACCTCGATGTTTACCCCTTCCCTTAACCTTAGGGGTATAGTTTTAACGGTGCGCAAATTAGCGGTGATATCCTCGCCGACGATACCATCCCCCCGGGTTGCACCCCTTTCTAATATCCCTTCTTCATAGGTAAGGGCTACGGAAAGCCCGTCTATTTTAAACTCGGCAACGTACTCTACGGCCCCGACGATGCCCCTTACCCTTCTATCGAAATCCCGTAGCTCATGTTCGTTAAAAGCATTAGCGAGGCTTAAAAGCGGCGTTTTATGTGCCACCTTTTTAAACCTTTCCGAGGCCTTACCCCCTACCCTCTGTGTCGGTGAATAGGCCGTCACAAACTGTGGGTACCGGTCCTCTAGTGCCTGGAGCTTATTCATAAGCATATCAAAGTAATGATCAGGCACTACGGGATCATCTAGTACGTAATATCGGTAATTATGTTCTTCTATCTCCTGCCTCAACCTTTGGATCTCTTCCTGTACCTTTTCGGCGTTCAATTCCATAGGATTGCTGCTCCTTTAGCTAAATATTTTAGCCATCTTATCTATACTCTCGTATCCGCTTATGTCGTACTCCATAAGCGGTATCCTGTACAACACTCTTTTGCCGAACTTATCCTCTATCTGCTTAAGATAACCGTCCTCTATCTCTTTTCTTTTTTTGAAAAAATCACTATCAATTATTTCGGGCATAATGCGGTTAATTATTACACCTTCGACTATTATGCCGTTCCTTTCAAGGAAATCTATAGACTTTTCCGTTTCCAGTATAGGCAACTGCTGCGGGTTCAGCACGAACACAAAGCCCGCCCTTTTGTCGTCTATTAGAAACTCCCGGGCCTTTTCGAATTTTTGTTTCCTATCTAAGAGTATTGCCATTACTGGGTCATCCTTTACCCTTTCTTCTAAGGATTTATCTGCTACCGAGGCCATGCGCATCATTTTGTTCACATTCCGACGTCGCTCTATCATGCCCTCGAGCCATCGGCCCATAAGCTCCGGCAGGGATAAAAGCCTTAAAGTATGCCCCGTAGGTGCGGTATCGAACACCACTTTTTGAAACTCAGTCCCGACTAGATCTATTATCTCGATAAACCGGTCAAAAATAGCCGCTTCCTCGGCACCGGGCGAATGATACGCGGCATCCAGTTGCCTTTGTATCTCCACTATTATGTTAGCGCTAAAGCTACCTTGCATCTGTTCCTTAATCCTGTTTATATACCTCTTGCTCTCCGCCTCGGGCTCTATCTCGATACCGTAGAGGTTGGCGTCTAACTTCTGCGGCCTATCCCCTAACTGTACCTGAAATATCTGGCCTAGGGAATGGGCGGGGTCCGTAGAAAGCACCAACGTCTTATAGCCCTTACGCGCCAGGTTTAAAGAATAGGCTGAGGAGCATGAAGTCTTGCCCACGCCGCCCTTGCCACCGAAGAATATTATTTCCTTGTCTAAAAGCTTCGACATAATATCGTCCCCCTTCCGTTAATGGAAATGATATTTCTCGAACTGTTCGTCTAATATGTCCTTCTTGTCCGCCATACGTATCTCCCAGCCCTCTAGCTCCTTGGCCATATAGGGCAATAGCTCCAATGTATAATAAGAAGCGGGGGATGGTATTCCTAAAAAGTCCGAAAAACAAAGCAATATAAAGTAGTCGTTACCGTCTAGAGCGTCCTTTCTAATTATACGTACAGCGTTTTCTCTAGCCCCCTCAAAAAAACCGCGGTTCACATCGGCTAAGAACCTAAAACCTTTCATTATGCCTTTTTTAATCCTTGACACCGGTATTACCTCCCTTATTTTAATAATTTTAACGGTGCCGTATCCGCCCGCATTTTCTTGATACCACGGCCCGGGAATGCAACGGTCACTTCAGCGTCCTCTCCATTCCCCTCCGTCTTTATTACGGTACCCATGCCCCAAATTCGATGCTGTATTCGGCTACCTGGTCGGTAAGGGCTGTTATCGTTGCCTATACCGCCGGCATCGCTGCCGCGTAGGGCGCCACTGTCATTACTACGCGACGAACCGCCGCCGGCGCCTGGGATACCGTCACCGCGAAGGGTACCATCCCGCGGGGTACCATCGCTGCTACGCATAAATCCGCCCGCCCCGGCCCCTGTATTAATTCTGCCGCTGCCGGACCATGGGCCCCTAGTAATTATCTTTACAAGATCTCCGGGTATTTCGCTTAAAAACATCGAAGGCAAGTTCATATTAATGCTTCCGTATAGCATCCTTCTTTCGGCGCAGGTCAAATAAAGAATCTCCTTAGCCCTCGTCATGCCTACATAACACAGCCTTCTTTCCTCCTCCAGCTCCTCGGGTTCTTCGATAGCCCTATGGAGCGGAAACACGCCGTCCTCCATACCCGTCATAAATACTACAGGAAATTCAAGCCCCTTGGCGCTATGGAAGGTCATAAGCGTAACACCGTCGCCCTCGTCGAGGTTATCGGTCTCCGATACAAGTGCCACCCTTTCTAAAAATTCAAGGAGTGTATCCTCCCCTTCATCGTTCCTTTCAAAGCCTATGGCAGCGGACATAAGTTCTTGTATGTTTTTTACCCTTTCCTCCGCCTCTACGGAATCCTTTTCTTCGAGGGCCTTCACGTAACCGGTTTTATCGAGTACCTCCGAAATAAGCGCCACTACGGGAAATGTATCCCGCATAGCTATAAAGCCCTTAATCATACTCGCAAACCCTTCGATGCGTTTCGCCATCCCCGAGGGAATATTCCCCTCCTCTACGATACCGGTCATGGCATCGTAAAGGCTTGTTTCAAACCGGGAAGCGTACTGTTCGAGTAGGGCGACGGTTTTATCACCTATTCCCCTGCGGGGGCTGTTTATTATCCTTTTAAGGGCCACGTCGTCAGCGGGGTTTAATATTACCCTTAGGTATGCTAATACGTCCTTTATCTCTTTGCGCTGATAAAACCCGAGGCTGCCCACTATCCTATGGGGTATTGCCTCCGTAATAAAGGCCTCCTCCAGCACCCTTGACTGGGCATTAGTCCTGTATAGTACCGCTATATCGGAAAGTTTTGTCTTTCCATCGGCACAAAGATCCCTGGTTTCGTTTATTATGAAATCCGCCTCATGGTTTTCCGTGGCGGCCTGGTAGTACCTGGCCCTATGTCCTTCCGCTTTTTGTGTCCATAGCCGTTTTGCCTTCCGTCGTTGGTTGTTTGCGATAACACGGTTAGCCGCGTCTAGTATGTTCCCGGTAGAACGATAATTCTGTTCGAGTTTTATTACCGTAGCCTCGGGATAGTCCAGTTCAAAGTCTAAGATATTCGCTATGTTCGCCCCGCGGAACCTGTATATGGATTGATCATCGTCACCTACGACGCATAGATTTCTATGACCCTTAGAGAGCAGATGCACAAGCTCGTACTGAGGCGTATTCGTATCCTGATATTCATCCACAAGGATATACTGGAACCTATTTTGGTAATAGGACAAAACCTTCGGATGTTTATTAAAAAGCTCTAATGTTTTTAGAATGAGGTCATCGAAGTCCAGGGCATTATTAGCCTTTAATTTATCCTGGTACAGCCGGTATACGCGGCCTATCTGTTCTGCGACAAAGCTATCCGCTGCCGAAGCGATGTATTCCTCCGGTGATAGTAAATTATCCTTTGCTTTGCTTATCATAGCCAGTACCCTTTTAGGAGTAAAATTTTTCTCGTTTATGTTAAGCTCCCTAAAGCAGTCCCTTATAACCGTCTGCTGGTCTAACGTATCATAAATAACAAAATTTCTCTCGTAACCAATCCTCTCTATCTCCCGCCTTAGTATCCTGACGCAGGCAGAATGAAAAGTACTCACCCATATAGGAAAATCCATATCCCCTATTAGTTCATGGACCCTCTCTTTCATTTCACCGGCGGCTTTATTCGTAAAGGTTATGGCCAGTATATTACCGGGATGCACCCCTTTGTCCTGTAGCAGACTAGCCGCCCGCGAAGTCAGTTTGCCCCTATTGCCCATCTTCATCTCTCTTATGTATCCCCTTAGATCCTCAAGGTCCTCCGCCCTTAAATCCGCGGGGCAATAGGTACTCCCATAGGCATCGCCGTACTTTATTATATGGGCGATCCTATTGACGAGAACCGTGGTCTTACCTGAACCGGCCCCGGCCAGGACCAACAACGGGCCATTGACGGAGAGCACAGCTCTCCTTTGCATATCGTTTAAATGATCGTATTGCATATTTATTATAGTATCCCTTAACTCGTAAAACTCTTTTTTAAAGTTATCCTTTGGCATTTATTGACCACCTGCAATTCTAATTTTAACACAAAAAAGAGGAAGTTGTGTTCCTCTTTTTTATAATAGTATACCATAATTACATTGTATAAAAATATATATTCCCTAGCCCGGCGTATTTCCCGCCTCGTCGCAGTACCCATAGCACCATGCCCCCAATCACGGCCCCGGTACACCCTCCGATTCGTTATACCCACGGCCCCGGTGCACCCTTCGCCCGATGTGCCTCCGACCTCGACGGGGGTCATCTTTTTTTTAATACTGCCTGTCGTAGTCTATTATGTTTACCATATCCTTTTCCTTGCCTTCGATAAATGCCCCTAGGTTTTCTATAAACAGTTCCATGATCCGGTCCATATAATGGGGCGTAGGCCCCGCTATATGCGGCGTCAATATCACATTTTCAAGGTCCCATATAGGGCTTTCCTCAGGCAGGGGTTCTTTTTCGAAGACGTCTAGCCCCGCCCCGGCTATCCAGCCCTCCTCAATGGCCCTTATAAGTGCCTTTTCCTGTACGATAGGCCCCCGGGCTACATTTATAAACCATGCGGTCTTTTTCATCTTCCTAAACTGGTCCTCGCCGATCATACCCTTAGTTTTGTCCGTTAAAGGTACGAGGATCACTACAAAATCGCTCTGTTCAAGCAACCGATCCATTTCGCCAATGCCGTATATCTCATCGAAATGTTCTACGTCCTCTACGGTGTTTTTTATGCCGAGTATCCGCATGTCGAAGGCTTTGAGCTTCCGTGCCGTCTCCCTTGCCACGGCCCCAACGCCGACGAAACCTACCGTTTTGCCGTACAGTTCGTCGATTTTAACGGGGTCCCATTTCGCCGCAAGATGAGCCTTAGTATAATGATAGGATCTCCTTACTATGGAAAGCAAAAGGCTTACGATAAACTCCGACATCTGTATCCTATGTACTCCCCTGGCATTCGTGAGGATTATTCCTTTTTCCCTGAGGTAGTCGAAGGGAAAGTGGTTGATCCCGGAAAATACGCATTGTATCCATTTTAGGTTTTTCATCCTTTCCAGGTCCCCACGGTCAATCTCCATCTGGTTCGTTAAAAGTACCCGGGCCTCGGCAAGCTCCGGCCCGGCCTTTTCGAAATCTTTAACCTTTATGATCTCTACCCTGTCCCCGAACCTTTTTTGTACGCTGTTTAACTGCTCCGCCGTTAAGCTATAAGTGCATATAACCTTTGTCATAGCCTTGCACCTCCTGGTATTTTTGGTTTCCCCTATGTTCTATTGATACACCCTTAAAAGTCTGTATAAACACGATTATTCATTATATCCCTTACTCGGGTTTATACTCCCTAGCGCTGCTCGTTTCATCTTCTAAGCGTTCTAATACCATATTATAACCGTCGGCCCCGTATTTAATGAACCGGTTTACACGGCTTACGGTGGCGGAGCTCGCCCCGGTGCTTTCGACTATCTCGCCATAGGTCTTACCATCCTTTAGCATACGTGCAACGGTAAACCTCTGGGATAGGGCCTTAAGCTCTGTAATGGTGCAGACGTCCTCAAAGAACATGTAACATTCGTCTATACTGCGCAATTTCAAAATAGCTCTGAAAAGATAATCGGTCTCATCGTTTTTAAGCTTCGGATTAACGGCCATATCTTATCTCTCCTCCACTATTTACTATATCAATTATACCTAAAGTTTTAATACTTTAACACTTTTATATATAAAACATGCGATTGCCTCGGTTTTATCCATTTTATATTGAGTATATACCGACGGGCCTTTGTAAAAAATATTTATTACTATATATAACGTGATAAGGACTTTACATCTTCTAGCGTGTCATCCTGAGCGTAGCACCCAGCGTGTCATCCTGTGAGCATAGCACCAGCGTGTCATCCTGAGCGTAGCACCAGCGTGTCAGCCTGTGAGCATAGAACCAGCGTGTCAGCCTGGGCGTAGCACCAGCGTATCAGCCTGGGCGTAGCACCAGCGTATCAGC
>CAZDSH010000007.1:0-48008 GCA_964508195.1 uncultured Clostridiaceae bacterium
CTGCGCTCTTTCTATTATGCGGGTGTAAGCTCAGCTCCGGACAGCCTAATGCCTATACATGCGCGGACCTAATGTGGCAAGGGGACGTTTTGTTTGCCACATTTGCGGAGCGGCTCGTAAAGCCCGGTTTCGGCGAACTTCCTTTGCTAAACCATTTATAAGCATAATTTTGTGTTTTATGATCTGTGCGTCCATGGGTGACAAAAAGGGGGGGATCGTCCCCGTGCCATATAAAGGAGGAGATTATGATGAACAGGAAAGGGATAGCCCGGATCCTTAGGGAGATGGGCACTATGTTAGAGCTTATCGGGGATAGCCCTTTTAGAGCAAGGGCATATCATAACGGTGCCCGGGCTATTGAAACCCTTACGGAGGATATTGAAAGGCTCGTAACCGAAGATAGGCTCAAGGATATAAAGGGCATCGGCAAGACCCTTAACGGAAATATTAAGGAAATGGTAAATACCGGCGGACTTAAAGATTATGACGAGTTAAAGGAACAGGTACCCGCCGGACTTTTTGATATCCTGAAGGTCCCCGGTCTCGGCCCCAAAAAAGTGAGGATAATCTATGAAAAACTTGGTATAAAAAACCTAGGGGAGTTGGAATATGCCTGTATAGAGAATCGCCTTATAGAACTGCCCGGTTTCGGCGACAGGACACAAAAAAAGGTCTTAGAGGGCATACAGTATCTGAAAAAAAACCAGGGCAGGTACCTATATCCCGAAGCCTTGGAAAAGGCCCGGGCTTTAACGGAGGGACTCTATGGGGCAAAGGTTACAACTCGTATTAGCATTGCGGGCAGCCTTAGAAGGAAGGCCGAAACCATAGGGGATATAGATATACTAGCCGCCGGCGATGACCCCGATATTATAATGGACACCTTTGCTAGGCTACCGGAGATTGACAGGGTGACGGAAAGGGGCGGCTCTATGTTAAGGGCCGTTTTAGATAGTGGTATAGGGGTAGATCTAAGGGTGCTTAAGGATTATCAGTTCCCCTTTGCATTGCATCATTTTACCGGTAGCAAGGAACATAATACCGCAATGAGACACAGGGCAAAGGGAATGGGGTTTAAAATAAATGAATATGGCATATTTAAGACCGATGGCAAGGGAAATCTCCAGTGTGCCGATGAGGTAGAATTTTTCAAAAACCTCGGCCTTCAATATATTCCCCCGGAACTTAGGGAAAATACCGGCGAGATTGAGGCGGCGGAGGAGGGTAAATTACCGGACCTAGTGGAATACAAGGATCTAAAGGGCATATTCCATGTACATACGAGGTATAGCGACGGCCTTTACACTATAGAGGACATGGCCGAGGGCGCGATAAAGATGGGCATGGAATACATAGGCATATCGGACCACAGCCGGTCTGCCTATTATGCCGGCGGATTGAGTATAGAGGATGTCAAAAGACAAAGGAAAGAGATAGATAGCCTTAATGCCCGTTATAAAGATTTTAGAATATTCGCCGGCATAGAAAGCGATATACTCGCCGACGGATCCTTAGATTACCCCGATGAAATATTAGCCACCTTCGATTTTGTTATAGCATCGGTCCATTCTAGCTTTACGATGGATAAGGATTCTATGACGGAAAGGCTTATCCGGGCATTGGAAAACCCCTACGTTACAATGCTGGGCCATCCCGTGGGCCGACTCCTTCTAGCCCGGGAGGAGTATCCCGTGGATATAGAAAGAGTCATAGAGGCCGCGGCAAAGTTAGGCAAGGTAATAGAGCTTAACGCAAATCCCTATAGGCTAGATTTAGATTGGCGTTGGTGCCGTAGGACGAAGGAAAAAGCCGTCAAGATCAGTATAAACCCCGATGCCCATTCCCTGGAGGGTCTAGGGGATACGGTATACGGTATAAATATCGCCCGTAAAGGGTGGCTTGAGCGGGAGGACGTTTTTAATTGTATGTCCCTCAATCAAATAGACACAATCCTAAAAAAAGTATAAAAAACGGGGCCCATGGTTTTATCCATCGGCCCCGAGGGGCTGAGACAGGCTATATGCTCTTATGGTATATCAAGTCTGTAAGTATATCGTTATTATACTCTTCGTATCGGATCCCCGCTAGTTGATAGTTCTGTTTTTTACGGAAATTTAGCGAGGCGAAATTAAGTACCGGGCTTACTATCGTTTCGGCGAATATGTTTCTTATACCCTTTGCGGTTATATCATGTATAAGCCGTTCATAAAGTTTACTGCCTATACCCATCCCTGTGAGGCCGGAACATACAGCGGTCTTATCCACTAGCACGAACTTTTTAATATTCTTCCTGTTAAAACCGGGGTGCCAGTAGATCTCATCTATCCAGCCGGGATTATACCTTAACCAATCGGATTTATTGTAGGCCATTAAAAACGCTACGGGCCTAGATGGTGTATGGGCCACATAAAAATGTTCCAGATTGAATATCCGTGAAAGAAACATTTGTTTATACTTCGACGGGTCAGAAGAATAATCGTCTATAAGAAAACCTTTGTTAGAATCCTTATCCCTGTGTCCTACGGTGGTAGCGATCCGATAGATTTCTTTGACATCCTCCGGCAGGGCCTTCCTTATATGAATACTATCCAATAGAGATTTTTTGTCCAATGCACGTATCGCACCGGTGCTGAGCTTCTTCACAGGTTAACTCCCCTTTCATTTAATTTCTTTGAAAGAGGGAATCTGTGCCCTCTTTCTACGCTTACGAGGTTAGCTGACGGATTCGGGCCGAAAGAGAATGGCCCTACCCCCTAAATTGCAGGGATTCACCCCTTTGATTGGTTCCCCCGTTTCCCGTAAAGGGAATTCAGCGGTAATAATTTCGGTGCTACACCCCTAGTAGTATACGAGTTAAAAATGATTAATAGTAACTATGGCAATACTTATACACAGCTATGTATATTGCGATAATGTTTAAAATTATGGGGTTTTGTGTTGTATCCTTAGGTTGCGTGACAGCTTGATATGTCAAAGCGTTAATACGTTTTTCTAATTATAACACAGGTATAAATATCTTTCAAGAAAAAATTCCCCATTTATTATCCAGGCCCGGTTGTAAAGTAAAGTGACTGAGAAATTTCTGATATTTCCTATACAATAAAACTAGACGGCTAACACAGCGCCTTAATATTGATGGTATGCAAGGGATATATATTGTGTTATGGTTTATATCCTTTGATTGGGGATAGGCTTATATGGTATATAATAATGTATAGAGGCGGAGGGGGTTTTATGAAAGTTGAACAGATAAAAAAACTTATGAAGGACAAAAGAGCAGTGCCCGAGGGGAGATATCAGGTATTCGGCGTTCTGGTTCCTATAATAGAGGATGAGAAGGGTTGTCAGGTGCTGTTGGAAACGCGGGCGTCCACTTTACGGAAACAGCCCGGTGAAATTAGCTTGCCCGGGGGACGGAGGGAAAGGGGCGAAACGCCGCAAAGCACAGCAATAAGGGAAACGTCCGAGGAGCTTACTATCCCGGAGGAGGCTATCTCGGTGTTCGGTCCCTTGGATTATCTCGTTACACCCTTTGACTACATTATATATCCCTTCGTTGGCACGATAAAGGAGCCTTACATTGGGCAAATAGCGGGGGCCCCCGGTGAAGTGGACGAGGTATTTACAGTGCCTTTGGATTTCTTTCTAGATACTAAACCGGAGTGTTACCGATTGTCTACGGAACTCCAAATACCCCGTGAGTTCCCCTTTGGGCTGATACCCCACGGGGAAGATTATAATTGGAGTACAGGCACCTATCCCGTCTGTTTTTATTGTTATAATGACCGCATAATCTGGGGTATAACCGCCAGAATTATAAAAAATTTGATCAACCGTTTAATGTATGATGAAAAATAAGCGTGATATAAGATACATATAAAACCTATGATTACGAAATAATATTAGAAGCGGTTAAATGTCGGGAGGTGTTTATACTTAAAATGAATACTAGGGATGTTTTGCTTAAAATGGTTTTGGATTCCCAGGAGAGGGTTAGGGATCTGGAAACCTTTTCGAAACGGGTAGAGGATAATGAAGTGAAGGAAGTATTTCAGGAATTTGCGGAGCAAACGGGTTTACAATCGAGGCGGATACGTGAGTTATTAGACAAGTATGAAACTAATGCGAGGAACGGTATGTATTGATAAAAGGCCTGCCGCCTAATGGGCAGGTCTTTTATCTAAGGATTCTTTTGTAGGCGTTAAGGGTCCTTTTTGCGACCTGTTCCCATGTATAGTTAGCCAAAACATGTTTTTGTAAAGAGCCGTCGGTCCTATGTTCAAAACCCCGTAGCAGAGCCCCTCTTATATCCGAAATATCATGGGGTGAACAATAATGGGCGAGCTTGCCGAGGTATTCCCTTGTGCAGCCATACTTAGTAGTTACCACAGTACATCCCGCTGCCGCCGCCTCTAGGTTCGATTGCCCTGGTATTTCAAATAAGCTGGGAAGCGCATATAATGTTGCTGCCGCATAGCTGTTGCGAAGGTCTGACAGGCTTTGCCTTTGTATAAACATAACTCTGTCACCGCCCTCCTTAAAGCACGCTTTGCCATAGGCAGTGTTGCTTATAGTGCCTATTAATATCAGATTTACATCAATGTCTTTAAGGGCTTTTATTAACATGAGTTGGTTCTTCCTAGGGGAGATGCCCCCGACGCATAGTACGAAATCACGAAGACCATATTTTTTAAAGAAATGCTCCCCGTCTCCCAGAGGAAACCTTCTATCCACGCCCCATGGCACCCATTGAAAGGGCTTTTTTATATGAAAATCCCTTACAAGGCAGTCTAGTTCCAATTGCGAATTGACGAGTACAATAGATGTTTTCGATAGTATAATGCTTTTAATAATCCTTCGCCGGCGTGCCCATTTCCCCTCCGGGGGAGGATTTTTATTAAAACTTACACTATTTAAGTATATAGGGGTAAGGACTACGGGTATACCCTGTTTATGAGCCCTATAGGTGAAGGTGTAAGTATATGTTACCGATGCTAGGTTAAAAATATGTACTAAATCATATCCGCTATAGTCGTGAAAGGAATCGGTAGAGATATAAACGTTCACTCCCAAGGCTTGTAAGTATTTTTTTGTAAAGAGTACGCACAGGCTATCCTGTGCCGGATTTACAATGAAATCTGGTCTTATCTGGAACAACACTTTCATCTGTTTTACCCCCCTTTCCCAATTGTAAAGGAACCCTTCAACGGGAATGTGCCAGAGGTCATACAGCCCACATCCCTAGGGCAACGAAGGCGCTATTTTGTATCGGCTTTGGAAAAATGAATAAAGGGCCATTATCAATGGGATAGCGGCCCTTTTATAAAGTCTACCGGCCCGGGCAAAACCTATTACGGAGTATCGTTTAACTGGTCGGGAAAGATCTGTGTAAAGGGCAAATCCATGAACTCTTCGCATGCATCCTCGGGTAAAAACTCTTCACAGGCATCGGGTTCACAGTAGCCCAGGGAGAGTACCGTAAGCTGGACTCTTCCCACTACTTTTATGATCGCCATAGTTCCAATTGCTAATTCTAAATTGTTGCCTACGATCGCCTCCCTTAGTACTTCCGAACGGGTTTCTAATATGATATTAAAGGAAAACTCATCGAAGGGGTTTTCCGGTATCCGTATGGTATCGTCCTTTAGAAAATCAACGGAGCTTTCAATTGAAATCAAAATTCCGCCGGCATTTCTTACCCTTATTACAAAGGGTATCCTAAGGGTAAAGGTAACTCTATTTAATGTAGGATCAACGTTTTCTATTTGGGTTATATTTAATGTTCCTTCCACGATAAACCCTGGTTGAAAGGTTACATCCACGAAAGTAAAGGGTCCGCCCTCCTCGGGCAGTTCTACGGTCATCTCCGGCATACATTCCCTTTGGAAACATTGGAAGAATACTTTATCGGTTATTACACACTCCGGAATAGGTTCCTGTCGTAAAGATATATCTCTCTTGGCCTCCATATACTATCCCCCTTTTATAATATAAATTTTAGTCGTATGCCTTTATACTATCAATTCCATATTATGAACGCGTAAATGAAATGGTGAGGGATAAATCTAATAAATTTAAGCCCATTAACCCGGCGGATCCGTCGGTAGGCGGATTTATGTTGTCGTACATATAAAAATATACGGGGCATATAATTTATTAGCGTATAAACTTTGGCAAAGCATGTACGATGATGGTGTAACGCGGTGTATATAAACGTGTCGTATATAGAGAAAAGGCATACGACACATGTAGATGCTAGGATTTAGAATATTTTGTGGTGATATTGTCTATGGATAAAGTAAACTTTTCTGAATACATAATTATAAAAGACGGGACCAAGTCCTGGTGGTTTTTTATTAGGAAGGGTAGTATATTTTATAAAACCCGCAATCAGGATGGCCGTTGGACGAGGGAGATTAAGCTACTTGATAGTATAGCTACCGATTTTTCTATAGATATTGATTCGAAGGGCAATCTCAATCTTATATGTTTTAATAAGACCGGCGAATTGCTTTATTTAGTGCATAATGGTACCCATTGGTACAACAAAATGCTTTCAGCCTTTCCCCTGGAGAAATATAAACTAGGGAACCTAAAAATTATATGTCATGGCAAATACATAAACGTATTCTTTTCCCTCGGACTACGTAAAAGCCCGGGATATTATAGCATAAGGCACAGCTTTTGGGATGGTTCGAAATGGAGCGGTTTCAAAGTGGCCCGGACCACGGCGACAAAGGATAACGAACCATTTTATGTAGGTTACGACCAGAGGGATATCGTCCATCTTGTTTATAAAGCATCACGGTTGGGATGCCGGCAATTGTGTTACTGTAAATTTCGTACGGATTATTCCCTATGGGGTAATCCCGAAAAGATTACGGATATTATCGGTATAAGGGCCTATCATTTTGCATTGACGGATAACAGGGATGCCTTGTATTTGCTATGGACCGAGCCAGAAAACAACGACAATAAAATAAGGTATTTGAAGCGTGCACGGATAAGCTATCCCAAGGGCCTTTGGGAAAATGATTCTTTGATAACCGATGGGGATGTGGACAATAAACAGCCCCTTTTATACGTTGTGGGTAATACAAAGTGGACGGTATGGGTACAAAGGGGCATGCTTGTTGGTAGTTTCAGCTATGACGAAGGCAAGAACTGGACGGAGCCTGTACCTGTAGATGTTCCCTTAGGATGCCGGTTAAAACTATACAATATCGTATTAAGTGTCAAGGAATATCCTGAGATATCCGCGGGGTTTGCCTATGGATATGAAAGGGAAGGGGATATAATAATACCCATCATAGATGATATTCTAGACGATAAAAGTATAAATCGCAGGGAACAAACCGCAGGTATAAACATTAACAAGAATAAGATCAAAAAGTATGCTATCGGAGCCAAGGATTATATCGGTAAACTCGTTGAAGAGGTAGGTAGGGTTGAGGAAAAGGAAAAAGAAATAGAAGAAATGGTATCAAAACAGGCCAATGAAATAAGTAGGGTGTATAATGATTTAGAGGTTTTTAAAAAAGAAGTAAAGGGGCTAGGCGAAGACTTAGCGCGTATGAAGAACGAAAATACTGAGATAATGGCCTCTGTAAACGATTGGCGGGATAAGTTTAAAAGGCATCAGCGGATTCTTGAAGGATTTACGGAGGAATACGAAAGACTTTTTAAAATATCTGAAACCCTTTCAGAGCGCAGTTTTATTAAAAGAATATTAAGCTATTTCAAATAAATATAAAGCATCACTATAGTTGTATCCCTTTATTTATCTTTTTAAGGGCAAAGCCCCTCTAGCTAATATTATGTAGCTAGGGACCTGAGCATCCTGTTTAAGGTTAGGCCCCCCCCTTAGGATGGTCATGGTGTAAAACCTTTATTACGTTATATGTAGGTGTACTTACAAAACATTCTCCGGCCTTCTATGTGTTTTATACCTGCATTAAAAAAAGTAGCGGCCTAATCAATTGATAATCGTATTAGGTACTGCTAGAATTAGCTAAAGGGATAGGAAATGATAAACGTGTAGGGGGATTTTAAATATGAAAAGAAGGGACAAGCATAATTATTATTTGGACATTGCGGAAACTGTTTTAGAACGGGGTACCTGCCTTCGCAGGAATTATGGCGCTATTATCGTAAAAAACGATGAGATTATATCTACAGGCTATACCGGTGCACCGAGGGGAAGGGCGAACTGTTGCGATATCGGGTATTGTACAAGGGAAAGGCTAAACATACCCCGGGGGCAAAACTACGAAAAATGCAGGAGCGTCCACGCCGAGGCTAATTGTATAATCTCGGCATCCCGGCGGGATATGCTGGATAGTACCTTATATCTGGTAGGCAGGGAAGTGAATACGGGTGAGCTCGTGCGGGATGCAACTTCATGCACTATGTGCAAAAGGCTTATAATAAATGCGGGGATCAAGAGCGTAGTCATAAGGGATACTAAGGACCTTTTCAGAGTCATACAGGTGCAGGAATGGATAGATAATGATGATTCTCTTAGCGATATTATGGGATATTGATATAGGGGCAAAGGGCCAAAAACCTGAACAATTTTATAAAATATTAGAAAAGGTATGGCATAGTACGGATTATTGGTATATAATATTGTTATAGCGTTCGGAATAATAAATTAAAGTATATTTGTGATAGGGAGGCATTACGTATGTTAGAAAAGCATTTTAAGTTATCTGAACACAATACCAATGTCAGGACCGAAGTAATAGCGGGTATAACCACATTCATGACCATGGGGTACATAATAATGGTAAACCCGGATATATTAAGCGCAACAGGCATGGATTTCGGTGCACTTATAACGGCTACCTGCCTGTCAGCGGCCATATCCACTATATTTATGGCACTTTATGCGAATTATCCCTTCGCCCTTGCACCGGGTATGGGGCTTAATGCATTTTTTGCCTTTACGGTGGTACTTGGGATGGGGCTTAGTTGGGAAGCGGCCCTAGGTGCCGTATTTATAAACGGCGTAATATTCCTGCTTTTAACCCTCACCACCGCTAGGGAGGCACTTTTTAATGCTATACCGATGAACTTAAAACTTGCAACGAGTGTAGGCATAGGGCTTTTTATAGCCTTTATCGGTTTCACCCAGGCGGGTATAGTTGTAGAGGACCCGGATACGTACCTCGCTTTGGGCAACTTCCATGATCCCCAGGTTCTCCTTGCGATATTCGGACTTATCGTTGCGGGTTTGTTGCTTGCCAGGGGTGTAAGGGGCGCATTACTTATAAGTATACTTATAACTTCCTTTGCAGGTATGGTACTCGGAATAGTGCCATGGCCTGAAGGGGTTATCAGCCCGCCGCCGAGTCTTGTACCTATATTCTCTAGGATGGATATTAAGGGTGCTCTTAAATTTGGATTGATACCTATAATATTTACTTTTACCTTCGTGGATATATTTGATACCATGGGCACATTAGTCGGGGTTGCTTCAAAGGCAAAGATGTTGGACAAAGAAGGAAGGCTGCCGCGTATCAACAGGGCACTGGCGGTTGATGCAGTAGGCACCGTAGCAGGGGCGGTTTTAGGTACGAGTACTGTTACAACCTACGTAGAAAGCGCATCGGGGGTTGCCGAGGGCGGGCGAACGGGGCTCACATCCTTAATCACCGGGTTACTTTTCATCCTTGCACTGTTCTTTTCGCCTATTGTTGCTGCTATACCGGGAGCAGCTACGGCTCCGGCCCTTATTCTCGTCGGATTGTTTATGATGGAGCCGGTGCTAAGGATTAACCTTTCGGATTATACCGAGGCTATTCCGGCGTTTTTGACCATAATACTGATGCCCCTTACCTATAGTATAGCCGAGGGACTTGTTATGGGGGTTTTGTCCTACGTTATCATAAAACTTGTTTCCGGTAGGTTTAAAGATGTTTCGCCGGTGATGCTGTTTTTAGGCATATTCTTTATAATAAGATTTATATTCTTCGTTTAACGGGAAAAAGGGGCCACGCCTTTTTAGAATAAAGGCATGGCCCTTTTTTGAAAGCGGGAAATGGGAAGTGGGAAATGGGAAGTGGGAAGTGGGAAGTGGGAAATGGGAAATGGGAAGTGAGAAGTGGGAGGCATTAGGCTGTCCGTAGCTGAGCTTACACCCGCAGCTCCACGCTTGCTTCATGGGATGCGAAGCTATGCTTATAAATGGGAAGTGGGAAGTGGGAAGTAGGAAGTGGGAGGCATTAGGCTGTCCGTAGCTGAGCTTACACCCGCATAATAAATAGAGCGCAGAGGGCGAAGGATCAGAATTTTCGCTGTCCGAAGCCGATAGGCTAGTTTGCGGAAATTCCCGTAGCCCTCGAGCTCATTCATACACTTCTGGCGGGTTCGCGAAGCGAGGATAGCCTAATGCCGATACGCATTTTTGCATCAGCGAGTACCCATGGAGCAAGAATCCCCGAAGCCGATAGGCTAGTTTGCGGAAATTCCCGTAGCCCTCGAGTTCGTTCAAATGGTAAGGGGACACATCTCTACCCCGGGGTAGAGCTTTGTAGTATGAGAAATGTCCCCTATCTTCTGGCGGGTTTGCGAAGCGAGGACAGCCTATAAAAATGTGGCAAACAAAACGTCAGCTAGTGTAAAAACCACCTAAAATTTTTGTATCCACTTCAAAGGTGGGGCTCCAATAGTGAATAAGGCCTTATTTAACCCATTAGATACTAAAAAATTGCTTGCACCATGTTTAAGTGGGGAAAATAATTTCCAAAAATAGTTTTTACACAGTCTGACGTCCCCGTGCCATAAAAGTGGGAAGCGGGAAAGGGAGAGAGGAGGAGGAAGGGTTATGGGTTATGACTTTAAAGGGCTTATGGAAGTTGCTTTAAAAAATAAAAGGGCGGATTTAGTGCTAAAAAACTGTAACATCCTAAACGTCTTTTCCGGAGAAATACAAAAGGGTGATATAGCGATAGAAAGGGGGTACATAGCGGCTATCGGGCGTTTTGATGGCGAAGATGAGATAGACCTTCGTGGCAAAACTTTGTGCCCGGGGTTAATAGATGCCCATGTACATATAGAATCCTCCATGGTAACGCCGCCGGTATTTGCATCAGTGGTCGTCCCCAGGGGCACGACATCGGTGATAGCCGATCCCCACGAGATAGCCAACGTGTTAGGCTTAGAGGGTATAGAATATATGCAAAGGTCCAGCAAAGATTTGCCCCTTACGGTTCATATAATGATACCTTCCTGCGTACCCGCGACGCCCTTTGAAACCGCCGGTGCAGAAATTACGTCAGAGGATATAAAAAGGTTAATGAAAAAAGAAGGCGTGTTAGGCCTGGGGGAGATGATGAACTACCCCGGTGTACTTTCTATGGATCCGGAAGTATTGGCTAAAATAGCCGCCGTCCAAGGCAGGATCGTAGACGGCCATGGTGCCGGCCTTTCCGGGGCAAACCTCGGGGCCTATTCCCTAGCGGGCATTTCGACGGACCATGAATGTACCTCCGCGACGGAGGCGATGGAAAGGGTAGACCTTGGTATGTATGTAGCCATACGGGAGGGTACCGCAGCTAAGAATTTGGAAAACATCCTGCCTGCGGTACATGATAACAACTGGTGGCGATTCATGTTCTGTACCGATGACCGGCATCTCGAGGATATAATGACCGAGGGCCATATCGACTATTGCATCCGAAGGGCTATAGAGCTGGGGCTTAACCCCGTAACTGCCGTAAGGCTTGCTACTATAAATCCGGCCCAATGCTACGGACTCAAAGATCAAGGGGCTATAGCGCCGGGGTATAGGGCTGATCTTGTTATAGTGGATGACATTAGAGGTTTTAACGTAGAGGAGGTATTTATACGGGGACAAAGGGTGGCAAAGGATGGCCATATGTTGGAGGGTTTATCAGAGGACGACGATTCCGCTTTAGGGCACAATTCTGTAAATATAGCCCCTATTAGCCCCGGGGATTTTGAAATAAAAGGAAAATCTGCAAGGACGCCGGTTATAGGTGTGAAGGCTGGCTCTATAGAAACGGATTTTCTGTACGGAAATATGGATATAAAAAAGGGTATTCTAAGTCCCCCGCCGGGGGAAGACATACTAAAAATAGCGGTAGTGGAAAGGCATAGGGCTACGGGGAATGTCAGTACTGCCTTTATACGCGGGCTTGGTTTAAAAAACGGCGCCATAGCCTCCTCCGTTGCCCATGATTCCCATAATATTATTGTAGTAGGGGATAATGATGCTTTAATGGTCGAGGCGGTTAAAACTCTGAAAGGGTGTGGCGGCGGGTATTGTATTATAGATGGAAAGGCCGGCGATAAGCTGGTTTTACCCCTCCCTATAGCAGGGCTTATGACGGATAAAACCGCAAAGGAGGTTAGAGCTTCCCTCGGCACGCTACTCGGGAAAGCAAGGGATATGGGGGTGCCCCGGGATATAGATCCCTTTATTACCCTTTCGTTCATGGCCCTACCCGTGATACCCAGTCTAAAGATTACCGATAGGGGACTTTTCGATGTAAAATCCTTTAAATTTGTATCTTGGTGACGTTTATGCACGCCGGCAATTATGATATAATGTATATTATAACGTGATAGAGATATTATGCACCCCGGGTAGGATGTAACGGGTGGGGCGGAAGGTTTATTTTCAGGCGGGATTTTTCGGAATTTGTTTCCGGAGGGGCGGATGAAAGAGCGTAACTTTATTAACATTTTATATACAGCGTAGGGGACAACGATAAACAGGGGGTGCCGGTATGTCGGTCATAGTGGAGGTCGTCGGGAACCTTGCAAATAAGCTAGGTATAATAATAATGCTCGTGTTTTTTCTTTCGAGGATTAAAGTCTTCAAAAAGCTAATACTTAAAAAAGTAATCTCCCCCGGCGAGCGCATGCTCCTTGCGTTTATTTTCGGTGGCATAGGTATACTGGGGACTTATTCCGGTATACCTATAATGGGTTCTATAGCTAATTCTAGGATTATAGCTGTTATGATTGCAGGGATACTAGGGGGCCCCGTCGTGGGTATAGGTGCAGGGCTCATTGCGGGTATACATCGATGGGGGATTAATATAGGCGGCCTTACGGCGTTGGCCTGCGGCGTTTCAACGGTTATACAAGGGGGTATAGGGGGATATTTACATCGTAGGGTGGGCAACAAAACCATAAACTATAGGGACCCCCTTACAGCGGTAGTGCTCGCTGAAATGCTAGAGATGCTAATGATATTGTTGCTGGCACATCCCCTGAGTTTAGCTATAGAGGTTGTAAAGATAATTATTATACCGATGACTTTAATAAATTCCATAGGCATGGTCGTATCAATATTATTTATTAACAATATTTTCGGGGAACGGGAAAAGACCGCTGCGATGAACGCACAGTTGGCTCTGAATATCGCGAACAAAACGCTGCCCTTCCTAAGGAAAGGGCTGAACACTTTATCCGCTACGAAGGCTACAAAGATAATTCATAGAATGACGGGAATAGACGGAGTTTCCATAACTGACACTAAGAATGTGCTGGCCTTTTATGGCAGCATCGGTAACCCGGGGAAGGATCCCGCGATATTTGAGGCTATAGCTAAGGAGAAGAATAATATAGTAAGTACTATGGGATCCGGCAGTAAGGCGCAGACGATAATAGCGGTACCCCTTCAGGAGAGAAATGTGGTAGTAGGTAGTCTGGTACTTTTTAAAAGGGGTAGGGACAGTATCGGCTGGGTTGAAGAAGAATTAGCCCTCGGGCTAGCACAGCTTTTTTCTACGCAACTAGAGCTCAGTAAGATAGAGGAACAGTCGCGCCTTCTGGCAAAGGCGGAGCTTCAGGCGTTGCAAGCACAGATCAACCCGCATTTTCTGTTCAATGCGCTAAACACTATAGTATCTTATTGTAGGGTTAGCCCCGGTACAGCAAGGCGGCTGTTAATAGATCTCGGGGACATTCTAAGGAATAACTTAGGACATTACGGCGAAAACATTGATCTTTATACCGAAATAAAGAACATTAAATCCTATTTAAACATAGAAAAGGCGAGGTTCGGGGATCGGCTTAACGTAAAATTCGAAATACAAGAGGGTATAAACTGCAACATACCGCCACTGCTTTTACAGCCCCTAGTAGAGAACTCTATAAAACACGGTTTAGCGCCGAAGGAAGAGGGGGGCACCGTGATCATAGGCGTAACCGGCGGCAAGGGGGGCATAAACATATACGTGCGGGATGATGGTGTGGGATTCAACATAGACAGCCTTAACATCCAAGGGGAAGGGGATAATCCTTATAAAGGGATTGGGCTTAGCAATATAGACAAAAGGCTTAAAAACATGTACGGGAACGATTATGGACTAAATATTAAGAGCCGTGAAGGTGAAGGGACGCATATCTCTATGGTCATACCCCATTATTCCAGGGGCTATGGTGAAACGGATGCGCTAGAGGCAATACTTTGATATAAAGGGCCGGGGTATTTTTCAAATAAGGATAAAAACAGCGGATGCCATTGGGCACCCGCTATTTTTACGTGGCTATTTTACTTATTCAAAGGAGCCTCAGTCTTTTCCGATATTATCTTATAACCCTGTACTGCAAGCACTATGGCAAGTATGAATAATAAAGCCGGGAATATTACGAGGATATAGTTTGCTGCAGCGAAGTTAGCCTGCATTAGCTGTAATAGTGCAAGTAACGTTACGACCATCATGAATGTCATAGGTATCGTGAACATAGAATAGTTCTTGCCTTCCTTCTTAAGCCATACTGCTACTGAAAGCAGTGCAAGGCCTGCGAGAAGCTGGTTTGCGGAACCGAATATAGGCCAGATTACTTCCCAACCCGTCATCGCCAACCAGCCGCCTAATATAACCGTAAGGATAGTTGAAACATAACGGTTCGCTAAGGGGTTTTGCTTTTCCTTAGAAGGATCAAAGAAGAACTCTTCTAATATGAAACGACCAAGCCTCGTACCCGTATCCAAGCTCGTCAGTGCGAAGGCGGATATTGATAGGGCTACGAAGGATTTGCCGATGTCAAAGGGAATGCCGAAGCTCGTCATGAAGTTACCGATACCATCGGAGAATACGTTGTTCGGGCCGCCGTCTGCAGCTAGGGCCGCGAATTTATCGGCACCTATATAAGCGGCAGTTATTATCGCTATAGTTGCAAGGGCACCTTCTATTAACATTCCGCCGTAGCCTATGAGCTTAAGATCCCTTTCATTGTCAACCTGCTTGGAAGTGGTGCCGGAGCCTACTAAGGAGTGGAAACCGGATATAGCGCCACAGGCAACGGTTACGAAGAGCATCGGGAACAACCACTGGCTACCGACCTTAAAGGAAGTAAAGGCCGGGGATACCATGGCGGGTCTTGCAATAACGAGGCCTAATATTGCGCCTAGCATCATGGCGTACAGTAAGAAGGAGTTAAGATAATCCCTAGGTTGCAGCAGAATCCATACCGGGGCAACGGATGCTACAAAGATATATACCATCAGTATGCCTACCCAGGCGTTCTTGCTAAGGGCTAGAGGGAACACGTTTCCAAGGGCTATGCAGATAAAAAGTAAAACCACGCCTATTACGCTGCTAATGCCCAAGGGTGCGCCTTTCTGGTACACAAAATATCCGAATCCGACAGCAAGAACCATAAACATTACCGATGCCGATGCTGCAGCCGGTACCGCGGCGAAGGTATTTGCAACGATGTTAGTAAAGGCCGCTATTACCAGTAGCAGCGTTAACCATGCAAAGGCCGCAAATAGTTTTTTACCAGTTTTGCCCATGTTGGCTTCTATTACTTCGCCGATGGATTTACCGTCGTGCCTTATGGATGCAAAGAGCGAGCTGAAGTCCTGCACGCCTCCGAAGAATATGCTACCCACTATTATCCAAAGCAGGACGGGTACCCAGCCGAATATGGCCGCGGCTATCGGCCCCGTAATCGGGCCTGCACCGGCTATGGATGCGAAGTGGTGACCTAAAAGCACTGGGGCCTTAGCGGGTACATAGTCCACACCGTCATTCCTCGTATGGGCAGGGGTTTTTCTATTCGGATCAACGCCCCATTGTTTTGCCAACCATGCGCCGTAGGTCACGTAAGCAATTATAAAACAAACGATACTAATAAGAATTACGACTAATGAGTTCATGGTATACCTCCTTTAAAATTTGTCTTTCTAGAAAAACGAATCTTAAAAAAAACCCACCTCCCCTTTGGATATATTTATATAACATTTTTGAAGGTCCCTACGGTGACCATTGTCAGAAGACATGGAGCCTTCCCTTTGGGGCATTCAATAAGAATAGGTATATTTATACAATGCCCTAACATTATTATAATACATCATTTATAAAATGTTTATATATTTGGGCTATAATGCAATATAGGCTTTTAACGTGCAACATAGAGGGCTGAACGTTCTAAAGGCCTAACATTATAGCCAGGTCTTTAGACTTTTGGCGGCTTACCGGTATCTCATCGCGGTTGGTCATTATAAGCTTGTAGGAGCTATAGGTCCATGGAATTATTTCCTTTATATAGTCCAAATTTACGATATAACTTTTATGACATCGAAAGAAAGTCCTCTGATCGGTTTTTTCCTGTAGTTCGTTTAACGTAAAATCGGTTATAAAGTCCCCGGCCTGCGTCCTCGCAACTATGTAGCCACAATCGGCGAAAAAGCATATTATCTCATCGGGTTCTAATAATATTATCCGGCCGTTTTTTTCAACGGGTATATGCCTTGAAAATGTTTTCTTATCGTGCTGTTGTAACAAGTTTTCCAATCTTTCAGCGAGTCTCGGTTGCAAGAGCTCCTTTAACCTTTTAGCTGTCTGTGATAGCCTTACTTCGCTGATGGGCTTTAGAAGGTAATCCACCGCCTCTACTTCAAAGGCGTTCAATGCGTATTCATTATAAGCGGTTACGAAGACAATAAGGGGTTTGGGGTCCAGGGATGCGAGGGATTTAGATACTTCCAGTCCATTTAATCCCGGCATTTGGATGTCGAGGAATACTACCTGGGGATGTAATTCTTTAATGAGGAATATTGCCTGACTGCCGCTCGATGCCACGCCTATTATTTCAAAACCGACGAGTTTACTTATAAGGTAGCTTAATTCCTCCCGTGCCGGCGCTTCATCATCGGCGATTAGAACCCTTATCATTTATCGAAACACCTCCTTAATTAACATTGGGGCGGAAATTTCCGCTGTATACTTTTACTTATCCCCACGCTTGCTCTATAGGGTGCGATACTATGCTTATAAGCGGAAAATAGAAAGTGGAAGGTAGCATGTGGGAGCGTCTCCTATATTAAAAAGCAACTAATGCCAACACGCATCTATGAAACAAACGTACCTGTCCCCCGTGTTCGTGTGGGCTCGCCTGTATATAGAATTATAAGGCTATTGCGCCTTTTATTCAATGCTATTAAATACTATATCGGCTATTGTTTTTATTGCGCGGTGGCGTTTGTGCAATTGCTTTCGAAAAACAAGTGTATAGTCGTAATATTATGTATTGTCTTCTATAACAATGCCTATATAGGCGTGTCTATGCTTATTTTTATAGATTACCTACAAAAAGTTACTGGAAATATCGCAAAATACCAAAAGGATATCTTAATATCGTAGAGAATTATACCCTAAGCAGTATAATAATTTTAGAATGGAGGGTTTTGATGAGTAGGAAACTTTTGTATTTGTTAATGGCGTGTTTGCTGGTAGTATCGGTTGCAGGTTGTACACCTGCTGCTCCGGATACCGGAGATAACGGGGATGAGGGTCCGGCGGAACAGATATTTGTTAATATTGCTAGTGGCGGGACTGCTGGTACCTACTATCCCTTAGCCGGTGGTATGGCAGATATTTGGAATCGTAATATCGAAGGCATAAATGCTACCGCCCAGAGTACCGGTGCATCGGTGGCAAATATCAACATGCTTGAAGATGGAGAAGCGGAAGTAATAATGGTACAAAACGATATAGCCTATTATTCGGCTAATGGTACCGAAATGTTTGAAGGCAAACAATATCCGGATCTCCGTGGCCTTTGCATATTGTATCCTGAGGATATTCAGATCGTTACCATTGAAGGTAGGGGTATAGAGACCGTTGCAGATATCAAGGGCAAGAGAGTTGCCGTTGGCGCACCTGGGAGCGGTACCGAGGCGAATGCCCGTCAGATTCTCGAAGCAGCGGGGATCACCTACAAGGATATAACCGTACAATACCTGGATTTCGCTGACGCTTCGAGCAACCTAAAGGACGGCAACGTTGATGTGGCGTTTATAACGGCGGGGCATCCTACTGCGGCGATTCAGGATATCGGGGCACAGCATAAGGTTAAGCTGGTTACAGTCGAAGACGATATGGCAGAGAAGCTGATTGACAAATATCCTTTCTATACAAAGCTTACTATACCCGGGGGTACCTATATTGGAATAGAGGAAGATGTAAAAACTGTTGCTGTTCAGGCGATGCTTGCCGTAGATGCCGGGTTAGACGAGGATTTGGCCTTCAATATGCTTGATACCATGTACGCCAATCATGACAGAATGAAGGCAGCCCACGCTACCGCCGGCGAACAGATTGTACCGGAAAATGGCCTCAACGGAATGGGGATCGAACTGCATCCTGGTGCAGCAAGGTATTTCAATAAATAACAAGAATGATATCAGTTAAGCTGGCACTTGTTTTAGCAGAATGAATTATTCTTAGCCAAAACGGGGATACAACCGTGCTGAGATGTGGGAAGTTAAAGGCGGGATCTGGGTGTTGCTCTTGGTAACTGCCAAGGTTCCCACTTCCCGCACCCTATGTCCCATTTCTCAGTGAAAGGGGGTCTGAGCATTGGAGGAATCCAATGCTCTGATTTTATGAGACGACATAAATCATTGACGGGTATAGCCTTAATAATTCTAATAATCGCTATATTGGTTGGTTGCAGCCTAACACGGGAAAAGGTTCTTGTGTTTACAGGGGAGCGAGGCGAAAAGGTATGTTCAATTGCCGTCCCGGACAGAACATTTACCCTTGGGTTTATACATTCGGTACATCATACACCGGTTCATGAGGTCATGTATATATGTGATGATAATTCTTTGGCCCTTAGGGAATTGAGATACAGCACCTTTGGGGTGGGGATGCCCTATGGTTATGAGGGCGGCGAGCTAGAGATCATTGATGGGGAGTATGTTTTGCAGTTTGAAAGAAAATTTCAAAGTATTAATATGAAAGTATCGCCGATACCAGAACACACCATTACTATAGGTAGAAACGTGTACCCTTTACTAAGGTTTACAAGGCCCGAAGGATCTCTTAAAATAAAAGCAACCGACCGATGGTCGTTTAAACTGCTAGGACTTGGCAAGAAAGGGGCGTAAACATGGAAAACAAAGAAAACCCGGAAGTTATAATAGATAGTGATGATATATTAAGAAAATTTGATAAAGAATCGGATTTTCGAGTTCTAACAGGTTTTAGTGCAAGGTTAGTTGCGGCGATTGCAATTGCTTTTTCATGCTTCCAGCTTTATACCGGAGTATTCGGTGTACTGGACGGGATGATACAAAAATCTATACACTTATCCTTTGGCCTTTGTCTTATGTATTTATTATACCCAATGCGTAAAAACTGGTCCAGGGATAAATTTCATCCTGTTGACGTAGCCCTGGCTGCAATAGCTACGGTGGTTCCGTTGTACATTGTAGTAAATTATAAGGATTTGGTTTTAAGGGCCGGCAGGGTTACAACTTTGGATTTTATAGTGGGTATAATTGCAATCGTGCTGATCTTGGAGATAACCCGCAGAGTAGTGGGCTGGCCCATGGTAATAATAGCTATAATATTTTTGATATATGCCATCATAGGGCGACATATACCGGGGAAACTCGCCCATAGAGGCGTTAAATTCCCCAGTCTTGTGCAGCATCAATTCTTTACTGCGGAGGGTATTTTAGGCATACCCCTAGGGGTCTCGTCTACGTTTATATTCTTATTTATTTTGTTTAGCGCTTTCTTGGAGAAGACTGGAATGGGAGAATTTTTTATTGACCTAGCTAATACACTAGCGGGTTGGGCTTCTGGCGGACCGGCGAAGGTAGCCGTTTTGTCCAGCGGACTTATGGGTACCGTATCGGGCAGTTCCGTGGCCAACGTGGTAGGTACGGGGAGCTTTACCATACCGATGATGAAAAGGTTAGGCTATAAACCGGAGTTTGCGGGGGCGGTAGAGGCTACGGCATCGACGGGCGGACAGCTGATGCCGCCTATAATGGGTGCCGCGGCGTTCCTGATGGCGGAGTTTACGCAGTATCCCTATGCAAGGGTAATAACGGCGGCGGCTATCCCGGCATTGCTCTATTACTTCGGCGTATGGGCCGGCGTGCATTTTGAGGCAAAGCGATTAAAACTTAGGGGTTTAAGCAGGGAGGAGCTACCTAATGTAAAGAAAATCATGACGGAACGGGGTCATTTGGTGTTACCCCTGTTCGCAATAGTTTATCTGTTGGTTACAGGTAAATCCCCTATGAAGGCGGCCCTTTATGCAATAATTTTGTCCGTTTTGTGTTCAATGTTAAGAAAAAATACGCGGATAGGTTTTAAAGATATAATAGGCGGTCTTGAGCAAGGGGCAAGGAGCGCTCTAGGTGTCGTAGCGGCTACCGCCTGTGCCGGTATCATAATAGGTGTCGTTACTCAGACGGGCCTGGGACTTAAGATGGGTTCCACGCTGGTGGATTTCGCCGGCGGGAGGCTATCCCTAACGTTGTTCTTTGCGATGCTCACATCCTTAATATTGGGTATGGGGGTACCAACAACGGCGAATTATGTAATAACGTCTACCATAGCTGCACCGGCGCTTTTGCTGTTGGATGTGCCGATGCTTGCGGCCCACCTTTTTGTATTCTATTTTGGGATTATCGCCGACGTAACGCCCCCCGTTGCACTAGCAGCCTTTGCAGGGGCGGGTATCGCTAAGGCAAATCCCCTCAAAACTGGCATAACAGCCTTTAAGCTGGCAATAGCCGCTTTCCTTGTACCCTACGTATTCGTATACAATCCGGCTATGCTCCTTATAGATGTTACGCCTGTTGCGATGATATTGATGTTAATAACTTCGCTAGTAGGTATAATAGGCGTAGCCTCCGGCGTATCCGGGTTCTTTATTACGGAACATGCGTGGTTTGAACGGATTATCTTTTTTATAGGCGGATTGCTTATGGTTATCCCCGGCATGTATACTGATTCTATAGGCATCGCGGTATTACTCGTGGGATTCTTTATACAAAAAAAGAAATTAACAAAGGAAAGGCTCAGTGTGGAAACTTGAACCGTTAACAAATTAAATTAAATAAAGGTAGCCTATCCCCGGGGATCGATCCCCGGGGATAGGCTTTTTGAAAAAATGTGGCACGGGGACGGTTTGTTTGCCACATTTATGGTGTCAGTTTTCCGCCTCCTACTTTCAATTTCCAGTTTTCGAATTTACCATGGGGGTATAGGCACAGTTATGAACAGCCCTATGCCAAGGCTTATATAATATTTAACGCGGGGTATATCCCCTATATTTGACGAAGGGAAGATCGCTCCCGGCATTTTAATGGCTATTGTTGCAATAGCTGGAGTATAATACCCTCTAGGAACTTCTTTACGTTTATCTTTCCATGATAACAGGACTTTTCCCTTATGAAGTCCATCTCCTGCTTCACCTCTTTAAAATCAAAAAGGGACGTTGAATACCGGATAAATCTTTTATCATTGGGGTTTTCTATTCCCATGGTAGCTATATTTTGCAAAGCCTTAGATACTGCCCTTCTTATTCTCTGTTCTATTGCCTTAACGCCGAAGGATGATTGGCCCTCACGGTTATTCTTATAGTAACGCTTGCTTAACAGTTTGTACATGTTGCTTAGTTTATAGTTGAAATACTTATCCGATGATGCTTTTTTGTGTAGGATTATTTCTATGAGCCTTTTTATATCCATACATCCCGCATCACCGGTAATGCCGAGACTTGCAAATATAGAATCGATGGAGATGTCCTGCTGTGGGTAATTGTCATCCTTTATATCGCTTACACCCCTATCAAGGCCCTCCACCGTTCTATGGATAATGGACAGGGATTTTCGTAGTTTTATCATTTCCCGGACTCTATCTATGATGGATAGTACTTCTATAACATTAATAGGTTTATGTATGTAAAATTCTATTCCGCTTTCATAGGCCATGGATACCATGTCCTCGGCATCTACTTGGGATATCATTATAAAGCAACTGTTACAGCCGGCGTATTTTAATCTTTTAATAGTTTCGATTCCATCACAGCCCGGTATTAAAAGGTCCATAAGTACAATATCGGGGTTAAGGTTTAATATATTGCTGTACGCCTTGGGCCCATCCTCCGCTTCACCTAATATTTTGCCAAGATTTTTGGACTCAATTATATTGGTTAGGATTTTCCTTACACCTATATCATCATCCACTATAAAAAAACTCAGCATTTTTCTTTGATTCCCCTTTACCGGTTAATCGTACTAGCGGTATGTTAACTTTAAAGGTTGTGCCGCCACCGGGATCGGATTTAACAGAAATGCTACCCCTAAGATGTTCCACGAGGGATTTAACGTGTGTAAGCCCAAGACCCGTAGACATTGCACCGGTCATTGGATCGTATTTGGTGGAAAACCCCGGTTCAAAAATTACCCTAAGCTGATCTTCGGGGATGCCGCTACCATTGTCAGCAATCTCGATAATTAGATCATCATTTTCAGTATATTCGGATACGGAGATTTCACCGTTTTCGGCGGTGGCATCTATAGCATTAAATATTAGATTGTTAAGGATAGAGACCAAAGAATAATATTGCGTGATCGTTAGGTTGTTCTGGAACTGAAAATTTAGATTTCTGTTTTTGCCGATACCCTCTATGTATCTTCTACTATTATCCCTTATTATTTCAAATATTTCAAATAACATCATTTTTTCATCGCCTACAGGGTTAGGTAGTAGTTTTTCTATGCCCGTAACAACCCTTTGATAATCCTTTTTAATCTCGTGGATATCCTTGGCCAAGGCCAGGGCTCTTTCCTTGTAGGGGCCTAAGGGGTTATTCCCATCGGCATCCTCAAGGTCGCTTATATGTATATACAATGAATAACCGCTATTCATAACATTTTCAATATCCTGCATAGATTTACGTAGATAAAAAAGCTCCGCTTTAAGGTTTGATATAAATAGCAGCAGTTCTATGTATCTGTTGTAATGTGCCTTTTTGAGAATTAGTACGTTATAAAGTTTTATGGCCCAGTACGTAAGCACCGCTATAAAGCTCCTAAGAAGTGCTACAAGCAAGAGACTTGATAAAACTATGGAGAAGTTCTCCATAACCTTGTTTCGAATGATGAGCTCTATTACATTTGCCATAGTATCTATTGCCGTTAAAAGCGTTATCCCAAGTAATGGGTTTTTGACGTGTTTGCGTACGTCCAGTAGATAAAAAAGTAAACCACTTATCAGATAGAACATACCGCCAGGGTAGTGTTTAGTTATAATATCTGCAATGGGTATGCTGTGGTTTAGGTAATCGAGTACGAATCGTCCGGAAAAAACCGAAACCGCTACAACAGCGGCAGCGGTTATTACCGGTAGCCGGTTAAAATAAAGAAGAACAAAAACGAATACTATAGGGCTTAGGGAAAAACGGAAATCAGAGCCGAAGGGGTAAATATATATTTGGCCCGTAATAAAAACCAGTAGGCCGCAGAATAGTAATTTCTTAATAGTATCCTGTTTATTCACGGCATCCTTTCCTCTCCCTTATTTATGATGTTCAATTTTTATATAAAGCATAAAGGTCAAAGCAATAAGGCTTTGATCCTTATTGCTTTGGCATAGGTTTCTTAGCCTGCTTAGTTTCCTTTTCAGGCTCGTCCGTCGGTACATTTTTTTTGTCCCCCATGAGACATTTACCTGTAAATATTGCCCCCTCATCTACTACGAGGTTGCCCACCTTGATGTCACCGTCGATATATGCCGACGGGTTTAGATGCAACTGACCCATAATTTCTGTATTGCCCTCAATCCGGCCTGCTATATGGGCGTTCGTAGCCATTATGTTGCCGGTTATTTTGCCCGTGTCCCCTACCACTAAATCGCCTTTAATATCTAATTCGCCTTTAAAAGTGCCCTCAATCCTGACTGTCCCTTCGGCATTAAGATTTCCGTCAAATACCGCTGATTTGCCTATAAGGGTGTTTACCTTATCGTACTTTGGAGCAGTGTTTTCTTTTCTTTTACTGAACATTTTTTTACCTCCCTGATCTGTTGTTATTCGCCGATCCCTACCATCTCTTTTACTTTTTCTTCGGTTGCTTTAAGGGATTCTAGTTTGGCCCTAACCTCCGCTGTAATACTGCTGAGGGTTTCTATCTCCCTTTGTTGAGTCATGTTCGTATTTTCGAGCCTTTTAATGTCATCGAGCCTATACTGGTAAGTCTGGTTTAGGTTACTCGTTGCATAGGTCATGACGCCCACAAATAACAAAAACGTTGCAAAACCCCCGAGCATTATATTAAAGAGCGCCCTGGGCAGCCTTATACTTCTGATGTTTTTAGTGGTGCCCCGTATAAATTTCAATGTTATGTATTTGCGCCTTTTCTTTCGTATAGCCTTTTTCAAACCGGATCCCTCCAAATTATGCATGTATAGAATTTCTACGCTAATGGACAGAATCCTTTTTTAAATCCTAATTATATATAACATGGTAATAATACCGTGTTATTTTTGCATTCTTCGGGTTTTACCCTATAACCTCGGATAAAGAAATGCAATTTTATTAACATTTTATATACAGGTTTTAATATTTAACCCATTATATATAGTATGAGATATATAGTATAAGGCCAAGATTTGATATAATTTAAGTCATAGCTGATTTATACAATTTAAACGGGTACACGTATTTTTAAATAAAATCGAACCCGAGGATTTCGGTAGGCACTTATTCAGTATTCGCCTTCGTTCTTCGTTAAGACAAAAAATTACGTGGAAACGTGCCTTCGGGTTTGGGCATAGGGATATTTTATCAGGAGGTGTTCGTTATTATAATTTTTATTGCCCTTGAATTAGAGGAGGATATTAAAAGAAGGATACGCCAATACGTAAAGGAGACAGTTAAACCGATGTGTAAACACGGTCGATGGGTAGACAGTAGGAATTATCACCTTACGTTGAAATATTTAGGCGCCGTTAGCAAAAGGGATATAATCATGTTATGTGATATGTTAAAGGAGGTTGTTTCATACCATAAAAATTTTCAGCTTAGCACCGGCGGTATTGGTACCTTCGGTAGGGATGACGCTACGAGGGCCAGGGTTCTATGGCTTAGTGCCAAGGGTGATATAGGGGCCCTTGAAAGGCTACGGCGGCGTATAGAGGGCCGGGCCCTAGGGTTTGGGTACAAAATGGAGAGCAGGTTTGCGCCTCATATAACCCTAGCCAGGGACGTCCAGCTTCTTAAAAAACCAAATGATTTGAAAAGGTTGCCGCCTATAGATATAAACGTAACTGCCGTAAGTCTTATGGAGAGCAAAATGGAAAAGGGCAAAAGGGTCTATAAACCCCTAGGAGTATACAAGCTGATGTAATGGATAGACGTTAACGGTTTAAATCCCGGGGGAGGGAAAGTGTATATAGTTTAAAAGAAGGATATTACTAAAATAAAGCGAATTTTCTATAATAAGAAGCAAATAAAACGAAAACCGGATTGTTTATTTACCGTTAAAGGAATGGGGGAGGGGTAATGGTGAGGACTGATATACTGATAAAGAATGCATCCCAGGTTGCTACATGCGCCGGTTGTGACCGGCCGCGAAGGGGTAAGGAGATGTCCTATGACATAATAATGGAGGACGGCTGGGTTGCAGTGGCGGCGGATAGGATTATGGGTATAGGCAAAGGTGATATACCCCGGGAGATTGAAACTGATGACGACACTTTGATCATTGACGCTTCGGGCAAGACCGTACTCCCCGGGTTTGTGGACCCTCATACGCATTTAGTGCACGGTGGTTCCAGAGAAGCGGAGCTTGCATTAAAACTAGAAGGCTTATCCTATCTGGAGATACTGGAAAAGGGTGGCGGTATATTAAATACGGTAAAATCGACGAGGGATGCTTCGGCGGAGGAGCTTATAAAAAAGGCAAAAAAAAGCTTAGATATTATGCTCCTTCATGGGACCACGACCATTGAAGCCAAAAGCGGCTACGGGTTGAATATGGGGGATGAGGTAAAGTGCCTGAAGGTGGCACGGACGCTTAATGAGCAACATCCAATAGATATAGTATCGACTTTTTTAGGTGCCCATGCAATTCCCCTGGAGTACATGGACAAAAAGCAGGAATACATAGATTTTATGATAGAGGAGGTCATGCCCTACGTCAGACGTATGGATCTAGCGGAGTTTTGTGACGTGTTTTGTGAAAAGGGCGTCTTTTCCGTAGATGAAAGCAGGAATATATTGTTGAGGGCCGAAGAAATGGGGTACAAATTAAAGATACACGCGGATGAAATAGAGGCCCTAGGCGGAGCGGAACTAGCCGGTGAACTCGGTGCAGTTTCAGCGGATCATTTACTCGCTATTTCGAATCTCGGGATAGAAAGATTGAAACAAGGGAATGTAATAGCCGTATTGTTACCCGGTACGTCCTTTAACCTTGATATAGGCAAATACGCCAGAGCTAGGGATATGATAGAGTCCGGGCTGGCGGTAGCCCTAGCGACGGATTATAATCCCGGGAGTTGTCCCACGGAGAATATACAGCTAATTATGAGCCTCGCATGTTTAAAAATGAAAATGATACCCGAAGAGGTTGTATGCGCAACTACGATAAATGCCGCCCATGCCCTCGGACGCGGTGCCCAGGTCGGGAGCTTGGAAGTGGGCAAAAAGGCGGATATCGTAGTTTTAGATGTCCCGAATATCGCATACATCCCGTATCATTTCGGAATAAATCATGTGGATAAGGTGATAAAGGCCGGGACGCTAGTTGTAGATGAACAAAGGCTTGTGTATCAAGGGTGCTAGCTACGCGGCTAGCCGGCGGATAACATGCAAAGGGGGTGCGTTATGATCGAAAACCAATTAGTGGTTTTTAGGTTGGGTAAGGAAGAATACGGTATAGATATACTTTCAGTAAAGGAAATAATAAAATATCGTGAAACTGTGAAATTACCCGAATGTCCGGACTACATAGAGGGGATTATAAATTATAGGGACAGGGTGGTGCCTATCCTCGATCTATATAAAAAGTTTAAATTAGGCGAAAACGGGGCAAAAATGGCCTCTACGAGGGTGATAATAGTCGGCATAGACGGTACCGATGATCGTCAGGTAGGGTTTATGGTAGACGAGGTAGAAGAAGTTTTAAGGCTTGGGGGAAGGAATATCGAAGAGCCGCCGGATATCATTACAAAGAACATGGACAGGCGCTTCATTAAAGGCGTTGGTAAACCCGAGGGAAGGCTTATTATAATATTGGATATAGAAAAAGTATTGACGGAGACGGAAAAGGTTCAACTTCAAGGTCTGTTAGAATAGGTATTGTTTTATTGCCAGAAAAAAGTTAGCGGGCTACAGTCCGATATCGGGGCATTAGGTTCAAGATATATTCTGGGAGGGAAGGCTGATGATATACAATAGGAGAAATCAACTAATATGTTTAATTATGTTGATAATCGTACTCAATACGGTATCAGCGGTTCAAGTAGCGGCAACGGGCGAAATATTGTGGTATTACCCTCCTACGCCCCAGGGTGATGTCGGAATAAGGCGGCCCACGATACTGTGGACATTCTCCGGGCTATCATCGGGGGATATAAAGGATATAAACATGACGATAGACGGGCGAAGGGTGGGCGCGGTTTTTAAGGACGAGCTTAATTCGGTATACTATAGGCCGCAACAAAATCTTTCGACGGGGAGGCGCAGGGTTTCTATCGTTATAACGCTAAAGAGCGGGGTTAGGATTTCTTCACCGTCTTTTAGTTTTAATATATTAAATAAGGCCTTCGCGGAGGTACCCACAACACCGATTTATGAGGAGGTAAGGGATAGGATAAACTATTATAGGGTCATGGCCGGCTTACCTGAATTAACCGTTGAGGGTAGCCTCAACGCAGCGGCGAACAGCCATGCGCTCTATGTAACAGATAATACTAATGCAGGGCATTTTGAGAGCAATAAAGGGCATAAACATTTCACCGGCGAAATGCCCTGGGATAGGACCAGATATTTCGGATACATAAGTCCGATGGTGGCGGAGAACATACACTTCTTAGGATCCCATATAGCGGCGGTAGATGATTGGATGGATTCTCTTTATCATAGGCTACCTATTATTAATCCCATGTATGTGCACATAGGTTATGGGTTTGCTTCAAAGGGCAACAAACATGTAAACGTGCTGGAAGTAGGTGCCGTAAGATATAATGGCCTGGCGAAGGATATAGTGATTTATCCCGTAGACGGCCAAAGGGGTGTTCCGATAACGTGGAGCGGCCAGGAGCATCCGGATCCCCTAAGGCTGTACCCAGAGGCCGATGGACCCGGGGGCTATCCCATTAGCCTGACGGTAACCGGTGACGGAATAGAAAAAGTGGAGCTAAGGAGCGCTTCTATTATTGATGAAGATATGGAAGAATTAGGATTTTATAGCTTTGACGCCGAGAACGATTCAGAACTACTTGATAGCAATACAATAGCCCTTATACCGAGAAAAGCACTAAAGACTAGGACAGTTTATAAAGTGAATATACTCTTTGATGTGACTTATATAGATGGCGAAACAGAGAGCATTAAAAAAGAATGGACATTTACTACCGGGAATGGTGGGTTTGAGACTTATCGTGCCGGTGATGATATATTTGTGTACATAAATGGTACTAAAAAGATTTATAAGTCGAAGCCCTTTATAAAAAACGATCGTGTAATGGTGCCCCTAAGGGGTGTATGCGAAAGCCTCGGGGCTGTAGTTGATTGGGATGGTGACACATATACGGCGGAAATAATAAAGGAGGACAATGTTATTACCCTCGGTATAGGTGATGAAAAGGTACTCGTTAATAATCGTAGCGTTGAAATGGATGCGCCGGCGGAGCTTATAAATAATACTACCTTTGTGCCGGTACGGTTTGTGTCAGAGGCTTTAGGATATGACGTAACTTGGGACGGGGTTATGAGGATGGTAATTATACGGGGCAAATAAATATTAAAGCCCCGGGGATTAATTAAGGTATATACAAGGGCGTATACGATATAAGGATTAGGATGGTAAGCGTAATAATATTATTAAAAAGGAGTTATTAATATGGCAAAGGATATATCTAAGAAAAAAAGGAATTGCTGGCTCGAGCCGGATATATGTAATAAGGATGAGGTATTTGGATTTTGTGATGATTATATAAACTTCCTATCGGATTGTAAAACAGAAAGAGAATGTGTCGAATACATACAGGAGTTGGCCCTAAAGGACGGGTATATATCCCTTGACGCATTGATACAGGAGGGGAAAAAGCCTGTAAAAGGGGATAAAGTCTTTGTAAACCATAGGGATAAAGCGGTAGTATTGTTTGTGATAGGTGAAGAGCCTATAGAGACGGGTATAAACTTGATCGGTTCGCATATAGATTCCCCTAGATTAGACTTTAAACCGTCACCCCTGTATGAGGAGCAGAATATGGCCCTTTTTAAAACCCATTATTACGGTGGTATTAAAAAATATCAATGGACAACTATTCCCCTGGCAATACACGGAGTGATAATAAAGGGTAATGGCGAGAAAGTAAAGGTGGCTATAGGAGAAAAACCCGGAGAGCCCGTGTTCACTATTACTGACCTTTTGCCGCACCTTGCTAAGGAACAGATGGAAAAGAAGGCTTCGGAATTTATATCCGGAGAGGGCCTAAACTTTATCGTAGGTACTATACCTAAGGAGTATAACGACGACCAAAAAGATATAAAAGGCGTAAAGGATATGGTCCTAGAACTTTTAAAGGACAAATACGGGTTAAAGGAAGAGGATTTCGTAAGTGCCGAGCTTATGGCGGTACCTGCGGGACGAGCGATGGATGTGGGCCTTGACAGGAGCCTCGTGGGGGGTTATGGGCAGGATGATAGGGTATGTGCGTACACATCCCTTAGGGCTATTATGGATACCAAGGGGCCTAATAAAACCTGTGCTGCCATATTCGTAGACAAGGAAGAGGTGGGGAGTATGGGGAATACGGGTATGCAGTCTGTGTTTTTCGAAAATGCACTAGCGGAGCTCATAAACCTTATTAGCGGAACCTGTAAAGACCTGCAGTTAAGGCGGGCCCTGGCTAATTCTAACGCTTTATCCGCAGATGTGGCCGCGGCTATTGACCCTAACTATCCCGAGGCCCATGATTTGAACAACGGTCCCAGGTTGGGGAACGGCGTGTGTATCGAAAAGTATACCGGTCATAGGGGTAAGGCCGGGGGTAGTGACGCCAGCGCGGAATATATGGCTAAGGTGAGGCAGGTATTTAACGGCGGTAATGTAATATGGCAACCCGGGGGGCTGGGCAAAGTAGATCTAGGGGGCGGAGGCACTATAGCCAAATTTTTGGCTAATTGTGGTATGGATATAGTGGATTGCGGTGTGGCGGTACTTTGTATGCACTCACCTTTCGAGCTGGCAAGTAAGGCGGACATATATATGACCTATAGGGCATACGCCGAATTTTATAGAAACATGAAATGATAACTCTAATACCCCGAAAGGGGTAGTGACGGCGTGCTGGAATATATTTATACAAGGGGGTCTGACACGTGTTCGCAAAAACTAAAAAAGGAAAGCTAATCCTATTACTTTTACTCTTTTTAATAGTAAGCCTATACAATCTATGGACAGAGCAGCCAGCTATGACGCCGGCAGAATCGGGGGAACTGCGGGTACACTTTATAGATGTAGGCCAGGGGGATAGTATCCTCATTGAGCTACCTAACGATGAAAATATGCTAATAGACGGGGGCACCCGTAAAGCCGGGGATATCGTAACGAGTTATATAAAGGGCCTCGGGATGGATAGCCTGGATTATATAGTGGCTACCCATCCCCATGAGGATCATATAGGGGGCCTTATAAAAGTATTCGAAACGATTCCCTTCGATAAGGTATACATGCCTAAGGTAGTGCATACGAGTAAAACCTTCGAAACCATGGTAAATACGGTGGCCGATAAGGGAAAGAGGTTCCAAAGGGCGAAGGCGGGGGTCGTTATCACCGAGACTGAAAACTTAAAGGTAGACATATTGAGCCCCGTAAGGGAGAGCTATAACAATCTAAACAACTATTCGGCGGTAGTGAAGGTTGAGTATAATAATATAGGCATTATATTTATGGGGGATGCCGAGAAACTTGCAGAGGACGAGTTAGACGGTACCCGTGTCAGTGCCCAGGTGTTAAAGGTAGGACATCACGGGTCGAGGACCTCTTCATCACCGGAATTTTTAGCTAGGGTATCCCCAACATACGGAATAATCAGCTGTGGTAAGGATAATGATTACGGCCATCCCCATGCCGAAACCTTAGATGCCCTTAGGGATGCCGGCGTAACACATATACTAAGGACAGACCTCTCGGGTACTATTGTTCTGACGACCGACGGTAATGGGATTATTATTGATGATGAGTACTAAAGGAGGGGGTATCCGTGGAAACTATCCTTGTTGTGGATAGGATAGAGGGCGATTGGGCGGTGATCGAATATTCAAAGGCGGGTACAACTTTTAATATACCTTTGACCCTTTTACCCGGGAAAGTTAGTGAGGGGGACATGATAAGGTTTTGTATAACTTTACAGGAAAACGAGACATACAGGCGTAGGATGAGGCTTAAAAAACTTCTGGAGGATAATATGGACGATTAATATTTCGATGTTTAAAGGGGACCAATAGGGGGAATCAATAGAATTGTAAACCTGCAGGATGAATATGGTCCGAAGATCATTGTAAAGGAGAATGGTAAAATGGAAAAATATCAATGCCCCGCCTGTCCATACATATATGATCCTAATGAAGGGGATGCGGAAAATGGAATAGAACCGGGTACGTCCTTCAATGACTTGCCCGAGGATTGGGTTTGTCCCGTATGCGGTGCTCCTAAGGATATATTTGAACTACAGGGATGAAAAGGTTATAACGATTTAGGTTACTGCAGGTTCCCGTTTTTTTAAAAAGAGGGCATAAACGATGCTATGCCTTCGGTTAAAATAACAACGGAGAGCGGTATAATCAAGGGGCTGTTTCTTCCCCCAGGGACGGCTCTTTGTTGCTGTTAGCCGTTATATGTACAATTATTTTACATACTTTCTTATCACATCGGCAAGCTCGTTTATGATCTCTGTGCCCCTGCCGCTGTTGATAGCATCCTTTACACATCCTTGTATATGGCTCTCCAACATTATTGCGCCTAGGCTGTTTAAGGCGGATTTTGCCGCTGCGATCTGTATAAGCACATCTACGCAGTATTTATCCTCTTCTATCATATTCTTTATTCCCCTTACCTGACCTTCGATTCTGTTAAGTCTTGATATTAACGCGGGTTTATTGCGCTTCATAGGAGAACCCTTCCTTTCATTTTGATTATTTTACGCTTGCTTTAAGCTTGTGAAATATTAACGGATTATATACCTAGAGGGGGTAATAGTATATCCAGTATATCTCATATTATCTAATAGTCAACATAACGTACATTTGCGATGAAATTTTTTCACCGTTCTTTCAGTTGCATTGATACGTTCTGTATGTTATCATGTTTTATAAAGTAAATATGCCGAAGTGGTGGAATTGGCAGACGCGTTAGATTCAGGGTCTAATGGGCATCTCGCCCGTGCAGGTTCAAGTCCTGTCTTCGGCACCAATAAATAAGGACTATTAATTGTTTATGAACGATTGATAGTCCTTTTACCTATTTACCGACTCAATATATTTATGGGATTTGTTTATCTCATTTTCGTAAATATCTTGTTTTGGCACTTGCATAATTTAACAAAAAATCTTATCATAGTATTTGTTTGAGGGGTTATGCCCCTGTTTGGGGGAAGAATTCATGCTTTATGGGCGGTGAGTTCTTTCTTTTCAATGGATAATATAAAGGATTATGTTGAACTTATAAAGGCTCCATGGGGAAAATGTTTTATGATTTGCTTTTTTTACAGCTCGACATTCCGCAGGTTCCAAAATTAAAAATCCTTGATTTCGGGTCGGGGCTTGGCGTGACATCAAACCATTTCGTCAATTGGCACGGCATAACCGCTGAGCGTGTCCGCTATTCCTGCCGTAATAACTTTTGGTGGTGCTTGAACAACGCCGCTAAAGGAATCGCACGGGATGAGCTGTCCTATGTTATGAATATGCTTAATGATGCGGTTCGGACTGAACTGCATGATATGATTGGCTATTATATTGGCACACAACACGGCTTCAATCTTTCTGTTGGTAGAGACGGGAAGTATTTCAAATGCTATTTGTCGCTGGAGCTATATTCGCAATATGCTGCCACCTATTCTGGCAGAGATTATAACGATGTTTGGGAAGCGATATATACCATGTGCAATTTATTCCATACGCTTGCTTTATCGGTTACGGCGCATTTCGGTTTTACATATTGACGGCATGAAGAAGATGGGATACGGTAATCCTCTGCGAAGGGATGAGCGGTATAGGGCTGAACCTAAACACAGTATGGGCAATAAAGGGGGCAACAAAATGAAATTTCCAAGGTTATTACAAAATTGCAGTACCGGGCAATGGGCTATGGAGATATTTCATGGGGTATGCAGGTAAAAAAGTGATTGGTAGGTTTTCTGCGGAGGTAGCAATATTTGGATTTACAAATCTGGCTATACATAGTATAATAAAGTTATAATAATGATACAATATTGCTACGAAATGGGGTGATCAGGATAATGAATATTAAACCGTCTGCGGCTATACGGAATAATTACAATGGGATCTCTGAACTCTGCAAAAGATCGGGGGAGCCAGTATACCTTACAAAGAATGGTGAGGGTGATCTGGTAGTGATGGATATCGAAACATTTACTAGGCGTGAAAGTATGTTACGCTTGCGTGAAAAACTAATTACTTCCGAGGAAGGCCGGTTAAATGGCAAGAATGGTTATTCCGTCGATGAGGTATCCCAGATGATGAAAGATGCAATCCAGGAGGTACTAGATGGGGAACGAAGATAAAAAGCGTACCGTGATCATTTCCGATGAAGCGGTTCAGATGCTGATGTCTCATGCCCGTTTTCTTGCACAGGTCAGCGAGCTAGCTGCCCTTTCGCTTATGGAAGAATTCGATAAAAAGGCTAAATCACTTGAGAAATTTCCGGAGTGCGATCCATGGCTTGACGATCCACTAATACCCCGGAATAAATATCGAAAACTCCTTGTAGCAAAGCGATATCTGCTCTTTTACCAGGTAAGGGACGACACAGTTTATGTAGATGCAGTCGTGGACTGCAGGCGGAATTATAGCTGGATGCTTTAGGGAGAAATGCACACCCATTATCTAAAATCGTTGGACATTAGACAAGGGGTGTGCATTGTATCATTTGATGCTACCTTTGCCATATCTAATGTCAAGAATGGATATCATGAGATTGAAAATCGTGGTATCCATTTTTATATAAAAACAGTAAAAATTTATGATATAATGAAAACAGCTTATAAAGAATAGGGATGATATAAATGCCTACTATAAGTATGTTCTATGGGATTATTATTAGAATGTTTTGTACTCCTGAGGAACATAATCCTCCGCATTTCCATGCTTATTATGGAGAACATGTGGCTATCATAGATATTAATACCTGTGAGTTAATAGAGGGATATCTGCCCAAAAAGTAACTTAAACTATATATAACGTGATAAAGGCTTTACATCTTCTAGCGTGTCATCCTGGGCGTAGTACTAGCGTGTCATCCTGTGAGCATAGCACCAGCGTGTCATCCTGAGCGTAGCGAAGGATCTTATGTCTGCCTCCAAGAAGATTCTTCGATCTTCGCCCTCTTAAATGACAAGTAAAGTAATATTATTAACACTTTATATATAGTATTGATTATATCCCAATAAGTAAGGATATCAGCAACACAGATTTGCTTTCAAAAGCTTAAATTGCTACAATCGTTCCTTGAAAACATAATACTTGCAACAAAGGAACTGCATTCATAGTAGTCACCGTATCCCTTGGGGATCGTACGCTACCTTTGATGTACCTTTTACAGTTCATTGCACCTATTTTAAGCCCTAACCATATTTTAGAGCGCACTTGCCCCCTAACGGGTAGATTATCTATACCGTATTGTCTGCGTAAAGCGGAGGGCACACCTTCAATTCCGGCCCTTTTGTTTGATATTTCCCGGTACTTTGCAGTACCCATTCTTGATTCTAATATAAGACGATGCAACTTTGTTTCCGATATTTTAAACAGGTACCTTTTCTTTTGTTCGATGACCGGGCAGTCAGGCCGAAATGGGCAGTTATCACAATGGTTACGTATTGCCTTTCTTTCGATAAGTGGCATCGGGATCTGCGGGGTTCTGAAGGCTCTCGGGGCTGATTTCCTTTGCAGGTCTTAGCTCAGAAGATCCATCGCAGCTACCTTGCTTAGTCTGTTCAAAGAACATACGGGTTAGTATACGAAATTCTTCAGTATTGGAAACTATGGGCGTATCTTTGTATAAACGGTACAATTTCTTTGCGTCTTTAATAACAACGTTTAGCTTAGATTGGATGTTTTTACCTTTACACCGATAGATGGTATCGTTCCTATGGCCCTCTTCAAGGTAGGGATTAAACCTTTTAGGCAGTGATATGGATTTAGTTCCATGGATTTTCGCTATTAACCGGCTTACACAGGAGTAAATGATTTCTAACCTGGATAATTTCTTACACGAGGAGCTTATCATTAAAGAGTCCATCCTTATGGTACGGCCATCAATATTAAGGAGCTTTGTAAACTCTTTAGCATGGCTTTCGATCTCCTCCTGGATAAGGTCTACACCATGCTTTTCATTGTAACGGTAAACAGCCATACGGAAGTTAGAAAGCGAGTTCTTCGATATCGGCTGTTCTTTAAAGCTTGTGGTGCGCAGTGCGTATTGGTACCTTGTATCAAACATAAGCGAATCTATACATTCCTCATCTGTTTGAGCAAATATCTCCTTAAGTATTAAAAGGCCGAAGTACACATTTACCGGGTTATTCGGACGTGTTGCCGGGTTATCGCTGTATATTACAGAAAAACGTTCCTCATTAATTAATGGGAAAATATCATTGCTGAACTTTTCTGCCCAAGAGTTTTTAAGACGTTTCTGTTCCCTATCCGTTAATCGGTATATTGGGTCAGATAGATGCATTTGTTGCGAAGTATTTGGACAAAAGGACACTTAAAATCACCTGCTTATCATTAGTTTTTATGACTATATTATATCATATAAACCTTGATATTGCAGGGTTTAAGTCAATCTTTTGTATATGTTTTCAATGTACATCAGTGCATTTAATATTACAGTTTTTGTTAGCTTTTTGGGTTACAATCACTATATAAATATACGGGATTTCAAGGGTAATGTAAAATTAGTTTTAGATCACGAGGCACATAGCCAAAATGTCGGGCGTTATTGTTGGAGCGGATACTGCAATAAAAGCGATGCTAGGCCGACAAAAAATAGGAAACCCGTCATAACCGCTACCGTGATTTTGCCGTCTACTTCGTTTTTGCTCATAACATAACCTCCCTAGAATAAATTAGATCCTTGGTTGTTTTGAGAAAAACTAAAAGACGTTCTACTACTATTATACACAATTTATGGCGGTTAAAAAGCAAATACCGATTAAGTCCGTATAATGGCGTAAATAGAAAAATGAGTTGAGCCAAAGCTCTACCTCGGTTAAAATATAAGCACTACCAAATACCAAACCGAGGAGGAAGAACAATGGCTCAGTTCAATATTACAATAACAGAGGAACTTTTGCACGGACTTTTTTTATCAAAGGGCAAAGATGAGGCATTTGCCAAACTAATGGAGGAAATCTTCAACCAAGTTCTCATGGCCCAATCTACGGAGCAATTAGGGGCGTAGCCTTACGAGCGAACCGAAGAAAGGACAGCCTATCGCAATGGTTTCGGGGACAGAAGCATTACTACAAGGGTTGGCGCCCTTACCCTTAAAGTCCCAAGGCATCGAAACGGGCATTTCAGTACAGAACTATTTACCAGATATCAACGAAGCAAACAGACCCTGGTGCTGGCAATGATGGGGATGGTAGTAAAGGTTGTATCCACTAGAAAAGTAGAGAAAATTACTTAAGAACTTTGCGGTAAGAAGTTTTCTAAATCCACCGTTTCAGAGCTTTGCAAGGGCTTAGATCCCATAGTGGAAGCCTTTGAAACAAGGCCTTTAAAGTTCCATTACCCCTTTATACAGGTGGAAGCTATCTATATTAAGGTTCGGAGGAATGGCCGTGTTGAACCAAAGGGACTCCTTGTAGCTGTAGGTATTAATGAAGATGGCTATAGGGAAATCATAGGCTTTAGCCTTGCCAATAGCGAAACTGAGGATAGCTGGGGCACCTTCTTTAATTCCCTTAAAGAACGAAGGCTTAAAGATGTCAGACTGGTTACCTCTGATAACCATAAAGGGCTTGTAAACGCAGTTAGGAAGCATTTTCAGGGGGCTAGCTGGCAACGCTGTCAGACCCATTTTTCCAGGAACGTAATTGATAGTACGCCAAAGTCCTTACAGCCTGAGATCAAAGAGGATTTAAAAAATATCTATGATGCCGTAGATATTGAGAATGCCCGTAAATACAGAGATAAAATATTTACTAAGTACGAGACAAAAGCACCAAAGGCTGTAGCTATCCTAGATGAGGGTTTCGATGATGTCACTGCGGTTTTATCCCTGCCCCTTTACTACCGTAAACGTCTGCGAACTACCAATGGGGTAGAGCGGCTAAACCAGGAGATAAGAAGACGCGAGCGTGTCATTAGAATATTTCCTAATGAGGCATCTGTCGTACGTCTAATGGGGGCCCTGCTTATGGAGCAGGATGAAAAATGGCAAACAGGGCGTAAGTACCTTGATATGGCTCTGTACTACCGGGAGCAAGGCGAAACCTCCAACCAGGAGGTAGCTTAGTAATAACTGCATTTATTCCACGGTCCTATTGACACGGGGTCCCTGTCCCCTCTGGACACCCATTATGGCGGAATTAACCCTATGGGGGCGGTTATTCCCGCCCCGAGATTATACCAGAGGGAACTCCCCCGTATCAATAGGCTTTCGCGGCATAAAAGCTTACATTTTTCAAGGTGCGAAATTCTACGTTTTCAAAGGTAGCCAAGATATTTTACTACCGAGGTAATTTACACACTATTTTGGACTTGACTTAAAAGGATAGTGTCTTGTCAAGTGGTGTAATTTAGTATTCTACTCTATTGTCGAAGCGGGCCCCTAATAACTCCTTCATAACTAAGCTACGCAGCAGGGTTATCAAGGCCTTTCACGGCATAAACGGTCTCCCTCCCGGCAAAGCCGGGCCCCTCCCATTTATTCCATGGTGCCTTAGAAACCTGGGTCTGCCATGCCGCATTTATGCTGCCGAGGGATGAAGGGGAAGAGCAGGCCGGTCCTTCCATATCCCCCGGTATTTGCCATTATAGCATGGCAGACTCCCCCTACTGTCGTTAATCCTTTGGCAAAACCTGCCTCGGGAATTAGCTAAAAAAGCAGGCCGGCTATTATTTCTGCAAGAGGGACGTGGCCGCCAATGTATAAGGGGCTGACGCCGGCAACAGCTTTTTCATGGATTCACCGCTGAAGTATTTGCGCCCTATCTGCCATTCTTCGTGCTGCTCTATAAGGAGCGTACCCACCAAACGAAGGACCGATGCCCTGTTAGGAAATATGCTTACGACATCAGTCCGGCGCCGTATTTCACGGTTTAACCGTTCCGGCGGGTTTGTAGAATGTATCTGTACCCAATGCTCGGACGGGAAAGCCATATACTCCAATACGTCGTCACAACCGTCTTTTAAAACCTCCATGGCCTTGGGGAACCGGTCTTTAAGCTGCAAGACTACCGTGTTGAGCTGTTCTTTTGCAGCCTTTTGGTCCGGTGCGGCAAATATAGTCTTTACTATTGCCGATACCATGCCCTGCTGTTTCCTGGGCACCTGGCATAAGATATTTCGCATAAAATGTACCCTGCACCTTTGCCAGGATGCACCGCCCAATACTTCGCGTATGGCGCTTTTAAGGCTCTCATGGGCATCGCTTGTGACAAGCTTTACGCCTTTTAGGCCTCGGGCCACCAAACGGCGCAGGAAGTCTTTCCAAAAGGGGCCGCTTTCAGACATGCCTATGTCAAACCCAAGGATCTCGCGTTCCCCGTCTTCGTTTACGCCTATGGCCACAACAAGCGCCATATTCTCCACATGACCATCTTCCCGTACCTTAGGAAAGGCCGCATCCAGCCATACATTCGGGTACTGCTTAGTAAACTGCCGATTAGTAAACTTTTTTACATGCTCATCAAGTTCCTGACTCATACGGGATACCGTGCTTTTGTCAACGCCGTCTATACCAAGGGCTTGGACTAGTTCGTCCACCTTGCGGGTACTAACGCCATGGATATAGGCTTCCTGAATAACATTTACCAGCGCCTTCTCCCATGTGCGGCGTGGGTCTAAAAAGCTTGGGAAATAAGAACCCTTGCGAAGCTTCGGTATATTAAGCTCGATGCTGCCGACCCTGGTGTCATAGGGCCTTGTGCGGCTTCCGTTACGGTGGTTGGTCCTCTCTTCATTCCGTTCATACCTTTCCGCACCTATTTTTGCGCTAACTTCCGCATCCATGAGCTTATGCAAGATAAGGGCCATAGTTTCCCGCATAAAATCTAAATCTTTGTCGCCAATGTACTTGAAAATCTCCTCTAAAAGTGGCATTATATCTTTTGTAGCCATGGTATGACCTCCTCTATATTTATTGGACCTTAACCTCCCAATAAAGTAGAACCCATACCATGGTTTTGTTTCAAGCTGCAATATTTACCATGGCACTTTCACCGGATTTTACACCACTATATAAGACTATAACTTGGCCCCTGGCCCCCCCGCCCCTGGCCCCCCGGCCTGCTATCGGATATGCGTAGCAATAGCGAATATGTTTATATGCAAAAGCAAATCAAAGGCATAACTTATTCTTCAAAAAATATGGATGGCGAAATGTTTAAGAGGCTAGTTGAATTGTTAAGCGAATATGAATGGCGGGCAAATCGAACGCTGAACGACTTTTCAGCCAGTGATTTTGATTTGTTCATTGAAATTTACACACCGGACATGGCACAGGTTCTCACGCTGTATGGCGGATATGATCTTGTACTGTATAAAAATAATATTAATGATTATACCGCGTATTTTACCTATATTATTACGGAGGAAGATGGATTTAAAGATTTAGCCGTACGGCTTGAAAAATTATTGCTATCACCAAAGAAATGACATGATGCACTGACTATTCACCAGGAAATTGTGCTTCTAAATTTCAAATATGTCAGTATAAATTTCCATATAGCCTGATCTTTTAGCCTTTTCCTCCAATTTCTTTAATATTTTAGAAGCGGTTCCAATTCTCTGAAAGTCTTTATGCGTAAACAATCTATGTATATATTCTTTGTTATTTAAATCCCCAAAGCCAATAATGATATCATTTAGCTCTGCTACATATGGATTTTTTCGAGAAAATAACATATACTATAAGTAAGGAAAGCAAGGATACCATTGAAGGAGGTTGTTTATATGGAATTAGCTAAGATTACTTCCAAAGGACAAATAACAATTCCTATACAAGTACGGAAAAGACTGAATCTAAAAGAGGGGGATAAAGTAGTTTTTATAACAGAAGGCAATAAGATTATTATAGAGAATTCCACCAAGTTAGCCATTAAAGAAGCACAAAAGGATTTTGAAGGGTTAGCTGAAGAATTAGGGTTAAAAACCGAGGAAGATGTAGTAAATCTTGTTAAAAAAGTTAGAAAAGAAATATGGGAGAAAAAGTATGCGGATAATGATTGATACAAATGTTCTTTTATCTGCTCTTATATTTAAAAGTACCAAGTTAGCAAACTTGATTGAATACATTACTGAAAAACATACCTTGGTTTTATGTTCTTATGTTATTGAAGAGGCTAATGATGTAATCGGCAGGAAATCACCAAAGTATTTAGCAGCATTCGACAGATTTCTTTTAAAAATATCCTTCGAAATGGCCTATACACCTGCAGATATGACAATGGCGCCAAGGATAAGAGACAAGAAGGATATACCGGTTATTGTTTCAGCTATTGTCTCCGATGTCGATATACTAATTACTGGTGACAAGGATTTTGAGGAATTGTCTATTAAACGCCCCGAAATTCTTACTCCCTCAGAATTTTTAAACAGGTATTAATTTCATCAGGGTAATATAAGTTCAAGTCACCCTTACAAAATGGGATGACATCCATAATTGACATTACTACCAAATTAAAGTCATGTATGGGGATTTGAACTCATATATGACTTTTTTAGTTATTCCGGGATAATATAAGGCTGAGATAACTTCGTGCTAGACGGTAAGGAAGCGTGCTTTGCCGTTTATTTTCATGGTGCAATCAATTCGCGACCAATATCTTTGTGAACACGTTCAGTTTTGAGCTTTTTAAACTATATATTCAATGAATTGGTAGAAGAACTATTACCATCCTTCGGTGAGAATTTAGCTATAGATGGTAAGGCAATTTCCTCAATATGAGCTAATTGCTATGTCCGCAAAGCAAGCAAGGGCAATAGTCGTAGGCCATGGGGAAAACTATGTCAGCCGGCAGCGATTTTGGAATGCTTGTGCAGATAGTGAAGGAAATAAGGAAATCCCAAACAATAAAGGACAAATTTATAGAAAACAGTACAAAATCCCCCAAAATATATGATTGTTTTATGTGCCTTGGAGACAATAATAGGGTATAATCTATAAGTAAGGGGCGTAAGGGTCAACTATAGAAGTATATGCCCGGGCTAGCAGGTATTAATTTAAATTTGCCGAAATATATATTTATATACATTTTCTATTGGGGGATAGAGGATGGACAATAAAGAATACATCCAAACAGAGGCATTGGAATTAATACCCGATGCAGTTGTAATTTACTGTCGGGGCAGGATAGTATTTGCCAATAATGCAACGGTTGAACTAGCGGGTGTTAATAATACACAGGATCTTGTGGGTAGATCTATAGAAGAATTTATACCCGCGGCGGGGGGCGAAAGGGTTCGGAAAAAGATTAGTAAGCTATTAAGAAAAAGGCATAGCCATTTAAAGTGGGAGCTGACAAAGCCTAACGGTGAAACTGTGCTCTGTGAACTATCCGCCTCGATAATCAAATACGAGGATAAGAATTCCGTTTTGGTAATAATTAGGGATGTATCGGAACGCTACAGCATGGAAGAAGAACTTGCACTCCAAAGGGGATATTTTAGGCAATTGTTCGAAAACTCGCCTAATGGAATAATAATGGTGGACAATAACGACAGAATCATACTGTCAAATAAAGGTTTCTTTAACCTTTTCGGTTACAGCAATGACGAGACCCAGGGTCAGCTTATTAATGATTTAATTGTACCCGGTTATCTAGAAGAGGAGGCCGACAGCATCTCGGATATTGCCATAAGCGGCAAGGTAGTGGAGAAGGAAACTACGAGGATGCGAAAAGACGGTAGCCTCGTAGATGTTGCGGTAATGGGCTATCCGATATTCGTGGACGGCGTGCAGGTAGGTATTTACGGGATATATGTGGATATTACAAAGCGTAAGCGAGCGGAAAAGGATCTTTATGAAAGCGAAAAACGTTATCGCAAGCTGATTAAACATCTACCCGAGGCGGTAATAGTACATATTAGAGGGAAAATGGTTCTGGCTAACGAGGCGGCGGCGAAACTTCTAGGTGCACCGAGGCCCGAAGCGATAATCGGCAGGGATTTCCTCGAAGTAATGCATCCTGATCATCTGGAGATAGCTAAAATAAGACTTAGGATGGTCTCGGAAAACAGGAAGGATATACCCTTAAGACAGCAAAAAATAGTGCGCTTCGATGGTACCTTTGTAGACGTGGAGATGTCCGCCACATGGCTTAATTATAAGGGAGAAAATGCGGTTTTAAGCATTATACGGGATATAACAGAACGGAAAAAAGCCGAGGAAACTATAAACAAGCTCGCCTATTACGATATATTAACGGGGCTACCTAATCGTGTTCTTTTCGGAAATAGGTTCAATATAGAGATCGCCCATGCCCGGAAGAACAAACAGATGTTGGCGGTTTTGTTTTTGGACCTCGATCGGTTCAAAAACATTAACGATACCCTAGGACATAAGATAGGGGACAAACTTCTCAGGGACGTTGCCCAAAGGATAAAAGGAGTCCTAAGGAGAAACGATACTATATCCCGGGCGGGGGGAGACGAATTTGTAATATTAATCCCTAAGATATCAAGGGAGCAGGACATAAAAACTGTTTCCGCGAAAATAATAGGCGCATTACAGGAACCCTTTATCGTAAACAAGAGTCAATTATATGTAACCACCAGTATAGGTATAAGCGTCTATCCAAGGGATGGTGAGGATGCTGATATATTGCTTAAAAGGGCAGATGCGGCGATGTATAAGGCTAAAGAGCTAGGGGGCAATTGTAGTTACATGTTCACCGATAGCATCGCCGACGAGATTAAGGATCGTATATTTATACTGCGGGAGCTAAAGGACGCCCTGGACAAGGGGCAGTTGATGCTTCAGTATCAACCACGGTATAGCGTAAAGACGGGCAATATTAACGGTGCAAAGGCCCACGTTAAATGGAAACACCCCCAAAGGGGTTTTATATCACCGGAGAGGTTTATGCCAATAGCCGAGGAAACTAATACGATTATTTCTATAGGTGAATGGGTTATGGAGACGGCCTGTACCGTGAACAGCAGATGGCAGATTAAGGGGTACCCACGGTTAAAAATGGCGATGGACGTATCGGCCCGCCAACTTAAGTCTGTTGATTTTACGGCTAAGGTCGAAAACATCCTAAATAAAACAGGCCTTAGGCCCCAGTATCTAGAACTTGAAATAACTGAAAGTGTTATGGAAAGCAACGCTTCGATGTTTATTGAAACTATAAACCGGTTAAAGAATACAGGTATAAGCATTTCCCTAGAAGGTTTCGGCGGGAGATGTCCTTGCATCAAATATTTGAGCCAGGGTAATATAGACCTGTTAAAGCTTCACTGGTCCTCATTCCCGGAACTTGAAGAAAAGGATTCGGATAGGATTATAGTAAGTTCGCTTATATCTATGGCGCACCGCCTAGGTATTGATGTTACTGTTGAGGGCATAGAAAAAAAAGAACATTTAGACGTGTCCAAAGATATGAAATGCGACCATGTTCAGGGCGATCTGCTAAGTATGCCCCTATCTGAAGAAGAATTTGAAAATCTATTAAAACATAAAAAATATAAAGGATTTAATGGGTACCTTTCATGATCAAAGCGTTCGTATCCCCCTTAGGGAATAAAGGCAGTTCTATTAACCAATTTTTTCGTGGAATATCAATCGTAAAATTTAAAAAAATAAAATAACTCCTAAAACAACCGGTGCGGTGGTTTTAGGAGTTATTGGTGTTTGGTGCCGATGGCCGGAGTCGAACCGGCATGGAGGTTATCCGCCGCATTTTGAGTGCGGTGCGTCTGCCTATTCCGCCACATCGGCACGCCTACATGCAAAATATATATTAGCACAATAAACCTAAGGTTGCAATAGTAACCGCCGCATTTATAATGTATAATATTATACGGCCCATATCGGGATTTAAACAGGGTATAGATATTTAGGATAGCTGATAACTTAAATCGGATGCTAAGGATTGGTTGCAAAGGATATACGACGGACAGTGGGCTACGCTGTTACGTTATTTTTTTATAAAGAACTTTTTGGGAACTTTAATGAAAAAACTTTCGTCAAAACGATTGTACGGGTGGGAAGGGAGGAATATCAATGTCTGCGGAGCTTAAACTAGTTGAACGCAGTAAGGGAGGCGATTTAACGGCCTTTGAAGAGCTCGTTCTTATGTATCAGAAACAGATTTATAATTTAAGCTACAGAATGATGGGCAATGAAGAGGATGCCTGTGACATGACGCAGGAGGCCTTTTTAAAAGCCTTTAGAGCCATCAAAAAATTTAACAGTAAATCAACCTTTGGAACCTGGGTATATCGTATAGCGGTAAATACCTGCATTGATGAACTACGCAAAAGGAAGAAGATAAAACTTTATCCCGTTGTGCACAATGATAATCTAGAATCCGATGGTAGCAAATTAATCGTAGATACCGCTGATCTGCCCGAGGAGCAAATAGAGCAACGGGAGACCGCGAAGCAGGTACAAAGGGCGATTAATAGCCTTCCCGAAGATCATAGGACCGTTATAATACTTAGGGACATTCAGGGCAAGGCTTATCAGGAGATAGCCCGAATATTAAACCTTAACATTGGAACCGTAAAATCCCGTATAAGTAGAGCTAGGCAAGGTCTTAAGGAAGAATTAATAAAGCAGGGGAACCTAGGAATTGGAAAAAACGTCAAAAACGTTTGAAAGGAGGGGTAAGTATGGAAGAATGTAAAGATTTTAGAGAACAATTTTCTTTATATATAGATGGAATGTTAACACAAAGGGAGAGCCTCCTGTTGGAAAAGCATATTAGGGGATGTAAAGATTGTGAAAAAGAACTCTCCATGCTAAGGACAATGATAAACAAATGTAAAACAGTTAAAGAAAAAGAACCTCCTGCGTATTTGCGCCCTATGATTATGCAAAGTCTGCGAAGGGAGTATAGGGATGGAACAAAAAAGGGCATCAAAAGAAAATGGCTAAGGCCTAGTTTAATTTCAGCGGCGGCGGTACTCCTTGTAGCTGTGGCGGTGACGGGTATAATTCCCTTCATGGGTGCCAACAAATCTATGCGGGATGAGATGGCATCGGAGAACATGGCCGCGCCACAATCACCGGGTATGGCGCCAGCGAGAAGTGATTACGATATAACGTATAATCAAGAATTGTTCGATCTTAAAGCGATGGAGGAGCAGGGTAGGGTTGGCCTTAGGCGTGCAACGGGTGTTGATATGGCGGAGGCGCCAATGGACGATGAAGGCCGGTCTTCAGTTGCATCGGTATCGGGGGAAACCAAGGATAATCAATTAGCCGCACAGCATGGAAGAAAAATAATAAAAAATGCTGATATTTCCGTGGAGGTTAAAGATTTTAATAGCCAATTCAGTTTCGTGCAAAATATGGCGGAGACGATTGGTGGGTACGTGGAAAGCTCCAATAGCTATGTGAGGAAATACGCTACTGCTGAAGATGAAAAGGAACTTTTAGAAGGAAATGTAGTAATCAGGGTACCAAGTACTGAATTTGGAACCTGTATTGAAAGAATCGCTGCGTTAGGTAAGGTAACGAACCGTTCCACCTATGGCAATGATATAACCCTTCAGTATATGGATACCGAAACGCGTTTTAAAAGTAAGCAGGTACAGCAGGAAAGGCTCATTGAGATATTGGCCAAGGCCGAAAAGGTAGAGGATATCTTAAGCATAGAAAACGAACTCAATAGAATAAGGACCGAGCTTGAGGGTTTCGGAAGCCAGTTGAGGGGTTGGGATAATCTTGTCCAGTACTCCACTATAAATGTATTTATGACCGAGGTTGATCCAAAGGATACCCGAGTTTCGGCGTTAAAGATGGATAGCCTCTGGGCCCGAATGAAAAGGGGTTTCATTAGGACTACAAACGCCCTCATGGATACGGTGGAAATAGCCGTTGTAGCATTGGGATATGTGCTGCCCGTAGCAATATTAGCGGGGGCGGCCTATTTGGTATGGTTGAAACTGAAAAAGAATAAAGGAGGAGATATAAATGACGAATAAAAGGGTAAAGGTTGTAGCTTATATATTAGGGATTCTTGTTTTAGCCTTTGCACTTTATACGGCTGGGGGTATGGGCGCCTCAAGGGTTGTTGCTGCCCAGGAGATGGATGAAAACATCATAGCCGTGAACGGAACGGGTATAATAAAAGTAAAACCTGATACTGCCTATATAACCGTAGGAGTGGAAACGAGGGATACCGTTGCTAAAGAGGCACAGCGTGAAAACGCCCAGATCATGGATAAAATAGTTAAAAAGCTTGAATCCCTAGGTATCAAGGAAGATGATATAAAAACGGTGTCCTATAATTTGTACCCTATGGAAAGGTACGATGATAAAACGAGGGAATCCCATATATACGAATATAGGGCAAATAATATGGTAGAAATTACGATAAGAGATATAGAAAGTACCGGTACTATTATAGATGGCGTATCCTCTGTAGGTTCGAACAAGATCTCTAGTATACGGTTCGGTGTTGAAGATACCGAAAGATATTATAGTGAAGCCCTTAGCCTTGCCGTAAAAAACGCTTCAGACAAAGCGGGGGCTATTGCGTCGGGCCTCGGGGTTACAGTAAAGAATGCCGTCAATGTGCAAGAGATAAGCGCTGGCGGGCCAACAATTATGAAGGAAAATCTAAATTTGAAGAGGGTTGCAGGTGCAGCGGATATGGCTGCAACGCCCATATCCGCCGGGGAGATGGAAATAAGCGCCATGGTATTGGTGCAGTATAAGTATTAATTAATAAGGCACGGGAATGTGGCAGGGGGACGTTTTGTTTGCCACATTTTTAATGTGCCGGCATTAGGCTATCCTCGCTTCGCGAACCCGCCGGTTGTGTATGAATGAGCTTGAGGGCTACGGGAATTTCCGCAAACTAGCCTATCGGCTTCGAACAGCGGAAATTCTGATCCTT